>NZ_FUYH01000055.1 GCF_900167605.1 Caloramator quimbayensis | reverse complement strand
AATCGGAAAATACCTAATTTCTACTTACTATTTCTTAACCATTATAAATCAACGGGCTTATCGCCCTAAAAATTTTCAAGTGCGAAATCTCTGATTTTTTAGAATATGCTAAAAAATGTTTTATTGAGCTCGATGAGTATGTAGATATGTGGATAACCCATAATGAACCTTGGTGTGCATCCTTTTTATCAAACGCATTAGGAGAGCATGCACCGGGTAAAAGAAGTATAACATCGGCTGTTAAGGTTGCACATCATCTACTATTATCCCATGGCATGACTGTTAAGATGTATAGAGAGCTTGGCTTTAAAAAGCCTATCGGTATTACTTTGAATTTAAGTCCTTATTATCCAGCAACAGATGAATTTAAGGATTTAATAGCTGCTAATAACGGGGATGGATTTTTAAACAGATGGTTCCTCGAGCCGATTTTTAAAGGTCATTATCCTTTTGATATGATTAATCTTTATTCTCAAAGAGTGGAGGATTTTAGCTTTATAAAAAAAGGTGATTTTAGTATTATAGGTGAAAAATGCGATTTTCTTGGTATAAATTTTTATAACAGAATAGTTGTTGAATATGATCCAACAAATGTTTTAATGTTAAGACCAGCTTTTACTGATTATAAAAAGACAAGCATGGGATGGGATGTATCTCCTAATGAATTTATTGATTTAATTAAGATGGTTAGAGGAAAATATACTGATTTGCCAATATATATTACAGAGAATGGCGCTGCCTTTGAAGATTTGGTTGAGAATGGACATGTTCATGATTTTGATAGAGCTCTTTATATTGAGGAGCATATTAAAGCTATAGAAAAAATGAATGAAGAAAAATTAAATGTTGCAGGTTATTTTTGCTGGTCACTTTTTGATAATTTTGAGTGGGGACATGGATATTCAAAACGTTTTGGAATTGTTTATGTTGATTTTAAAACACAAGAGAGAATAAAGAAGGATAGCTTTTATAAATATAAGGAAATAATTAAACAGTATAAGATATAATTTAAGGCTGTGCACTGTTAAATAGTGCACAGCCAATTTCTATCTTTCAATGGCAATATATTTTTCAAGATATCTTGACAGGGATTTAAGAACAATATTTATGCTTATTATTTGAATAGGTATTATAATAGCTATTTTTATAATCCTTAAAGGTAGTATTGCAGTTATAGCTTTACCTGTAATTATTGAAAGCCATATTGTATTTAATCCAAATTCAACGATTAATGATATCAATAAAACTGAAATAATGATTTTTTTAATAGAATATTTGCTGTTGTGCAATATGTTGCCATAAATAAAGCCGGTCAAAAATGCACTTAATGTAAAACCGGGGAAAAAAGAAGCAGTTGAAAACATAAAAATACCAATTATATCAGATAGCGCTCCAGTTATTCCTCCAATTAAAGGACCAAACATATAAGCAGACAACATTATCGGAAGAAAACCAAAACTTATTCTAACAAGGGGTGTTTGAAAAGATAGAAATCTTGTTAGAATTATTTCGAGTGAAATAAGAAGTGAAACATAAACTAAGACTTGAGTTTTTTTCATTTTTTATCCTCCTTTTGCTTTTGTGCAAAGTAGGCCACAAAAGAGGAAACTTTCGTGGCAGCGGAATGCAACGGTTGTACCGCAAGCTTACGCTTTTCGTCCAGAGGCAACTTCCCGTCCTGCTGGCACTTAACGCACAATCGTCTACTCTGCCGAAATTTTATAATTAGCTTAATTATATTATAAAAGATTTTTTAAGTCATTAGATTTTTATAATAAATTTAAATGATTATATACAAATTAATCAATAAAACACTTCAAATATTTATTAGTTTATAAGATAGACAAAGTTATCGGGTGAAATAGGTAATATTGCTAATTTAAGAGCATAAATAAATTCTCGGTAATTGAAATAAAAAAGTCATTATAGTATAATTTTTACAATAATTTATATAAATGAGGGATAAAAATGCTTGATAGATATAATTATATACCCCTTTACATACAGCTTAAAAATGAACTTGTTGAAAAAATAAAAAATGGTATATGGAAGGTTGGAGATAAAATACCTACGGAAAAGGAACTTATGGATGAGTATAATGTAGGTCGCGCAACGGTTAGGGAGGCACTTTCAAAGCTTGTAAATGAAGGATATCTATATAAAAAGCAAGGAATTGGGACTTTTGTTGCGAGGACGCAGCCTTCCCTCGGCTTTGAACCTCTAATAAGTCTTACTTATTCTTTGAATGCAAGGGGAATAAACCCTAAAAATATACCTGTTGAAAACATAAAGATGGCACCTGATAAAGCTACTCTGAAAAGACTTAAGTGGAAAAGCCAATATGATTGCTACTATATAAAAAGGATAAGGTATGCTGAAAATATACCTATAGCAGTTGAAGAATCCTATTTTTCAACTGAATATGGCAACATAGGGGAAAAATTTGATTTGACAGGCTCCTTTGCCAAGATGATTTTAAAAGACTTAAATCTTAATATAAAAAAAGTAGAGCAGGTAATAGTTCCGAGAGTTCCTTCAATAAAGGAAAGAGAAATATTAAACATAAACGAGGATACCCTCGTTTTAGACCTTGAAAGATGGATATACATACAGGATAAAAATGAGCCTTTTTATTATTTAAACTTTATAATACCGGAGAATATATATATGATAAATTTATAATCTGCTTGAACTTTAAGTAGCTAAGATAGATTTGAAAATCCTGCAATCCTGACAATTCTGGGACGGTTACTTATTTTTCTTTATTACTTTACAACTCCATAAAGAAATTTTGGATTAAGGTTAAGGGACGGTTACTTATTTTCACTACCAACATTACAATTACATGAATAAAACCACCTCTAACTTGGCAAAATAATACTAAAAATATAATCTAAGTTGGAGGTGGTTTGTCATGCCAAGGCTGGCAAGGCAAAAATCTTATGACTCAATTTTCCACGTTATGGTTAAAAGCATCGTTGAAGCTCCTCTT
>NZ_FUYH01000030.1 GCF_900167605.1 Caloramator quimbayensis | reverse complement strand
TTTTCTTTTTTTCCATGTTGTAAACATCTCCTTTATAATTGTCTATATTTTTGTATTCAGGATTATCCTGTTGATTAAATAATAACAGTAAGTTCCTGTAGATTTTTTGAAGGTCAATCCACCTATGTATGCTTGTCTTTTTCGACTGAATATAAAAAAGGCTAATACGCCTATCTCATAAACCGCATTAGCCTTGGGAAATGCTTTTTTAAAATTTTTTTTTCATTATCCAAACTATCTAATCCTGCATTAATAGTTCCCACCAATTGTTTACACTGTATATAATAGATTGTCCTGCAAACTTCTGTTACCGACATTTTATTCTTCTCAAATATGACTCACTTTGGTATAAGCTCCGCAGGGAGTGATTAAATTAGAAGCTATATCAACCCAAGAACACAGACCACATCAAACTTCTGCTCTAAAATAATTTACACACGCTAATTTTACCGTGTGTAAATAGGTGTAAATATTTACACACAACCACCGATAATGAGCAAAATTTAGCCACATTCAATAAAACTCAAATTACCTACTCTTTTTAAATGCCTCTTTCGTTTATACCATATGTAGTTTAATTTGTTGCTATGTATACTATATATAGTATAAAAGTTTAAAAATAAAAGAGCCACATTCCTGTAGCTCTTTTGATTGAAAATACATGCCATTTATCTCTTTGAAAACAGATGTATGAAATTAAATCGCCTATAACACACTATATATAGTATTAATATTGCCGCTCCAAACACTATATATTGATATATTTAAAGTTCTTACTTTAATCCGTGTGTAAATTGTGTGTAAACGGCTTATAATACCATGATTCATATATCATTCCACTTTACATGCACTTAATCCTCCCTGTTTCACTCGCTAAATTATAATATAAAATTATTTTCTTTTCAAGTATAATATATAGAAATAGAAAAGTTTGAATTTTTCTACTCCATAATAGCATACTCTCTTTATTTCTTATGCACTTACAAAAATGAAGGTCAATAGTTCGATACTACTGACCTTCACTTCTATTGTAATTCGTTAATGTCTATTTTTTCACTAATTCATCTAATTTATCAAAAGTACTTGCCGCCATCGCTTTGTTTGAATCATAACCATCAACGTAATATTTCTCTGCTGTCTGTGTATTACTATGTCCCGCTACTTTAGATACAGTAAATAAATCTGTTCCATTATTGGCTAAATATGTTAAGCTGCTACTTCTAAGCTTATGAAACGTTATTGGAGGCATTCCATGGTCTGCTAAAAATAATTTAAACCATTCGCTGATTGGGTCTGGAAATAATATGTCTCCAACTTTAGACATCTTGGTATTACGTAGTGTCATGAACAGCAAATTGTTTGGTTTCAATTGTCCTTCCGATACTTCAAATAACTTATCCAACTCTTTGAAGTAATTCTTTATAAGCTCTACTAGACTATCATTGATATACACCTCGTTCATCTCTCTTGTTTTCAAGCCTTTTTCTTCATATGTTCCGGCTTCTTTAGTGTATAAAACTGACCTTCTATACGTTATGGACTTCTTATCAAAGTTTATATCTTGCCTATGTAGTCCTAAAATTTCACCACGTCTAGCTGCGGTTTTAACGGCTAAATTTACAATCAATTGTTTCATTAATGCACTCACTTTTATTTTCTGAATCGTATAAGGATGGTAATTACCTCTTTCAGCCATAATAGCTGCCCTATCCAACTCTGCTTGAGTATCTTTGTCTATCAATCGAAGCAGCTCAGCCATCTGTTCTAAGTTATAATATATAACTTCCTTCTTTTCTTCCACTGGTTTTTCTACCTTATCACAAGGATTACTATCAATAATATCCCAAATGACCGCCTTCTTCATCATACAATCAAACAAAGTAAAAATCTCCTTTATTGTCCCTTGACTATATGGACGCTTTTTACTCTTGTTCACCCTGGCATCTGGCGTACCTAGGAACCTTAGGAACTTTTCAGCGTCATTAACATCTATTGCTGATACCTTATATCCTTTAAAGTAAGGAAGTATATTATTATTCAGCAGGTCTTGATACTTTTGTCTGGTTTTTTCTTTGATAGGTTTATTCTTATTAACCAAGTAATCCATATATCTTTCAGCCAAGTCCGCTACAAGTAAACTGCTTTTTTCAGACTTTGTTTCTCCATCTAAACTGCCTGTTTCACCAAGTTTTATTTCCATAGCTACAGCTTGCTTCTCTGCATCTTTTTGACTTTTTGCAGTTATTACTCTTGTAGCTCTTTGCCTTTTAACGCAGAGGAAAACTCTGTACTTATTGTCTTTAATGTGTTTAACGCTTGCCATATGTATCTACTCCTTTTAATTTCTTATAACTTGGGGGGTGGATTCTATCTGAAAAGGTGTAAATTTTCAATAGCGCTTCTTACTTTTTACACCTTTTCAGACCTGAAACTTTAATGCACCATTATCTCCAATTTCTACTTTCTTGCTTGTCAATCCACTTTATAAGAGCTTGTTTAGTAAACATAATTCTATTTCCTATCTTATAATGTGGTATTTGTTTCTTTCTGGCTAGCTCTCTAATGGTGTAAGCTGAACATCCTATAAATATTGAAGCCTCTTTGGTATCCATACCATATTTCTCAACTTCATATTTACTATCAAGAGCTGAATTATTTTCAGTTACTGTTTTATAAGAATTAACAAACTCTTTCTTATTAGCTTCTACTTTTATACTCATAGCATTTCTCCAGTAGCTGGCGTCCCAGCGTTTATTGTAGCTACAAGTATATATTACTTCATGATTTTCAAAGAATTTTTGAGCATGAAAAAAGCATGTCTATCCTAATTTCAAGACATGCTTTTAAATATTACTTAACGATATTCAAATTATTTTATTTTTGTTGGAAATTTTAAATTTTAAATTCCTTATCTAAATCTCTGAATGTGAAAACATAACCTAAGTCAAATATATTCCTAATAATTGTCTGTACTAATCCTTTTCTAATTTCAACAAACTTAGGACTGTAGGTGATACCATGTTTCGTGGTTTTTCTTATCTTCTTAATGTAAGGCACCCATTTTGTGCGTTTATATACATTTGCCTTATCTATAAGTTCTATTTCATCAGCCATGTTAAGTAATATAACTGTTAGTAGTCCACGCAAACTATATAAACTCTCTATGGTTTCTGTAATTTCTTCATTCTCATCAGGCATTTCCTTACCAAAAACAGCCTTATATATTTCATCAGGTTCCAAGTGTAAAGGATTTTTCAATTGTTCTTGATAAAATTTCCCATGATAAGCATGACCGTAATTTTCTTCTTTATCATAAAATGGTCTATCGTTTTCAAGGTCAACGGTATCTATTGATTCACCGTCACAATTCAAGTTTGCATTTGTACATCTTATGCCTAACTTTATTCTTTCCTCCCCTAACCAGTACTTTGCAGGTACACCTGTAATATTTTCAATAATACCAAAAGCAGTGTCCCGTGCATCATCATTCTTAAACAATGAATCAATCTCTCCGGTCTTTGCCTGCTTAAATATAACATCTAAAAACTCATACTCATCACACAGGTTTTTATATGTACCAGTTACCTTAAGAATCTGCTCAAGTATCATGTAATTTATTTTAATGTTTGTAATATTGTTCATATATTATCCTCCCTCTGTATGGTATTGTTGAAATAATTATATCACAAACAAATGTAATGTTTAAACATAAATAGACACAATATTTCAAAATAGCCCTAATTGGAATCTTCACTAGCCATGTTAAGGTTGAAAATATTGCTATTAAAATAAAAAGAACAGACTTTAAACGCCTATCGCTTAAGGTCTGCTCTTATAAACTCTTTCTTTAATTTACAGCCTGCTCACTTTTCAACTAGCCATTGGACTGAATATGATTTACTCCAAAATTTGTTTTATCAAGCTATAGTGTTCCTTATGCTTTCCAGATAGAGATGGATTACTTGTCAAAAAATACAAGTATCCTACAGCTTTTTCAGGTAAGTTTTCTTCGACGTATCTCCTGTGCTTTTTAATAAAAGGGGATATTATTTGAATGAAATCATGTAATTCTTCATCCGACAATGTATCCTGAACAGGAACCCTAGGCAGTGTCAACAATATATTGTCCAGCAGTTTATCTTTCGTCTTATAATCAGATATTGCAAGGTTTAACATTTTGTTATACTGTCCCAAATCACAACTTGAACCTATTACTTTACTTAACATGTCATCTGGAAAATACTTTAGAAGCTTTTTACCATCATAGTCTATTTTGGATTGAGCCGTTTTAATATTTATTTGCTCATGCTCAGCTAATGTCAAATTGTGCTGTTTAATTACTGACGCTACAGATGGCAGTGTACTTGTAATATAAAGTTTAGTCGTATCACTTATAATCTTGGTATTCATTATCAAATCTATATATCTTCTAAGGAAGTCATCTTTATCTTTACTTAAGTTCCTCTTAGCTATTGAGCCTATTGCTCTTTCATATAAGCTACCATCTTCCCTCATGTAGCAGTGGTAAACTTCTCTTGTTAAACTGATTATGCTTCTCATAATTAAATCCCCCAGTCTTAATTTTTATTTTTGGTGTTTATGTGGTAATGCTTATCAAATATTTCAACGTCCAATCTCTCCATTTTTTAATCATTTCTTCTTAAGTTGCTTATTTTAATATTTTTACGTAATTTTTTATTTTTCTAAAACCCCCTTTTCCCAAGCAGATTTCTCACAAATCTTTTACTTAAAACCTTTAATTTACTATTTATTTCTTTAAGGTTATTTTCTTAGCCTTGAAATTTCTCAAATCAGAGTTCTCAATTAAGAAATAACATGCTTACCCTGCAACGCCTTTCAAATAATCGAATCAAAGTAGGCGATAGTGGCGTGGTATGTACCTATAGCAAAATAAACATTTTACTTTTACAGAATAAACCTTTTATATTCCTTAGTCCGGCAACATTTACTAATAAACCTTCCAAACCTTTGAAATGCTAATTTTCATATTCTTTAGACCAGCCATGCCTTGCATGTATGGCTATTTATAATGAAGAAATATATTTCTATCACTAGCCAAAATACAGCCCAACTTTTCAATCGAAAATTCAACTTTTCTCTCCTGTATTAAGCCTAATCTACACATCAACTAGCCAGTTTTGAGCCTCAAACTTTTCCCTTAATACTCTATATCATCAATCGCTCATCCACTGTATTAAAATAATTAACTAGCCATATTGAAGTATCTAAATTACATCCAACTTCTTCAAAACTGTTTACACCAAGACTAATGCCTTAATTTTCTCAACTTGCCTTTCGTTTGCTTATAAAAATTGACACACTCTTACAAATAAACCTATTTAAGTGACACAAAAAGACAGGTATGGAAGACCTGCCTCATGTATAGCCTGAATAACAACGACAAATAAACTTACTTTTACCTTTTTGGAACTTCATTAGACTAGCGGAATGCCTACTTTGATTTCACCTTCTCCCAAAACCTTCCTCATGTTTATTATGATTGCCAATGCTATTTGAACTTCATTAGACTAGCAGAACGTATACTCAGATTTCACGTTTTCCTGCCGGAAGTATACCTTGAATTCACATTCTTTATAAACCTGTACAGAGCATATTTGCAATTTCACTTTTACTGATAACTTTTTATACAGCATATTACAACTCTGCTTTTACCCAAAACCTTGTAAACTGCTTACGTTCATACTGCATCAGCCTTTATTCGCAACCATAGTATATTCGTTGAAACTATTGAATTTTCTCTATCAACAAGTCTTTTGAAGCCTAAAATCTAAACTTTACATTCTAATAATTTCCATTTAATTATAACTTGCTGTGGCTTGTTTTGGACAACTTTTTTACCTTACCCTTATCTACCCACCACCCCCACCCCTAAAACCCCGTGGTGACCCTCTGGTTTGTTTTGGACACTATTTCCAAATTTAACTTCACACCCACAAATTCATAAAACCATACCATCAATCCATAAAATTTGATAAAAAAAAGAGAGTACCTTCAGATTTTTAAAGGTACTCTCTTATCAATATAACTGATTTTACTGTGTTTAGTTCAAGTCTTGTACGTTAACGTTAGGTATATAGAATTTCTTGGACTGGTACATATCCTGCATTTCAGGTAATCTTATGTCTTTTCCCTTAAATGTCCCTATAAACCCCGGTGCTTTTCCTTGTGCTGTCGCTGTACTACTCTTTTCATCCAAACGGAATTGACTTAAGAAAGCTTTGCTGAACATATCGCTCTTACCGCTGTTTGGAGGACATAATTTCGGGTCTAGTACCGCACTTCTTATGCCTGGTTTGTTAAGTCCTACTGTTAATGTTGTCGCTTTTCTTACTACTACTATACCATCAAATGCTTCATTATACCATTGTCCATCACTAACCCATGTTGCCGTTGGGTCGTCCCCATTATTTCTCTCCAATGCTTTGACTAGGTTAGTTACTACCATAGTCCTATCATTTAATTGTTTAGCATCTCCAGTTAATCTAGATGATACTGTAGAATAGTCATCCGCTTTGTCCAGTATTTGTGTTACTGTTACTGAGCCACTGCCAGTCGGATTTGTTCCGCTGACGTTCTTAAGAGCATCTAGACTTCCTATTGATTTAGCCAGGTAAACTTTTCCGTCTGGTGCTGCAAATACTTTGAAGAAGGTGTCTTGTGATTTATTTTCTGATATAACATCTATATCACCTTCGTTACCTGCATTTGCTGCTGTGTCTTTACCAAGTCTATACTTAGCCTCTGTACTTGTACTTCCGCTTAACCCCAATGCTGATAGACTTTGACCGCCTTGTGTAATCTTTAATGCCTTTCCATTAGCTGACCATGCGTTTGTTGCTGATGGGTCACTGTTTACCCATTGAACTATCTGCAAATTCTCAAGTGTATCTTTAGCCTCTGCTACATACTTATCATGCTCTGTAGTCGATTTAGCTAATGTATATTCATTTGCTGGGATGCTATTGGATAGCATGTTTCTTATATTATCTTCTACTATAGTCTGCCAAGTTATTAATGCAACCTGTGATGTATGTGCCTTTGTACTTAGCTGGTATATAGCCCCTCCAGGTAGTACTTGGTTTCTACCACCCCAAGTCTTACTACTGTCTATTGCCTTAGCATGTAATGACCATTGAGTTGAGCTCATTGTTAAACTTTCGCTTTCATTGTCATTGTACCAAGCTGCTTCAGCAAAATCGTTTGGAAGTATTTCACTTATATATTCTGATAATATATTCACATTATGTTTTGTACTTCCTGCATTCGTTTGATATGTCATTCTGATGTATGGGTAAAACTTAATAGGTGTTGAACTTTGCACCATGTAACCTGCACTATGAAAAGATGTCACTCCACCAAAAGGTGTTATTGTCATAAGTTGGTTTGTATTTGTATCATTTCCAATAGACTTATCATTTAACCCTCTGTAAATACCAACCAATACATCACCTTCGTAAGATATATCAGAAGGTGACGCTACATGAGTTGATGTATGCCAAATGCCTCCGGTGTAACTATGAACTGAATGTGTTTGTAAATCTGATGAACCTGATAGTGCTAGATTAGCTAAAAATTCTAGTGTATAGAAACCATTTTTACCTCTGCTACCAACAGGTGTTTTACCGTACTTACCAAGCAATGCCCTTAATTCTATAGATGGATTTTCTTTGTAAGATGCTATTGTTGGAACATCTTGCCCTCTCCATATTACTGTTTGATACTCTGATGTATTTAAGGTGTCTGAACCTCCACCTAAACTTGCATTTCCAGACTTAACATTGTTCACCATTTTAGATGCAAAGACGCCACCAGCACTGTTTGCTTCAAGTTTATCATTTATAGCCGCTGAGTTTTCAATTATATATCTGTATGCTGAATCTCCAAACCTTGCATTACAACTATGACCGGGACAATATCTATCTCCATCAGAGTCCGTCTGACAACCTCCACAATAATGTACATCTGAATCATTCATGCTTTCATAATTAAATGTGAAGTTTGCTGGTCCCCAGTTTGGTACGTTTGAAGTCCTTGTTGAAATGTATTTACTTATTTCTGACTGCTCAAGGATTAAGTCATTTGTATTAGTAGTAGAAGTAGGAGGAGGTGGAGGAGTAGGACCACGATCATTACTGTCTGGAATTATATCTGATGTATTATAGATGTGCATTGCAATACCTTCATTAGAGTTTAGCATTCCAAGTAAACTGCTTAATCTCTGTGTCCCAGATGTTATACTTGGTGTCCTTATCAAAGTGTTAGTGTCAGGCCAATTTTTTCCTACATACATACTACTCCAACCAAGACTACTTGTTAACTTTCCATATGCTCCACCTGTAGAACCAAACTTATACCCTTGCTTTGCATTGAACTCTATATGGTTTGCCACTGTTCCATAAACATAATTTGGATGTATTGGTGAAGCTATTCCACCATTTGCCCAAGCTGCAGGTCTAAACCAGAAGATTGGCTCTACTATTACACTGTAGTCATTGGCAATCATGACCGCTGTTACCCATTTACTTTCATCATTAACATCTGTACCGGGTAGTTTGAATAAGAATTGACCGTCTTTCCCTCTTCCATTTAAAATTTCTCTAGCGTATCCCTTATCAGAATCAGCTAATGGAATTTGTTCTAATTCTTCAGAACTGATTATTGTACTGTTTGATGTGGAAAGTGCATATGTTTGTCCGTTATAGTTATCAAGACTGCTTGATTTTTTACCACCGAAGATACCTTTTATAAAATTCCATACATTATTGATGATGTTCTTGGTACCATTAACAATGGATTTAAAAAAACCTGGCTTGTTTTCTTCTGGTTTTGGTGTTGTTTCTACTTCCCAAGTATTATCATTTACCCAATGACCACCTTTGTCGGATCCTCTACCTTTCCATTTATAATCTTCAGCCGCTTCTTCTACTTTGTCTGCTGAAGATTTTGCAACTTCATCTACTTGTTTCCTTACTTCCGATGTTATACTTGGATTGCTTTTGTAACTAACAGATGGTCTTGGTGTATTGTAATTTTTAGATATGCTTCCTTCTCCATTTAAAAACCACTTCTTAAACTCATAACCTTGAGCTACAAGTTTCTCTTCACCATTTACTATAATGGATTTTATTGGTGTTGGTGGGTATGGAGCACCTTTAAACTCTGGGTTTGCAAGTATTTGGTCGAATGTCGTTTTAATATAACCCTTTTTATCTGAACCTTTCGCTCTTGAAGTTTTATACCAGTCATTTGTATTAGTTACCATTGATGTACTTCCAAATACTAGGTCTACCGTATTTGATACTTGATTAAAGTTTTTGTCTACAATTGCAAATCTATAGCCTGATTGAGTACTTGTCCATGTAAACTGACTTCCTGTACTGTAAGAGCCACTACCTCCACCAGTATTATCATTATCACCTATACCGTCATCAGCAATTGCTGAAATTGGCAGTGATGTTATTATTAAAAGTGTTACCAATATTCTTATTGTTAATCTCTTTAGTTTGGCACGCATATCGAATCAACCTCCTCTTTAAAGAGTTAGGACTTCTGCCGTTAAACAGAAGTCCTTTTAATCTAGCTAAATATTCAATTCTTTACAGCCCTTGTATATTAGATTTCACCATCTAATATCATTGTCATGGTTTTACCTTCAACAAGTACCAAAATTGATGCTATGACTGGATTCGTTGTTCTCATAGTGTATAGTCCTGTATGCCCTGTTTCAACTATTCCATACTCCATAACCTGTATATCCGGTCTAGTTGGTGCAATCCTAAGATTAAACCTATGGATAGAGTCAATTCCTACACAGCCTATACCTACATCTTCAACCAGATTAAATAACTCGTTTTGAACTGCCTGTGGTATTTGTTTCCTTACATTTTTGCTTATGATTCTTTCAAATCTTTTCATGTTTTTTATCCTCCTTTTAAATTATTTAGGACTTCCACAATTACGTAGAAGTCATATTGTTATCCTAATACTTAATCCTTAACTGCCCCTTGGTAATCCACTTTTCTTCCCCAGACTCAATCTTGCTTATAATGAAATTGTTCAATTCATCAGAAGTAATCAACTTTCCCTTTAGAATCAATCTTCTAACTTCCGCTACAAATTTTCCTATTTCAGCAGTATCTACTTCGTAATTCATACTAAACCTATATGCCTTAACATCCCTTATCATTGACTCTACAAGATTAACTGTGTTATTTGATATTCCTACACCAAGTTTATTTAAAGCATTTATAGCATCTAAAGTACTTTCATAGCTTGACATTTTTAATGTCAAACATCTGCTGGAAGCTATAGCTACTAACCCAGACCCTATTACCTTTAATATGCTAGATGGTACTATACGCTTTCTCCTTGAAGCCCACTTCAATTCTTCATACATGCTTTTACAATCCATGTAATATTCCATACATCTAATCTTAGATTCACCTATAGTTGAATTAGTTAATTCTATATTTCCTAACATGTTATCACCTCCAATTTATATGTTACTTGCCTTTAAATACAGTGGACTTCTACTGAATTGTAGAAGTCCTCATGATTTAATTTAATTGTTTTAATTGTTTGCACCTTCAAATGGGTCTTTTACACTGTCAGGTACAGAGAAATCCATTTCTTCATCAGGGTCACCATAAAACTCTTTCTGCCAGTCTGGCAATTTTTCATAATCCTCTCTCCAGTTTGAACCACTTGAACTGCTACCTGAGCTGCTGCCTCCAGATGTCTTACCACTTGAGCTGCTACTTCCAGATGTCTTACCACTACTTGGCTTTGTACTACCACTACTTGTCTTTGTGCTACTTTCTGTATTCGACTTATTTACTGGGGTATCAGGTAATGCTTCTAATGTCTCAAGTGTTGTTCCCATGTCTTTGGCTACGTATTCTAACCACTCTTTTATTTCTTTATCAGATGCTCCTTTTGCTTTTGCATCAGCCCTTACTTTTTCAATTACCTGCTTTGCCTGTGCCAATGTTAAACCATTCTCCAATTTAGTGTTTGGGTCAAGCTTAAACTGCTCTTTTGGGACTTGAACCCAGTCCTTACCATATTTCATACCCTCTTCATCTACACCTATAACCTTATAAGGGTCTTCACTTTCCACTGTAAACTTGCTTAAGTCATTTTTCCCATACTCAACTTTACTAAGGTATCCGTACAAGTTGTTTTTGGCTAAATGAGTATTAATAACCAGCTGGATTGCTTCTGCCTTGCTTATTGGCTCATCCCACCTTGACTCATCCCCACTTATCAATCCTGCTTGTTTTGCTACTACCATAGCCTTATATAATTCATCCTGTAAACCTTTATCTGGATTTTGAATCATATATGCTAAGGTATATGCTTGCCATCTGTCTTTACCTAAAATCTCTTTTGTCTCTTTGTCTTTATACTTGAACCCAACCTTCAACGCCAGGTCGCCTGCGTTCTTAGTATCCTTAAATGCCTGCTCTTTTCCAGTTACCTTTGCCAGTTCTTCAGGGAAATGTTTATTGACCATCATGTAAACTGCTTCTGCTCGTGAAATACTGCCTTTATAAGAGTTTGCATCTAAACTCCTGTTACTCACCGACAAAAACCCGTATTCATCAACTTCCTGTGCAAACTTCGTGAATTTAGTCTCGCCACCAACTGCGTCTGCGAATCTTTTATCAACATTAATGTCTCTTACACCTTCTTCAGTTTTAAATGCCAATGTGTAGAAGTCTTCCCTGGTTAATGACTGTGTAGGATTGAATGAACTTGGGTTCTCTGCATTTGGCATCAGATTGTAGTAGGCATTTATTGCTCCTAATATTGCATAGGTGTCATTGCCATCTACATCTGTGTAAACTTCCTTTGCTAATTTAACTAATTTAGTCTTAACATCTGCATCTTGCCAATACTTAGTAACGAACACTTTGTTTCTTAGTGCGTCTTCAAGTGTAGTATTACCATTCCTATCACCTGCTTCGTCAACATACAAGCAACCTGACTTACCATTAATTCCGTTTTCAGTTACTATGTTAATGTTGAATACTTCATCTACACCTTGTCTGAACCCTTGATTAAATGTTTTCAACTGGTCTAATTGAACCCATTCAATGTCTTCCTGCTGCTGTCCTTTAATTACAATATCATATGCTGGCTTAGGAAGCTCTATGGTTATTGACCGTCCTTGGTTAATCATGTCCACCATTTCATTTGATGACATTACGGCACATCCTGACAATTGACTTACTAATATGATTAGGGTCAGTGTCGGAATGACCAACTTTTTTATTCTCATAAACTTACTTGCCATGATAAATGCCTCCTTTACTAAATTAGTAGTTATACTCTCTGTAATTGCAATGTTTATAAATAATTATCTTGCCATCTATTTTAGTCGATTTAATTGCACCGTTGACTTTATCTTCCTCAACCAGTTCTTTAAACTCATCTTGAGATACTATTCTTTCATAACCATTGCTATTTACAAGCCTGTATTTTGTTTCTTCTAAGAAACCACTGTAACCTAATAGGATATATCTGCCTGATGGCTCAATTGGATTGCCTTTTCCATTTAGAATGTCTGTCTTTGTTACGCTAAATGAATTGTAAACTTCTGTCACTGCTCCATCCTTTGTTACCCTTAAACCTACTACGTGTATGCCTTGTCTCACTCTATGCCTAACGTTTTCTTTAGGATATATACCCATTACTTTTTTGTCAGCATCATACAGTTTATAAGCCACCAGCTTATCCCCCTCAAATACCCTGCCGATTATAAAGAGCCTCATTTTTTTGACCACCTTTCTTTAATATTTTACTCTTTAATAATCTTCAGGCCTATTTTTAGGATATTTAAAAATATCGGTTTGTTTAATATTAAAAAGCTGCTGTCCTAACAATGGTAATAGCTGCATATTTTTATACCGGTTATGAATGATAACTACTTATAAATAATTTTAAAAGCTTCTATTATGAGATTCAAGGCTGAATTGCTACTATCCCTAAGTTCCTTTGATTTAAGATGTATTAGATAATTGGTTCACATTGCTACATTTTTTCTGATGTATGGGACAATTTGTTCAAAGGGCAAAGTACTTGGTATTGGTACAATCTGCCCAATGTAAACAATCCTATCCACCTCTCTCCCCGTCTCCTAATCCCGCCCCCATATCCATCCTTCCTCTATTTGTCTTCTTATCCACTTTATTGTATAGCTGCAAACTAACGTATAAACTAACCTTTAAACCTTTCAAATTTTCTCAAAACAATATTTTTAGTTCCTTATGTATATCTGAAATTGTTCCACTGAATTAGCTGGTTTTTATACTGTAGATGTCGAATTTTACATTATCCGTTAATTTAATTAAAATCAATTCTAATTTGTTTGAAATGCTGATAGGGAATGTCTATTCTAATTCTTGGCTAAAAGTCCTTAATAAACCCTTCTGTGTCACTTACTCATGTTGATAATGTTTTCCTGTTAAATATAGCTCGATTTTCATTTCAAGTGTTATATATAGGTGAGAAAATATGTCTTCTCGAATTGACTGCTTCAAAAAATGTATTTTAAAAATTTCAGCTACCTAATATTCTTGAGATTACTAATGTATAAACAATGGATTTCTTAATCCATTTAAATCTTTCATGCTAAATAACCTACGTGAAGGTTATCTTACTTTTATTTTTAGGTTTTATAAAAATACAACCAATGTCCTATTTTAGGTTGTCCTGTGTCTTAGTTGAAGTTGCCTTATGTCCTATCTTAGGTTGCCTTGTGCCTTAGTTGAGGTTGCCCTGTGCCTTAGTTGAAGTTTCTAAGGAGCTACCCACCTAAACCCTTCCCCCCGCCCACTTCCTCCTAAGGTTAAGGACAATTTGACCATTGAATAATGCAAATAAGTTTCCATGCTGTTCCTATTGTGGCTGCTGACCATTTGTCCTATTCTATGTTACGGGTTAAACCTGTCCTGCTTTCAATCTAAGGTATGGGGCTGGTTGTCCACCTTTAAATTGCCCTCAATAAATAAAACCTAAGATATAGACAGTCTTACCTGTTTTCAATCTTAGGTTTGGGACAAGCCATTTATGGCTTGCTATCCTTTCAATGCCTGCTTGCTCTACAGCTTAGTATAGATGCCTGGTTATTTATCGTCCATTTCCAGCTAACCACGGCTACCCTGTGTCCTCCGTCCGTCCAGTTTCCGCCTATTGGATATTCCCGTCTACCGCCCGTTTAATTCCAATGGTTCCACTGACTCTATGAGTTTCATTAGATGGTGTCTTCCCAATCTATGCTAAGCCGTCCCTATGTAACTTCCCTTCAACTAAGCTTTTCACCCTATGGTATTGTTCATGTGATGATACAAACCGGATCATTGTCGCAATGAAACAATGCAACGTGTCTATTAAATAAATTTCTGCCTGCATCCAAACAACTTCAATACACCGGGTTTAAACCCCCTCACTTAAAGCATTGTATTATTTCTTCTTATTTTTTCGGGGAGTAGTTGTTTTCTTTTCCTCAACCTGTTCTTTTGATGGACTATCACCCTCATTTACCTCTGTATTATCAAGGGGTGTGGACATATCATCTGAAATTGTATTACCATCAGCATGGACTTCCGGGACATCAAGACTGTCAAAAACAATCTCTGAACTATTATCTTCCTGCTCAACAGGAGTATCTGACTCATCAGCCACAGATTCAACACTTTTTTCCGCTGATTTTTCGTTACCTTCGACTGTTAAATCCTTTTCTTCTTCAATGTTGATATCCGGTAAACTCTGTTCATGTTCCTTGACCTCTGTTTGAGTTATGCTTTCAAACTGCTCTGGTTTGGTTCGTTTGTCCTCAATGGTAACGCCTTTGCATAGCTCAATTTCTCCGCATGCCCCCATTTTAACACCTGCTACATAACCTATCTCCATAAGTATCTTCAGTTTTTCAGGAGTAACTTTAACTCTAGCACATTTATTATTTATGATTTCGTAAAGCCTTCCATTATCTGTTTCAATCACCCTTACTACAGCATACATACAGTTTACTATGCTAGTAGTAGGGTAAAGAGTCCTATACTTTCCGACTGCTGATTTCACCATAAGATTACTCATGCAAAAAACGTCTTTATCTAGTTCTATCTCACCGTCAACAAGTTTCAATCCGTTGACTTGCCCACGGTTTATAAGGTCTTTAACCTCTTTTGGAGTCGTTTCTTGAAACTCACGACTAACCTCATCATATAGAGTGTATCCTGCAATCCTTGTCATACCCAAGTCGATCCGGTTAATTGCTGTTTTTTTACTCATCATACAACCCTCTTTCTTAATATTCTTTAGCTTTTCTACTGTGCAATGGATTTTAACGCTATTAGCGAAATGCTGCAACAGTTGATTTACAAAATCATGGAATTAATTTATGCAAAAATAAAGAGCTTGCAAACTCAACAAGCTCATACATTGTGTACTTTAATATGACCTATCAAACAAACCTTTTTAATACAAAATAATAGGAGATACCCCAAGTTTAATAAGGTATCTCTAATAAGTTAATATTCCTCGGACAATAGCATAGTTGAATGATCCCCGTCATCTATCACATAAACCTTTGCATCTACTGGACACTCTGTATAAAATCTGTGGATCCTTTTATATGGCGGTTCCTCCTGAAAGTGTTCAATCTCCTGCATTTTCCGTCTGCCGGACTTTGCACGTAATATGAAGACTTGAAGATAGTCCTTCTTATTATCAGGAATGTCCATATCGTCAATCAAGCCCCATAAAACCAGGAAAGTCACCGGATTTTTATCATTGATTTTCTCTTTGATACCTCTTGTTATGTACCTGTCGTTTTGAAACATATCTTTACACATCCTTCCATTTTAACTTAATATTTAATTTGGGAAGTGATGGTAACTGACTCTCCCTAAAAAATCAACCCTTTTTATAAATATTTTTTGAAACATTTAAACTCCAACAGTTTCAATGCTTTCTTTATTTATAAGGTTTTTATACCTTTTGATATTGCATGGCTTCACTGTATTTCTCCAGCTCATCTGTATCAAGGGAAACCAGGTCTACGTTAAATCCAGCCTTCAATCCGGCAAATAAGCTACTACCACAATAACACCATTCCTTGACACGATATAAAGTATTTTCATGCTTTACAATGATTACCTTGTCAGTCTGTAAAACAACACTGAACGGTCTTTCAATATCTTTCTCGTAATGAATTAGCATAAAATCACCCTTTCTATAAAATGTCAGATGATGATACCGCCAATACAAAACATTATCAATAGAGAATTGCAATAAAATAAACATAAAATGAGGTTGCTGAAACATAAAAAAGACTGTTTGAAAGGTATTCTCCTTAATCAAACAGTCTTCCTAATAAACTTCTAATCTGATACACAGGTGTTTACTGCTTCTTTTATTGTTGAGCATGTTATCGGTGATATTTGCCCTTGTTTAAGCTGCCATACGGTATAGCCATTTTGGTCTATTACTTGTCCATGAACATTATATTTTTTCTCACTTATTAGCTTTATGACTAAATCCTTACCATCACATGCCTTCTCAAGATAGAATAGCTTCCTTACACTGTCGGTATGAATTAAATGGTCTCCTTTGGTATCAAGGGCATAAACTGTTTTATCTGTCCAAACTATAAAGTCGGGATTGAAGTTATCAGTGCCTTTTCCATCCAATAACTTGATTTTCAGGATGCCATTCTTAGGATTCCTCATCCAAACTAAACCTGTCTTATCAAGCTCCTTTGCAAAATCCAATTCAAAGCCATTGAAATCACTATACCTTGCATGTACAGAATTTTTAAATTCTATACTTTCATCATTTATGATAACTTCCCCTACCGGAACTGTATCAATTGGATTTTGCATGATGATTGAGTTCTGCCTATAGATTTCCGCTATCTTGGCTGCTTCATCCTTAACATATGATGCTGCATTGCTGTTGTATTCAACAAGTGCGTCAAATTTAGGGGCAGATATATCACATATAGTTATGGCGTTCTTGGCTAATTTATCAAGCTCTCTTTTGAAAATCCATCTTACCGTAACTTTATTACTATGTGCTGTTACTGTTGTAACCTCTCGACCATCCTCATTAGATCCAATGTCCGTTATAACTTTAATAGTGCTACCTTCGCCAATAGTATTTGTATCATCTTTTGAATAGTCTATCATCTTATCAACGACATTCTTAATCTCTGCCATAGCCCTATCAGATACAATAGCAATGTCCGGTACCTCAACTTCATGTCTTGGCTCTTCCGTAGGTCTTATCTTATTTTTGCCGCTGCCAATGTGATAAGATATCGAAATTTCAGGAATGTCAATGGATAATGTTTTTCTGACTTCCTCTAATATTGATTTAAAAACGTCCTTCTCATCAGTTTTTATGTAGAAACTTGCCATATTCAACTTATCATCAGGATAATGTGTTGCATTAGGCTGCCTTAAAACCCTACCAATGACCTGAGTTACTTGGGTACTTGAACCCATGTCTTTATCAATGTATGCGAAATAACAGGCAGGGTCATCCCAACCTTCTTGAAGAGATTGGTTGAATATTATGTGCCTATAATTTCCTTTTGTGAACTCTTCATAATCGTTGTCGCCACCACTAAACAAATTAAAGTTATCAGGCTTGGGAAATCTCTTATCAAATTTCAAATTACAGTATACTGCAATTTCTTCCGGAGGAACACCTTGCTCAACAAGATGTTTCCATATCTTAATTGGTCTTGCTCGTCTCTGATTGAAAGGCACTAAATGATTATCAACCTCAGATGTAGAGAGCAACATGTTTGTATCACTTACATATATAGCCTTTGGTAAGAACCTACAATCATATTTTTTAGTTGCTTCTTCGGTTTCCTTCATGTCCGCTAATAGGTTATTGATTGCTAATTCCATAGGTGTTAAGTAACCACCAAGAGATATATGCTTTTTAATAAGCCCACTATCAACAACTTCCTTGTTACTTACAGCAACAACCAAGTCCTTATCCTTCATGCCCTTTTCATTTTTCAAACGGGCAATATACCACTCTAAAGCTTTTGGTACTTTAGTAGTAGCACTTGCTGCAATTAAGGCTGTAGGTGATAGGTCAAGTAGTATCTGTGTTTGCTGGTCTGATAGGTTATGACCTTCATCATAAACAATTATTAAATCTCTTTTCACACCTGCAAATGATTGACGCTTTTTAAGCATGTCCCATAAAGAGCTGTCGGCATTATCAAAACCTGTCTGAAAAACTCGTCTGTCGCCTTCCTCTTTATCCTTCTGATTTATCTTTCCTACAGTAGCTATTAGTATTAGTCCCCTCTTATCATCCTGCAAGTCTCTTTCCTTACAATCCAGCAGTGGTTTAACGTCATAATTAGGAATATTCTCCGCATACTTACCGTTAGATAGGTTCTCTAAAGTTTGACTTACAACAACTTTTCCTTTAGATAACCATAGTACTACAGGTTGGGTGCTCAAGTATGCCCGTATCTGCTCGATACAGTCTGCAAGAATAAGTGTCTTACCAGAACCAGTTATTGATGATAAGTTTTGATAAAAAGGTATTATCTCATCTTTAGTCCTCATTAATGGATCTTTTAAATAATCAGCAAGTCTAGTCGCAATCATCTCCGATGCATTTATCTGAAATTTTATTAGCTCCACTGTTAGTCCTCCTCATTATTATATCTATCACTATTTTCATTGAGGCCTAAGTGCGCAAGTACTTTATCAGGTATTTGATAAAATCTTACTTTAGGTGTCTGATAAACTTGATATCTTGCGTATACATGGAATGGCGTATTGACACCTTCTTTTTTCGCCTCAGCTAATAGCTCCATATAGGTACTCTGGCTTAATTCACCAACTGAGTCTTTACCGTTCCAAATAATGAAGAAGCCTTCATTCAGAATGTTTTTGCCTACTAAATACTTGTAATCCTTATTTATTCTCTCAATAACACTAGTAGCCTTCCTCTTATCATCTTCCCAATGCGATGTTGTGATGACATCTATGAGTTCCTCACGTTTCATTTCCAGAATAGCTTTAGCGTCTACTTTTTTATCCAAGACCCAATATGCAAATCCACCAGCCAACCCATCTTCCAACTTCTCAA
Source organism: Caloramator quimbayensis (assembly GCF_900167605.1). Taxonomy (GTDB): domain Bacteria; phylum Bacillota; class Clostridia; order Clostridiales; family Caloramatoraceae; genus Caloramator_B; species Caloramator_B quimbayensis. Next base: position 7,392 of record NZ_FUYH01000030.1, on the reverse strand, counting down.
CTGTTCCGTCTTTATTGACTCTTTCACCTGTGATGGCTCTCTTGACACGCTCCCTTGTTAATGTTCGGGCATATTTATCTTCTTCTTCGCCTTTTTCTATAAGAATAAAAGACCTTTTTGCATCAGTCATGTCATTCAGTTCTAGTACAGCATGTCCGGTTGTTCCTGAACCAGCAAAGGGGTCAAGTACAATACCATTTGGAGGACACCATAGCTGAATTATTTTCTCAATCAGTTTTAAAGGCTTTACTGTTTCAAAGTTATGCCCTTTCCCTAATATATAATCAAGCTCATTCACACCTGTTTGACTATGCCCACTCTCTTCGTGTTCCCAAGATTGAACCCCAATTTCAAATATCTCCTCGTACTCTTCATCTGCCCAAAAGGTTAAAGGTACCATACCCTTTTTTACATCCTTTAGATATCTTTTTATCCTAGGCACCCCAAGACCGTCTCTAAGAAAAATCAGAGTAGGCAATGGATTAACTTTTGTTCTTGCATATGCCGCTTCTTTTGCCTTATTGAGTATATCTTCTGGTGTTACTAACTTTCCGTCTACAACCTTAGTACCTTTGATTACTAAAGATTTCGATGTCGATATTGAATTCGGGTCTTTCCTCTCAACATATTCGACATTGTACATTTCTAACATTGTTTTAATATCGCTCTTTTTAAATCTCCAATGCTTATTCTCATCAGGATAAAACATTTCACCAGTAAAAGGAGATTGAATACCAAAAAATGTGGAGTTAGAAAAATCTTTAGCTTGCATATCTCCACTTGTCCAAGGGCCTTGAGGATCTTTATCAGGATTTCTATACTTTGAATTAGCTGACTCACTACGTGGTAATAAATTTGTTTTTGCACTAGCCTTATCTTTCGAGTAGACCAGGACATATTCTGTCGCTGAAGACATATGTATTGAGTCATTTTTGGGCGAGTATGTCTTCTGCCAGTTAATAATACCAATTCTGTTTTCTTCTCCAAAAACTTCATTAAGTAACATGCCAAGATGGAAAAACTCACGTTCATCAATACAAATAGCTAAAACTCCATTAGGCTTTAGCATTGCCTTCATCATTTGAATTCTCGGCAACATAAACTTCATCCATTTTGTATGTCTTGATCCATCTTCCAATGTTACGAGTTCTCCCAAATCAGGGTCATTGGGGTCTGTATCCCACTTGTCATTGTATCTAAAATCTTTTCCGGTATTATAAGGCGGGTCTGTGAGTATTAAATCTATTTGACCCTTGTATTTATAAAGAGTTACCATGGCTTGAAGATTTTCGCCATCAATAATGATGTTGTTTCCTTCAATGCTATTATCATTAAAACTAAGCTCTTTATCAATTCTGACTATACGTGGCATTACCTTACGCTCAATCACTTGTGCTGTGCGTTTTCCGTTAAACGATAATGTTATGCCACCGCTAATCATTTTCTTAGCAAAGTCGAGAAGTTCTTCCTTGCTCATCATCTCTAAGCTGTTTAAATTAGTATCCATCGTATAAATCTCCATTCTATCTAATCTTTAACATAATCCACGATATCGCCAATGTTGCAGTCCAATTCCTTGCAAATCTTCTCAAGGACTTCCATGCTTACCCTTTTATTTCTCGTTAACTTAGAAAGAGTGGAAGGTCCGATACCTGTTTGGTCTCTTAAAGCTACCTTGTTCATGTTCTTATCTATTAGTAACTTCCATAATTTATTGTAGCTTAGTGCCATTAAGCTCCCTCCTGCACATAAAGGTACAACCTTATCTTACCATAGGATAGGCGTAAATTCAATTGTTAGATACAAATTTTAGTATTAAAGATACTACTTCTAATACTAGATGTACTATATATGCACTTTCTGTGCAAACTGTATATCCTGTATAATTTCAGAGCAAATAAAAAAAGCTGCCCATTTTAGGCAGCCTATTTCATACTTTTTCTCTTAAACCCATTTTAATTTCATGACTCTATCATCAATGACTGTTGCTTCAATATTGGTACTTAGATTTTCTTCAGCTCGTTTTTGCCTTTCAAGCTCATATTTACCGCTTACGAACCACTTTTTATATGTCTTATAACATAATCTTAATAACCTCTTATCATGATAACCCTTATTAGTAGAATCTATGATATTCATATTTACAAAGTAGTCCATTATAAAATGATATCTGCTATTGTACCAAAGTGCAGGTTTCTCATCAAAAGTTCCAATGAACACTTGCTGTGCTGTACCTGCAAACTCATCTTCAATACACTCTTCCGGAATCTCATTAAGCATTTGCTCCAGAAGCCCTATTCTTTCTTTGCAATCCTTCCAATCTTCTTCATAGCCCTGTTTAGGCTTATCCTCATTCTCAATAGATAAATCCAAAAGTCTTTGTTTCTCTTGCATAAGTATTGGCAAAAGTATTGTTTCTCTTGTAACCATAATAAACACCTCCCCGTTTTTATATTTAAGGCTACCCAATTATTGAGTAGCCCCAGTGTTTAATGCTTTTATTTAATACAGCCCTAATTTTTTCCTATGTTCAAGCCACTTATAATAGTCGGCCTCTGACCATAACTTGCCTTCATTATTTTCAACTTCGTAAAACAACCATTGCCTAGTTCCCACTTCATAAATGAATGTCCATCCATAACCGTAAGGGTATACTAATTGATTGAGATTAAATTTATTAGTGTAATATGGCTTATAGGGCACATCTCTTAAAATGTAGCTTTCCGCACTTAATTGCCTAGCTGCGTATGTTACACTATGTTTCTCATAGAATCTTTGTATAGGTGTTGGTGCTTCTCCATAATTACGCACTGTTTCTCTTGTGTTTTTAGCATTAGGTACTGGTCTTTTTACTCCTTTAGGAAAATCAAGATGTTTTCCAAGAAAACGAACATCGCCTATTTCCAGTAAACCTTTTACTTTGTCATGGTCTTTATAATCCCTAATTAAACGCTTCCAGATATCAAAGCTGTTATACATAGGTAATTCAGTGTTTACTCCAACAGCTTTCCCGTATGGGTATAGCATATAAATACTTACCCCGCTTAATAAATGTTTTTCCATCACAAATACCTCCTGATTTTTTTTATTTTAAAAATAGATTAAGTCTAATCTTTTAATAGCTTTCTTTATATGATGTGCTGAATAAACCTGATACCTGCATTTCTCACCTAAACCCTTTTAAAAATCAATCACCCACGCCTTTTTACCATCAATGCATACACTAAAAATCGCCCCTGTATATCTCGATTTACCTTTACTGCACTATGATTTTTTTGGGCAGTAGAATCAAATTTCTCACTTTCAACCATTTAATCAATTTCAACTCGAATTTACTTGAAATGCTGTCAGGTGAATGTACCTCCTAATGCTTAGCTGGTGTTCCTCGGTGCTATTGGTTTCATTTAAACCTGTATTAGACTTAAACAAGCCTCTGCATATCCTTCTTGATTACTTACTATATCCTAACAACTCTAATATTTCATCACTGTGCTTATTTATATACCTTAAATGCCTGTTTTCAACAATGAAATCATCTACACCGATATACTGCTGATAATCCGGGTCTACTTTGCCATATATGATGCCATCTTTAGTAACTGTCTTGCAACTCCTTTTGAGCACAAATTTCCCATCTTTTTTAATAGTAGGATACATATATCTTTCCTCCAGGTAGTCATCAGCCAAATATGCTGTCATTGCATATAATTCTGAACCATCATAATAAACTGCCTCTGAATGTCTTACTGTTCCGTCGGTATAAGTTACTGATAATAATTTGATTTTCATATAAACCTCACCCTTTCTTTGTAAAATCCTGTAAGCCCAATAGCTTATGAACTGCCCTTTCATGTTCTTTCTTACGTCTCCAGACTGTTGATTTGCTGATATTTAATTCCTTTGCAATTTCTTCATTGCTTAATCCTTTACTTGCATAGTAATTTACCAATTCTTTACTAGCATCATATCTATAATTAGTGACTGCTCCATTTTTCATTCTACACATCCTTAAATCCTCTTTGCTCACAGTCTTTTGACTTCTAAGCATCTTTACTTCTTCTTTTAGAACTTTCAACTCATCTTCTGCTTTATTTATTCTCGCTGACTGTTTAGCATTATATTCTAATAATGATAATAAACACTTTAAGGAAGATTTCAGTAAAGCCACCTCATCCATGTTTGTTTTTCTACAGATTTCTCTTATTTGTTCTTCTGTTACTGAATAATTTAAGCTTGCACTCTGTTTTATGACCTTGCTTAAATAATTAACATCCAACCCGTCTTGCCTGTTCATTTAAACTCTCCTCCCAACAAATTATTTATACCTATATCCACACAATGCCTTTACCTAGGATTGAAAATTTCAGCTATCTGCCTCATTTGAAATCCTATGAGATGTGTAGCATTTAGCTTACTGACTCATTTTCATATTTTAGTGATACTATTCATATCTACATGTATGTTTTTAAGTATGAGAAAATATGTATCTTATATTATTTCAACTATCTCGTTTCTTTGAAATTTTAATATGCATACAGCTATTGACTTCCTGCTAAACCTCACTACAGGGCTATTATTCCATTTCAAGTGTTATAGGTGCTTGAGATAATAGGTCTTTTTTGACCGACTGCTCTATTTTTAGCATATTAAAAATTTCATCCATCTAATTTCTTTGAGATTTGTAATGTACTATAATATGGTTTTACTGCTATATTTTTGCCGATGTTTCCGATAAAACTATTTAACGTAGTTATCATTGCCTACTAATAAACTTTTGCAAACTAAAAAGAGTGGTACTATGCCCACTCTTTAATTGGCTATTGTCTTACTCTTTAATTGCCTGCTGTCTTACTTTTTTATATTACTGATATGCTTGGAAATGGTTACTGTATAGCTGAAAAGGCACTGCTTCGTTATAAACCTCCTGCTGTATACTTAAAAAATTCTACTGCTGCTACATGGCGTCAACCCCTGCTTGCACCTTTATGCTTGCACCTTTATGCCAATTTTTCATGCAACAATTCTTGCAAGTCTTGTAGGTCATGGATTTTAACCGGATATTCTACTGGCACATCTGTTATTTTATAGTTCTTATGATGTATCAATTCATCTAAAACATTGTAATCACTACAAGCAATTGCATTAACTATATAATCCCTGCCCCCACCGAAAAATGCTAAGTACCGGATTCCAAAACATAGTAGCTCTCTTATTAAAAAAGAGTTATCGGTTATGTCCTCAAATTGTACCCCTTGATTAAATTCTACTATTGAGTACAGCGACCCTATATCATTGCTGTCTTTTAGTTCACTATACATGCTACACTTCTTAAATGGTTCTCCATAATCGTTTATAAGTAGGTTATAGGTGAGAGCTGCTGATTCCTCAGAATGGAAGATTGGTAGCCCCCTTAATAACTGCTCTTTATTTGTCTGAGTAATATTCTTTTCTATGCTCATCTGATAAACTCCCCCTCCTATCCTAATCATATATAAGCTCATTGAACAATGCTAACTGCACAATCAGATCGGCACCAATACCATCAATTAAAGTCCCATCCAGATTTATTCCATTTATTACATTGTCCAAATAGGGTAATGCCTGTTGCAAGCCTATTATCAATTTGTCCCTTGTCAATTCATGTGTCGCTCCGTCTATTCCTTGCAGTAGAAGTGTTCCACCATTTGCAATGACTTCATTGATAGGTATGCCTTTATTGTATTTTGGCTCTGCTCCATAACACCAGTGAAGACTTCCACCTCCGGTATTCATTGCTTTATCAATAATACTACTAATGTCTTGATTGGTTATCCTGATGTTAATGGGACATACTAAACCCTTCATATTCTGCACCTCCTGTAAAATTGTGGAGATATTATACCTGGAATAATCAGCGTTTACAAGCCTACACAATTTTTTAGTGAGATTGTTGTGATTGATGAAAACACAGAAAAGGAAGGCATGTAAAAAGGCTTGCTATTCACTATTGAAGTTATATAAATTATAAATTCAGCTTCATTTTATTCTGTTTTCACTACCTTCAGCAACCATTTTTTATTTCTTCATATGCTTTGTTGCAAGATTAGTGAACACTCCTTATCAATTAGACTCGAGCCATTACAACATTTTCTATTGAATATCAATGCAAATCTAACCTCTGTTAATTTATTCAACTAAGTTTGAATTATTTGCAATATGCTAGCTTCATGTCAACATCATATAAAATTCAAATAAAGAGACCCCCTCAAACGATATAGTAGAGGAGGTCTATTCAATGCTACTATTCAATTTATATTGCTTCACTTGCATATTTACCTAACTTGTATTGTTCTTCATAACGTTCAACTGTACGATAGAAGGTGTTATTCTTAAGGCCACTTAACGTCCTAGCTTCTACAGTTTTAAGCTCTCCTGATTTCCAGCGTTTATATATATCTGCAAACTTTGTCATGTTCACATCAATTGGCTTGCGTCCCTTGTAAACCCCACGTTTTTTAGCTTCCTCAATCCCTTGCCTCTGCCTGTATTCTTTTCTTTCAAGCTCCTGCTGCGCCAATGTTGAATAAACCTCTATAAGAATTGTAGTGACTAAATCAAGTATCAAATCCTGCTCTTTACCTTCTGCGTCATATAATGTGCTGGGTATATCTAATGCTCTTACCTTCACGCCTTTTTTCTTTAAGAATTCCAGTTCATCCTTAATTCCAGCCTTGGTACGACCAACTCTATCAAGCTCAGAAAATATAATCTCATCGCCAGCTCTTAAAATTCTCTTAGTTAGAACTGAGTATTCCGGTCTATCATATGTTTTACCAGTTATCTTATCAATAAAAATATTCTCATCCTGTATGTCTGGATAGTATTTCTTGATATTCGTGACTTGCCTGTCACTATGCTGCTCTTTATCGCTTACTCTTGCGTAGGCATATCTCGCCATATTTAAACTTCCTCCTTTTAAACTTCCTTTTATTGGGTGGGAATTGTACACTACTTTTTCATGAAAGGCAAGACATTTCAACTAGCCAAACTAAAGAATACTAAATTTTATATTTCTTTAGGGTATCCCCTCGACAAACCTTTTTTTAACCCTCTGAAATGTTTCACATGGATATCATTTTTAATTTACAAATGTTTCGATTAAATTTGATGCCCTATTGAAACAAAATACACACGAAAAGACCTGCCATCAGCCAAAGATTGATAACAGGCATTTTCATTATTTCTTTATTTGACTACATTTACACAACTATAATAAATATCAGCTCCTGCCAATTCTACTACAAGATTATTGAATGCTTCAATACTATCAACATACCTCCCTCTCAAATGATTTTTTCTATGGGTATGAAGTTTTTCATGAACTAACATCGTAGTAGATTCTCTTTGGTCAAA
>NZ_FUYH01000017.1 GCF_900167605.1 Caloramator quimbayensis | reverse complement strand
CGCGTATTTCGTAGTACTATGACCTCTGCTGACTTCTAACAGTTCAGCTATTCATCGCTGAATAGGTTGCCATTGAGAAAGTTCATTCTTTTTATGGCATATCTGTTAGACCTCCCCGGGTAAGAGCAACCGCCTTCATCCCATATACTCGCCACATTTACTGTATGAGGTTCGGGTAGTGTTGGACTTTGTTTTGTTCCGCAAACTCGTCCGCCTCAAGTCAGCCTCGTATGTGGTTCTTGTTCATCGAGCCGAGACTTTGCCTCCGGCTTCCTTCAGATTCCACCTCACGATGGACACCCTTGCCATTGGCTAATGGTTCCCACTACCAAGCCCATAGCGGACTTTCACCGCCGAGCTGTTGCCCATGCCGGGCACACTTAAAAGAGCTGCAGACAAAATACATTTGTCAGCAGCTCAAGGATAAAAATTCTGAAAAATATTTTATTTTTCATTTTTTACATCTTCTAAGGCTTTTTGAATATAGCCACAGTTTTTTTTAAGCATTTCTCTTGCTTTTTCCTTTTCTAACCCTGTTAAAAGCATAAAAATACTTAATTTTACATCATAATTAGTTTCATCTAATATACTGCTTGCAGTATTTTCATCAGCACCTGTTGCTATCATTACAATCCTTTTTGCCCTTGCTACAAGCTTTTCATTTGTTGCCTTAACATCAACCATAAGATTGCTATATACTTTGCCAAGCTTTATCATAGTTGCAGTTGTGAGCATATTTAAAACCATTTTCTGGGCAGTACCTGCTTTCATACGTGTAGAACCCATTATAACCTCAGGTCCTACTACAACACTTATAGGATAATCAGCTATCTTTGACATTTCACTTTCAGGGTTCATAGTAACACAAATAACTGCAGCACCAATCTCTTTTGCATAATTCATGGCACCTATAACATAAGGTGTTCTGCCAGAGGCTGCAATACCACAAACTACATCCTTAGATGTAAGATTTATGTTTACTAAATCTTTTTTACCCAGTACCTCATCATCCTCAGCCCCCTCAACAGCCTTAAAAATTGCCTCATGTCCTCCTGCAATCAATCCCTGAACAAGTTCAAAATCTACTCCAAAAGTAGGTGGACATTCAGAAGCATCCACAATCCCAAGCCTGCCGCTTGTACCTGCTCCTATATAAATAAGCCTCCCGCCATTAGATAGTCGATTTGCAATCTCATCTACAGCCTTTGCTATGTCTTTTTTAGCATTTTCAACAGCATAAGCTACTTTTTTATCCTCTTCGTTTATAAGAGTAATAATACCTAAGGTATCAAGTTTATCAATATCAATTGTATTAATATTCCTTCCTTCAGTTGTTAATACATTTAATTTATTAATGTCCATTTCTACCTCCACAATTATTTCGTTTCAATAAATTTAAATTTACTTTCTTCATTTATGTAATTAATCAAAAATATTTCTTCATCAATAACTTTTCCTACAACATTAACTCTATTATCAGCCGGAAGATTTTTTTTGCAAATCTGCAGTTCTCCACAATATCTTAAATAGTCCTTATTATCAATAGTAATAAAACCAATAATCCTTTCAATATTATTATAAGGTTCTATTACTTCATTTATATGCTCTCTTGAAGATGTAGATCGAATAACATCTTCTGCATTATCAGGTCTATTTGTATGAATATGATTAAATAAAATATCTCTTTCTATTTTACTTGAAGTAAACGCTTTTATTCTTAGCTCTAAAATATTTTCATCAACTCTTCCAACTGTTTCTATCTCTTTATTAGTTGGAATACTATCTCCAAAAATAACATTGTTTATTCCTAATACAAATAAATGTTTAGCTGCAATTTGAGGTTCCATAAATCTATGATTTTCTAAAGTAGGTAGTCCTTCAAATAAAGGTGCTCTTTTATTTATTAAAGAAGGAATAAATGCTGATATATTTATTCCATACTTTCTAAGCAATTTGTTCTTATAATTAAACGTATCAATAGATATCCCTGTATTTAATCTCGGATAATAATTATGACAAGCTTGTATATTGCTATAATTAGGTTCAAATGTTCGAAATTCATTTAAAAATTTTTCGTTTACTGTGCTTGCATTTATTTCTATTTTTATATCATAAGGGTTTTTGGTGAATTCAGCTATTTCTTTTGCTGTAAATCCAAAGTCCACTCTAATTCCATATAATCCAAGTTCCTTGAAATATTTCATATCGTTCATTGTTACTCCTAAATATTTAAAAGTCCTCGGAGATATATCTGCAATAACATTCATATTATTCTTATTGCTGAATTCCACCATATTAATAAATTCATCAATAGTCCTTTTATAATCCGCTTCAGGTATATGTAGTGATGTGAATATGCTTTGAAATCCATTTTCTTTTGCAAAAACTATATAATTTAAATTTTCTTCCAAAGTATAATTTAAACCTGTAAAAATTGAAATTCCTTTTGGCATACAAATCTCCTTATTTCCAATTATAGAGAATTGAGTTTTCTCAATTCTCTATAATTATATATTTTATATTATTCTTCTGGATCTTCAAATCCTAATATATAAGTTGCTATAAATCCTGCTGTATACGCAATAAGAACACCAATTAAATAATATACAACTGTCCCCGGCTTTATTAATGCAGCAAGTGGAAGACCTGATAATCCCATACTTATTGAAGCTACTTTAGTAGCAGCATTGAAAGCTCCTCCAAATGCACCTCCAATACATGCCCCTAAAAATGGCTTTCCAAGAGGTAACGTAACACCATATATCAATGGTTCTCCAACTCCAAGTATGCCTACTGGAAGACCTGATAAAATAGTCTTTTTTAGTCTATTGTTTTTGGTCTTAAAATATACTGCTATAGAAGCCCCAACTTGGCCAGCACCAGCCATAGCAAGTATTGGTAACAGAAGATTTTGCCCTGTTGTTTTTAAAAGATCAGCATGAATTGGAGTAAGTCCTTGATGTAATCCTGTCATTACAAGCGGTAAAAATGTTCCTCCAAGTATGAATCCTGTTATAGCTCCACCACTTTGTATTGCTGCCTTTACTGCATTACCTATTGAATCTGAAATTGCACCTCCTAAAGGTTGCAATACAAATATAGCTGCAAATCCTGCAATGAGTACAGTAAGGAGCGGTGTAATAAATAAATCCAATACTTCTGGAATATATTTTCTTATTTTTTTCTCAAGCCAACTACTAAATACAACAACTAACAAAACTGCAATAACTCCTCCTCGTCCCGGAACAAGCGGTTTCCCAGAAAGCTGTACATTAGCAAGAGACGGACCAGATATTATAGCTGCCATTGTTCCTCCAAGCATTGGAGAACCTCCAAATTCCTTTGCAGCATTTGCACCAACAAACAAATTAAGTCCAAAGAAAACTGCTCCACCTATAACTCCTAAAATTCCTCCAAATGTAGTTTTTGCGAATTCAGGATTGAATTTTGATAAAATATTATTAATACCCATTACAAGACCACACGCAATAAATGCAGGAATTAATGGTATAAATACATTTGATATCTTCTTTAATAAATTTTTAAATGGTGTAGAATTCTTTGCTTTAATTTCTTCTTTTCTTATAGCAGCTTCATCAAGCTCACCAACTTTTAATCCTGTTAAAAGGCTCATTTCATTTGCTACCTTTACAACCCTTCCAGGACCTAAAATTATTTGAACTTGATTATCCTGCTCAACAAGTCCTAATACTCCCTCTGTCTTCTTTAGTTCTTCCTTTTGTACTAAAGATAAATCCTTTACTGTCAATCTCAATCTTGTCATACAATAAGCAATTGAAATAATATTTTGCTTATTGCCCACTTTCTTCAATATTTGCTCTGCAATTTGATTAGGCATAAGATTTGTCGTTGACATTTAAAAACCCCCTTTTTATTTTTTTATAAAAAAAGCCCAAGAAATGACAATATAGTTCCATCATCTCTTGAGCTAATGCCTGCATTACCAGTAACATGCTCTTAAAAATCACGTTAATTTACCTATTATGGTCTGAAGGTGAAGCGCTATATATCCTATTTCTCCCTCAGAAAACTCTATAAAATATTCTTTATTTAACATTTCAGATAGGTTTTTAGCTATCTGAAAAGAATAATTATATTTCTCTTTTATAGTATCTATTAAAAGATTTTCTATGCTTATCTTTTTTCGTGCCCTATCTACCGCAAATCTTATATGAGTTAACAGCCTAATATATTCTATGCTTTCTTTATCTATGTTTATTCCTAAAGAGTCTTCAATATATTGTATAGATGCTGCAATTACATTTGTTGTTAATGCTGCCTGTGATATTGGTATATTATTGGCAGCTGCATGTATATGCATAGCTATGAAAGCTGCCTCATCCTCTGGAAGATTTATATTGAGTTTATTATTTATAAGCTCTACTGCTTTTTTTGCAATTTCAAATTCTTTTTTATACATAGACTTTATCTCATATAAAAAAGGATTTTTTATCTCAATTGCGCTTTTGTATCTTATAACAGCAAAATTTAGATGGTCTAAAAGGGTAATATGGAGATTTTCATTTAATTTAGATTCAAAACATGAGGCAGCATATTCTATTATCTCTTCTGCTGCTGCAACAATATCTCCATCTATGTTTTCAATCAAAGAATTAAATTTTCTAATTGTATCTTCATCGAAAATATATAGTACTTTTTCAATATTTTTATCATTAACATACTGCCCTTCTTTAACTCCAAATCCTACACCTTTTCCTAATATAATGCACTCATTCTTTGAATCTATACATTTGCAGTAGACTACATTGTGATTAAAGGGTTTTATAACTACAAATTTTTTAACCATAATATCCCCCGAAATTTAGGCATGATTTTATTTTAATTTATACTTGAAAATAACATCCCTGACCGCCTTAACATCGTCACCGCTTTTAACCTTTATTTCAACTTCTTTTTCAGGATTTGTAATCACAACAGGAGTTACTATAGAATATCCCCTGCTTTCTATAAGTTTTCTATCTATTTTTATAATCTCCTGCCCCTTTTTAATATTTTGGCCTTCTTCAATAAGCCTTGTAAAACCCTCGCCATTTAATCTTACTGTATCCATTCCAATATGAACAAGTATCTCTGCCCCATCATCGCTTAAAACAGCAAAGGCATGATTAGTTTTAAATATCATAGCAAGTCTACCATCTATTGGAGATTTTATAATATCATCCTCCGGTATTATAGCAATTCCCTCTCCTACAATACCAGATTTAAAAGCCTCATCCTCAACTTCACTAAGTTCTAATACCTTTCCGCTAACCGGTGATACTACCTCATTATTTGCTTTTTTAAATATCAAGTCAAACATTATATTCCTCCTAAATTTTTATGCAAAAAAAGCTCAAGAAAACAATTATGTTTTCTTGAGCTCGTGCCTGCAAATCAGTAACACACTCATCTATTAAGAAGATAACAAAATATTCTCAAAATGTCAACAAAAATTTTCAGGATGAGGTATAGGTTTATTGTTCCTATATAAATACCCAATATCTATACCCTGCAAAATTTATTAATTGAGTAATTAAAGTTACTAATACTTTTGAAACATATACATTAATTCCTAAAATTGAGTAGAAAAAATTTATAAAAAACATTGAAATTAAAAGGGAAACTATATTAACAACAGCAAATTTTATTATCTGAGCTTTAATTTTAAATTTTTTTCTATCTTCAAAGGTCCAAAGTTTATTCATTATGAAACTGTTAACTGTTCCCATGCTGTAACCTGCAAATTGGCATAACATTTTGTTAATCGTAAATCCATTTAATATAGAAAAAAACGCAAAATCTACTAAAGTATTAATAACTCCAACTAATGAAAATCTAAATATTTTTTTGTATTTTTCGAAGAAGGAAATTTTGCTTTTAATTGCCTCTATCATTTAAATCCTTCCCTTTCTGAGATAATGTAAAGAGGTCTTCCTTTAACTTCATCATATATTCTACCAATATATTCTCCAATTACTCCAAGTGCTGTTAGAATAACTCCATTAAGCAAAAACAATAATGAGAGTATTGTTCCTACAATCAATCCATTGCAAAGAGTAAATAATAAAAAGACAATACTCATAAGTAATAATATGCTCCCAAAATATGCTGCAATTTTCAAAGGTTTATGTGAGAATAAAGCTATTGCATCAAAGGCAAGTTTAAGCATCTTTTTAAGAGGATATTTTGTCTTTCCTGCGAACCTCTCCTGCCTTACAAACTCAACTCCAGTCTGTTTAAACCCAACCCAGCTTACAAGGCCTCTAACATATCGGTTATGCTCTGGCGCAGATTTTAATGCTTCACAGACTTTTCTATCAATCAGTCTAAAATCACCTGTATCAACAGGCATATTTATATCTGTCATCTTGTTTAAAAATCTATAAAATGCTGATGCGGTAAACTTTTTGAAGAAAGTTTCACCTTCTCTTTTAATCCTTTTTCCATATACTACTTCATATCCTTCCTTCCATTTTTCAATCATCTCTATTATTACTTCTGGAGGATCCTGAAGATCTGCATCAATTACTATAACTGCTTTTCCGCAGGAATAATCCATACCTGCAGTAATTGCTATCTGATGCCCAAAATTTCTTGAAAAACTTATAAGTTTTATATTTGAATCATATTTGCAGATTTCTCTTGCAAGCTCTAATGTATTATCTCTGCTTCCATCATTAACGAATATTATCTCATAGGATTCTTTAGTTGAATCCATTATTCTCTTGAGCCTTTTATACGTCTCATTTATAACTTCTTCCTCATTGTATAATGGAACAACTACTGAATACTGAACATTATCCACAAAAACCCCTCCCTAATTTTTATCAGGCATTAAATCATATAATGTTATATTTTCTCCTCCCCTAAAAGGGTCTCCAATGTTATTTCCATCTGTATTTGACCAGTCACTTTGGGAAACCTGCTTACCATTTTGTTTTACCCAATTTATTATTTCTGTTTGATTTCCACCCATTCCGCCAATTGCAAAATATCTTATCTCCCCTTTTTCAAGCATTGACTTTAATTTTTCTACAGTCAATATTGGGTCTGAACCTGAAAATCCTCCGTAGGTCATAACGCTTTCTCCATATTCAAGTATTATACTATCAGCAGTATGGGAACTTGGAACAGCAACTAAATATTTTTCCCCATTCCTTTTGCTCTTTAAAAACTTAACTAAACTTGAATTACTGTTATTTTCAAAATTTGACGGCATTGGATTTTTATTGTTTATTCCAATATTATTCATTCTACCTAAATCTTTCATCTGAGTTTGTGGTCCTGCATTAGGCATTACTGATTGATCACCATAAATCATAGGAGTCAGCGACCAGGCAAAGGGAGATATTAATAATGCTAAAAGCCCAGATATTAAGAAGATTTTTGCATATTTTATATTTTTGTTTTTCACCATAATAAGTAAAATAGAAGATATTAATCCTATTCCTAAAACTAAGGGTATTAGTATATTTCCCCAACTGTATTTTGATAATATTATTGCTTGAATCAAAGCATTTATAGCAATAGCATTAGGGAGAAGATATGATTTCCAAGATTTTTCTCTATACTCTTCCCACATCTTAATTATTCCTATTCCAGATAAAACTGCTATTGAAGGTGCAAGCATTGAAAGATAATACCTGTGGTAAAAGCCTGCTATACTAAAGAAAACAATCATAGGAAACATAATGCCTGACCATAATATTAAATGCCTTAAGTTGTTTTTATCTTTTTTCTTTATATTTATTGCTAAAATAAGTACTCCAAACAAAGCTGATGGAATAAGCCAGCTTATCTGTCCTGCAAGCTTCTCATTAAACAATCTTAAAATCCCTTTATTCCCATTTTCTCCAACGCCTCCTACACCACCATTTCCACCTATCCTCTGCATATTTTTATCGATTCTTTGAGTAGCTTGACTATTAGAATCCGCACTATCTTTAGTGCCATTATTTGATTGATTAAATGGTATACCATTATCGTCAAATGATGCATTTCCATTTTGATTCATGTCAGGAGGCATACCTTTATTTTCTCCTTGAAAATAAGTTTGGTTCATATCAGGCGGTGTTCCCATATTAGGCTGCATAGGCATATTATTTGCAGCTGATTTTGAAACTGAATGACCTAACAATCTTTGAATTCCATTATATCCAAGTGCAAGTTCTAATACAGAATTAGTACTGCTGCTGCCAATATATGGCCTTTTATCTGCTGGTGTCAAATCGACAATCACTGCCCAAGATAATGAAACAGAAATTAAAACTGCTGCTGAAACTATAGTATGAATTATTCTTTTTCTTAAAGATATATTTGCTGTAAAAAAGTAAAGCATAAAAAGTCCTATGATTATCATATATGCCTGAAGCATCTTTATATTAAACCCAATTCCCACAAGAGCCATTGAGATTAAAAGATGTTTCAAACTTCCTCTCTCTGCTGCAACAATCGCTGCCCATACAGCAAGCAGAAGAACCATTATTAATGATGCATCAAGATTATTTGTTCTGCTTACAGCAATAAGTATTGGAGTGGTTGAAAAAATAAGAGCTGAAATAAGACCTGCATTTTTTCCGAAGCTTCTTTTTACGATATGATAAACTATTGCAGTTGATATAACTGTTGATAATGCTTCTGGTAAAATTACACTCCATCCGTGCACTCCAAAAATCCATGCAAATAAAGCCTGAATCCAAAGCCCAAGGGCCGGTTTATCTACGGTTACAAATCCTGCAGGGTCAAAGGATGCATAGAAAAAGTTATGCCAATTCATAAGCATACTCTTTACAGCTGCAGTATAATAGGAATTTGCATAGCCTTGCTTCCAAACACCGTAAAAACTTAAAAACATAGATAAAATTAATATAAAAATAAGGGCTATATCTTTCCATTTCCTTTTAATAAAATTCATATTTTCTCTCCTCTCTTAAATTTGCTAAATATATGCTATAATTTGTATTTTGTATTCAAGTGACAAATCTATTAACTATTTATGAACAAATACTTTAACTATCAAAAATAAAAAAAGTGTCAAACAAGTTAAAACCTGCTTAACACTTTTTTAATATCACATAATTAAAGGCAGAATTATATAAAATTTTACCCCTTTATCAGTATTTAATGCCCCATAAGTTCCGCCATGCATTTCAATTATGCTCTTAACTATTGAAAGCCCGACTCCAGCTCCTTTAAATTTTCTATTCCTTGATTTATCTAATTTATAAAAGATATCCCATATTTTTTCTATTTCATCTTCAGGAATGTAGGAGCCTGTGTTTTCTACTTCAACCCTTATTTTATCTTTCTCTTTTATCATATTTATAATAATTTTACCATTTTTCTCAGTATGTTTTATTGCATTTGTTAAATAGTTTGTTATAACCTGACCAATTCTATCCCAATCAGCAAAAACTACTGCATTCTTTATAAGATTTAATTCAATTCCTATTTCTTTTTCATGTAATGGTACTGTAAATTTTTTAATTATTGATTCAATCAAATCGCTCAAATTAAATTTTTCCTTTGATATTTCAAACTTACCGGATTCAAGTTTTGAAAGTTCAAGCATATCCTCAACAAGATTATTCATGTTTTTCGTTTCATCTAATATTATATCAAGATAAAAGTCTCTATCCTTATCAATAAATATATTATCCTTTAACGCTTCAGCATACCCTTCTATTAGGGATATTGGAGTTTTTAAATCATGTGAAACTGCAGCAATAAAATCCCTTCTCATCTTGTCAATGCGCTTTTCTTTTTCTATGTCTTCTTCAAGCTTAGCATTTGCACATCTTAAAGATGTTAGAGCCTCATTAAGGTTTTCAGATAAACTATTTAAGCTATTAGCGAGGCTTCCAATTTCATCCTGTGATTTCACATCGCATTTTTCTCCAAAATCGAGATTTGCCATCCTAATTGCTATATTATTCATTTCAACTAATGGTTTTGAAATAATCTTTGAATATAGATAGGATAAAATTATAACTATACATAATGCTATTAATGTAAAATATATATATATTTTATTTATAATTAGCAGAGCCTCGTTTACTGGCTGAAGAGAAGTTACTGAAATAATAATTTCATTATTTTTTAAATAATAATTCATGCTTACAATTCCTTTAAAAGGAGGTTCTCTGCCTTCGATTATAAAAGTTGCTATATTATTGTTTTTTCTAACAAGTTTCATATTTGGAGTACCTATGCTCTTAATAGCATCAAGAAGCATTCCATTTGGCAGGTTTCTATCTCTACCATCTAAGCTGAATATCTTTGGAACCATATTTTCATCTAAGACAGTTATCTTTGAGCCATTTTTTTCTTCAGAATCCAATAAAATTTTCTCTATTTCATTTAGAGATTCAGCCTTTTCATAGTTAGTTATAAATTCTTTTAACGCTTTTTCATTTTTATTTATTTTCTCACTTAAATAAAAACGTTCAAAAAATAGAAAAAGAAAAATCATCGTTATAAATATAAAAGATAAAAATATGGTTACATTTATTAAGAACAATTTTTTACTTATACTTTTAAACTTTATCATTTTTTACCTCAAACTTATATCCGTAGCCCCTTACGGTTGTTATTAAATACCCTTTATCTCCTAATTTTTCTCTCAGCCTTTTTACATGGGTATCTACTGTTCTTATATCGCCATCATAATCAATTCCCCAAATTTTATCAAGTATTTTCTCCCTCGAAATAGTAATGCCTTTGTTTTTAAACAAATATAAAAGTATATCATATTCCTTCGGTGATAACAAAACTTCCTCTTTGTTTATCAAAACTCTATGAGCATCTTCATCAATATAAAGGTCATCATAAGCTGCATTAATTGCACTATTTTCAATATAATATGTCCTCTTTAATAATGCTTTTATATTTGCTGCAATAATCTTTGGGCTTATAGGCTTAGTAAGATAAATATCCGTTCCAAGTTCAAATCCTAATAGTTTATCTTCATCATCCGATTTAGCGGTAAGCATAATAACCGGAAGAGTGGATGTTTTCCTAATTTCATTTAAAAGCATCCACCCATCCATAACCGGCATCATAACATCGATTACTGCGATATGAACATCTTTATTTTTTATTATTTTTAAAGCTTCATATCCATTTTCTGCAGTAAGAACATTATATTCATCTTTAATAAGGTACGCCTTTATAAGCTCTCTTATTCTTTCCTCATCTTCAACTACAAGAACAGTTTCATTCATAATTTCACCCCGATTTTTAATCTCTTAGTATTTTCGCTGCTGTCTCTGGAGACACAATATTAGTATAAAGTCCTGTTGCTATTTCAAACCCTGCATTTATAGAAAGTCTGGGGCAAAGCCTTACTTCATAATGATAATAATTGTTTTCATTTTTTATAAAATCTAAATACATATTGTAAGGAACATCCCCTATATTCTGATTTAGCTTAAATATGGCTTTAAGTACAGAACCTGAAAACTTTCTAATATCATCATCACAAAGATTTAAAATACTGCTTTTATGCTTAATTGGTGCTATAGCCATCTCGTATGGGAAAATTGAAGCAAAGGGGCAGTATATTATAAAATCTTCGTCATGGTATACTACCCTTTCTTTATATTGAAGTTCTTCTTCTATAGTTTTACACATAAGGCATCTTGAATTTTTAAAATATAATTCCCTGTATTTTCTAATTTTGTTATTGATTTTATCTGGCATTTTTTTGATTGCTATTATCTGTGAATGAGGATGTTCAAGGGATGCACCTGCTTCCTTTTTATAATTTTTAAACACTTGAACATATTTTACATCATCCTTTTCATATAACTTTTTACAGACCTCTACATAACTCTTAAAAACCTTAAAAATCTCTTCTTCATCCATCTCATGAAAACCTTTGCTATGGTCAGCAGTTTCAATTAAAACATAATGATAACCAGTTATATCTCCTTCTCTGTCGAGAATTGGGAATTTATTTTCAACCACTCTAACCTCCCATGGACTTCCTAATCTAAAAATTTCAGGAGGAGTATTATCCTCATTTCCAACACAAAATGGACAGTTATCTTTATATTTTACTTTTTCAGCTGTTTCAGCGCTTTTAAAATCCTTAGGCCTCTTTGACCTTGATTCTACAATTAATATCTGTTCTCGTGTTATATTATTCAGCCTAAATTCAGCCATATTTATTCACCTAACAATCCTTTCATTTTTATTATCAAGTACTCTTCATTTTCTCGCCTATAGTAATAGTCTGATATTTTTTCTCTTTTTTCTAATTCTTTTTCTATTACATCAAGATACCCCTTTGCTGTCTGTCTCCATGTATATTTTGACTCTGCCCTTTCTATTCCAATTTTTTTAAACATTTCAAAATTATTAAGTGCATAAATCAGCCCCTCAGATATATCCTTTATATTTTCTGGGTCAACTGCAACTCCATATTTGCCTCTATCCACTGTTTCTAATGTTCCACCGTTTTTAGTAACAACAGCTGCAAGTCCTGCATACATTGCCTCAATTGGAGCAAGCCCAAAGGGCTCATATAATGCAGTAAGGCAGAAAACTGACCTTCTTTTACTAAACACCCTATAAGCTGATGCAAGCTGTTTTTGACCATTTATAGGAAACATAGATATTTTTCCTTTTAGGTTATATTTTTTTATTATATCCATAATTTCGTCCATAATTTCCTTTTCTTCACCCTTTAAATTTGAATAATCTTCAAAGGGATTTTCAACATTTCTAAGCACAATAACAAGATTTGCAATCTCTTGTAATTTCTTGTTTTCTGCAAAGGAAAGCACAGCACCTTTATGATTTTTCTTTTTATCGAATCTTGATGAAAGCACAACATATTGCAAATTAAGCCTATCGCTTTTTATATCTCTAAGCAAGTACTTATCAATATATTCTTTTGTCAAATCGTCTTCCTTTGAGTATTCATAAGTAAATACCTTTGTGTTAACTCCTGGAGGTATAACCCTAAATTTATTATCATCATTTACATCAACCGCCCCTTTATAGAATCTGTGGCTGTATTGTTCAAACCTCTCCTGCTCTGTTGATACGACATTTACAAAGGCTCTGTTCATTGCGATTCTTTCCGCAAATATCCTCTTTGAAAAATTATATCTCTTTTCAAACTCAATAAAGTTTTCTCCATTTACGCCAAGTTTGTCCATCTTTTGTGCACCAAGGGAATGGGCTGTAAAGGTAAAAGGCACATCAAAAATGTTAGATAGTATTGAACCTGTTAGACCTCCATCTGCATAATGGGTTGTTATTGCATCTATTTTAGTATTTTCCTTTTTATAAAACTCTTTAATTCCATCTACAAATTCATTTGCAATATATGGCCAAAGCTCCTCCTTTTTCAAAAACTTATATCCTCCAAATGGTATTCTTATAACTCTAACATTAGGATTACCGTGATAAATCTCAACGTCCTTTGAAAAACCTTTCCAATTATCATCCACAATTTTTCTTGTAATTATATCCACATTAATCCCCATGTCTCCAAGGGCTAATGCTACTTCCTTTACGTATACAAGCTGTCCGCCAAAATCAGGATGCTGTGTCCAGTAACTATCATTATTATCAAAATTGCCCTGTGGGTTTATAAATGCAATCCTCATAATAACCTCCTATATAATGAACTCTTTAATTAATTCTTCATATCGCGGCATTGGCGAAATTGCTCCAACATATCTTAATTTAAAGGCACTTGCTGCAAGTCCAACTTTTACCGAATCTATTACGTTTCTTCCTTTTATTAATCCAACATAAAAGCCCGCCCAAAATGCGTCTCCTGCACCTGTTACATCTACGACATTTGTTGCCAGTGTGTCGAATTTTTCACTGTTTACTCCATCTGAAACTATAACTCCATCTTTACCGAGTGTCATGACAACTAATTTTGCTCCTAAATCAAAAAACTTCTTTATTTGATTTTCAGGATTATCCTTTCCAAATAATC
This sequence comes from Caloramator quimbayensis, assembly GCF_900167605.1. Lineage (GTDB taxonomy): Bacteria > Bacillota > Clostridia > Clostridiales > Caloramatoraceae > Caloramator_B > Caloramator_B quimbayensis. The sequence goes on along the minus strand of NZ_FUYH01000017.1, from coordinate 42,397 downwards.
TTTCTGCATCATCCTCTGAGGGCTTTATAAAATCTGTATATTTTATCATTGATTTCATTAAGCTTGTACCATTTTCCTCTTCCCATAAATCTTTATGATAATTAGGGTCAAAACCTATTAATGTACTGCTTTCTTTTGCTGTCTTAATCACCCTTTCTATAACCTCTCTTGATTGTTTTTTAGATATTGGCCAAGACGAAAAATGTACTATTTTGGAGTTTTTAATTTTCTCATCTAATGTTGGTGTATATTTTATTTGATAATCTGCTCCTCTATAAAATATTGGAATGGGCGTTTCCTTTGACCTTGTTAATACAACCATGCTTGTTGGACTTTTTGAACGAATTATTTGTGAAGTATCAACGTTTTCTTTCTCTAAACTTGAAATTAGGAAATCTCCAAAGCCATCATTACCAACGCAGGATATAGGCAGTGAATTTACTCCTAGTTTTTTAGCGTTAATTGCTATATTTGATGGCGAACCTCCAAATTTTCTAATATAACTGTTACAGCTGAATTTCTCACTAAATTCATTTGAAATCATATCTATTAAAAGCTCCCCTATTGTCAATAGGTCATATATCTTATTATCAAAATTTATTTTGTCATACATATTAATCACATTATCCCCACCTTGCTCATTTTCCTTCAAGTTCATAAACTCTTGTTCCATATGGTCTTAAGTTTATTTCATCAATTCTTCTGCTAATCACTTCATAGTTTGAAATCAATAATTCATATAATTTATATCTTATTTCTTCAGGCATATTAAATTAAATTTATTTTCTTTTTCATTAAAATAACATATGATTAAATGTTTCTTTTTCTTAAGTCCTAATGTATGCATATATATTTCATTCTCCTCTAAAATCAAATCATAACTGCCATACACTTTTTTTATAAACTTATAAGCCTTCGTTAATATTTTAAAATTGAATTTTGATTATATTCCCAATCTGAACCATCTAAGGACTTGCCCACTTGTTGGGCTCCTCCCATTATCTCTTCTTTCCACCATTTCTTCTAAATAATTATTAACTCCTTACAGTATGTCCCACTTATATAAATAAGATATCCTGCACCTACCCTTTGAGAATAGTTTTATTAAATTAGATTCCTTCGAAGGATAAATCCTTCCCGTCATAACCTTCTCCCCATCGTTTATAAACACTTCAACTGAAGATTTATCCACAAATATCTGAAGTTTTAATCTGTTATCAATTAGTTCAGCTTCAGTGGCCCTCTCACCCTTTGGGCCTATTCCTGATTTATCTCTATTAAACTTGAAAAGTTTATTTTCTTTGTTGTATTCTAATATAGTTTCTTCTTTTTCACTTGCTCTTACCTTTATTCCGAAACTTTTAGCCTCCTGTGCATCTATTAAAATATCAAGTTCATAACAATCTCCCTTTGTATCTATTGTAATCTCTTCTATTAATTCTAAATTCTTAATCTCAAACTCATTTTTTCTATATTTTTTTATTTCTTCAACTGGTCTAAAATACAGCTTATTATCTTTCATAACTATCTCTCTTGGCAGTGTCATAGCTCCAGCCCAATTATGTCCTAATCTTTGTGTGGGCATTTCTGATTCCCACATATCCATCCATGCAACTATCAGTCTTCTTCCTTTATCATCAAAAGTTGTTTGAGGTGCATAAAAGTCAAACCCATAATCTATTGGATGATATTCATCAAATTTAAGCTCTCCGCTTTCATCATAGAATTTTCCTACAGCGTATATTGTTGAATGTAAATTTTTATAGTTATATCCCTGACTTTTCATATATTGAGGCGAAACAATTAAAACATCCATATCTTTAATTGAGAATAAATCTGGGCATTCCCATCCCATTCCAATATTACCATCACTTTTTGCAAGTATATTAACAAAATCCCAATTAATTAAATCTTTGGATTTATAGAGCAATGCTTGACCGTTTCCTTCCCCATCATTTGAGCCTAATACCATATAATAGTTAGTACCTCTTACAAATATTTTAGGATCCCTGAAATCATTCTTACTCGATTTTTGTGGTATCTTTTCAGCTCCTATTACAGGGTTGTTAATATATTTTGAGAAATTTATCCCATCTATTGAATATGCTATACACTGAGTCTGCTTATAGTCATCTTTTTTATCGCTATTATAAACATGTCCTGTATAAAATAGATACATCATATTATCTTTTTCAATGGCACTTCCTGAAAAACATCCATCTTTATCATAGACTTTATCCGGCGCAAGGGCCAAAGGCATATATTCCCATTTTATTAAATCACTGCTTACAGCATGCCCCCAATGCATAGGTCCCCATATGGGTTCGTATGGATAATGCTGATAAAACAAATGATATAAACCATTAAAGTATATAAAACCATTAGGATCATTAACCCATCCATACTCCCCCATAAGGTGATAATTTAACCTATAAGTTGAATCTACCTTTGTTTTGTTGTTTTCAATAAATTTTTTTGCTAATACTATCATATCTTCTGTCATATCTACTACTCCTAAATTTTATTTGATTGAACCTTGCAGCACTCCATTTATGATATACTTTTGAAGAATTAAATAAATTATTATTACAGGAATTATTGTTAATATTAAACCTGCCATAGATAATCCATAATCAGCAGTATATGTTCCATAAAAATAAAATGTTGATAGTGGTAATGTCCTTTGCTCAGGAGCAATTAAAACCAGTGAGGGAAGAAGAAAGTCATTCCATATCCATAAAACATCCAATATAGCAATAGTCATGGCAATTGGCTTTAGTAAAGGAAAAACAATAAGGTAGAATAACTGCATTCCCTTTGCTCCATCTATCATTGCTGCTTCTTCAAGCTCAAGGGGAATGCTTTTAATAAAACCATGAAACATAAATACTGCAAGAGATGTTCCAAAACCAATATACATATATATAAGAGCCCACTTACTATTTAGCATACCTATAGACCCATATATCCTAACTAATGGAATCATTATGGCTTGAAATGGAATTATCATTGAAGCAACCATTACAAAGAATATCGCTTGATTAAACTTCCATTTTTTTCTTACAAGTATATAGGCAGTCATTGAGGATAAAACAACTATTAATAGTACACTAAATACTGTAATAATAAGAGAATTTGTAAATCCATGAACATAATCCATCTTATTAAAAGCTGTTAAAAAGTTTGTAAAATTTATCTTTGAAGGTAAAGCCATAGGATTAAGCAAAATCTCTTTCTTTGATTTAAAAGAATTGATTAATACAAATATAAAAGGAACCATATAAGCAAGGAAAAATATACCCAAAAACAAAAATTTAATAATAGATGTTATACTTCCTTTTTTCTTCATCATGCTTCAACCTCCATCTTCTTGCTAAAGTAAACCTGTATAACAGATACTAAAGCAACAACTAAGAACAATACAAATGCCTGAGCTTGACCTACGCCATATTTTTGAGACAAAAATGCTTGATTATAAACATACATCGATATTAATTCTGTACTCTTAAACGGTCCTCCCTTTGTTAATGCAAGGTTTACATCATATACCATAAATCCTCTTTGCAATGTTAAGAATAAACATATGGTTATTGATGGTATCATCATAGGAATTATGACATTAACCATTCTTCTCCATGCGTTAGCACCATCTATGTTTGCAGCTTCTAATAAATCTTTAGGTACATTCATGAATCCTGCAATATAAATAACCATCATATATCCTGAATTCTGCCATACACTAACAATAACTAATGTCCAAAATGCCCTTACTGGATCAGCAAGCCATGATGTAGAAAATATAGGTATATTAAAGTTATTTCCTATATAAACAAGTAATTTTGAAAATATAAATTGCCATATGAAACCTAAAATTATCCCTCCGATTAGATTTGGAGTAAAGAATCCTGCTCTAAAAAAGTTTTGTCCTTTCATTCCACTGGTTAATATATATGCGAATAAAAATGCTATTACATTAGTAAAAACAACTGTATATAATACATATTTTAGTGTTAACAAAAATGAAGCTAAAAACTTAGTATCCTTAAAGGCTTCAATATAGTTTGCAAATCCAACTAAGTTATGTGAGTTAGATATCCCATCATAACTGGTAAATGTCAAATATATACCAAATAAAAAAGGCAATATTATTACTGTAAAAAAAACAAATGTTGTTGGTCCAGCATAAACAATATAAGTTTTTAGTTTATCTATAAACCTGCTCTCTTCTCTCATTTTATACCCCCCAAAATATTATTTTGGAAAAATAACGGATAGAAATAATCTATCCGTTATTAAATTGATTGCTATTTTATGTTTTTCCAATATTCTTGTATTTCTTTTGCAAGTCCATTTACATCAATCTTGTTATCTAAGAATTTTTGCATGGAAGCACCATTTTTTGACCAGTGATCTGACGGCAATGTAACCATAAATTGTAAAGTCTTTCCTTTACTCATGTATTTTTTAATTGATTTTGCGAGGGGATCCTGTGATTCTATAGTTATATTTTTAAATGCAGGTATAACATTAGCTTTATTTACTAAATAATCTTGACCTGTTTGGTTGTATACTATCCATTCTAAGAACTTCTTTGCTGCTGCTTGTTGCTCTTGGCTATTTTGCTCTTTGTCTAAAATAAAATATTTAGTTACACCAACAGGTATTTCTGAATTACCATAATCAGCTGCATCATTACTTATTGGTACAGGCAAGAAAGCATAGGAATTGTTTTCAGCATCTAATTCATGGATTTGAGGCCATGCCCAGTTACCCATGAACCAAACTGCAGCCTTCTTTGTTGCTAATGCTTCTGGGCCATTTTCATAGGTGCCTGAAAGTGGTGAGCTTTTTGATATATTATGTTTCTTCATTATATCAAGCGTAGCCATTAAACCTTTAAATTGCTTATTCTGAGCAAGTTCAACTTTACCAGCTTTTAAATCTTCTATAAATTTATTTACATCATCTGATGACTTACTTTGTGTTGAATATGAAAGTGGAAGGAAATGTCCACCAAGTGACCAATCCATTGGTGATACTATGATAGAGCCTACCCCTGAAGCTTCAAGCTTTTTAAACATTTCTTCTAAATCCTTTTGAGTTTTTACTGCTGAAGCATCAAAATTTCCTCCATAAGCTTTGTCTAAAAGTTCTTTATTGTAAATAAAACCATATCCCTCAACTGCAAATGGAAAACCGATAACCTTACCATCAACTTTAGCTGAATCAAGACTTCTATCAAAAGAATCATTAATCCACTTTTCAGAACTTAAATCTGCTGCTTTATCTTTAAATTTGACAATATCACCTGGATCAAGCATTGAAAGTGTTGGTGCGTTTCCGGATGAATAAAGAGATGAAACTTTTTCAAAAGGTGACTGCCCTGCAGGTGCTGGTATAACTTCTACTGTGATGTCTTTGTTATCATTCATAAATGCCTTAGCCATTTTCTCAAGCTGAGTTTGTATTTCACCTTTTGAATTCATAACAGTAATTTTAACTTGTTTTTTTTCTGTCTGAGTTTGCGAATTGTTTGTAGTACTTGATTTTGAGCATCCTGAAAGTGATAGAGTCATAATTAATACTGTCAAAAACACTGTAAATGTTTTTTTAAATTTCATAAATTTTCCCCCTTCATTTATTTTAATATATGTCATTTAAATATGACCATATTTTAAATAACTACTTGTGAAAAGCTTTTCTCAGAAGCTTAAAAAATTATTTAGTACTTTTTCTTACTACAATTTCATAAGGAAACTTTACATTTTTTTCTACTTCAATCCCATTTATTTTATTTATTAATGCCTTTGCACAAATCTTCCCTGCTTCATAAAAATCTATTTTTACTGTAGTAAGGGAAGGATTATATATCTCTGAAATAATATTATCATCAAATCCCATAACCTGAACTTCATCTGGTACAGATATTCCTTCATCGCTAAGGCATTTAATCGCACCAAGAGCCATAAAATCATTAGCCGCAAGAACTGCATCAACTATCTTTTTATTTAAAATAGACTTCATTATTCTATATCCTGACTTTATTGTAAAATCTCCCTCTTCATAAATAAGCTCTTTAGGGTTTAATCCATTCTCAACTGCTGCACTTAAAAAACCCATAAACCTGCTGTATCCTGCTGCCCTATCCCAAAGAGGGCCTCCAATCATCGCAATATTTTTTGCACCCTTTGAAAATAGAAACATTGCTGCATCATAGGCAGCTTTGTTATTATCTATGTTTACCGTTAAAAGTTTTTCATGTTCAAAATCCTGCCCAAATACAAGAAATGGCGCTGTAGAATTATCCATTTCAATTTTGTGGTTCTCAGTAAATCTTGTACCTGAAAATATAATCCCGTCTACTCTTTTTTCATTATACATCTGGAAGCATTCAATTTCTTTTTCAAATTCATTGCCTGAAGTTGTAAGTATTATATTATATCCATGATTTCTTGCTTCTTTCTCAATTCCCTTTACAAGTTCAGAAAAATTTATATTTGAAATATCCGGGACAACAATACCTAATATATTAGTTCTTTTATGTATGAGCCCCCTTGCTAATGCATTAGGTTTATAGCCTGTCTCACCTAAAATCTTTAAAACTCTTTCTCTACTTTCTTCATTGACATTTCCTGTATTATTTATAACCCTCGAAACAGTTGCAGGTGAAACTCCTGCTAATTTTGCTATATCTTTAATGTTTAAACTCATAATCATTACCTCGTGAAAAGCTTTTCTTAATTTAAAATTATCACAAAATTTGTGCACTTGTCAATATTTAAATATTTATAATTAATATTTTTTTATCCCCATATACTTCAACCATTATTACCAACATTGTAATTATATATAAAATTATGTATAATTTTAGAAGGAGGGTTAAATTTTTTGTCAATCAAGGGGGATTATATATGAAAGGAAAAAATAACTTTTCTTTAAAATCATCAAAATTAAATTCAAAATTGTCTAATTATTTATGCTTTTCTGTGATTCTTCTCTTTATGATTTTCTCAGGCTACATAATATTATTCAAATCAAATACTTCTAATTTAATTAAAATTTTATCAGTTATTGGAATAACATTAGCAGTAATTTGTATTTTTATACTACTTTATTCTTTAAAATCAATACTGAGTCCTGTTAATATAATTGCAGAATATGCAAAAACAATTTCAAAGGGAGAACTTGGATTAAGCGATATTGTTACAAATGACAAAAGCAGCATTGGTGAACTTGTCAGAGCTTTTAATGACATGAAATCTAATCTGCTTTTATTCATAGAGCAGACAAAATCCAATATACTCGTAATTTCAGAATCTGTAGACAAGATGTCAAAAAGCACTGAAATAAGTTATAAAGGAAATGAACAAGTTTCAAGTACTATACAAGAAATTTCAAGCAAAACCCAACAGCAGCTTGAGCTTGTAAAAAATACAGCAGATAACCTTAATGATGTTAGTAAAAGGGTAGATAATATATTAGCAAATATAAAAGATACAGAAACTCTAACAATGAATACAAGCAATATCACAAAGCAGGGTATTGAAAATATAAATGAATACAATAATCAGATAAATATAATATCTTCTGATTTGAAAAGTACATATGATTTTATAAATAAACTTAGAAGCAGTATAAAAGAAATAACTATAATAGTAGATTTTATAACTAATATTAGCGAGCAGCTGAAAATGCTTGCACTCAATGCTTCAATTGAAGCCGCAAGGGCTGGAGAAGCCGGACGTGGTTTTGCTGTTGTTGCTGCAGAAACTACAAAATTATCTGATGCTGCAAAGGACGGAACAATAAAAATTAACAATTTAATAAATAGTATTATGGCTAACAGCGATTTCGTTGAAAAAAGTATAGAAGAATGTATTAATAATTTTGATAAAGGAAATGAAATATTTTCAAGCGTAAAGGATATATTCAACAATATAAGCAATCAAAACGAGGTAATTATTGAAAGTATGAAGCTAATAAGCGGTGAAACGACTCGAATTAATCAGCATGCAAAGGAAACAACACTTTTAAGCGAGAAGCTTTATGATGCTTCAAATGCTGTTACTTCAAGTACTCAGGAAGTTGCAGCTATAATTGAAGAAGGAGTTGCAGGTCTTCAAGAGATAAATGCTTCCTCAAGCAATCTTTCATCAATGCTTAAAAAAATAGAAAAGCTTGCATCAAGATTTAATACAAGCGTAAAACCGACTGATAAAAAACCTTCAAAGCAATTAAAACTCGGAGTAATATGTCCAAACAATGCTGAATTTTGGAATTCAATAAAGCAAGGCATTATGTATGCAAAACGAGAACTTTTAAATAGAAATACTAAAGTGGATTTGATTGAAATTCAGGATACAACAGTTGAAAACTTTAATAAAGCACTGGATAATTTGATAAGCGAAGGATATGATGGAATTTCTGTTGTTGGGTACTATAAGGAAATGGCAGCAAAAATTAATAATGCTGCTAACAAAGGAATCGCTGTTGCCACATTTAATGGAGATGTGCCTGAGAGCAATCGCTTAGTATTTGTAGGTCAAAATCCATATAGCGCAGGCCTTCTATCCGGAGAAATGATGGTAAAAGAAATTAAAAGGGATGGGAAAATAGGGATAATAACGAGCAGCTTTAATATAAATGACCATCAGCTTAGAATCAAAGGATTTAAAGAATCTTTATCTAAAGGAAAAAACTTTAATGTTGTATTTGAAGCCGAAGCCCATGATAACGACGAGGTTGCTTATAAAAAGACTAAACAATATCTTGAAGAAAATAAAGATTTAAACGGAATATTCATAGCTGCCGGCGGGATTTCAGGGGTTGCAAGGGCTGTAGTAGATATGGGACTTAGCGGTAAAGTAAAAATAGTATGCTTTGACTTTATAGATTCAACGCTTAATTACATAAAAAAAGGCGTTATATCCTGCTCCATAGGTCAGGACCCATTTGGTCAAGGATACAATCCTTTAATATATCTTTATAATTATATTGTTGATAATAAAAAACCGGAAAGCGACAAAGTCTGGACAAGAATGGATGTTGTAAATTCTGAAAACGTTGATAATATGCTTTTATAAAAATAATAGTTCTATCTAAGAGTAGGCATCATTTCCGCAAAATTAGCACTATCATCACATAATAGACTTTTACAGTAAATCTTTACAAACTTCTATCATATAAAATTGGCATGAATTAAAATATACCATGCCAATTTTATTTTTATGTTTAAAATAATAAAAAATATGATACCATTATAAAGTAAACTATTTTTTACGGGGTGAATGTTTTGTATATATTAACAAAGGATTTAGTACAAAAATACTGCTATTCTCAATCCTATTCAAAGGGTATGTCCTATTACAAAAGAGATATGGTTTTAAATTTAGACGTTGAAGAAGAAGGCGACATAAAAAGCGAATATTTTTTATCCCTATATGCAGATGTTGAAGGAAGTGACGGTGAATTATACGATGTTGAGGTTAACTTCAGCTCTGAACATGGATTCACCTTTTTTAGCTGCACCTGCCCTGCCTTTGAAAATTTCTGTGAAGGCAAAAGGTTTTGTAAGCATATTGCTGCTGTACTTATAAAATATTTAAATGATTATAAAAATAAAACTAACAGCAAAAGCTCATCTTCCCCAAATACTTCAATTAATAAAACAAATTCATTAAGTAAAACTTCAAATAAAAAGGAAATAATAAAGCCCTTTGCCTCAGAGTTATCAAACAAATTATATGATTCTTTTGTGTCATTAAATTCAAAGGATTTAAGACAGGAAATAATTCTTGAGCCTACTATTAATATAAATTCACGGTTTTACATGACTCCGAGCATTGAACTTAAAACAGGAGTAGACAGGCTGTATATTGTTAAAAATATGGCCTCTTTTCTTGATGCTGTTTTTCTATCACAAAAGCCTTTAGAATTTGGTAAGTTATTTACCTTTGATCCAAGTATTCATAAATATTCGGATAAAGATATGGAACTTCTTAACACATTGTATGAAATATATACAATAGAAAAAACAATTGGAAATTACTACAGCTTTAATAAAATTGTAAGCGGAAAAACTGTAACAATAACTCCTGAAATTCTAAAAAAGATTTTAAAAATATATGAAGGAAGCAATATTTTCTTAAGTATAAATCAAGCAGAAACATTTTTATGTGCTGTTAAGCCTGAAGATATGCCACTAAGCTTTAGCTTATCTCAATCAAAGAATAATATATCTTTGCAAATTGATAAACCACTTCCATTTCCTCTGACTAAAGACGGAGAATATTTCTTCTACGATAATACTATATATAAACCATCTGAAAAACAATCAATCGTATATAGTCCTATTCATAATAGTTTGGTCGTAAATAATGGAAAATTAATGTTTCCGCTGGATGATAAAAAAGTTATAATTTCAAATATATTGCCTACTTTAAAACAGATAAGCAATGAAATAAAAATAGATGATAAAATTAAAAAGGATATAAAGGAATGTACTTTATTAGCCAAAGCATATCTTGATAAATATGACGAGGGAATAAGTGCAAAAATTGATTTTATATATACTACAAACAAAAACGATATAGTAACAAGAGATATAGAAAAGGAAGCTAAAATACTATCCTTTTTTGAAAACTGCGAATTTAAATATTCAAAAGGCATATTTTACTTATCTGAGGAAGAAAAGATAATAGATTTTATTGAAAACAAATTGCAAAATCTTTTAGAAATGGCTGAAGTTTATTACTCTGATTCCTTTAAAAATGTAAAAATATATTCAAAAAGCAATATAAAATCAAAGGTCCGCCTAAACGATGATGACCTTTTAGAGTTTACTTTCAGCATAGATGGCGTTGATAAAAGCGAACTTAAAAACATATTTGAATCTTTAAAGCTTAAGAAAAAATATCACAAACTTAAAAACGGAGGATATTTATCCCTTGAAACCCAAGAAGTCAATGAATTTGCAAATATGATTGACTATCTTAACATCAAGGATTCTGAGCTTTTAAAGGACAAGATTACCCTATCAAAATATAACGCTTTATATATTGATCAGGTAATAAAATCCTCAAACCTTTCTTTTATTGAAAAGGATAAGAATTTCAGGCAGCTAATATCAAATATAAGAGAAATTCAAGAATCGGATTTTGAAGTTCCAAAACATCTTGAAAATGTGCTTAGAGGATATCAAAGGACAGGTTTTAAATGGTTTAAAACCTTATCAATGTATGGATTTGGAGGAATTCTTGCTGATGAGATGGGACTTGGGAAAACACTTCAGACAATTGCCTTTTTAGAATCCGAAAAACTTGAAGGCAGTCTTTCCCATCCAGCCATCGTTGTTGCTCCAACTTCACTTTTATACAATTGGAAGGCTGAGATTGAGCGTTTTGCCCCTTCCCTTAAAGCTGCTGTAATTACAGGTTCAAAGGACAAAAGGCTCGAATTTAAGGAAAACATAAATGATTTTGATATTGTAATAACTTCATATCCTCTTTTAAGAAGAGATATTGATGAATACAAAGAAATTGAGTTTTCATGCTGCATATTAGATGAAGCACAGCAGATTAAAAACCCTTCATCCCTTAATGCAAAGTGCGTTAAGGAAATAAATGCAAAAAAGCGTTTTGCACTAACCGGAACCCCAATTGAAAACTCACTGACAGAGCTTTGGTCAATATTCGATTTTCTAATGCCAGGATATTTATTATCCCATAGGAATTTCAGCTTAAAATATGACAATCCTATATCTAAAAACAAGGATGATAGAGCTCTGTTAGAACTGAATCGCCATGTTAAGCCTTTTATATTAAGAAGACTAAAAAAGGATGTTGTAAAAGAACTACCCCCTAAAATAGAGCAGACTGTTCTTGTAGAAATGACAGATAAGCAAAAGAAGCTTTATCTTGCATATTTAAATGCTGCGAAGGATGAAATCGATAAGGATATTGAAGCTTATGGCTTTAACAAAAGCAAACTAAAAATGATAGCTGCATTAACAAGGCTTCGTCAAATATGCTGTGATCCTTCCTCCTTTATAGAAAATTATGATGGAGAAAGCGGGAAAATATCTGCTCTTTTAGAGCTCCTTGATGAAAGCATTTCAGGAGGACATAGGATTTTATTATTCTCTCAGTTTACATCTGTATTAAAAAACATAGCAAAATCCCTGTCAGATAATGGTATTAAATATATGTACCTCGATGGAAGCGTAAAATCTGAAAATAGAATCGATATGGTAAATCGTTTTAATAATGGTGAAGGGGAAGTATTTTTAATATCATTAAAAGCTGGAGGTACAGGTCTTAACCTCTCATCTGCCGATATAGTAATTCACTTTGACCCTTGGTGGAATCCTGCAGTTGAGGATCAGGCAACGGACAGAGCTCATAGAATAGGGCAAAGTAAGACTGTTGAGGTTATAAAACTTGTAGCTATGGGAACAGTTGAAGAAAAAATTCTTCGCCTGCAAGAGTTGAAAAGGGAAATAGCTGTTAGCGTTGTCGGGGACAGCAGCGATGACAGTGCATTCATATCAACTCTTAGCAAAGAGGAACTTTTAGAACTTTTCAAATCATAGTTAAGTGTATAACCATATACTAATAAATTATATAGATTTTGCCTAAGTAATAACTCATGACTAATCAATAGCCGCAACAGCGGCATGAAAAAGTTTGTCACTTATCAATTGGGTGGCACTTTTTCAAATAAAAGGCATACAATGATTTAATAAACCTATCTTTGTATGCCTTAATTTTACATTATTTTTTAAAACTCGCTGTATGCCTTTGCAACATCTTCAAATCCGCTGTTTTTTAATTCCGCAGAAATTGCATCCCTTATGTCCATATAGGAAACCTCATCTATAAATTTAGATTTTAAAATTTTCTCTACCTCTTTTGAAACATTTTGCAAATCTGAAAGTGTCATTGGCTCACCAACTTCATCAGAGGCCGCTTCAATACTTCTAATCATCTTTTCAAAATCAAAATCCTGTAGGCTCCCATCCCTTTTTCTAACCTTCATAAAATCAACTCCCTTTAAGATGATATGTTCTAATCTAATATTAATTTATTTTTCATAATTTTTCAACAATTTAAAGAACGGCTGCGCACTCACGCAGACGTTCTTTAAAAGGGATTACCTTATACTATTGTTTTTAAAATAGGTAGTTGAAACTACATTATTTCCTTTAATATCAAGATATCTTATTTCAACATTATCCCCATCTCTTGTAAGTGTTATATCTACTCCCGTAGATTTATTTACCATGAAAATAGTACTAACTCCCTCGAGCCTTAAATAGAATACTGTATTACCGTTTTCAGTTACAGGATTTATTCTTAAAACCTTTCCTGTAATCGATTTTTCCTCTGCTTTTAGGCTGTTTGCATTTGCTCCTGTACTGCTGTTTATAAGGCCATAGGCAATTGCATTTTTAAAGGATTCTATCGCTGTATCTTTGCTATCCTCAAGAACCACATAACTGCTTTGAGCCGAAACAATCCCAAGCTTTATAAATGCACCATCGGTTTTGTTTATCACTGGAACCACCCAAGCCTCAGTTCCAAAAAGATTATAAAATATTGGCTGTGAAGGCGTCCAGTTCATGCTGTTTGCGCCGAGGGCTTTGCTTACGACATTCATAGCTCCCTTTCCATTAATATATCCAGGCGTTTTATAATAAATCATATTTCCGCTTCTCATGTCCATCAGCGTATAACCAGTCATAGTAGTTGAAGTGTCAGAAGTATTTGTATGATCTGTAAACCATTTTAGTTTCTTTACTCCATCTATAACACCAATAACCTCGCTCGAATTTACCTCAAGGCCCTTAACTTCAGCCATTGAGCCCCACTTGGTAGGAATATGAACTCCTTTCTTAGTTATTAGCTTGTTCCAAAGGCCATCCTTTAAAGTACCAAAAAACTTGTTATAATCCTCCGATACATCTGAAGGATATACCTCATCAACCCATGATGGCACTTTTTCTTTACTGTAATCTGTAACTTTGCCATCCTTAAAGGATAACAAAAGTACTCCATCTATTACCGCTCCTTTTCTTCCATAGGCATAGTGCCCATAGCTTCCAACATAATAGGGGTTACCATCATCATCAAGTTCTGCATTTGCCTGAAAAAGAACTTTATCAGGTTTATAACTTCTTAAATGTCTTTTTAAGTCCCTTCCAAATACGAAAGAATCAGCATATCCTACAGGAACATTTATTATTCTTGCCTCTTCATTTCTTTCTGCTGAAATATACATAACTCCTGGTATTTCTTTATTTGAAAGTGCTCTGAAAAATCCATCAACTTCTATTGGAGCAACATAGCACGCCCCATCCTTTGTCATAGTAATTCCAAGTTCCCCTACTCTGTATATACTCGGGTTTGGCAAAGTTCCAAGCAATTTTTGCATCTTATAATAGGCTGTTTCAGGTGAAATTATTATTACATGTTCTGCATCTATCTTTGATACTATATCACTGCTCTCCTTTACAGGAACCATTTGTGCAAGTTTTTTAGAGCTTCCTGTTATATAGGGGTATAGGTTATAGCAAAAGCTAAAAAGAATAAATAATGTTGCTGCTAAATAATAAAAATTCGATATCTTCTGCTTCTTGATACTTTGACAAACCGAAGTAAAAAGAAGCTGAAAAAATGCAGGTATCCACAATATTGAAATCAGGAGAGATAAACTTCTGTCCTTATTAAATAAATAAAACACAATAAAACTAATAAATATTCCAATTACAGCTCTTGCAATCTGCTCTTTTACGTCTTCCTTTTTAAAACTGAACTTTAAAAATAAAAGTGTAAATAGTATATAATACATAAAATCCCCCATTTCTATTAACTTATCTTTTTCTTTGTTTCAAAATATAATCAATGAAGTATAAATATTATACTAACATATTTATACTTCATTATAAATATTAAAAAGTTCATGTTAAGGTTTATGCTGCTTTTATACATCTCCATTAGGAATTACAATTGCACAAATAATATATGCAAGTATTCCCGATCCTCCTAATAGAACAGCAAATACCCAAAATAGCCTTACTAAAGTAGGGTCTATATCAAAATATTCTGCAATACCTCCGCAGACGCCTGCAATCATTCTATCCTTTCTGGACCTGTAAAGCTTTTTATACATAATAACAACTCCTATCTTAAAATTTTTGTTAGTTTATTTTACATAATAACTTTGAATTTTTTACAAGACTTAAATTATATTTATTTAATAATATAATATGAGTATAAAAGAAAACATATAATATAGGCAGCCCCCTTATTAATAATATTTAGAAATAGAGCTAAAAGAATTAAAATCAGTTGTATCTTATTACATAACTTATTATGCAGTATTTTTTACCATTTTACAAGTTATAATTTATTTTATTTAGGATTAAATAAGTATAAATAGCAATACTAAAAATATATTTCTCTCTTTTTCTAATAATATCTTTGTATATCTCACATTTTCAAAAATATTTTCTCAATGTATACCTTGTAATGTAGTAATAAATACTATATAATATAAGTATAAATTGAAGTTTCGGGAGGGAATCCTATGAATGATATAGATAAAATATTAGAAATGGCAAAGGGATTCAATATAATAGGCTATGAAGATCTTCCTCTTTACGATTTATATCTATCCCAAGTTACAGATTTTTTAAACGATAAATTCGATGGCAATTTTACAAACAACATAATTCAAAACTATATAAAATCCCAGATTATTTCAAAACCTGAGGATGGGAAAAAGAGAGGTTACACTAAAGATCATATAATACAGCTAATACTTTTAAGCTATATGAGGCCAATACTTTCAGCCGAAGAAATAAAAGATGTATTTAATCTTGCTTTCAATGATATTAACATATCCACTGATGATATTTTAACTTGGGAAAATACTTATAAAATATTTACAGAACTTCAAAAAGAAAGTCTTAAAAACTTTACTGAGAAGAATAAACAAATAAAAGAAAAGCTTACTAAAATTATAAAGGAAAACAATATAAATGAAGAAAATTTTGAAAGAATATTTGTATTCTTAACTGTACTAAATCTTATAGCTCAAGCATCAACTTGCAAAAAAATGGCTGAAAGAATAGTAGACGATTATATGAAAAAATAGGTATATGGCAAAAGCCATATACCTATTTCAATAGATAGCTGCTACTTAAAATCCTACCCTGTAGGTTTTAATCTCAAAACAGGATTCCCACAGCTTTGAGATAAGGTGCAGCAGCAAAAGCACCAATAATATTTTACTCTATTATTTGTATCTGTTCAAATATATCTTTGCTGTTTTCTATCTTTTTTATAAGGCTGAATCTTTTCTTATAATTTTTATCATTAATTGAACCTTTTGAATAAAAATCTTTAATAAGCAGCTTTAAATGCTCTATAAATTCCTCTTTGCAATTGTATGGATTTTGCGGAACAAAATTAAGGTCTAAATCCTTATTTATAAATCTTAACACACCATTATTTTTTACAACCTTTATTTTTATTTTATCCTGTCGGTATTTTATAAGCCTTCGTGATGTATTTAAACTTCCAACATGTTCAATGCTGTCAGCATAACCGCAATATACACAAATATAAAGTTTCTCTGAAAACCTATTTTTTATAGTATTAGATAAGCATGATGGACAGGTAGTATATATACCTTTGCAGCTCACCTTTACAGGAGATGGCAGTCCCTTTTCTAACAGTTTATAATTTAAAATACTGCAGAGCTTATTATACTCCCTCGGGCTGAGCCTTGGCATTATCTCTCTTTCACCATCAACCCACTTAAGCTTATCTCCCATATTGAAATTTTTGTGCATAATTACCTGACATTTATTATCATAGGCTCTTTCTACTATTTGGTTTGCAATGCAATGAATATTATCATTTGAAATGAAGCCGCTCTCTAATTCACATCCTTCATTATCAGAAATAGTATAATATATGTCATCATTAATTCCCCTCGAAACCCCCATAAAATTATTAGTTTCGATTCTATCAGGCATTTTTATATCAAGAGTTATTAAAAGATAATATTCTCCATTTTCTTTTACAAGCCTTGCAACCTTTAAAATAGATGGGTTTTTTAGAGCCTGTTTTAAATACTCTTCTTGATATTTACCAAAGGATAAGGGAAATAACAAAAAACACTCTTTTCTTCCCCTATCTTCTACAGTTTCAAAATCCTTATAAACATATTTAAGTTTTCTTTCATCGCTGACATTTATTCTTTCTCGTTTCGTGCTTTTTACATTTAAAAGATAAAGCTTTGCAAAATATCTATTAGACTTTTCATCATAAAGAAGGCAGTAATTTCTATTTTTATCGTATCTTCCAAAAAACAAAGGTTTCGGCTTGTTCTTCTTTAAAATCTTTTCTATTTCAGCTTCATAATACGAAAAGTCTTTTTTATTTTCTAAAAAATCCTTTGTAATATTAGAATACATCCTTTCAAGTTTCTCATCTGATATATAGGCACAGGGGTAGCATACCCTCCCTTTGCTCTGCTTCAGTTTTAAATATCCTACAATTGTTGATGCAAATTCCATTTTAAGCGCATCCTTAAAGGGCTCTATTGAAAACCTGTTTAGTTCCTTACAAATATCCTTATCTATCCATTTTATTATATTCATAGTGCTGTAATTTCCTATGCTGTCCTTAAAGTCCCTCTCAATTCTTTTAATATCCTCATAGGCCCTGTCAAGAAGGTACTGATAAGCAAGGGAATAATTTTTCATCGTTTCATCTATTATATCTCTTTTTCTTTTACTGGGTTTATAAAGTTTTAATTTTATAGTATACATTTTTAAAAATAATCTACTGTAACCTCCTTTCCAAGGGACTTTAAATACTGAGCTATATCATCAACAAGCTTCAATTTTAATCCTAAATCGAGAGGAAATTCAGGATTTTGATGGGCGGGATTAATTGCCCTTCCAACAAAAAAATGTATGTTAGTGCCCTCTTCTATCAGCATTTTAGATAGTCTTGAGGCACCATCATATTTATTAAGATAAAACAAATTTGTTGAAGTATCCTTTGATGAAATATATCTTTTTACAAGCTCAACTGCCTTGCTCATTGTAAGCACGCCTTCACAGGTTAAATCAATACCATCTATCTCCGCCGTTGGAGGTATTGAAGGATTAATGTAGTTTAAATTAACCTTAAGCTCTTTTTTTAAAACCCTGCAGACTATCTGAGATGTTGTGCCTCCGCATACAACCTTTTTCCCATCGCTGTTTATAAACTTTTTAATAACATATTCATCAAGCTCCTTATCAACAGGAGGACCTATTAATACGTTAACGTTTTGAGACTTTCTAATCCTTACTGCAACAACTGTAGTATCATCTCCAGGTTTTTGTCCGTAAAGATTATCACAGACATTAACTAATAACCTTGCAAAGTTTTTAGCAGGCAGTTCCTTTTTATACATTCTCTCTGTATATTCCTTAACATTTTCCCACTGCCATCCTAAGTTCAGCATCTGCCCTATTCCTGCATGCACTGCTCCATCGCTTATCATAATAAATGTATCGTCTAAGTCTATTTTAAATCTGGTCTCATATATTTTCTTATCATATATAGTTCTCTCATTTTTAAGAAGAGGTGCATACTTTCCATTTTTAAGCCTTATAATTGACGGATTATCAAACTCTACAATATACCCTTCCCCACTGCTGAATATCTCCAGTATGGAAAAGGTAGAATAGGCAATGCCTCTTTCTTTACATACTGGAAGAGTTTTTGCTATAGTCTCTACTGCTTCATCTATGCTTGAGCCTTTAGAGAGCATAGTCCCTATTATTTTGCTCGTCAAAGTTGAAAGTATATTAGCCTTAACTCCGCTTCCAAGCCCATCGGCAAGAACTACTATAACCGATTCCTTGTTTCTTATTATTTCAACCTTATCTCCGCAGAGTTCCTCATTAAATTTGTTAATACTCTCATAATCTGCATCTATAAAAAAGTTCATTCGTCTTCACCCATCTTTGTTACTATTGTGTCCTTTAGTTTAGTTAATGCTACTTTGGTCTCTGCTGTAGTCTCTCCAAGCAGACTTGCAATTTCCTGAGCAACTCTCATTTGCTTTTCGATAACTCTTTGTGCAATCTCAACAGTTTCACTTCTAACTTTATTCATTTGCTCCTGATTTTTTTCTTCTTTTGTTATATCCTTCATTATTATTATAATTGCCTCGTGTTCCTTTGAATATATTACTGACTGCTCTACAGTAACATCAAACTTATCATAATGAATCTTTTGATTTAAAATATCCTTTTCAGTATCCCTTACAATTGCAAAGTCAGGGCAATCGAAAAAGTCGAATACATTCTTACCAACTAAGTTCATATTTTCTATATTAAAAATCCTATATGCTGAATTATTAGCCTCCTGAATATAAAGCTCGCTGTTTAAAGCAAGTATTGCATTAGGAGAGGAGTTAATAATTATATTAGATATGGACTCAGCTTTTTCTCTCATATAAGGCAGGCACATATGAAGGTCTGCCTTATTATTATAAACTGCAATTGCCTTTTCCCTGCAGCTTGAATATCCGCAGGCACCGCAGTTAAGCTCATCTTCCTTTTTAAACTTACCTATTTTTTTCAATATACTCCTGATAGTTTTATCATCAGGTATAATATTTTTTACTTCTTTATCGCAAAAACCCTTTGATAAATCGACATCAACTTTAATATCTTTTAAACCGCTTACTATTTTATTACTTACATAATTCAAGACATCATCATAGGCTTCAATAAAGCTGCTGTTATTATTGCATGAACCATTAATGCATCCACCCCTGCAGCTGTTCATCTCTATAAAATATCCATTAATATTTCCTTTAACTAATGCATCAAGAGTTTCCATGCAACTTTTCAAACCATCAACGCTTAAAAATTTATAACTGCTTTCTTTATTAATAGTTTTTAATATACCGCCAACTATGGGATAATATCCCTCAATTAGAGTTTCATCATCTTTAATATTTTCATTTTGGAACTCATTTAAATCAATGCCTTCATCTTCAAGCCATTTTTTCAGCTCATCGAAGGTAACTACAGCATCGATTAAATTATCATTTTCTCCATCCCTGTATTCTTTTTTCTTTGCAAGGCAGGGTCCAATAAATACAACCTTTATATTTTCTCCATAGGCATGTTTTAACATCTTTGCATGGGCAATCATAGGAGATACCACAGGGGCAAGATATTCTATAGCCTTTGGATAATATTTTTCAACAAGGGAGACAACAACCGGACATGCTGTTGTTATAATATTTTTCATCTCACCTTTTTTTATAAGTTTTTCATATTCTCTCGATACTGCAAAAGCTCCTACAGCTGTTTCTTCTATATAAGAAAATCCAAGTTTTTCAAGAGCAGAAAACAGAGCTTTTGCATTATTGGACTTAAATGCAGAGGGAAAAGAAGGCGCAATGCTTGCATAGACGCTGTATTTTTTTTTTATAAATCCTTTTACCTTCCCTATTTCATCCACAACGCTTTTAGCATTCTGAGGGCATACTTTAAGACAATTTCCGCAAAGTATGCAGTTATCCTCCATTATTTGAGCCTGATCATTATTAAAAGATATGGCTTTTACAGGACAGCTTCTTATACACTTGTAACAGTTTTTGCAGTTTGCTTCCTTGAATCTTATTGTGTTAATCATTGCTATTAACCTTCTTTAATATATATTCATCAAACTTTTCTCTTGCATTTTCAGGAGTTAGGTTTCCAAAAATTACATCATCAACCTTTATTGAAACACCATTTGTACAATTGCCAAGGCAAAAGGATGCTTTAAGTTCAACCTTTTCCTCTAATTTTTTTTCCTTTATAATTTCTTGGAATATTTTCATAATTTGATAAGAACCTTTTAGATGGCAGGAACTTCCTACACATATATACACACTAAGCACTTTGACCCCTCCAAAATTAATGTTAATTTGTTAACAATTATAATTGTAACAAATAATAAAATTATGTACAATAGAATAAGGTAGCATCTTATCAAAAATATATTCATTAAATATTTAACTTTATAGAATTGATATTTTTACAAAGTAATAGTATACTTTTAAAGGCAATATTTTATGTCAAATGCCATATAATAAAGGGTTTAATTTAAATAGGGTAAATTATGTTATAAGGAAGTGGTTATATGAGAAATTTTGAAAATGATGTACAGTTAATAAAATATAAGGTTTTAAAGCAGGTAATTAAATATGCTGATGAAGGGACTTTAAGTGAAAAGGTTTTTGATATTCCAAAGAAAGTAATACCAGGCCCTAAACCTATGACAAGATGCTGTATATATAAGGAAAGAGCCATTGTCTCAGAAAGAGTAAAACTCGCAATGGGAGGAAACAAAAAAAATCCCAACGTAATAGAGGTTATAAGCGAGGCCTGCGATGAATGTCCTATTCACCGTTTTAAAGTAACTGAAGCCTGCAGAGGCTGTCTTGCCCACAAGTGCAAAGAAGCCTGCCCTGTTGGTGCCATTTATATAATAGACAGAAAATCCTATATAGACCATGAAAAATGTATAGAATGCGGACGATGCAAAAATGCCTGTCCTTATAACGCCATATCGGATGTTATGAGGCCCTGCAGAAAGGCATGCAGCGCTTCTGCGCTCCGTATAGATGAAAACAAAAAGGCTGTTATAGACAATGAAAAATGCATTCAGTGCGGTGCCTGCGTATATCAATGTCCCTTTGGTGCAATAATGGACAAATCCTTCGTTGTAGATATTATTAATCTTCTTAAAAAAACTAAGGAAGATAAAAGCATCCGTGTATATGCTGTAATAGCGCCTGCAATATCAAGCCAGTTTACCTATGCAAAAATTGAACAAGTTGTAACAGGAATTAAAAAGCTTGGGTTTTATGATGTTGTTGAAGCAGCCCTTGGAGCTGACATGGTAGCAGAAACCGAATCAAAAGAACTTATTGAAAAGCTGAAGGATAAAAAATTCATGACTACATCCTGCTGCCCTGCTTTTGTATCATATATTGAGAAAAAATATCCTGACCTTAAAGGTAATATGTCCTCAACAGTATCACCTATGATTGCAGTATCAAGACTTATAAAGGAAATAGACAGCAGTGCTAAGGTTGTATTCATAGGACCATGTACAGCTAAAAAAGCAGAAATACAAAGGGATGAATTAAAGGGAAGCACAGATTATGTTATGACCTTTGAAGAACTTCAGGCAATGCTTGATGCTTTTGAAATAAACATTGAAGAGTGCGAAGAAACTCCTTTAAACAACGCATCTTTCTTTGGAAGAATATTTGCAAGATCAGGCGGAGTAACAGAGGCTATAAAGCAAGCTATTAAAGAGGAAAATCTAAATGTTGAATTTAAACCCGTCGTATGCGATGGACTTAAAGAATGTGACAAAGCATTAAAGCTTGGAAAAATAGGAAAGCTAAACGGCAACTTCGTGGAAGGTATGGCATGCGTCGGAGGCTGCATAGGCGGTGCTGCATCCTTATGCCACGGTCCAAAGGACAGAAGCGAAGTTGATAAATACGGCAATTTAGCAATTGAAAAAAACATCAAAGAATCCTTAAGCGTTTACAATACGAAAAAAGTAAATATGCATAAAGAGTAACTTTATAAATCATTACTCAAAAAGCTGATTTGCGGTAATTTCCCAAATCAGCTTTTTGAGTAATGATAGGAGGGACGGTTAGTGTGAAAATGTAGCATTCCCATATTTGGATATATATTACAATATACGGTGTTAGATACCGGATAAAGGAGGTATACAGCAAAAAAAGTGCCACCCAGTTGACAAGTGACAAACTTTTTCATTCCGTCGTTGTGGCTATTTTTTAGTCATGCACTGTTAATTATTCCTTTGTTGTAAGAGTTAATATACCAAATTACAACCTTGAAGAAATATCAAAACATAAAACCCCTTACTTAGGAAATAATAGTAAAGTATCCGCTATTATAAACTGTCTTCCTTTACCAAGCAAAAATTATATACAAAGATATATGTCTTTAGATACAAAGGAAAAGCCTTTAGGGCTTACTGTTTATTATGAAAAACAGGAAGGTTCTGCAGGGCAGAATTTAAACGCCTCATCTTATACAATAATGGAGAAAAATGCACTCGTTTTATTTGCTATGATTAAAAATCTTGATGAGATAAAATTTGCATACAGAGATAGTAAATCTACAGGAAGTCTTGATACTTCAAAATACAGCGTGATTTTTTCATATAAAAGAAGAGATATTGAAAATACTTATGGAAATACAGCTTCAATGTATGATAATTTAGAGCTTTTAAAAAATGCCCTGTATAATAATTCTTCAAATAATAATTTTAAAAAATATAGTTTTTATAATCTTCCTGAGTTTACTGATGAAGAAGTTACCTCTGCCCGTGCAGTTGTTGAAAAATATTTTAAAGCATTACATGATAAAAACGATAAGGCTATACTTGAAACCATTCATAAAAAAAGAAAATAAAAAATTAAAGAGCACACAGTAATCTACCTTACACCACTATAGATAGCTTATTACCCAACCATAATCTTCCGACTATGATAGAGCAGTTCACAACCTATAATGATGGTTCGTTCGACTATATAGGATATCTACGCACCTGTATGCAACCTCTCGGCTGCATACAAGCACTAGTGCCAGCAGCTTACTGGGACTTAAACCATATCAAAGTTTACAATACCCTATATAATCTTAGCTCGACCCTGCATGATAAGTTGGAACCTTACTACAATCAAAAATAAGTTCAACTGCAATAAAGCTTTTCCCCACCATGCAGAATCTTCCCTCCGGCTGCATGCAAGCCTGCCAGGACCTGCATGCAACCTTTGGTCGACCCATATATAACCCCAGTGGGATCATATATAAGTCTTAGCTCAACCACTGTATACCCTTTACATTTTATATTTTTACCCTATTAAAATTATATATACGCATTTTTCATTGGTAATTTTTTGTTATTTTAAACTTCAATTATATTAAAGTCGTTGTTTAATATATCAATAAAAAGTATCTTTTTTCTTAATATATCCCCTTTATTTAAAAGAAGCTTAATAGCTTCACTAACCTGTATTGAGGCTATTAAAGGGGGTATAAAGGAAGGATTGCCAAGCTTTTTTTCAATTCCAGATTTAATTCCTTCTCTATAAATAAATTTAAGAGTATCATCCCCTGGAAGTATTGTTGTAACCTGACCGTACCATCCTCCTATTGAGCCATGAATTAGCGGTATATTAAAATCCTTAGCCTTACTTTGAAGAAGAAGCCTTGACTCTATGTTATCCAGTGCATCTACTGCCAAATCAAGTCCCTTTAAAATTTTTTGTGCATTATTTTCATTTAACATCTCTTCGAAGGCTTCTACTTTAACATCAGGATTTACATACATAATCCTGTCCCTTGCTTCCCTTGCCTTTTTTTTCCCTATAGAGAGGCTGCTTGATAAAATCTGCCTGTTTAAATTAGACCTTTGAAACACATCCCCGTCTACTGCAGCAATATATCCTATTCCAATTCTTGAGAGCATCTCAATTATGTATCCTCCAAGGCCTCCGCATCCTACAACTCCTACTCTAAAGTTTTTAAGTCTTAAGCATTCCTCTTCTGTTAAAGCCTCAATGTTTCTTATATACCTTTCATCAATCAAATAAAACACTCCTATTAATTATTCTTGTAAAATTTCTATTTCATCCCCGTCCCTTACATATCCGCTCTTTAAAACCTTTGTAAATATACCTTCCCTTGGCATAATGCAGTCCCCAACAATGTTTCTTATCTGGCATCCTGCATGGCACTCTTTCCCTATTTGTGTTACCTCCATTATAGTTTCTCCTATTTTAAGTTTTGTACCAATTGGAAGCTTATAAAGCTCAATCCCCTCGGTTGTAATGTTTTCAGCAAATTTTCCAGTGCAAAGCCCCTCAATACCAAGGGCCTTCATTTTGTCGATGCTCTCCTTTCCAAGAAGGCTTACCTGCCTGTGCCAGTTTCCTGCATGGGCATCTCCCTCAAGGCCGTGATTTTCTCTAAAATACCCCTCTTTTATTGGATGTTTTATCTCCCCTTTTTTTGAACTTATATTAACTGCTAAAACCTTTGCCATATTAATCCTCCTTCCTTTCAAAAATTCCTGATTTTCCTCCAGACTTTTTCATAAGCTTTATATCAGATATAATCATCTCTCTGTCAATTGCCTTACACATATCATAAATAGTTAAGGCAGCTATACTTACAGCACTTAGTGCCTCCATTTCAACTCCTGTTTGTCCTACTGTTTTAACCGTTGATGTTATTTCAACTCTGTCTTTTTCAAAATTTAGCTTAAAGCTAATGTCGCACCCTGTCATCATAATTGGATGGCACATTGGAATTATATCGCTTGTCCTCTTTGCACCCATTATTCCACCAACCTGTGCAACGGATAGAACATCTCCTTTTTTAATGCTCCCCTCCTTTATCTTTTCTAAAGTTTCTTTTTTCATGTATACATATCCTTTTGCTACAGCCTCCCTTAAAGTTTCATCCTTTAAGCTCACATCTACCATCCTTGCTCTTCCTTCTTTATTTATATGCGTAAATTCCATTTTAACCTCCTATTTGAAACATCATTTTTTTACTGAAGCTTTTCTCATTTTCCTCAAGATAATGTTCCTTAGGCTTATTTAATATAGAGTTTTTAATCGCCATCAAAAGCATATCCTCACTGTTTAAATATTCCCTTATGCTGTACTCTTTTTCAGAGTGAAGGCATGGCTTTATAGTTCCTGTTGAGGTAAGCCTTATTCTGTTGCAGCTGTCGCAGAATTTGCAGCTTAAAGGGCTTATAAAACCTATTTTCCCTATTGCATCAGAAAGCTTATAATTTTCTGCTGTCTCTCCCTTTTTTCTTCCAAGAGGAATAAGGCTTTTATGATTTTTTATTATCTCTTCGCTTGATATAAATCCATCCTTATAATATTTCTCCCCTTCTCCTATGGGCATAAGCTCAATAAAGCGAACATCTAAAGGATACTTTCTTGTAAGATTCATAATATCCTCAATCTCATTATCGTTTATTCCTCTTATAAGCACTGTATTTATCTTTACAGGGCTCAAGCCAATTCTAAGGCACTCTTCAATTGCATCTAAAACATTTTTAAGCTGCCCTCTTCTTGTAATTTTTTTAAATTTTTCCTCATCCAATGTGTCAAGGCTTATGTTTACTCTTTTAAGTCCGCACTTTTTTAAATCCCCTGCCATATCCTTTAACAAAATGCCGTTCGTTGTAATTCCTATATCGTAAATTCCCTCTACTTTGCTTATTTCATATATAAGCCTGTCTATATCCTTAACTATTAATGGTTCTCCTCCCGTTAACCTTATTTTATTAATTCCAAGCTTTGCACAGCATTTTACAATTTTTAATATATCTTCATGCCTTAATATATCATCATGCTCCTTTTTTTCAACACCTTCCAAAGGCATGCAGTATATACATCTTAAGTTGCATCTGTCGGTTACCGAAATCCTTATATAATTTATATCTCTTCCCCATCCATCCTTCACAATCTCATCCCCTAACCTTTACTATCTTTCCGCATTCTAAGTAGTCATATCCTCCAAGTCTGTCAAGTTCTTTAAAAAACTCCTCACTTTTTATAACTTCAATAAATTTTTTAATCATTGGCATTTCTAGATAAGATTCAGGTACTGCAAAATCATATTCTTCACTGCATACTGGTATAAAATCAAGATCCATAAGCTTGGCTGCAGAGTATACCCCCATGCCGCAGTCGGCATCATCTTCTTTAATTGATGCAGCAACTCCAAGATGGGTAAACTCCTCCCTTTCATAGCCTGAAATCATACTGAAATCTATTCCAAGCTTTTTTAAATTATAGTCAAGCAAAAGCCTTGTCCCTGAGCCTTTTTGCCTGTTTATATATCTTAATTTAAGCTCTGCTACATCCCTTAAGTCTTTTATATTATATGGATTTCCTTTTTTAACCATAAACCCCTGAATCCTTTTAACGCCTTTAATAAGCGCAATATCCATACCCTTTAAATATTTATTTATATAAGGAATATTATATTCCCCGCTTTCCATATCAAGAAGATGGATAGGTGCAATATGACATTCTTGCTTTTTTAAAGATAGTATTCCTCCCATGCTTCCAACGTGGGATGAGGATAGGGAGTATCCTCCATCACTTTTCTTTAATAAATCTGAAACAACATCAACTATAGGATCATGGCTTCCTATTACTACTATTGTATTTTTTATCTCATTTGTTTTTTTCAAAAGATTAACTTTAACTTTGCTTCCTGCCTCTAACCCTTCACAGTTTTGAGGAATTTTAAGTATTCCATCAGCATTAACTAAGGACATAGTTGCCCCAGCACCCCTGTTTAGAGGCGTTGCAATAAGCTTATCAGCAACGAATCCAAGCTTTACTCTTACAAACTCAAGATGTTTTAACGAAGATACTATTCTCCTTGAAAGAACTGCCTCTTTTATATCCCCCTCATCATGTAAAAGTCCCTGATATTTTTCCAAAAGGGGTTTTACTATGTTTTCCATAATAATATAGGCTGAAACGGGATATCCTGGTATACCAATAACAGGCTTATCCTTTATTTTCCCAAGTATAACAGGCTTTCCTGGCTTTATTGCAATTCCATGGATAAAAACCTTTCCAAGCTCATTTATAATGCTATATGTAAAATCCTCTCTTCCTGCAGAGGAGCCTGCATTTATTAAAACTATGTCGTTTTCATCAACTGCTTTTATTATTGCAGCTTTTATTTTTTCATAATCATCTTTTACTATATCGTATCTTAAAGCCTCTCCTCCCCATTCATTAATAAGGGCACTAAAAACCCTCGAATTTGACTCTATTATGTCCCCAACCTTAAGGTCTAAAGCAGGCTCTACTATTTCCGTTCCTGTTGGTATTATGCCTACTTTAGGCTTTTTATAGACCTTTATACTATTTACTCCCCCGCAAAGAAGAGCCCCAATATCTACTGCCCTTATTTTATGGTTTGATGGAAGGATTAATGTATTTTGCACAATATCTTCACCAATAGGCCTTATATTCTCATAGGGCAGGACACTTTTGTATATTTTTACGCAGCCCTCTTTAACCTTTATAATATCTTCAACCATAATAACGCTGTCGAAGCCTTTAGGTATAGGATCTCCTGTATCAACAACTATGTAGTCCTCATTTTCATAAAGCTCTATCATATTCTTTTCCGTAGCACCAATAGTTTTTTCGCTTTTAACAGCAATACCATCCATAGCCGATGAGTTATAAAAAGGATAGGATATTTTTGCATATACCGCCTTTGATGTTACTCTCCCGCAAGATTCACAGGTTAAAATTTCTTCCCTTTCAAGTTTTTCTTTAAAATCAAAATTTGAAAAATAAATATTAAGAGCATCATTAAGCTCATAATTTGATAAATATATGTTTGACATAATATCCTCCTATAATCTATAAACATAAACCCTCTGATTTTCCCTAAGTCCTTCTTCATTTTTAGGTATTACTATATAACCTTCTGCCTTAGAAAACCCAGTTATAAGCCCTGATTTTGTAAATACAGGGTATGCTTTTAACTCTCCATATTCATCTATTAAATTAACAGGAAGATATTCCTCCCTTCCCTTTGCTTTATGATAATTAAGTCCAAAGGTGCAGCTTAAAGGAATTTCTTTTTCAAAAAAGCTTACAAGGCTTTGTATATATTTTTTAACAAGGCTAATATAAATAACACTGCAGGCTAAAGGGTGCCCTGGAAGGCCAAAAACTATTTTACCTTTGCATCTTGCGATAAGGGTTGGCTTTCCTGGTTTTATTGCTATGCCGTGGATTAAAACCCCCAAATCATCAAAGGAGTTTAAAACTTTAAATGTTTCATCCTTTTTGCCAACAGAACTTCCTCCTGAAATCAGTACTATATCGCACTCATCTAAAGCTTTATTTAATATACCTTTAAGTAAATCATACTCATCCTTTACTATCCCGTAGCTTTTAGCCTCTGCCATATCCTTTTTTACTAAAGACATTAGAAGATAAGAGTTTATATCATAGATTTTTCCTAAAGTAAGATTTTCATTTATATCTAAAACCTCATTGCCCGTTGATATTATCCCAATAACTGCTTTTTTATAGACTTTAACTTTTTTAATTCCAAGGCTTGACATAACTCCTATTTCAAAAGGTCTGATAATACTTCCTTTTTTTAATATAATCTCATCTTTTTTAACATCCTCTCCTATTTCAACAACGTTTTCTAAAAAAGGTACAGGTGAGTTTATTAAAATCGTTTCATCATCAAGCTTTTCAGTATACTCAATCATAACAACTGCATCACTGCCATAAGGAAGCATCCCTCCTGTTGGGACGTACACACATTCTCCCTCTTTTATATCCCTATCTGCAGCCTTTCCCATTACAACCTCACCCTTAAGGTTTAACATTGCTGGAATAGATTCACTAGCGCCTATTGTATCCTTAAATCTTACTGCATAACCATCTACCGTTGACCTTCTAAAATCAGGTACATTAAGGGGGGATACTATATCCTCATATAAAACTCTGTCTAAGGAATTTAAAATATCAATCTCTTCATAACCTAAAGAGATTTTATTGTTATCTAAAACTATATTCAGTGCTTCATCTAAGTCTGCAACCTTAAAAAGTTCCACACTATCAGCCCCTTATCTTGCACATTCTTTTGCCTTACCTGTTAAAATATCTATTCCATGGGGAATTGCATCCATTATAGATTTAAAATTTTCAACTGCACCCTTTGGGCTTCCTGGAAGATTTATAATAAGGGTATCCTTCCTAATTCCCGCTGCTGCCCTTGACAGCATTGCCTTTGGAGTAATTTTAAGTGAATTATATCTCATAGCCTCTGCAATACCTATAGCGTTTTTTTCAATTACTGAAAGGGTTGCCTCCGGGGTTACATCCCTCTTTGAAAAGCCTGTCCCCCCATTTGTAAGTATCAAGTTTAGTTTAAGCTCATCGCAGATATAAATAAGCTCCCTTTTTATTTCCTCAATTTCATCAGGAATTATTTTGTAATATTCAACGCTGTAATTTGAGGACTCTAAAAGCTCCTTTAAATCTTTTCCCGTAATGTCCTCCCTCTCTCCCTTTGAGCCCTTATCGCTTATTGTAAGAACTGCTGCACTAATCATAATTTATCCTCCCATCCTCTAAAAGTATTATTTTATCGCCAATCCTTTTTGCCTGACTCATATCATGAGTAACCATTATAATAGTTGAGCCTTTATTTTTCATATCCAAAATAAGTTTTTCTGCCATTAAAGTATTTTCATAGTCCATACTGGAAGTTGGTTCATCAAGGAGCATTAGCTTTGATTCAAGTATTGCACTCCTTAAAAGAGCAACTCTTTGACTTTCCCCTCCTGACAGTTTTTTAGCGTTTTTATTCATAAGCTCACCCATTTTAAAATAGCTGCAGTATCTTTTCAGCCTTTTATCTATTTCATTTTTATTTATCTTTCTGTATTTTAATCCCATAATTATATTCTCATATACTGTTGTATTAAATAAATATGGTTTTTGAAGCATCATAGAAATATCATATCTTAAACAGTCTGTCTTAAAATCATATAAAACTTCTCCATAGTCTGGTTTTTCAATGCCTGCTATAATGTTTAAAAGAGTGCTTTTCCCTTCTCCATTTTTACCTCTTATAACATATATATAATTTTCTTTAAAATGGTAGTTTTCTATATCTAAAACTCTTTTACTGTTATAAGTCTTTTGTATATTGCATATTCTAACACTCATTCCGCTTCCCCCTTAAAACAGTGTATAAGGGTATTTACAATTAAAGATATAAAAAGAAGTATCCCTCCTATAATAAAAGCTTCCCTAAAGTTTCCCTTCCCTGTTTCAAAGGCTATAAAAGTTGTCATAACCCTTGTATGGCCTTTTATATTTCCCCCTACCATCATTACAGCCCCAACCTCTGATATTGCCCTTCCAAAGCCTGTTGTTATTATTGAAAGAATCTGCATCCTGCATTCATTAATAATAGATATAAAAATCTCAAATCTTCCTGCGCCAAGGACTTTGCAGTTTTTCATAATCTCAACAGAAACTTTAGATAGTGATGATACTGTAAGTGTAAAAACTATCGGCATTACCAATAAAGTCTGGGCAATTATCATAGCAAATGGGGTAAATAAAAGATTATAATTGCCTAAAGACCCCTCCTTTGAAAGAACCACATATACTATAAGCCCCATAAGAACAGGAGGCATGCTCATTAACACTTCATTAATTCTTAAGATATATTTTTTTAGTTTAAAATTCTTAATAGAAAAGGGTACTGCAGCTGATATTCCAATAACAGATGCAATAAATGTCGATGTAAATGAAACAATCAGTGATAAAAAAATTACAGGTAAAATTTCACTTGCCATAACCTTCTCCTATTTTTTTGCATTTGGTATAAAGAGGGATTGTCCATATTTGTCCCTTCCGTATTCCCCTATAAGTTTTTGAGTTTTATCTGATAAAATCCAGTCTATAAAGGTTTGTACTTCCTTTTCCTTTATTTTATGCTTTTTAGGGTTTACCATCATTATTCCATATTGGTTATATAATATAGGGTTTTTTTCTACAAGAATTACAAGACTTATTTTATCCTTCATAGAAAGATATGTAGCCCTGTCGGTTAAAGTATAAGCTTTTTTTTCATCAGCCATTTTAAGTACAGCTCCCATTCCTGTTCCAGCTGAAATATACCATTCGCCCTTAATGTTTATATTTAATTTTTTCCAAATCTCCTTTTCTTTTGTATGGGTTCCCGATTCATCACCCCTCGAAATAAAAGCTACCTTATTTTCATATATCTTTTTAAAAGCGAGCAAAGGATCATTACCTGTAGACTTTATTTGGGCTCTATCCTCTTTAGGGCCTACTATTACAAAATCATTGTACATAACATCATATCTTTTAAGAGCATATCCATCATTTACAAACTGCTCTTCCTTTGACTTTGCATGTACCAAAAGGCAGTCAGCATCTCCTCTTTTTCCCATCTCTAATGCTTCTCCTGTACCTTTTGCAACTACCTTAACTTTTATACCTGTTTCTTTTTCAAATACTGGGAGTATGTAATCTAAAAGTCCTGAATCCTGTGTGCTTGTTGTTGTTGCGAGTATAAAGCTCTTTTCGTTAACAGAAGTGCATGATAAAAAAGATAGACAAAAAATGAAAATTACAGAAAAGTAAAAAAATTTAGTTAAATTTTTTTTCATAAAAAAACCCCTTTCACATATATGTAAAAGGAGAACCATTAATTCCCCTTTTCAAACGCGGAAGGCACTGCCGTTTCCAACAATACCCATCGATTATAATCCATAGCCAAAGCCTTAGGAATTATAATTCGGAGAATAACTTATTCTTTTTTTTAATTATATTCCACTAATTATATACATCACAAGATATGAATAAACTATTTTAAAACAAAAATTTACCGTTTTTCCAAATTGTAAGAAAACAATCTATATTTATTGTATTCTTTCTTAAATTTTCATAGAAGTAAAATTTAATATTATAAATTTTTGTGAATAATGCTTATTATAGCTTTTAAATCTTCCACATGAATCTGTCCTAATGCACTTTTATTTTTTACAGAACCAAAGGTTATACAGGAACCAAATATCTCCCCTGATATTCGGCTTATAATTCCTTTTTTACCCATGGAAATTGCAATAAAAGGCTTTTGAATATTTTCCTTTGCAGCACATGCAGACTCTAATAATGTAATAACATCTTTTGTTGATTTAGCCATTACTGAAACCTTAATAATATCTGCACCTAAATTGTCTGCTTTATTTATATAGTTTAATATTTCATCCCTTGAAGGAGTATTATAAATATTATGATAAGATAAAATAACAGCTATACCGTTTTTACAGGCTTTATCTATTGTATCTTTGACCTTTTCTTCACATCTTAAAAGCTCAATATCAACAATATCTGCAAGTTTTGTTTTTAATATTAAATCAATTAATTCAAAATAGTATGATTCATCTATATTTTTAGCTCCACCTTCTTTCCCGCTTCTAAAGGTAAAAATTAATGGCTTATCATAAATAATCTTTCTTATACTAATAAGAGCCTTTTCAACCTTTTCTATTTCATATATATCCTCATAAAAATCTGCTCTCCATTCTACTAAATCCAAATCGTATTTTTTTAAATTATATGATTCTTCAATCAAATCATCAATAGTACTATCAACTAATGATGTGCAAATCTTAGGTATCCCTTCCCCGATTATAATATCTCTTATTTTTAAAGTTTTACTCATATATATCCCTTCATTTTTAAGCTTTTTTTATATAATACCAGCAATTTCATACTCAGTAAAGAAGTTATGATTAGATAAAAGATAGATAAAAAAATAAACTATTTTAAAAAAATGGATGAAGCAAAAGCTTCATCAACTATCATTTCTAATTTTTTTCCATAACTCCAAAGAATAAAATCATTACCGCAGGCTATGATTCTACCATCATAGGTACGAATCGTTAAATAAAATGTATCTGATACATAGGCGCTTCTTATATTTTCTTTCTTTATTCTTCTTTTCCAAAACCACCTATATATTATAACTTCGCTATCGGTAACTTCAATCATTTTATTTTTTTTACATTTAATCTTTTTATTAATTCATTGTATAATATATAATAATATTAAAAGCAGTAGCAGGTGATAATATGAAGGTTTTATTTACATATGATTACGGTACTGAAAAAATGCAAAGAGTTTCTGACCTTGGATATAACCTTATATACAAATACGAAGGAACTATCTCCAATTCCCCTGATATTGAAGATGCTCAGATACTCGTATGCTACAATCCATTTTCAAAAATTGATATATCAAAGTTTTATGATTTAAAATGGATACAACTGTCAAGCATAGGAATAGATCAGGTACCAAAGGATATTGTACTTAAAAGAGGCATTACAGTTACAAACAATAAATCTGGTTATTCTATACCTATTGGTGAGTGGATAGTACTTAAAACCCTTGAACTTTTCAAAAAAAGCAAGGAATTTTATAAAAAGCAAGATAATAAAATATATAAACTCGATACTTCCCTTCTTGAGCTCTATAACAAAACTATATTATTTATAGGAACTGGAAGCATAGCAGTTGAGGCCGCAAAACGTTTTTCAGGCTTTGGTGTTAACATACTTGGAATAAATACTACTGGAAAGAATGCTGAGTATTTTAATGAATGTTATCCTTTAGAAAAGCTTAATAATGTTTTAAATAGAGCTGATGTTGTTGTTTTATCAATTCCATCTACTGATAAAACCTATCATCTAATCAATAAAGAAAGATTAAAACTCTTTAAAAGCAGCAGCTTTTTAATAAACATATCAAGGGGCAGCATCATAAAGGAATGTGACCTTATAGATGCTCTAAAGGAAGGAATAATAGCAGGTGCAGCCCTCGATGTTTTTGAAAATGAGCCTCTGCCACCTGACAGTCACCTTTGGGAACTTGAAAACGTTATAATAACCCCTCACAACTCTTGGATTTCAGAGATGAGAAATGAAAGAAGATTTAATATAATATATGATAACCTTAAAAGGTACATTAACGGCGAGCCTTTAAAAAACGTCGTTGATATAATAAAAGGATATTAAATTTAAAACTCAACAACACGCTAATGAGTTTGGTTATTTTAGTAAGCCTTAGAGGGACGGTTACTTATTTAGCTAATTAAATTAAAAATTAACGTTAAAAAGGAGGGTATCTTGCCCTCCTAAAATTTTTAATAAACCCTTGTGCACATATCCATATACTTTTCTATATTTCCCATAGCTGCATTCATTAAATAATTCCTTATTTCTAAAGCAACCTTTGAAGGTTCTCCGCTTCCTATAATTCTTCTGTCTATTTCAACAACAGGAGCAACCTCCATTGCTGTTCCAGTAAAAAACACTTCATCAGCAGCATAAAGCTCTGTTCTTGAAATGCTCCTTTCTTCAACTGGTATGTTAAGTTCATTTTTAGCAATTTTTATAACCATATCCCTTGTAATTCCTTCAAGTATATTATCCGATGCTGGGGGTGTTATAAGTTTCCCGTTTTTATATATAAATATGTTTTCTCCCGGGCCTTCACATACCTTTCCATCGTCAGTTAAAAAAATCGCCTCATCATATCCATTTAAAGTTGCTTCCATTGATGCAAGGGCTGAGTTTAAATACCCTCCTGTAGGTTTAGTTCTTGCAGGTATCATATTATCAGAAATTCTTCTCCATGATGATATGCAAACTCTGAAAGCTTCTTTTTCTATAAATCTTTCTAAGGGCTGGCAGTAAATTAAAAAACTGTTTTCATCATCATATAGGGATGGGGAGAGCTTTTCAGAGCTTTTATATGCAACTGGCCTTATATATACAGTAGTTTTAAAATTGTTCTTCCTTAAAAGCTCAACAGTAGCATCGCAAAGCTGCTCAACGCTGTATGGAATATTAATATAAAGAGTTTTGCAGGACTGCAAAAGCCTCTCATAATGTTCCCTCAGCCTAAACACATAAAGCTGATTTTTTTCTTCATTCCAATATGCTCTAATCCCCTCAAAGCAACCTAATCCATAGTTAAAAGCTTTGCTTCTTATGCTTATTTTTATGCTGTCCTCTTTAACTATTTCTCCATTGTAAAAAGCAAAATACTCACTCATTTTTAAAACCTCCTGCTTATTATATTAAAAAATCCTCCGCCTCCATGGATATAAAACTATCCACAGGGGCGAAGGATTTATTCTCCGCGGTACCACCCTTATTCGCATAAAAGCCTTATTTAATCAGGTCGGATTTAATATAATGATTAAATCTTAACCATATAGCCCTGTATCGGAGGCATCCGTCCTAACCTACTCGCTACTAATCTTTCGGCTGGAAGCTCCGGAGTGATTATTACATGCTGCTAAACACCAGCTCCCACCAAACGCTGGCTCTCTTGAGTTTAATTTCAGCATCTTTCTCTCCTTCAACGCCTTTTGCTTTAGGAATTTAATCTTTTAAAGAATTATATTACCACAGCATTGATTTGTCAATATTTTTACAAAATTTTAATTGTTCTTACGAGCTTTTTCAATAAAATAATCCTCAATTTAATTTTATATAAACAATGCATCTAAATTATAACTCTAAAAATCATAAATTCTTTATTTGTTTCTTTTTTATGAGTAATATAATATAATAATATAAAACATTTTTCGGAGTGATTGATTTGGTTAAGTTTTTAATATGCTTTTTTATTTTTATAATACTTCTTCAAATAATATTTAAAACTGTTAAATTCGTTTTTAAGCTATTTATTTTACTTTTATTTTTAGGATTTTTATATTATTTTTTAATTTCTTTTTTCCCTTTTATGTTTTAATACCTCCTTTTCCAATTTGTAAAGATTAGGGCAAGCTCTAATTCATCCTCTGATTTTATTGCATGGTAATACTCAGCGCTGTTTTCATCCTTATAAGATTCCATGCAGTACGATAATACAGTATTCCCATACTCCGTCTCCCTTTTATATAAAACATCAAAGGAAGAAAGATAGTAGTTATCATAAATATCATAAGGTACAGTCTCTATTGCCCATTCAACATATTTTTTATTATTCACATGATTATTTGTGTCGATATCGCTTCTTCTTATATCAAACTGCTTTTTATCACCAAATACTTCTATTTTTTTGAAATCCATAAAGGGCTGTTTTGTTGCAGTCTCTTCATCAATAATATAGGAGTTTTTAATCTCATTTGGTATTTTAACCGCTCTTCTTTTATTTATATCTAATAGTACCCATTTAGATGCTGCACTTACTATTACATTTCCCATTTCATCAATAATTTTAAAATGTCTATAGGCAAAATATTTGTCAAAGCAAACAGGCCAAGTTTTAACAGTAATTTTTTCATTGAAGGAAGGTGCTCTATCTATCTCAACATGCCATGCTGCAAGAATCCACGCGAAACCTTCATTATAAAGTTTTTCAAAGCCTAATCCAACGCTTAAGGAGTGGCTCATTGCTGTTTCCTCAAGATAGTTTAATATTGAAAGAGTTTTTGATTTATTAAATCTATCTACGTCGCTGTAGTATACACTAAATTCTTTTGAATATTTCATATAAATTCCCCCAAATTTTTTATTTTTATCCTATTAGATTATATCACTTTGAAAAGAAAATTAAAATTTGGGCTCAATTTTTTAATTTAAATGCATAATATTTTGACAAAATTATTGATTTAATTTATTTTAAGTGATATCATCAAAGTGTAAATATTTGGCGAGAGTTGAGAGCCGCAAAGCAAGGCATTAAGCCTTTGTTTTGTGCGCTTTTTTTTAGCCTCTATGTTAATAAAATATCAATTTACTGAGGAGGGTTAATATGTCTGAAAAAATTTATTGGATTGATTTTGAAACTATGGAAAAGTTCATGGTAGATGTGTTTGTTGGTGTAGGGGTCCCATTGGAGGATGCAAAAATATGTGCTGATGTTCTTATAACCTCCGATAAAAGAGGCATAGATTCCCACGGAATAGGTAGATTAAAACCTATATATTATGATAGAATAAAACTTGGAATCCAAAATCCTGTAACAAACTTTGAAATCGTAAGAGAAGGTCTTACAACAGCTGTTGTTGACGGTCATGACGGAATGGGGCATGTAATTGGCAAAAAAGCCATGCAGCTTGCCATAGACAAGGCTAAAAAGTACGGAATGGGTATGGTTGCTGTTAGAAATTCCACTCACTATGGAATTGCAGGATACTATTCTCTTATGGCTGTTAAAGAAGGTATGATTGGCATTACAGGAACTAACGCAAGGCCTTCAATCGCTCCAACCTTCGGGGTTGAAAATATGCTCGGTACTAATCCTTTAACCTTCGGTATGCCAACTGATGAAGAATTCCCCTTTGTTCTTGATTGTGCAACATCTATTACACAAAGGGGTAAAATAGAGGTATACGATAGAGAAGGAAAGGATGTACCTAAAGGCTGGGTTATAGACGAAAACGGTAATGCAAGAACCGACACCCATCAAATTTTAAAAGACCTTGTTAAAGGAACAGCAGCCTTAACTCCACTTGGAGGTATCGGAGAGGAAACTGCAGGATATAAGGGGTATGGCTATGCAACTGTTGTTGAGATATTATCCGCTGCTCTTCAAGGCGGTTCATTCCTTAAGGGGCTTTTGGGCTTTGATGAAAACAATAAGCCTATGCCTTATCATCTTGGGCATTTCTTTATTGCAATTAATATAAGCGAATTTACTGAGCTTGAAAATTTTAAAAAGACCACTGGAGAAATCCTAAGGCAGCTTAGAAATTCTAAAAAAGCTCCAGGACAGGATAGAATTTATACTGCTGGAGAAAAGGAATATGAAGCATGGCTTTACAGAAAGGATAAAGGCGTACCTGTAAACGAAGCACTTCAAAGGGATATGCTGACATTAAAGAAAGAATTGAATCTTACACAATATTCCTTCCCCTTTGAAGAATAAAAAGGAGGATTAGTTATGACAATTTATGAAGAATCCCTCAAATTTCATGAGGAGAAAAAAGGAAAAATCGAAGTTGTATCGAGGGTTGAAGTAAAAAATTCAATGGATTTGAGTTTAGCCT
This sequence comes from Caloramator quimbayensis, assembly GCF_900167605.1. Taxonomy (GTDB): domain Bacteria; phylum Bacillota; class Clostridia; order Clostridiales; family Caloramatoraceae; genus Caloramator_B; species Caloramator_B quimbayensis. The sequence continues at coordinate 3,639 of NZ_FUYH01000017.1, read as the reverse complement.
ACACTCCTGGGGTTGCACAGCCCTGCCTTGAAATTCAAAAAGATCCATCAAAGTCATACATATACACAAGAAGATGGAACACAATTGCAGTTATATCCGATGGTACTGCAGTTTTAGGCCTTGGTGATATTGGGGCATTATCCTCCCTTCCTGTTATGGAGGGTAAAGCTGTTTTATTTAAAAGCTTTGGTGATGTTGATGCTTTCCCTATTGTTATAAATTCTAAGGATGTTGATGAACTTGTTGAAACAATAGTAAGAATATCTCCATCCTTTGGGGGAATAAACCTTGAGGATATATCAGCTCCAAGATGTTTTGAAATCGAAAAAAGGCTAAAAGAAAAACTGGATATACCTGTTTTCCACGATGACCAGCACGGAACTGCTGTTGTTGTTCTATCAGGACTGATTAATGCTCTGAAGATAGTTAAAAAGAAAATGGAAGATTTAAAGATAGTAATAAATGGTGCTGGTGCTGCTGGAGTAGCAATTGCAAAACTTCTTTTATCATCAGGAGCAAAAAACATAATTCTTTGCGATAGAAAGGGCGCTATATACAAGGGCCGTGAAAACATGGACTCATCAAAGGCTGAGCTTGCAAACATTACAAACCCTGAAAATATAAAGGGATTACTATCCGATGTAATAAAGGAAGCTGATGTGTTTATAGGTGTTTCTGTAGCAGGGGCGTTAACTGAAGATATGGTAAAGACTATGAATAAAGACAGCATAATATTTGCAATGGCAAACCCAACCCCTGAGATATTCCCTGAAGATGCTAAAAAGGCTGGCGCAAGGATTGTAGGAACAGGAAGATCTGATTTTCCAAACCAGATTAACAACGTTCTCGCCTTTCCTGGAATATTCAGAGGAGCTCTCGATGTCAGGGCAAGTGCAATAAACGAGGAAATGAAAATAGCCGCAGCTATGGCAATAGCAGAGTCAATACCCGATAGTGAGCTTTGCGAAGATAATATAATTCCAAAGGCTTTCAATCTCGATGTTCAAAAGAAAGTTGCACAGGCAGTAAAAGAAGCTGCAATAAAATCAAAGGTTGCAAGGATATAAAGAGGTTGGCACTAAATAATTAGTGCCAGCCTCTTTTATTTTTATACTATATTAAAAAAACAATTTTATAATGTTCTTATATTTATACAATGAAATGTTTAATTATTTTTATTAATACTGTAATCAATCATATAATAATTTAATATTATAATATATGGTTAATTTTAGTTTTTAGGAGGTTACATTGATGTATGGATTGAGTAAATCCATTTTAAAAGCCATTGCTGCTGTGGGAACCTTAATTGTTATTGGTGCAGCAGTCTTAGTAGCCTTAAACAACCAAAAAAATACAAATAATAATTCTCATCAGAATACCAAAACTAAAATTCAAAATGAAAATAGTGAAAGCTTAAATTCATCTTCTTCTGATAAAAATAACGGTTCTTTATCTGATTCTGATATGCCCCTTGATCCTAACATGCCTAATACCTATTATAAAACAATAGTTAGTATATTTGAAACCAATCAATTTGAAGCAAATGCCCAGGTTTCTTCAAGTGGGATTATTGACTCATTTTTAATATCAAATGATATTTTAATTTATGATAATAAAACTGAAAAATGCTATATATTAGCAAGAAGTTTAACCTATAAGGGAAAGGGAGCAGTAAATGTTAAGCACTTAGGTGGTTCATTTGATCAAGTTAAAAATTATGACGCAACTGGGGAACTTATAGAATTATATGGTGACCTTATAACCGAAAAAGATAATGTTCCACAATATGATAAACTTCCTGTAAGATTAAATGTCAAAGAAAGTCTTATATTTACCTTACCACCAACTAAATCCCAGGATTGGGTATCAAATATAATAGGACGTGATGTTTCCGATGGCCCTCCTTTAGTTTTCCCTCCTGAATCACTTGCTAATGCTCAAATAGCTCTTATTCCTGACTCTAAAAATATTGAAGTCTCAAGGACATATAGCTCTTCAGAAACTGTGGTTGATGAAGTTACTGGAAATTTAGTTAAACCTAATGGAAAGTTTCGTATAGAGTTAAGGAAGTTAACTGATGTTGAAGCTATGAGTGAGATTGCAAATCTAAACTCAAAGCTTTTAGAAAATAAAAAAATAGATTTTACTACTGATTTTATCCCTGATCCTGAATCTCAAATAGATGAAAATAAAGATATTTCCGTCGATACTTTGAATGGACTCCCTTTGCCAAAGGATTATCCTCAAGATATATTCCCAATATCAGAAGATGCCTTTATTGCAATTTCTAATACTGTACCAACTGAGGACAATAAAAATGGATATGAAGTAACTATTAAACTAAAAGAATCAAAAGAAGAAGTATTAAAAAAATATAAAACTCTGCTAAAGGATGCATCAACCTTTACAATGAATGGAGTATCCACAATGCAGGGTGAGAAAAAGGGTTATGAATATAATGTTATGATTATGGATAACACCTTAGGTGGTAAGGAAAAAACAATGATTCAAATTATATTAACTCCTATAGATGATTAATTTTAAATGAAGGTTTTAATATGATAAGAAAATTAATTAGTCTTATGGTTATTTTATCACTGTTGCTTTTTGCAGGATGCGGCTCAAAAACTGGTGAACAAAGCAAGCCAAAAACAGAAACTCAAAGTACAACAGAAAATCAAAATTCCTCTAATAAACAGGAACAAAATTCACAATCTGAAACTTCAAATTCAAATTATAAGATTTCTGTTACACAAGGAACAAATAATAGTGCAAAGCTTCCAAAGGAGTATCCCTCTGATAAATTCCCTGTATATGAGGGAAGCTTTATTTCAACAGTAACAGAATTAGATGGCAGCTATGTTCTTACAGCTTTCAGTAAGGACGATGTTAAAAAGGTCATAGCATTTTATAATAAGGTTTTAGAAGGGGCAAAAGTACAGATGGATACAAAAACCGATGAAAGCCTTACATCCTTTGGAACAAAGAGTGGGTATACTTATAATTTAGATGTAGGAAAAAGTAGCGAAATGGAAGGTTATGAAACTATAATAACCATATCCCTACAGCCACAAAAACAGGAGTAATGAGGTAGCAGCAAGGGACGGTTACTTATTTGTTGTTACAACTATATAATTTTATGAATAAAACCACCTCCAAATTGGCAAAATAATACTAAAAATACAACCAAATCTGGAGGTGCGTTATTATGCCAAGATTGTCACGAGAAAAATCCTTTGACTCTATTTATCACATCATGGTAAAAAGTATTTCCGAGGTAAACCTTTACATTGACGAAAAGGATAAGGTAAAATATTTGGATTTTATGAAAAAAGCTCAGGATCAGTTTGAATTTAGAGTTTACTCCTACTGCGTAATGGATACTCACGCCCATTTTATTATAGATGCTAATGGGGCAGACATATCGAAAATTTTGCATTTTATCAACTACAAATATGCCATGTATTTTAACAAAAGGCATAAAAGACATGGCCACCTCTTCCAAGACAGATTTAAAAGCAAAATCGTCAAGGATGACAGGTATCTCTTCGCCTTAACTGCTTATGTTCACTATAATGCAACGGATATCAAAGGCTACGAGACAAACCCTCAGGATTATCCTTTTTCATCCTTAGG
>NZ_FUYH01000023.1 GCF_900167605.1 Caloramator quimbayensis | reverse complement strand
TAATCATACTTTTGAGTGTTTTCAATAATTGGGAGCTTATCTACTTGGAGTTTTTGATATTCTTTCTTAACAGGTTCATCCAACTTTTTAGTAATGCTCTTACCTGTTAAGGCAATGAATAAATACATGACAACATGTTCTAAAAACTTAATGTACGTTAACAGATAAATATTAATTTCGCTCATAACTTGTACCTACCTTTCTTGTTTAGAAGTTTGTTTTTCAAGTTATAAATTACCTCAAAATAGGGAGGGGGTGCAAGTTATTATATAAAATTTAATCAAATCAAGGGGTTAAGGTAAAAGTTTAACTAAAAGCTTTTACAAAACCAGAAATTTATTAGGGGGGAGATTATGAAAAATGATTTTATACCTGATTGGTTCCATGAAGCACCACCAGAGGGTTCCTATAGGTCTATATTAAAGTGGGGAGATCCTAATGAATTTAAGCACCCAAATAAAAAGTTATATGAACTAATGAAAAATGTATTTAATATGACTGATGAAGATTTTACAAAAAAGCAAAAGATGGGCCTTGAAAAGGTATCCTATGATAAAAAAATAAACCTGACTCCAAATCAAATTGAAAAACTAACTAAAATAGTAGGTGAGGAAAATGTAAGGCTTGATGAATATTCGAGGCTTCAGGTTGCCTACGGAAAGACAATGATAGATTTAATGCGTCTTAGGGAAGGTATAGTTGAGAATGTTCCAGATATAGTTATTCATCCAAGAAGTAAAGAAGATATAAGAGAGATTGTAAAGTATTGCAATAATGAAAGGATACCTGTTTATGTTTATGGAGGAGGATCATCAGTAACAAGGGGTGTTGAGTGCGTAAAAGGCGGAGTATCCCTCGATATGAGGGTACATATGAAAAGGGTTTTAAAATTTAATGAAATAAATCAGACGATTACGGTAGAGCCTGGAATGTCAGGACCGGATCTTGAAAAGACTCTGAATAATGCCCAAAAGCTCTTTGGAGCAAAAAGAGCTTACACCTGCGGCCATTTTCCACAATCTTTTGAATATTCCTCTGTTGGAGGATGGGTTGTTACAAGAGGGGCAGGTCAAAATTCTACCTATTTTGGGAAGATTGAGGATATGGTAATTTGTCAGGAATATGTAACACCTGTTGGAGATATAGTAACCGATGAGTATCCTGCAGTTGCAACAGGACCTTCAATAGATGAGATAATGATGGGAAGTGAGGGAGCCTTTGGAATACTTGTATCTGTAACATTAAAGATTTTTAGATATATGCCTGAGAATCAAAGAAGGTTCAGCTATATATTCAAAAATTGGGAGGATGCTAAAAATGCTGCCCGAGAGATAATGCAGGGACAGTTTGGTTATCCATCGGTATTTAGACTATCTGATCCTGAAGAAACCGATGTTGTAATGAAACTTTACGGAGTTGAAGGAACAATAATTGATAAAATTATGACTCTAAGAGGATATAAACCTATGGAAAGATGCCTTCTTCTTGGTTTTACAGATGGAGAAGCTTTATTTACAAAGGTTGTAAAGAAAAATATACATAAGATATGTAAAAACTACGGAGCTATGTACACAACAGGATATGTAACAAAGGGATGGGAAAAGGGAAGGTTTAAAGATCCATATATGAGAGAAGATCTTCAGGATTTTGGAATTATGACAGATACGCTTGAGTGTGCAGTATCCTATGATAATATGCAGTATGTTTATGAGGGAGTAAGAAACTTTTGCAAGAGCAGGCCTAATACTGTATGTATGACACATATATCTCATTTTTATCCTCAGGGTGCTAATCTTTATTTTATATTTATAGCTAAAATTAATGAGATTCAGGAATATCTTGATTATCAATATGGAATTCTTGATAATATTCAAAAATACGGAGCAGCTATGAGCCATCATCATGGCATTGGCAAAATGACGGCACCCTGGCTTGAGGGACAGATAGGTAAAAATCAAATGGAGGTATTTAAAGTTTTAAAAAGACACTTTGACCCTAATAATATTATGAATCCTGGAGGAACATTAGGGCTTGATATTGATGAAGATAAAAAAAGGTTTTTAAAAAAATAATGCAGGATATTTCCTGCATTTAATTTTTTTGGCATATATATACTCCTGTGACTATAAGAAGTGCTGTTAAAAATTTTACTGGAGATATTGTCTCTCTAAGAATTAATGTTGAAAGTATTATAGAAAATATAGGAACTAGGTTAACGAATATTGCTGTTTTAGATGGCCCGATTTGCTTTATGGACATTTGCTGTACAAGGTAGCCTATAACCGATGGGAATATGCTCATGTATATGCTTGCAATATATGAATAGTAAGGGATTGTGCCTATAAGTCTCCAAGGAGCTTCATATATTACAAATGGTATTAAAAATATGCTGCAAAAAAGAAAGCTGTAATATGTAAGTATCAAAGGGGAATAGTATTGCATTACTTTTTTGCTGTAAACGGAATAGCTTGCCCACATCAAAACTGCAATAAGCATCAAAATATCGCCTTTATTAAAGGATAAATTTATTAATATTGACATATTTGCATTGGTTATTGTTAGAAATACTCCTACAAAGGAAAGTATAATACCAAATACCCTTTTTGAATTAATTTTGTCTTTTAAAAAAACGATACAAAGGATTGCTGTAACGAGAGGATTTGTTGCAGCGATAATAGAAGAATTTATGGCTGTTGTGTATTTTAGAGCGTTAAAAAAGAACACATGATATCCAAACATTCCAACAATGCCTGTAAAGGTGAAAACGGGGATGTCTTTTTTAGAGAGTTTAAATTGTGTGGGTTCCTTTTTTTTAACAACAAAATAAAGTATTAAGCTTGCAAGGGAAAACCTTAAAAAGGTTAAAGTAAAGGCAGGAATATATGGTGCTGAAAGCTTTCCGGCAATAAATGCTCCAGCCCAAAAGATGGTTGACATAATCATTAATAAATATATTTTTTTGTTATCCATTTTAACCCCCCCAAAAAACTATATAAGGAAATATAATTATGAATGTTATTTATATTTAGCTGCTATCATTCTCAAATCATAATTACTTATTATAATTATAAATCATATATAAATTAGTGCATATATTTGCATATGTATAAAAACATATGCAAATAATTCTATGTAAAGTTACTTTTATATAAACTTTATATTTTTGACTAAATTGTTTTGATAGTGGTAACTTTTAAACTGCAATTTATTAATATATTGTTAAAAAATAAAATGTGAATTATAGGCTGCTTTTTATATTTAAAAAATGCTTTAAATAGTTTACAAAAGCCAAGACGGCAGATACGAGAGTTAAATAAAGCAGGTATGTACCTAAAGTTTTGTTAAATATCAGCATAAAAATTGAAATATAAAAAAGTATAGTAGCGGTTTTACCGTAATGGTTTGCAGGTAAAACCCTTTCATATTTATAAAGGTTGATTCCTCCGATTACCATAATCAGCTCTTTTATTAAGAAAGGGAATACAATCCAGTGAGGTATTATATCTTTATATGCAAGGCAGAATAATACAGTAAGAGTCATGAATTTATCAGCAAGGGGATCTAAAACTGTGCCTATTTTTGTAACGAGGTCATATTTTCTTGCTATATAACCATCAAGCAAATCAGTAATACCTGCTATAAAGAATATTATCATAGATAAAAAAAATGAGTAATTCATATTTGAAAAGTAAATAATACAAAAAACGGGAATAAGGAGGAATCTAATTAGAGTTAAAAAATTAGGAACGTTCATATATACCTCCAAATTAAAATTATTAATACCATTATTATAAGGTATATTCATTAAATGTAAAAGAGTTTGAATTATGAACATGCTAATCATTTATCTTATTTTTAGCATTTTATATTTTTTTATAACAGTTATAAATTTTGTTTATATATAAAAGTTTTAGAAGAAATCTTTATATAGTTTTTTAGAGATAATATTATCTTCAAAATATGTTTCTATAATCAAAATCCGAAATAAATATTAAAATTTTAAATAAATGTTCGTAAAATATTTGACTGTAGGGATTAGCTTTGATAGTATAAATATGTGACCTTTGAAAGGAGGTATAGTATGGAAAAATATGATGTTATAATTGTAGGGGGAGGTCCCGCAGGAATTTTTACGGCTCTTGAGCTTATTCGTGAAAATCAAAATCTTAATATTCTTTTGCTTGAAAAGGGAAGAAGCATAATAAATAGAGGATGTCCAATAAATTCGAGCGATAAGAAATTAAAATGCCAGCACTGCGATCCCTGTGCTATAGTTTCTGGATGGGGAGGGGCAGGAGCTTTCAGCGATGGAAAGCTAACCCTTACAACGGAGTTTGGGGGAGTTCTTGATGAATATATCGATAAATCAGAACTTGAAAGTCTTATAGATTATGTTGATAAAATATATCTCGAATTTGGGGGACCGCAGGAAGTACATGGAGATATAACCCCTGAAGTTGAAAATATAATGAAAAAGGCTGCAGCTGCGGATTTGAAATTTATACCAGCGAGAATAAGACACCTTGGAACGGATAATTGTTTTAACATATTAAAGGATATGGAAGTATATCTTAGGGAAAGAATAGATGTAAAAACTCTTTGTGCTGTTAAAAAACTTATAGTTGAAAAGGGTGTTATATGCGGAGTAGAAACAGCTGATGGGGAAGTTTATAACTCTGACTATGTAGTTGTATGCCCAGGAAGAGAAGGCTCCGATTGGTTTTCAACTGAAGTTGAAAGGCTCAACATTGAAGTTACTACAAATCCGGTAGACATAGGAGTCAGGGTTGAGTGCCCTGCAATAGTAATGAAGGATATTACTGATGCAGTTTATGAATCAAAACTTATATACTATACAAAATCCTTTGATGATAGAGTCAGAACCTTTTGCATGAATCCCTATGGAGAAGTTGTTGTTGAAAATAACAGCGGCATCAATACAGTAAATGGTCACAGCTATGCAAACAAGAAGTCAAATAATACAAACTTTGCTCTTCTTGTAAGCAAGAACTTTACAAAACCTTTCCGCTCGCCAATAGATTACGGTAAGTATGTTGCAAGCCTTGCAAACATGCTTGGAGAGGGAGTTATAGTTCAAAGGCTTGGAGATCTTTTAGAGGGAAGAAGGACAACTGAAGAAAGACTAAAAAGAGGTCTTATTGAGCCTACCCTAAAGGATGCTACTCCGGGAGATTTAAGCCTTGTTCTTCCTTACAGGTTCTTAAAGGATATAATTGAAATGCTTGAAGCATTAGATAAGATTGCCCCAGGAATATATTCAAAGCACACTCTTTTATATGGAGTTGAAGTTAAGTTTTATTCAATGAGATTAAAGCTCTCTAATGTTCTTGAAACACAGATTAAAAATCTCTTTGCAGCCGGCGATGGAGCTGGAGTTACAAGAGGTCTTGCACAGGCATCGGTATCAGGTGTCATGATAGCAAGAGAAATATTAAGAAGAATTTGAGGTGGTAATATGTCAGGTGTTGTTGTAATAGGAGCTCAGTGGGGAGATGAAGGAAAGGGAAAAATAACCGATTTTTTAGCTGAAGGTGCTGAAGTTGTTGTAAGATATCAGGGTGGAAACAATGCAGGTCATACTGTTGAAGTTGAAGATAAAAAATATAAGCTTCATCTTGTGCCATCAGGAATACTTTATGATGATAAGCTTTGTATAATAGGTAATGGTGTTGTTATAGACCCTAAGGCCCTTCTTGAGGAAATAGAATATCTTGAAGGAGAAGGGGTAAAAGTTACTCCTGAAAAGCTTGTTATAAGTGACAGGGCTCATGTTATAATGCCATATCACAAAATAATCGACGGCCTTTCAGAGAAAAAAAGAGGAAAATCAGATATTGGAACTACAGGAAAAGGAATAGGACCTTGCTATACAGATAAACATGAACGTTCAGGAATCAGAATGTGCGATTTATATCATGAAGATGTTTTTAAAGAAAAGCTAAAACAGAATATAGAAGTTAAAAATAGAATTATATGTGAAATATATGATGGGGAACCTTTGAGCTTTGATAATATATATGATGAATATATGGAATATGCAAAAAGGCTTAAGGACTTTGTAGTAGATACTTCTGTTGTTTTATATGATTCTATAAAATCAGGTAAAAAGGTACTCTTTGAAGGAGCTCAGGGAACGCTTCTTGATATAGATTATGGAACATACCCCTATGTAACATCATCCCATCCAATATCAGGAGGGGTCTGCATAGGAGCAGGGGTTGGGCCTACAATGATAACTAATGCAGTTGGGGTATGTAAGGCATATACTACAAGAGTAGGTAAAGGACCATTTCCAACAGAATTGTTTGATGGGATGGGAGACTATATAAGAGAAAAGGGATTTGAGTATGGAACTACAACAGGAAGAGCAAGGAGATGCGGATGGCTTGACCTTGTTATTTTAAAATATGCTGCAAGAATATCAGGTCTTACAAGTCTTGCAATAACAAAACTTGATACTCTGTCAAATATTGATAAAATAAAGGTTTGCACAGGCTATGAACTTGATGGTAAAGTAATAGACTACTTCCCTGCATCCCTTGAAGATCTTGGCAGATGTAAGCCTGTATATGAGGAATTTGACGGATGGGACAGCTCAATAGAAAAGGCAAAAACCTTTGAGGACCTTCCGCAGAATTCTAAGATATATCTTAAAAAGATTGAGGAGTTTACAGGCGTTAAGGTTTCAATAGTTTCAGTAGGCCCTGCAAGGCATCAGACAATAGTTATTAATAAGATGTAAGGCAGCAAAAATCGCTGCCTTTTTCCATATATTTCTTAAAACAAATTTAATAAAAATGTATTGACAGTAAACTGTTTTTCTTGTATTATATAAAAGTGTCAGGCGCCAAAAGCCTGAAGAAATAATGTGGCCCCTTGGTCAAGTGGTTAAGACATCGCCCTTTCACGGCGGTAACATGGGTTCGAATCCCGTAGGGGTCACCACTTTGGGAGCATAGCTCAGCTGGGAGAGCATCTGCCTTACAAGCAGAGGGTCATAGGTTCGAGCCCTATTGTTCCCACCATATTGGCCCAGTAGCTCAGTTGGTTAGAGTGCCGGCCTGTCACGCCGGAGGTCGAGGGTTCGAGCCCCTTCTGGGTCGCCATTTGCCGGCTTAGCTCAATCGGTAGAGCAACTGACTTGTAATCAGTAGGTTATTGGTTCGATTCCGATAGCCGGCTCCAAAATTAAGACCTTGCAGTTTGCAAGGTCTTTTTCATTATCTTTTTCTATTTATATTTTTCATAATTCTTATATCATCACCAAAGAACTCAAATACAGTAAAAAGCCCGAAAATTCTTGAGGTTAGTCTGTCTGGATAGCATTGGTTAAAGCTTTCTATAGGTATGTTGGTCGATATTATCATCTTTTTCTTTTTAAGAAGTCTATTGTTTATTACGTTAAAAAGTTCAGTCTGTGCAAAGGATGTATTCTGTTCTGTTCCTAAATCATCGATTATTAAAAGATCGCAGTCAAAAAGCTCTTCAATAATATCAGAAGGGGTATTTTCATCGAAACGGGCACGTCTTAAAGTCTCTATAAGCTCAGCGGCTGTCTGATATATTACTACCTTGCCCATATCGAGAAGTTCCTTTGCAATGCAGTTTGACAAAAATGTCTTACCAAGTCCTGATTTACCGAAAAAGAACAGGTTCTCATAGGAAAAGTCAAAGTTTTTATAAAAGCTTATACATTTTGCATATATCTGCTGCATATTTTCTTGCGGGGAAATATCATGCTCGCTGTCCTTTTCTCTTGAATAAAGTGAAAAATCGAAGGTATCGAAGTTTTCGTATCTTAAAATATCCTTTAGGTTTGACTGTTTATAAAGGCTATCGATTAGTTTTTGCTTAAAGCATGAACATTTTTCATTTCCAACGTATCCTGTATCCTTGCATTTACTGCATTTATATTTTATTTCAAGATAGTCTACAGGATATCCGTTTTCAACGAGTATTTCAGCCTTTTCCATTTTAAGGTCTGTAATTTTTTTTCTCGATTCTGTAATGAGTCTGTCAGCATCTATACCCTTAAAAATAAGAGAAGCTAATTCAAAGCCTATTTTAGAAATTTCCTCATCGATTTCTTTTACCCTTTTGAATTTACTATATATTTCTTCCTGGCGTTTTCCTTGTTCTGACTTTGCCTTTTCTTGAAGGTGGTCGTATTCTTTAAATATTTCTGATATATATTTATTTTTCATTTGAACCTCCCCTTCCTAAAAGCTGTCTTTTAAGCTCAGCCATATCATATTGGCTCTCAAAGTTTTGGCCTTTATTAAAAGGCTGGGGCTTTTTCTTTGTTTTTTTAGAAACTTTATTTATATCTTCAATTTTTTTAATTCCGTTTTTATACCAATCTGAAAGTATAGCATCTATATAGCTGAAGTTTCCTTCGTTTATCCTCATAATGCATATCCTGCATGCCTCAAGGATTACATCCATAGAAAATCCCATTTTAAATATCCATTTTTCCATGAATTCTTCCTGAGGTTTTGATATATCCGAATCCTTAAGACCTATATAATTAGCTATTGTTCTATATTTACTCCACTTATCTTCATGGATTTTGATATGTTTTTGTGCATCTTCTATTGATTTTATGCCGCTGTCATGCCAGGCAATTGCTACTTTTTCTATATATCTTATGTCCGTTTTTTTTCTTGCTGTGCAGTACTCAACAAGAAGAATGACAACCTCGGGAGTAAAATTAAAATCCTCTAAAAAGCTCATATAGGTTATCATTTCCTTTGAATAAAGAGGTCTTCCTATCAGCTTTTCAATATGTTCGAACATATCCTTTGTAAAGCCATCGAAAAAAAGATTGCTGCCTTTGTTTGAGGTTGAGTTTTCATCTAAAAATTCAACACTTCCATCGTTTGATAAATGTAAAATACCTTTATCTTCCCAATACTCAAAAGCTTTGATTACATCTGTCTGAAGAAGGTTAAGCTTTGATGCTATATCTTCAAGACTTATTTCAATATTAGATAGAGCACATCTTAAACAAATAATATATACCTTTATGAATTCACCCTTAGCTTCAGGAAGATATTTATCTATAAATTTATTATCAATAGGAGTAAATTCCATTTTGGGTAAATTGAATTTTAAGTTTCCCATAATAACACTCCTTAAGAATCTGTATTATTATTATATCAAAAGGTGTATATACCCTCAACAATGGTACTTGTTATATTTATTTCAAAAGTCGAATATAATAATAACATACTTATACATGCTTGCAAAATAGAAGTTTTTAGTGTATAACTAAAATGTAGAATAAAAAAGGAGGCGATTGGGTGCAATTTAAAGCTAAATTTAATTATAGAGCATTTTTTGCCTATCTTGACAAAATTCGGCGAAATTTTAGTACTGCGGCATTAATAGGTATTATCTCTGGAATCCTTATTGCTATATGTACATACAATATATATCAGGTCAAAGCTTCTTCATATCTTATTAAGGTAAACAATAAATCTATAGGATATGTTAAAAAATTAAGCGATGTCAAAAGTATGCTTAATTCCATTAAATCCACCGAAGGAGAGGAAGCAATAAAATCTATAAATTATACTAAGACTTTAGAGCCGGTTAAAAGCCTTTTAGCTGCAAATGAAGCTGAAAAGGCTGTAAGGTATGCGTTAGGACTTAAAGTTCAAGCTGTTGCGATTTTTGCAAATGATATTGAAGTTGCAAAGGCCTATGACAAAAACTCAGCAGATAAGATTATTAAAAGTGTTAAAGAATATTATTATCCAAAGCTCTCAAATGGGACATGTGAGATACTCTCAAGCAATATAAAAGAGCAGATTACCTATAAAGATGTTTTAGCTGAGCCTAAAGAGATTTTAGATATAGATGATGCGGTTAAGAAAATAGTTAATGGAAGAGGGCTTGAAAAGACCTATACAGTAAAAAAAGGCGATACTATATGGGATATTGCTATAAAAAACAACATGATGCTTGAAGAATTAAAAGCGGCAAACCCTAATATTAATATTGATAAAATAGATATAGGTCAGGAAATAAAACTTGCGGTAAACCAGCCCTATGTAAATGTTGAGATAGTTGCAAAGATTAAGGATAGAGAAGAAATCCCTTTTGATACAAAGGAAGTTGAGGATAAGAATTTATCAAAGGGAGCAAGAAAGATAAAGGTTGAAGGGAAAAACGGACTTGCAGATTTAGAAAAAGTAGTTACGTTTTTAAACAGCGATACTTTAGATGAAGATATTGTAAAATCAACGATAATTGAGCAGTCAGTAGATGAGGTAGTTGCAGTTGGAACTAAGGTTTCAACTTATGTTGCAACAGGAAGATTTATAATGCCCTCAAGAGGATATATATCTTCAAGGTTTGGCTACAGATGGGGAAGGATGCATGAAGGAATAGATATAGCAGCACCTCGTGGAACTCCTATAATTGCATCAGATTCTGGGAAAGTTACCTTTGCTGGATGGAGAAGCGGATATGGTTATTGTGTTATGATAAATCATGGAAATGGTTATCAGACATTGTATGGGCATGCGAGCAAGCTTTATGCAAAGGTTGGACAATATGTTAAAAAAGGACAAAAGATTGCAGCGGTTGGAAGTACGGGGCGTTCAACAGGACCCCATGTTCACTTTGAAGTAAGACAAAACGGAGCTTGTAAAAATCCATTAAAATATATAAAATAGGACGGTTCCCGTCCTATTTTATTATCTTTTCAAATATGAATATCCCTTTTCCCTGAGAGTATTTATTGTCCCCAATGCTTAAAGAAGAAAGACAAAGAATTGATTTTAAATCTGATGGCGTAAGATTTGGAGTTTTTTCAAGAATGAGGGCGCACACCCCAGATATTAATGCGCAGGATATGGATGTTCCAGACATTGATGTATAGGGGTTTTTTATATCCATATCTGCTTTGCCTAAGGGAGTATAATGTGTATTTGAGGATAAGGATGTTATGTTTGAGCAGGGAGCAATAATATCCGGTTTTAAAGAACCATCGAGAAGGGGTCCTCTTCCTGAAAAGGAAGATACTGTGAAATTTTTTAATATATTATTGCTGCAGACTGCACCTCCAACAGTTATAACTTCCTTCATATTTCCGGGGAAATAAATGCTGTAAGGCTGAGGCCCAAGGTTTCCTGAGGGGGCAACAACAGTTATATTCATTTCTAAGGCTTTTTTGATTATGTCTTTTAAAGGATTTATTTTCATATCATTTAAATAAGGGAATTCAAAGGGAAGGCAGATAATCCTAAGGTTATATTTATCTTTAATAGAAAGCATAATATCTATTGCTTTTATTATATCTGACATAAAACCATGCCCTGATGAGTCAAAGGCTTTAATCATACATATTGATGAGTCAGGTGCGATTCCTGAGTAAAAATTATTTGACATAAATCCGCTTGATGCTATACATCCGCTTATGAATGTTCCATGGCCATTATCGTCATAGGGTTTTAAGCAGCCGTTTATAAGGTCATTAAAATAAGCAATTCTGTTTTTGCTGTTTATTAAATCAGGATGAGGGAAAACGCCGGTATCTATTATGCCAATACCGATTCCCTTGCCTGTTAGATTAAATTTTTTTGCATGATTTACTCCAAGGACATTGTTTGAGTTGTTAAGGCAGAGAGTGGCTTTATGATCAAAGCATATAAATGGTACTTCGGGCATTTCAGATAATTTATCAACAAAAGCAGGAGAAAGTTCACAGGAGATAGCTTTTACGTGTTTATATTCATATTTTATTTTGCCGCTGCCGTATATTATTTTGTTTTTTATTGATTTTGCATCATCTCTAAAACATACTATTACTGGTATTTTCTTTTTTGATAAGGTTCTCATGTAGGGCTTTATGATAGGATCAAATTTATTTATAAAACTAAACAGCTGCATTCTAACACCTCGAAGTATTTATGCATTATATATTATATGCCTGAAAAAATTTTTTGTTACAATATGATTTTAATTGGTTTTTGCCCTTGCTTAGATATAAATATGATATAATTAATATAAAAATGTTATATGTAATAAAATCTACTATGGAGGCGATAAAATGGCATTGATAGATTTTAAATGTAAAGAATGCGGAGAGGAATTTTTTGAAATAGTTAAAAATGAGGATGAAAATATAACTTGTCCGAAGTGCAGCTCTGATAAGGTTGAGAGGATATATAAGGGTAAGTTCTATGGAAAGGGAGGAAGCTGCAGCGGAAGTTGCAGCGGGTGCAGCGGATGCCATTAAAAAAAGCCCAAATGGGCTTTTTATTTTTCTGAAAAGGTTTCTATATGCTTTAAGAATTCCTTTGCTACTGGAGATAGCGGTCTTTTGTTATGAGTTACAACATAAATACCTCTTGTGATGTTTAAATCTTTTATTGAGTGTTCTGATAAAAGGCCTGTTTGAATATAATCCTTGCATGCGATTTGTGAAACTACTGAAACTCCTGCACCAGCCTTTACGAATTGAAGTACAGCTTCAAGACTGCTTACTTCAGCAAAGATTTTTATTTTGTCAAGTTCAATGCCAAGCTGAGATAGTGAATTTTCAAATACTGATCTTGTAGCAGAACCTCTTTCTCTTAGTATAAATCTTTGAGAAAGTAAAAGATCTATTGGTATAACATCAGGAAGGGACATATTGCTGCTTATTATAACAAGTTTGTCTTCATAAACCTTTGAATAGGTAAGTTTTGCATCCTTTACTATTTCACCGACAATTCCAACGTCTGCGTTTCCTAAAAGAATCATGTCCACAACTTCTTTTGTGCTTTCTTCTTTTATGTCATAGTTTACATTTGGATATTTATCATAAAAGGTTTTTAAAAGCTGTGGAAGCAGAAAACGGCATGGAGTTGTGCTCGAAGCAATGGTAAGGTTTCCGGTTATTTTTGTTCCAAGTTCTGAAAGCCTTGCAATTGCAATATTTCTAACGTTTGTTAGATTGATTGCATAATCTAAAAAAACGGCTCCAGCCTGTGTCAGGCGGATTTCCTTGCTGCTTCTGTCAAATAAAACTACTCCAAGTTCCGTCTCAAGAGATGCTATATGAGCGCTGACTGTCGGCTGAGATAAAAATATAGCTTCTGCTGCCTTTGAAAAACTTTTATATTTAGCTACATTTACGAAGGCTTCTATTTGTTTAAAATCCATAAAATCACCCAAACTAATGATACAATATTTTATTGAAATTATCAATATATATTATTATATATTTCTATATTTATTATATGGAAGATTGACAATTAAATACTAACAAAAAAAATAAACAATTTGTCGCATTAGTAGTTGTTAAGTGGTATAATATCAATTATGGATTATAATATGGAAATTTAGACTTTATATAAATTGTAATATGAATAGAAGGATGGGTGGCTAATGGAAAAATTATTGATAGAAGGTGGGAAAAGGCTTTTTGGCAATGTGGTTATAAGCGGTGCAAAAAATGCTGCAGTTGCAATACTCCCTGCAGCAATATTATCTGATGAAGGAATATGCAAAATTGATAATCTTCCTCAAATTGAAGATATATATTGTCTTGAAAAGATGCTTGCAGAAATTGGAGCTTCTATAAAGAAAGAAGGAAAAGACTGTATTATTATTGACCCATCAGGGATAAAATCTCACATTGCAACAGGAGAAGAAGTAAGAAAAATGAGGGCTTCCTATTATCTGATAGGTGCACTCCTATCTAAGTATGGAAAAGCCGAAGTAGTTTTTCCAGGGGGATGTCCTATAGGGGTAAGGCCAATAGATCAGCATATAAAAGGGTTTGAGGCTCTTGGGGCAAAGGTCTTAATAGAGCATGGAATAATAAAAGTATATGCAGAGGAAGGCCTGAAAGGAAGCAGCATATATCTTGACGTTGTAAGCGTTGGTGCAACTATTAATATAATGCTTGCTGCATGCAAGGCTAAAGGGACTACAATAATCGAAAATGCAGCAAAAGAGCCCCATGTGGTTGATGTTGCAAACTTTTTAAATGCTATGGGAGCTAATATTAAAGGTGCAGGTACTGATGTTATAAAGGTTACAGGAGTTGAGCACCTTAAGGGATGTGAATATTCCGTTGTTCCAGACCAGATTGAAGCAGGAACATATATGATAGCAGCGGCTGCAACAAAGGGAGATGTTACCCTTATTAATGTAATACCAAAGCATCTTGAATCAATTACAGCAAAGCTTATTGAAATGGGAGTGGATATTGAAGAAGGGGAGGATACCATAAGGGTTTCCTGTAAGGATAAAACACATGGCGTTAATGTAAAAACCCTTCCCTACCCAGGATTCCCAACAGACCTTCAACAGCCCTTATCTGTGCTTCTATCGATTTCTGAGGGAAGAAGCATAATAACTGAAAATATATGGGAAGCAAGATTTAAACATGTAGATGAGCTGAAAAGGATGGGGGCAAACATTAAAGTTGAAGGCAAAATCGCTCTTATTGAGGGAGTTGAAAAATTATCAGGTGCGGATGTTGTAGCTACGGATTTGAGGGCAGGAGCTGCTATGGTTATTGCAGGGCTTGTTGCAGAGGGATATACGACCATATCGAGTATAAGACATATAGACAGAGGTTATGAGAATATTGAAGATAAACTAAGAGGCCTTGGAGCGGAAATAAAGAGAATAAAAACAGATGAAAGGGAATTTGAGTGTGATTAGACCTGATATTCAGGTCTTTTTAATATTGTTATTTCTCTATGCAGAAAGGAGAATTTTATGGAATTTTGCTCAATATTTAGCGGTAGCAGCGGCAACTGCCTATATGTAGCTTCAGACAGGACAAAGATACTTGTTGATGCTGGGCTTTCAGGCAAGAAAATACAGGAAGGATTAAAAGAAATAGGTATAAATCCATGTGATATAGATGCTATTGTAATTACCCATGAACATGATGATCATATAAAATCAGCAGGAATTTTATCAAGAAGGTTTAATATTCCCATATATGCAAATACTAATACATGGGAAGCTATGATAGATAAATTAGGCGAAGTTAAAAGGGAGAATATAAAGATATTTGACGATTATAATTCCTTTGAAATAGGGGATGTATTTGTAATACCCTATGAAATTCCCCATGATGCTGTAAAGCCTTGCGGATACAGCTTTACAGATGGGAATGTTAAAATTTCAATAGCAACGGATATAGGATATGCAAGCGATAATGTTAAAGAAAATATTAAGGATTCTGACCTTATACTTTTAGAATCAAATCACGATGTTGAAATGTTAAAGGTAGGACCATATCCTTATCCTTTAAAGCTAAGAATATTAGGGGATAAGGGGCATCTTTCAAATGAAGCTGCAGGAAATACTATAGTTGATATATTGAACAGCAAAATAAAGAAAATAATTCTTGGGCATTTGAGTAAAACTAATAATTATCCTCAGCTTGCTTTAAGAACTGTACTTTCAATACTTGAGATGAACAATATAAGGGATGGCAGGGATGTTGATATCGATATTGCACTAAGAGATAAGGTGGGCAGGCTTCAAATAATAAAGTAGGAGGAAGCCCATGGAAAATAACGATTTCAATAATAAAAGGAAATCATCCATTTTGGGATATTTTTTTTCTGCACTATTTGGAGCAGTTATAGGAAGTTTCCTGCTGCTTACCTTTGGCCCTGAAACTATTTTTGGAAAGTTAAAGCAGGAAACAACGCAAATCCCTCAGGTTCAATTAAATACTCAGCAAAGCCAGCCTGAAACTGTAAGTATAAAGGGAAATGGAAGTATAAAATATGCAGCAGCAAAAATTATTCCTTCAGTTGTCGGCATTGTAACAACTAAAGTTCAGACGGATTATTTTTTAAGACCTAAAACTATACAGGGAGTTGGTTCAGGAGTTATTGTTGATAAACAGGGTTATATAATTACAAACAACCATGTGGCTGATATAAATTCTAAAAATATAAGAGTACTTTTATCTGATGGAAGAGAAACTCTTGGAAAAACTGTTTGGGCAGATCCCTATTTAGATCTTTCTGTTGTTAAAATAGAAAGTGAGGACTTAACGCCGGCCATATTAGGGGATTCAAAATCTGTAAGCATAGGAGATGAGGCCATTGCCGTCGGCAATCCCTTAGGGCTTAGATTTCAAAGGACCGTAACGGCAGGCATTATAAGCGCTGTAAATAGAACAATTCAAATGCAGGAGGGTTATTTTATGGAGGATTTAATTCAGACCGATGCCTCTATAAATCCTGGAAACAGCGGAGGTCCTCTTGTAAATGGAAATGGTGAAGTTGTTGGAGTTAATACTGTAAAGGTAAGCACTGCAGAAGGTATAGGCTTTGCAGTTCCTATAAACATTTTAAAACCTGTTATAAAAAGCATTGAGGAAAAGGGATATTTTATAACTCCAACCCTCGGAATAAAGGGATTTGATAGAGAAATAGCTTCATATTACGGGTATAATATAGACAGCGGAGTATACGTTTTTGATACGATTCCTAATGGCCCATCTGATAAAGCAAATATTAGGGAAGGGGATACTATAGTTACAATAAACGGGAAAACGATTTTATCTATGCTTGATTTAAAGGAAGCCATATATAACGCAGGGGTTGGGAATACTGTATCGGTAGGCCTTAAAACTCCTCTTGGGGAAAAGGTTGTAAATGTTACTTTAGAAAAAGCAGAATGAAGATTTAAATGTGCCTTTTACATCCGCTACAAAGCTTGATTTTAATTCAAGCTTATTTTTTATAGCGCCATATTCTATATAATTACTTTTAATATATTAAATAATAAAATAGGTAGTGTCAAAGTTTTATGAAAAATATTCTGACAACTTGTTATTAATCATCCTAATGAAAAATTATAAAACAAATCTTAAATTGATGTAAAGACTTAAATAAACAAGCTTTTAGCATGGTCTTTACATCAATTTAGATACGATTTTTGTGTAATTAAGAGGATACAAGTATAAATATACTACATAATTATAATTTAGTGGTGCTTAGGAATGGATATAATATATGCTTACAATGTATTGACAATACAAGGTTTGCGCATTTTTATATGTATTATCTTTGACAGTACCTTAAATTTAAGGGAGATAAAATTATGAATAATGTTAAGATAATTTGTGTTGGAAAGATTAAAGAAAAATACTTAAAGGAAGGAATAGATGAGTATCTAAAAAGATTATCAAAGTACTGCAGCATAGAGATAATAGAAGTTCCTGATGAAAAAGCTCCAGAGAACCTATCAGAAAAGCAAGAACAGCAGATAAAGATAAAAGAAGGACAAGGTATTTTAAAGCACATAAAGGAAAATACATATGTTATAGCCCTCGATATAAAGGGTAAAATGCTAACTTCTGTTGAGATGGCAGCTTTTATGGAGGATTTGGGAGTAAAAGGAATAAGCAATGCAGCCTTTATAATAGGCGGTTCCCTTGGACTTTCAAGTGAAGTTTTGCAAAGAGCGGACTATAAGCTCTCCTTTTCAAAGATGACCTTCCCTCATCAGCTAATGCGTCTAATACTTCTTGAGCAGATTTACAGGGGATTTAGGATAATGAAGGGCGAGCCGTATCATCGCTAATACATGACTCCGAAAATTCATGTGTTATGCTTAGAAGTAGGAAGACATAACACAGGACGGAGGGAGTCAATATGGGTAAGATTGCAATTTACACGAGAGTTTCATCTGCAAAACAAGCGGCAGAGGACAGATATTCATTGGCTGTTCAAAAAGAAAAATGCATTTATTATCTTAAATCGCAAGGTTACAAAGAAGAAGATATGATTTTTTTCGAGGATGCAGGAATAAGTGGAACCACGATAGAGCAGCGTGACGAACTAAAAGAACTACTTAGACAAATTCAAGAACCAGACAGCGATATAGAAGGTATTTGTTGTTACGATTTGTCAAGAATAAGCCGTTCAATAAGCCATACTTTGGATATTTTCAAACTTTTAAAAGAAAACCAATTAAAATTATACACAGTCGATGGGGCGTTTCAGGGAGATATCAATAGTCAAACATCAAAGATTATGATTTCTATTCATAGTATGTTAAACGAGTTATTCATAGACCAGTTGCGTGAGAGGGTAAAGGCAGGTTTAGAAAAATCAGTGCAAAACGGGAACTATTTTGGAGGCCCTGCACCATTGGGATATCGATACGAATTTTATTCTACAAATCAACAAGAAAATAAAGATTTTAAGGAAGATAAAAAGACAAGAAAAAAAGATATTAAGAAACGGCTTGTTGTAGATGAAAACGAAAAGCCAGTCATAGAACTAATTTTTCATCTTTTTACGAATGAAAAATACAGTATCAAAAATGTTGCACAGTATCTGAATTTGCATGGTTACAAGACAAGACAAAACAAACAATTTGCAACCGCTACCGTTCAAAAAATACTGGAAAATCCTATATACTGCGGGCGATTATTTTGGGCGAAAAGAAGACAAAAGAAAAAAACGGACAGGGGCGTAAGAATCTGGGAAAAAACGAGTATTTATGATATAAATTTTTATGATTTACCGCGGGGAAATCATCAGCCAATCATCAGTGAAGAATTTTTTCTTGAAACTCTTGAAAGGCTTCGTGGTAGGAGAAAAGTACGAAGGAATTTGAATATGGCAGAAGCCATGTCATCTATAACAAAACAAGAGTATTTCGATGCACATAAAAAAGTGTTTATTAATATACTTCGTTGCCCAAATTGCGGAGGTAAAATGACGTCAAGCCTGCAACCATCTCCTATCCTTTCAGATGGTACAAGAAAACCTGCAAAAGTTTATTACAAATGTTCAACATACAACGCAGGCAAAAATCTTTGTGATGGGTACTACAGTGTTCAGGAAGAAAAAGTTTTCAATTTAATAAAGGAAGATTTTTTTACAAGACTTAAAGAAGCGTTTACATTAGTTAAAGAATATCAAAATTATTTAAAGGAACAACATGGTGCTAATGAAGAAATGCTTTTCGATAAAGAAATAAATAAAATTAAAGATGAAATTAAAAATCTTGAAAAAAACGAAAGTAAACTTTTAACAAAATTAGATAACTTAATTAATATTCAATTAGAAGAAGAAAAAGGCTCTTTGAAATATAATCGTATAGAAAAAATGATAAAAGAAACAGAAAAAGAGATTGAAGAAGTGAAAGAATTTCAAGAGGAACTACAAAATAGGATAATTCAAGCAATAAAGCGAAGAGAAGCGTTACTTAGTGAGGCAAAAGAGCAAGAGGAATTTGAGAATATAGAAGAATATTTTAATTCGCTTCCACTTCTTCAAAAAAGGCAACTTTTAGAGAAAGTATATTCAAAAATAGTTATTGGCACTGTTTCAAATGCACGGTATGGTCCCAAGAGGCTAACATTAAAAGAGGTAGAGTATAACCAGTATTCTAATATATACGGATTATGCAAAGTATTAGGAGTTCAAGACTTTAAGTCATTTAATGAATACCTGAAATCTAAAGGAAGAAAAGAATTAAACCTGCTTTTACAGCATTATGGGGATATCGAAGAATATGTAAAGGATATAGAAAAACAAAATGTAAGCAGTAAGTTTAAAGAATATATTAGTGAATTACAAAAAGAAGTTGAAAATGATGAAGATAGAGAATTCATGGATGATTTCATAAATAGAAATATGAATTTAGACTTACAAGAATTTGAAGAAAAATTTGCAGAAGAATATCGGAAGTATAGGGAACAAAAAGAAAAGGAACTTTGTGGGGTTTTAAATTAATATAATTCTATAGATAAGGTGGTAGGCTTGTTCTAGAGAATAAGGCTATCACTTTTTTTTGTTTTGGACAAGCGTAAACTGAAAGGTGACTTTATAAATATTACTATTCTACTCCCTTTTCTACAACTTTTGGTTGTATTTTACATGCTGCTTTTTTAATGATAGTGCGCTATATTTTTATAAAAGTATATGACACTTTACAAATGTTTAAAAAATAGCATATAAACTTTTTAAAACATGATTTCCAGCAAAATTTTATTGTTTTTAAAAGTATACTTTTTTAAATAGGGGTAGAGATATGCAAAGGAATTATGCTTATTTGCGTGTAAGCACAAAAGAACAAAACTTGAACAGGCAACTCGATGCAATTAAACAATTGAACGAGTATATTGACGAGAGAGATATTTACGTAGATAAAATATCTGGGAGGGATTTTAACCGTCCTGGGTGGCAAGCGTTAAAAAGAAGTATTCGTTCTGGAGATACGCTTTTTATCCATTCCTTGGATAGATTGGGGCGTAATAAAACACAAATATTACAGGAGTGGCAATGGCTGGTTGATAATAAAATTAATATTGTAATCCTTGATATGCCATTGTTGGATACAAGAAGATATGCCCAACTCGATGGTTTTGGAGAATTGGTTACTAGTTTAGTTTTGCAGATACTGAGTTGGCTTGCAGAAGAAGAAAGGAAAAAGATAAAAGAAAGACAACGTGAAGGAATTGACGCAGCCATGCGGAGGGGGATAAGTTTTGGACGTCCTCCCGTCCCAAAACCCAAAAATTTTCATGAGGTTTACACCAAATGGAAAAACGGTGAAATTACAGCGACAAAAGCCATGCAGTTATTAGGATTAAAGCGAAATACTTTCTATAAATTTGCAAGAGAACAAGAAGAGGAAAACAAACAGACAATTTAAAAAGAATCTTTGGGAGTCATAATCCCAAGGATTTTTTTATTTAAAATTTCATTGAAAAAAATACTTGATATTAAAAAGTATCTTTCTATAAAATGCCTCAAAACCAAGAAAAAGAGGTGATTTGTATGAAAAGGCTAACAGAACAAAATAAATTAATTAATAGATTTCCTGAAATTGCAGAAGAATTTGATGCAGAGAAAAATACAATTGATATAAATAGTTTAAGTTATGGAAGCGGTAAGAAAGTCTGGTGGAAATGCCCTAATTGTGGACAGCCTTGGGAAGCGGCCATTTTTAATAGAACTTTAAATAATCAAGGTTGTCCTTATTGCGCTTCTAAAAACCCAAAGGCAAGTGCTGTAAATTGTGTTGCTACAAGGTTGCCACACTTATTGCCATTTTGGGATTATAATCGTAATGGAGATGTAACTCCTTGGAATACTTGTCATCAGTCGCATAAAAAAGTCTGGTGGATATGCCCAGATAATTCTGAACATAGGTATCTTGCAAGTGTGCAATTACGAAGCAAGGGTTTTGGGAAATGCCCAATCTGTAAAAAAGAGAAAAGAGGGCAAAGAAAAAATAAAAAGAGAAAGGGAAAAGAATAAAAAGCAAAAAATATATATGATTTTTACATGCTTTTTGCTATTTGAAGGGATATAGAAATTACCCCTTAACATACTTATCTAATTATTATATAATACTATTAAACAGTGGTAAAGGGTAAGGAGTGTTCTCAAATGAAAATAATTGACTTAAATAAAATAAGAAACATCAGAAAATACACTGTTGCGTCACTATTTGCTGGTGCTGGCGGTCTAGACATGGGATTAGAATTAGCAGGTTTCAAAACCGTTTGGGCTAATGATATTGATAAAGATGCTTGTGCTACATACCGTCTATGGAGTCAGGCAGATGTTGTGCAAGGAGATATTGCAAAAATTGATTACTCTGATGTTCCAGATACAGACGTGATAACGGGTGGTTTTCCATGTCAAGGCTTTTCGTTGGCAGGACCACGAAAAATTAATGATGAAAGAAATAAATTGTATCGTTACTTTGTTAAATTAGTTGAATTAAAGCAACCTTATGCTTTTATTGCAGAAAATGTAAAAGGCATCCTTACTCTTGGCGATGGCGAAATTATTGAAGCCATAATAGAGGATTTTGCGAGCAAAGGATATGATGTATATCCTAATCTTGTTAATGCCGCTGACTATGGAGTTCCGCAAGACAGATGGCGTGTTATTCTATACGGATTTAGAAAAGATTTAGAAGTAAAAGATTTTAAATTTCCTGAGCCGTTCCCATATAAAGTTACCTTGAGAGAGGCTATCGGGGATATGCCTGAACCAAAACAGAGTGATATATGCCATGCTTCTTATTCAAGTAGGTATATGTCGAGAAACCGAAAAAGAGGTTGGGACGAAGTAAGTTATACAATTCCAGCAATGGCGAAGCAAGTTCCGTTGCACCCATCTTCTCCAGACATGATTAAGATTGCTGAAGATAAGTGGATATTTGGTGAAGGGAAAACAAGAAGATTTAGTTGGCAAGAAGCAGCAGTTATACAAACTTTCCCTCGTGATATGGAATTCGTAGGAAATCTAACTTCTAAGTATCGACAGATAGGAAATGCTGTCCCGGTAAAACTTGCAGAAGTAATAGGTAAGAAATTATATGAAATACTTGAAGAGAAGTTAAATGCAAATGTTAAAGAATTAGAACAAAAAGTTGGTGAATGATGTGAGTATTCAAACAGAGTTAGGCAAAGCGTTTGAATACGCTTGTTTACAATCTATTTATAATGAATTAGCGGATAGTCAAGATGTAGTAATAGAACAAAACAGTGCTTTAGAAATTGCAAGACAAAAATATGAAAATGCTACACCTGATATGCAAAACAAGATGGATTTGGGAGCAGACGCAGCAATACGTGTAATTTTGCGTCTGGAACCCCAACTTACAACTCCATTAACAAATGTTCCGCTTTATCTTTCAATACAAGAGGATGCAAGAGGGCAACAGGGAGATGTGAGGGATATTCTTTGTATCCGTAGACAAAATGAATGGGAAATTGGATTATCATGTAAACATAACCACGCAGCGGTAAAACATAGTAGGCTATCAAGAACGATTGATTTTGGTGAGTTATGGTTTGGAATACCATGTTCAGAAAGTTATTTTATTGAAATAAATCCGCTTTTTGATGAATTAGAAGAATTACGAGAACAAGGCGAACTTTGGAGAAATATATCGAATAAAGAAGAAAGATTTTATGTCCCACTTTTAGAGGCTTTTATCCGAGAATTAGAAAGATTAAATCAAAATAATCAAGGTGTTATTCCTGAGAGGCTACTTCATTATTTATTGGGGCGCAATGATTTTTATAAAATTATCACAATTGATAACAGGAGAGTTACTCAGGTACAGGCGTTTAATATGTATGGAACTTTAAATAGAAATGCTGGTAGAGAGCGCCCATTAATTAATGTCCAACAATTACCAATGCCAACAAGGTTTTATAATATAGGTTTTAAGCCTGGTTCACGGAATACAGTATTAGTGGCATTGGATAATGGCTGGACAATAAGCCTACGAATACATAATGCACGCACAGAAGTGGAACCAAGCCTTAAATTTGATGTACAGTTAGTTGGAGTCCCTCCCTTACTGTACTCACATTTTGAACCTTGGGATACATAAATGAAATATTTAATAAAAACTGTTGTAACCTATACAACAGTTTTTTATTTTGCTGCAATTTGATTACATTTTAAAAAAGTTCTGGCCTTTTTCAAAGTTGCGCGCTATACTAAAGACAAGAAATAACAAGTTCCATAGGAGTGAAGTGCTATGAAAAAAGTTCTTCTTATGAATGTATTCCCGGCTTTTGTTGGATACAGTATATTTGCAATATTGCTGGCTACTTTTTCTAAGATTCCAAGCGTAGGACAACAAATATTAAACATTTGGTATATTCCGTTTTCAATATTTACTATGTATGTCTTTTTTATAATTTGGAAAGATTATCGATTAATAAAAGCAAAATAAATGAAAAATACCTCCTAAAACAGAAACAGGAACCAAACGGTTCCTGTTTTTATGTTTAATACATACAGATAAATTCCAGCATTCTTACCTTACTAATAGTTTAAAGGAATAATCTTTTTGTTACATGTATATCGTTTTCACCCGCCCCTACATAATCCTCTGGATTTTACTGGCATTTATCTCTTTAGAAATCTTTTCTCTTCGTCAACTATGCTTATCCCACTTTGATTGCTTTGTTTTTTCCATAAATTAAACACTTTACAATATTTATTTATAAAACTCTCTTGCACTTCTTATTCTTTACTTACATGTTTTACTACCTTATTGTTTTGAGGACCAGACATTTTTGTTTTTTGACGTTATATTGTTTTAAGAAAGGAGTTGGTATTATGAAATATGAGGAATTTACAAATAAAATAATAAAAGATTTAAAATCACTGTTTGACGAAGTGCGTATTGATAACGAAGACAGAATATATATTGCAAAAGGTGTCACTAATGTATCTGTGCCGATAAAGCCGATGTATCAAGAGTATCTATTATACGGGTATACTAAAAATTTAAAAAACTACCTTAAAATAATAAACAATATTCTGGATACTTACAAGTTTAAACTTGATTTATCGAATGTCTTTCCATTAATAAAGCAAAAAACAAATGATAATAACATAAGCAGAAATTTTGTCGAAAAAGATTTATTTTGTGATTTAAAAATAATGTATGTAAGCGACTTAGGGGAAGTATTCCGCTTTGTTTTAAAAGAAGATTTAAAAAACGCAAATATTAATTTAAATGAATTGGAAGAAAAAAGCATGATTAATTTAAATAAGATGGCAAACATTCTCTCAAGGCTTGATAACTCTCTTGAAATATATAGTTTGAGATTTACAACTGACTTCGCGGCTACCCTATTCCTTAGCAAACATATACAAAAACAAATTAAACAAAAAGTTGGTGATGATATTGTTTTTTGTATGCCCTCCGCGTCCGCCCTGTTTTGTGCAAGATATAGAGAATCCACCTTTTCTATTTATAAAAACATATTACAAAATTTAATGACGATAGACACAGATATAAATAAAATCAGCAACCATATTTATAGGCGTGATTGCAACGGAAATTATTCAATAGTTGTTTAAATTACCTGACATAAACGATTTAAAAAAGCGTTATTTTTTGCAATTTTTATAACAGGCTTGATTTTAAAAGAATGGCTTAGTATAAGTTATACACTTATTGAATAGACAACTGAGACAACAGAAAAAGGGCAGAGATTAACACTGCATGCTATAAATTTACAAAAGAGGCTTAAGAGAGATAGATACTATTGTTTCATTGTTACTTAATTAATTGTAAAGCAAAAAGCACCAGAAAAACCGGTGCTTTTTGCTTGGGCGTGGACTGTGGATAGCCCTTAGCCCTCTCTCAAAGACACTATACATAAATTATAATATACAAAATGATAAAAGGCTATAATTATTGATTATTTTTCTTTAATTTTTGGATTAGTTTTATAGTTTCGTCCATTTGAGGTGACCGGTTTAAAAATTTTTTATTTTTTATAGAAAAAAATTTGACATTAGAAAGAATCTTTTTATAATGCACATCGTATAGTGGGAGACAACTTCGGAAAAATTCATACATAACGTAAATAACGAATTGCGGACAATTGAATAAAAAAATACGGCTAATATCACGTCCTCCCCCTTTTTCACAAAAGGAAGGGAGATGATACGATGTTAGCCACAAACCAATTTACCAACACTATAAGCACACCTTTAGACGATTTTGATGCTTTTCTTGAAAATCCATTAGGATATAAATTAACAATTCACCAAAGCAACACGATAGGGAATGTTATAAAAGAACTTCACAAAGACAGCGAGGGATATATTGCAAGTTGCCATTTAAATAAAGATGGAAAAATGGGACAAAAATTTTATAAGATAGATGATTACGAATGTGAAACAGAAAATGCTTTTTTCTCTGTAAACACTTTTTATACAAAATGCAGAAATAGTAATTGTGTATATGAACTAAAAGGATTTTTTAGCGATATAGATACTTATAAGATAGGGTTAACGCATGAACAAGTGATATGGTTGTTAGAGGAAGACATTCTTGGTATAAAAATCCCCTACCCAACTTGGCTGATTTCGTCAGGGAACGGTTTATATTATATCCTTAAGTTCAGTAACAATATTAAAGCCAGAGAAGATAATAAAATTAATTTCGAATTAAAAGAAAAATGGAAAACTTGCATGAGATTTATATATGATGTTCTGAAGGATTATGGGGCTGATGCAAATGCAATGGATGCAAGCAGAGTGCTTCGAATAGACGGAACATATAACATAAAGAATAACAAGCAAAAGGAAGTAACAATTTTAAAAAATTACGGAAACACAATAGACGATATTGATGAATTTATAGATTTATGGCTTCCAAATGAATATATTAAAGAAAAACCCAAGACACTTCTAAAGGCTGAATATACAGTTGAAAGGGTTCAAACACTAAAAGAAAACGGTAAAAAATATGGCAAATCACTTAAAAAACTTAATTTAGAACGAATGAGAGACATAATGCGTTTAGTAGAAATGAGAAAAGGCGATTGTGCAGGAACTAGAAATTATATGTTGCTTTTATTCGCTTATCACACCCTACAAACAAATCAAGGCAATTTAGAACAAGCACTTCAGGATACACATTTACTAAACAATTCGTTTGATGAACCAGAGAGGACTTCACAAGTAAATGCAATAGTTAGAACAGCCCATAAAGCCTATTTAGGGTGGTTAAATGGGGAAAAAGTTTTGATAAATGGGAAATGGTGCCGAAAAGGTTACAACTATACAAATGAAAATTTAATAGAAAAACTTTGTATTACAGAAGAAGAACAGCGTAAACTTAAGACAATCAAATCTAAAAAACTGGTACAAGAACAAAGGAATAAAAAGAGAAGAGAAAAGAGAAGAAACGAGTATGGATTAACCCAAAGAGAGCAACAGAAACAGGAAACAATCGCTAAAATAATGGCTTTAAAGGAACAGGGCTTTAATAACACTGAGATTGCAAAGCGTTTAGGTATAGCGAGACAAACAGTTTCTAAATATGTAAATCAAAAATGATTATTTTTTATAACTTAAGTGTCACCTGAAATGGAACTTTATATAGATAGTGTATTGCAACCAACTCTACCCCAAAAAACCTTCAAATGGAGATGATGCTTTATGAAAACAAAAATTAATATAAATGAAAACTCTTCACAAAATAAACTAAAGTTAGTTAACAATTTTAAAACACTGACGGAACAAGAAGAGAACTTAATTTCATCTTCACTTTTAGATTTTTTGCTTTTTCTTAATAGTCATTTAGAAATGTTTAAGTATTATATCACTATGCTTTATAAAAGATTTAATAAAGATACAATTTACCAATACTATTTAGACCATGTAATAAAAAGTGGGCAAATAAGCAAACTTCTTGAGAATTTCCAAGTATTGGTTGATATTCGTGAATACATAAACTATTATTATGCTGAGCGTAAAAACGAGTATGGAAATAGCCTAAACAACATGCTTTCTTTGCAGATGGCATTATTCTCCGATAAGGACACAAAAATTAAACATTATTTCGAGAAATATGATTTCGTAGATGAGGTAAAAGCCATAATAAAATATTGCAGATATCACTATCAAAGTATAGAAGAAATACCTTCAGAATATAAAGTTAAGATAATAAAGAAAATAGAAACTATTCTTTATCTTAAAGATGCCCCAAACGTGATTTTAGAAATGCTTTCCTAAATAGAAAGTGAAAAAGATAAATTAATAAGAAACGGACTTTTTGCATATCTACGATATATAGAAATGATTTAGAAATACTTTATTTTAAAATAATCCTTTAAGAAACGGTTTTATTTCTGGCAAAATCTTTTTAATATCTATTGTGGAAGGAAGTGATGATATTGAAAGACAATAAGCAAGAAAAAGAACAAAAAGAACTCGAAAAACTCATGGACGAAGTGATTAAAGAAAATAAAGAGGCTTTACAAGAACTTGCAAAAAGTAAGTAAGGGTTAATTGCTTAATAACCCTTGCTTTTTTTATTATTTTTTTAAAATGGGTAAGACAACCTTACACTTTTTAAAAATTTTATAAAAAAATTTATAAAATGTTTTTAAAAGTATAAAGTACTCTTACCCATCATTAATTTGTGATTTTCTTTGTTGAATGGCTTCTTCTATTTTTGCTACACACTCATCAAGATTCTTTTTTATATCTGTTTCCCAAAATCTTAGAACTATCCAGCCGTCTGCAATTAATTCTTGATTAATTCTTTTATCCCTCTCAATGTTGCCCTCTATTTTTCTTATCCAGTATTCCCTGTTTGTGCCAATTCGTTTCTTTTTCTCTTCCCAGTTGTAGCCATGCCAGAAGGTGGAATCACAAAAAATGGCAATTTTGTATTTCGGGAATACAATGTCGGGCTTTCCAACGATTTTATTGTAGTTTTTTCTATATCTATATCCTTTTTCCCAAAGTTTTTTTCGAAGCATCATTTCTATGGTTGTATCTTTTCCCTTTATGGCTTGCATAACTTCTCTTCTTTTTTCAGGTGTAAAAATATCCATATTTATCAAGCCTCCGCTTATATTATACAAGAAAAATCATAAAAAAGTCTAAACACTCTTACCTATTTAATATTTGAAAAGAGTTACATTATAAAAGGCAAATAGGTAAAAGATGTTTTAAAGGAATATTCTAATGTATGTGTTTTTTAAAAAGTAAATGATAAAACATATGATTTAAGATTGATAATGGTGAAGTAATTATCGTCAGAACAATTAGCGGAGAAAGTTTCCGTATCATTAACAATGCTTCAATAGAATAACACAAAATAAGCGCTAAAAGCATTAATCGCACAGCATAGGTTCCAAAAACTAATTCGCACAATATAAGTGCCAAAAACCTTTATCGCACATTATATGTGCCAATAACGCTTAATCTCACACCATGCCTGTGCATTAGAGAAATCTCACACTATAAGTGCCAAAAACTGATATAATCAATAAATCTCACAGTATAAGCGCCAAAAAATAATAAAATTGATAAATCGCATAGTATAAGTGCCAAAAAAGCGCTATAATAAAAATCGCACAATATAAGTGCCAAAATGATAAATAAAATAGTAGTTCAATGATGAATGTAAATCGTTTCAGTTTTTCGAATGGATTTTAATATAAATTATCTTTTATGAGCCAATTTATGATTGCCCAATATTATCTATCCATAATGCATCTTGCCACAAATAGAATTAGAATAGTCTGTAAAATCTTATGAATTCTTGTTAAAATAAGGTCGAATTAATAAATTAAAAATTTTGAAAGGAAGGTTTTTTATGATTGATGTTTATGATTATGCTAGATATCCTACCAAAGAAGAATGGATGAAGATTTGTGGAGATAAAGCAGACGTCATAAACAGAATTTATTTGGATAACAATGGAAATAAAATTGAATTTTCACCCTCAGATTTTGAAGATGGGTACTACAATATTCAAATGCAATACTGGTTAAAAGAATTTAATAACAGGGCATTTGATTTAATTGTAAATTATACGTTGCTAAAATATTATTATGATTCAGGTATCCCTGATGAAGAATGGTACAAATCACCTGGAGAGAATGGTAAGTCGGTGCAATATTTCCCTCATTTTGAAAAGAAACATTATGGAATCTTATATTGGTTTAGTTTTTACGTTGACAGTTATTACACAAGATTTGAAGGATTAATTGATACTATTTATCATATTATTAATATAAAATACAGGCTTGATATAAAACCTTCCTCAGAGTTTAGAGGTAATGTTTTAAAGAAACTTGAGAAGAAAGATAAAGCACTTTATAAATATTTGAACTCTTTGCCAAAAAATCCTGTTTATAAGCAGATAAATAAATTCCGAAATAATATTGTTCATAATTACAGGCCTAATCAAATAGATTCAGGCTTTACAAGAACAATAAATCATGACGGTTCAGAAATTATAACAATGTCAGTTGGAAATTACACTACTTCAACAGAATTTTTAAATAACATAAAAGACAGTTTAGATTTGTTGGCGGATATTACAGATAAAATCAGAGTCAAAATAAAAGCATAATGTAGCAAGTATCTATCAATTAATATTTAAGAGTCATGTATTCGGTAAACAACGGTGAACCGTATCATAAGTAGTCGCAAAATTTTCTTTGGAATTAAGAGCCTGAATGTCTTCAACTAACAGTGCAACCCAGTTGACAAGTGACAAACTTGCCGCTGGGCGGCACTTTCCTTTTGCTTTAAAAGCAGTTACCATTACAGCCCAAGTTTAATTAACTATATGAAATACCGTCATCATTTTCAACAAAGCTTCAACAAGTTAAATAAAAATTACAACAAATTTCCGTCACCCTAATTTCAAATCTCAAACTAAACTTCAATCAAGACGCTGAAAAACTTTTCAAAATCTCTCTGAAAAACTTCTCTACAATGGCATAAAAGGGTAAAAGTCCAACTCTACAATAAATCCTACAAAAATGGCATCTAAAAATCTCGCTGAATAATCTAAATTCTGCGACCAGTCAAAGAGAAAGGAGATGCTCTCTGAAAAACAAAAACCAAAATAAAGGAAAAATCTCAAACTGGGTAATAGGAAGGTAAGCAAAGAAGAAAAAACCCCCATATTTTTGAAATCTGCAAAAGATAGTAAGGATAAAACTGACTTTCAGGGTAGAATGATGATGATTCAGTAAAAGCATTAGCTAATAATAAATGTTGAAATGTTAATAGAGGTAATTACAAATTTGAGGAAGTGGAAAAGGCTGCTTTCTCTTTTTCATTTTAAATAAAGTGGTATAGAAAAATAAAAAATGGTAAAATATTAATAAGGATAAGGGAGGTAGATAATATGCCCAAAACTAAAGCGAATGATAAACTAAAAGGTATAATAAGTGATGAAATAATCGATAAAAATTATGATTTAATACCACCAAAAATGGATTTTGTATTTAAGCATATATTTGGCAACGAAAAACATAAACAAGTATTAGTTTCCTTTTTAAGTGCAGTGTTAAGAATGCCAAAAGAAGAACTTGAAGGGCTTGAAATACTAAATAGTGAACTAATAAAAAATCATAAGAAAGATAAAAAAGGAGTCCTTGACGTAAGGGTGAGAACAAAAGATAATAAAGAAATAGATATAGAAGTGCAAATAATAGATAGCGGTTACATGGCGGAGCGAACACTCTTTTACTGGAGTAAGATGTATACTCAGCAAATAGAGTCAGGAGGAAAATACACAGACCTTAAAAAGTGCATAACAATAAACATAGTAGACTTTGATGTAACTCCATTAAAGAAGTTAAATTCAACATTTCATATATTTGAAGATGAAACAAAATTTAAACTTACAGATGTATTGGAAATACATTTTTTAGAGCTTAAAAAGCTATATAATAAGGAAGTACCAAGAGATGAAAATGACCCGCTTGTAATGTGGATGGAATTCATAGATGGTAATAAGGAGGTGATAGATGTGCTCTCAAAGAAGAATGAGGACATCAACTACGCATACGACCTTCTGAAAATAATAAGCAAGGATAAGCAGGCGAGAATGGAATACGAAGCTAAGATGGCTGCAATAAGGGATGAAATGACAAGACTACATGTTGCTGAACAAAAGGGGATAGAAATAGGAATGCAAAAGGGTAAAAAATTGACTGCTGAAAGAATGTTAAGAAAAGGAATGGATGTTGAAACAGTAGCTGAAATAGTTGACCTTTCAATAAAAGAAGTAGAAGAAATAAAAAGAAATATTTTCCATTAAAATTAGTAATCGATAAATAACAAGAGGGAGTGGTGCAATACTGCTTCCTCATTTTTCATTTTACGCAAAATAAATAGAAAAGTGTAACCGGCAAGTCCTTTTTTATAACATTCAATAACCTCTTTTATAAGCCCTCTATTAGATAAAAATACACCCATATTAAGATATGGATCTGAAGAATTCGGTATAAGGCTGGCTAAATTTTCATAACACTCAAGGCATTTATCAAATCTATCCATTGAATTAAATATAAGAGCTAAATCTTCCCATAGGTAAATATATCTTTTAGTATATGCACTTGGCATTTTTTCCTTAACATCCAATAGAATTGAGAAAAGTTCATCAGCATATCTTTCAGGATTGTAGCCGTTTATCACTTCTAAGACTCGAGCAAGTCTTTTTCGACATTTTATTTTATTTGGTAGAGGAATGTTTTCCCCTAACTTTTCTTTTGGCATATTATCAAGTATCCAGTAATATTTTTCTTTTCCGATATTGTTATTTCTAAATTCTATACAAAGCCAAATGCCTTTAATATATTTATACTGATATACCATATAAATGCTTCTAATTCCGTTTAAGAAAACCCCAGCTTGAGTCCAAGGTTTAGGTTGATAGCCAATGTTGCCAACATATCCATAATAGAATGTATTGTAGGGTTTATAATAAGGATTACCTTTCCTTGGTTGTTCAATCATCTTTATAAAATTATTAAAGCCTTCAAGGATTTTTTCACGCTCCTTTCTTTTAAGATTATCTTGGTTTAAGAGAGTATCAATTTTTAAGAGATTGACTATAAAGTTGTTTCTCTCTTCCGTTGAGTCAAATTTAATAACTACTTTTAACTTTGACATAGCAATTCTCTCCTTCTATATAAATATATACACGAGCTTTTTTGAAATGGTTACGCCTGATACTTGCTTATTACTTTTATGCAAATAATTGAAATATTTTCAATTTTATGTATTATTAATTTGAAGAATGTATGATTGGGGGGATGCTATTATGCCTAAGTTAACAAGAGCAGACTTTTATTATGGCTCTTTATTGTCTTTAATGTTATCTAATGGTGTAAAACCTCCATTGTTTGAAGAAAATGAAGAAAGAAGGATTTATTTATTTACAACAAACAAGGGAGATTATTTATTATACATGAAATATGTATCATCTCGAACAAAAAGGGAAAATAAAGATGTTCAGCTGTGGCAATTTAGTTTTAGTGGAGATGAAGTGCAAAAAATTAAGGAGCTTAAAGAGAAAGAACAGGGGAAAGAATTATTATTTGCCTTAATATGTGGTAAACAAGAATTAAAAGAGAGTGAAATTGCAGTATTAAAATTTGATGAGGTAGTTGACTGTTTAGGATTAAATAACGATGAAAGAACAAATGAGAGTTATAGAATTTCTATTAGATATGAAAAAAATGCTAAAGGATTAAGAGTGTATGGAAACGGAAGAGATGAAAAAATAAATGGAAAAGATAATACGATAAAGATTGAAAGGGATAGAATATTAGGGATTTAAGGAAGAGTTTAAATCGACTCTTCTTTTTCATTTATCAAGATAGACTAAACTAAAACATTTTTAATAATATTTACAAGTAAAAAAATATAAAGTAGAAGAAGGAATGTGACACTTTAAAAGTAGGAGTTATATACAGCTTAGATGGAAAAGAGGTTTTAGCTTCCAGCAATATGTCAGCGTTTTACTGGAGCAAAAAGGAGAAAAATTAGATAGAAAATTATTAGACTGTTAACTTGTTAAAAAAACCTATTATAGTTTAAGATGATAGGCTCAAACTATCGAAAAACCCCATTTTTCAAATAGCGAAAAGTGGGGGGTTCAACTGTCTGAAGATTAATAATAATAATTATATAAATATTTTTTTTGCGAGTGCCTTGTTGACAGTGAACCGTAACATAAGTGATTAATATTTTACTATTAATGTTTATATTCAAAATTGTTTGCTGCGAATTTTTTATATCTTGTACATGAAATATAAAGATATAAAAAATAGATTATTGGCAGTAGGTATAGATAAAAGGCATAGGGTATAAAGCCAATACTGCTAACTCCTAATGTTGTTGTTGGAACAAAGGCAGCTATGTTCCAAGGGATAAGAGCAGATAATACTACAGCAGTATTTTCTATGTCTACAGCTAATTGATGGTTATCAATTTTGTTTTTTATATAGTTTTTATTCATAAGATTGTTGGTTAAAATAATTGAAATTGACTGATTACATCCAAAGGCTGCAGTAGAAACACTTACAATTGCTGTGTATATGAATAATACATATCGAGTTTTAGCTCTTTTTAAAATCTCTTCAATCGTTTTAAGTATGTTTGTTTCATTAAAAATCCCTGACAGAGCACAGGATATAAATATAACTACAGCAGCTTTCCACATCGCTATAATTCCACCACCTTTTAAGATATGATAAAGGGGGTTAGATGGTGGAAGATTAAATCCAATTACTAAAAATTTTAAAACCTCATATAGTGTATATTTTTGAAACATTAAAGCAATAGAGGAAGCTAATATAATGCTAATTAGCATTGATATTTTTACATCTATTTTTAAAATGGAAAAGATTAATATTATTATAGCTGGTAATAAAACAATTATGTTTATCTTATAGTTTTGAAGTATTTGTGCAGATAAATTGGTTTGTATAAAATTGACTGGTTTTTCAATCGAGATAATAAAATAAATAATTATAGATAGGATAAAGGGGATTATTGCTGTTCTAAACATGTTTTTTATATTTGTATAGAGGCTTGTTTTTGTAATATTTGCAACTAAATTTGCGCTTGAGGACATAGGAGAACATCTATCCCCAAAATATGCACCAGATATAATAGATCCTGCGATTATGTTTATATTGATATTTGTATTTTTAGCCATTAAAGCTAATGCTATACCGACTGTACTTACTGTTGCTAATGAAGAGCCAAGAAGAAGGGAAACAATGCAGCTTATTAAAAAGCTATAAAGTATAAAATAGCTTGGGTTCATATATTTTATTCCATAATATATAATAGCAGGGACTGTTCCTGCTGCCATCCATATTCCAGTAATAGCTCCTATTAATACAAGTATCTTAAGCACAACGAAGGATTTTTTACCCCCGTCGATAGACATTCTAATAATTTCTTTTATTTTAAAACCTCTTCTAAATGAAATAAAGGCAAATATCAAAAAACCAAGAATTAATGGATATCCCACAAAAATCCCTTTGTAAATA
This sequence comes from Caloramator quimbayensis, assembly GCF_900167605.1. GTDB lineage: Bacteria > Bacillota > Clostridia > Clostridiales > Caloramatoraceae > Caloramator_B > Caloramator_B quimbayensis. The sequence goes on along the minus strand of NZ_FUYH01000023.1, from coordinate 7,046 downwards.
GATAAGATTAACACAAAAAAAGTAATTGAAATGCTAAGTAAAATGTCCATACTAACCCTTCTTTTATATAAAAGTGTTTTCAAAATAGAATTAAGATGCAAATATATAACAAATATACTTGATTACATGTTAACATAAAGGATTGTGTTCTACAATTAATTTTACTATTTTTATTAAGCTTTGATATTATATTTATACGATAAACATCTGATTTGTGTATAGTAATTCATTAATAATAGCTACTAATTATTTTATTTTATTTGAATAGTTGATTAAACTTGTTTTCAAAATGAAGCACTGATTTTGCTGCCTTTTTATTGCAAGTAACAATATTAATAGTATTTAATTACTAATATATGAATATTTTGAATAGCAACACAATTAGACAAAATTCGATTTTTTTCTTTAAATTTATGAATTTTTATGATAATATACTTTGTATAAATTCTCATTTTTAAATTGTTAAAAAACATTATTTTATGGAGGGGAAAGTATGAAAGACTTAATTAAAAAGTGGAATCAGTTAAGCCTTGTTAAAAGAATTATTATAGGTCTTATAATCGGTATTATTTTGGCTTTAACTGTTCCAGAAAAAGCGAAAATCGTTGTTATTTTTGGTTCTTTATTCGTTGGGGCGTTAAAAGCGGTTGCGCCTATGCTCGTTTTCTTTTTGGTAATGTCGGCTATATCACAGCATAAAAGTGGTCATAAGACTAATATGAAGTCAATTTTAATTCTATATTTAGCAGGAACATTTTTAGCAGGTCTTGTAGCGGTTATAGCAAGCTTTATATTCCCAATTAAGATAATACTTCCTGGAGGGGCTGGGGCTGAGAATTTAACACCTCCTGGTGGTGTTGTAGAGGTTATTAAAGCATTACTATTGAATATTGTAGAGAATCCAGTAAAGGCGCTTTACAATGCTAACTATATTGGAATATTGTCTTGGGCTGTAATTATAGGAATCGCTTTGAGAAATGCAGAAAATTCAACAAAAACTATGATTACAAATGTATCGGACGCATTATCAGAAGTAGTTAGATTAGTTATCAATTTTGCACCACTTGGAATAATGGGCCTTGTGTTTGAATCAATAGCTGCAAATGGACTTCAATCGCTGCTAAGCTACGGACAGCTGCTTATGCTTTTAGTTGGAACAATGCTTTTTGTAGCTCTTGTTGTTAATCCAATTATTGTATTTTTATGTATCCGTAAAAATCCATATCCTCTTGTTTTTAAGTGCTTGAAAGACAGCGGCATAACAGCGTTTTTTACACGAAGTTCAGCGGCAAATATACCTGTTAATATGAGTTTATGTGAAAGATTAGGACTTGATAAGGATACCTATTCAGTATCTATTCCTTTAGGAGCAACAATTAATATGGCAGGGGCAGCAGTTACAATTTCAGTTTTATCCCTTGCAGCTGTTAACACTCTTGGTATAAAAGTAGATATTCCAACAGCATTTATATTGAGTATATTATCTGCAGTAAGCGCATGCGGTGCTTCAGGGGTTGCTGGAGGATCACTTCTTCTTATTCCTCTTGCCTGCAGTTTATTTGGAATTCCGAATGACATTGCTATGAAAGTTGTTGGAGTTGGATTTATTGTGGGTATTATTCAGGACTCCTGCGAAACAGCTCTTAACTCTTCAACAGATGTTCTCTTTACAGCTGCAGCTGAATTTGCAAAATGGCGTAAAGAAGGAAAAAATAATTAAAAAAAACCGCCGGAAAATATCCGGCGGGTTTTTTTAACTTTATTTATTTATTATCTTTGAGCTTCAAACTGTCTTAAAAGCTTAACGAACAATTCTGGAACCTTTGCCATTTTTTCTGGAGATTCTACGAAGGAAATTCTAAATTGTGTGTTTCCTGGGTTTTCTTCACCTTCTTTAACATTGTAGAATCCTTTCATTGGTGCTACAAGAAGTGTTGTTTCAACACCATCTATGTTAACTGAGCCTTCCTGAGCACAATATAAAACGAAATCTATTGAGTCAAAACCTGGTTTTACGACATTTCTAACGTCGATTACAGAATAAATCGATGCATCGGGGCTTGAAACGATTAATTCAGGTTCGAGATTTTTAAGTCCATTGTATACGTTTATTATCTGCTCTTTATAGTATTCTCTTAAGCCTTTGCACCAGTTAAGTATGTCTTCTTTGCTCTCGTGTGCCAAAGCTCCGAAAATATATTGACCTATTACGTTAGCACAAAGGTTTGCAGTATATTCAGCAACAGCACGGTTGTTAAATTCTGCATTATCAGTTATTAAAGCACCTATTCTTAAACCGCATGCATTCCATACCTTTGAAGCAGTTTCTATACTGATTCTTCTGCCTTCAATTCCAGGTACATCTGCATCGGTTAATCCCCATATGCTTACAAGTGGGCTGTCTTCTTTATAGAAGAGTTCACGGTAAGCTTCGTCACTTACCATCCACATATTATATTTAACGCATAATTTAGCAAGTTCTTTTAATGTTTCATAATCATATAATTGTCCTGTAGGATTGTCATAGGGTATAACAAGAAGAGCTCCAGGATTATATGCCTTTATAGCTTCTTCAATTTCATTTATTTCTGGAAGGCTGAATCTTCCATCTTGGTTTAATTTACGTGTTACTGTAACTATTTTACGTCCAATTCTTTCTGCAAAGGAAATGTAATTGGTGTAGGCTGGATCGATTACCATTAAAGGCTTATCATCGCTCCCAGCACCTCCGCAGACACCTATTAACAGTAATTCCATAGCAGAAGAACCGCCGTCAGTTATCTGAACGAATAATTTGCTAGTATCAAAGCCTTCGCACTTTAATATATTTTTAAAAGCATCCTGACATTCTGTAAAACCTGCAGTTGTTGAATATCTAATAACACCCTTTGAAAATGGACTTTCAGGTGCGTTAAGAGCAAACATTCTTTTTTGCATTGCAGGGTTTGTAGGGAGTGAAACATTACCAATACCTACATTTATTACAGCCTGAGGTTTGACTTTGCGCTCCTCATACTTCATCTGCGCAAGTCTAACATCTGAAGGTGTTCTTGATTGAAAGTGAGCTGAAAGAATTGGTTTACTCATATTTAAAACTCCTTTTCTAAAATATTATTTATAATATTTCGTATATTGTATATATTTATTATAGCTTTATTAATAAATCAATTATATTTTAACATGAAATTTATATTTTTTTGTATAGTTTTATTAAAAAATTCATAAATTAAAAAATTAACAAACAAATCAAATTTAATATATTTTGAAAATTAAAAACTATTCCTGTTTAAATAAATTTGCCAAAAAGTTTTTTATAAAAAAGTGTTGCACACTATGGGTATTTATGATAGTATTTAATAGATAAATGAGTTCTTTAAATCAGTCCTGTGAGGCTGGTAAGATGGTAAATGATATATTAAGCTATGTTTGTAACTTCTTACCAGTTGGTAAGAAGTTTTTTTATGTAAAGAACTTTTAAATCAGTCCTGAGAGGCTGGGAAAGAAGGAGGAGTTAAAATGGCACAAAAAGTTATAACAGAAGAAATAGTAGTACAAGAAATTTCAACCTTTGATAAGGTAAAAAGAGTTATACTTGCGATTCAGCATCTTATAGCGATGTTTGGAGCAACAGTTTTAGTTCCTATTTTAACAGGTCTTGACCCATCAGTTTCAATATTTTCAGCAGGTCTTGGAACACTTATTTTTCACTTTTGCACTAAAAAGAAGGTTCCTGTTTTCCTTGGTTCGTCCTTTGCATTCATACCAGGCATAATAGCAGTAAAACAGGCATACGGGGATTTAAGATATGCTCAGGGTGGAATAGTAGTAGCTGGTTTAATATATGTTCTTGTATCCTTTGTTGTTGAAAAAATAGGAGTTGAAAGAATAAGGAAGGTGCTTCCTGCACAAGTCGTAGGGCCTATGATTATGGTAATAGGATTAAACTTAGTCCCTGTTGCCTACGGAAGTGCAAAAACAAACTTTATGGTATCAATAGTAACCCTGTTAACTGCGGTATCAGTTACTTTCCTTGGTAAGGGGCTTGTAAAACAGTTATCAATAATAATAGGGGTTACTACTGGGTATATATTATCAGCTTTTATGGGAATAGTAGATACTACAGCAGTTAAAACATCAGCGCTTATTGCAGTACCAAATTTCACACTGCCAAAGTTTGATGCAGCAGCGATAGCAATAATAGCGCCAGTAGTTCTTGCAGTATTTATGGAGCATATTGGTGATATAACTACTAACGGGCAGGTAGTAGGTCAGGATTTTATAAAAGATCCAGGACTTAACAGGACTCTTTTAGGAGATGGACTTGCAACTATGGTTGCAGGATTTATAGGAGGGCCAGCAAACACAACCTATGGAGAAAACACAGGAGTTTTAGCAATAACTAAAAACTATGATCCATCAATACTTAGAATGACTGCGGTTTTTGCTATGATACTTGGGTTTGTAGGAAAGGTTGGGGGATTCCTAAAGACTATACCAGTTCCAGTAATGGGCGGAATAAGCTTTATGCTTTACTCGATGATAGCCCTCATAGGAGTTCAAACAATAAGAAACAGCAAGGTTGAGTTTAACATTAAGAATATAATAATAATGGCAACAGTATTAATCCTTGGACTTTTGCCAACCTATGCAAAGATAAATATAGGAATACCAGTAACAAAAACAGTAAGCATAAGCGGTCTCAGCTTTGCAGCAATAGTTGGAGTTATAGTAAATATGGTTTTAAACAGAGAATAATAAATTATAGGCAGCTGTTCAAAGTATCAGCTGCTTGTTTTTTAGAATTGATTTCTATAACTTATAAAATCAATATTTTTGCACTATGGATAAATGAGACTATCTTAGGCTCTTGTTTATTTTTGTACATAGATTATAATTTTATTATATGTTTTAAGTTAAAATATAAGGAGAATCGTTATGGAAACCCTTCACAAAATATATATTAATGATGCAAGAAACATGAACTGCATAGAGGATAATTCAATAGATTTAATAGTAACTTCTCCTCCATATCCTATGATAGAGATGTGGGATGAACTTTTTAAAAATATTGATGAAGGCATATCAAATGCCTTTGAGGAAGGTAATGGTTTCCTTGCCTTTGAACTTATGCACAGGCAGCTTGATGTTGTTTGGAGTGAGTGTTTCAGGGTATTAAAAGAAGGTTCTTATTTGTGCATAAATATAGGTGATGCTACAAGGACAATTAATAATAATTTTATACTTTACCCTAACCATGCGAGAATTATAAATGCGTGTATTAATATAGGTTTTTATCCCCTTCCTGATATTCTATGGAGGAAACAGACCAATGCACCTAATAAATTTATGGGCTCTGGGATGCTCCCAAAGGGTGCCTATGTAACTTTAGAGCATGAATATATACTTATATTTAGAAAGGGGACTAAAAAGAATTATAAAAGTGATGCAGAAAGGAAAAACAGGCAGGAGAGTGCATATTTTTGGGAAGAGAGGAATGTATGGTTTTCTGATGTATGGGATTTTAAGGGTACATCTCAAAAGATAGGAGATTCTAAATCGAGGGATAGGAGTGCTGCATATCCTTTCGAGCTTCCCTATAGGATAATTAACATGTACTCTGCAAAAAATGATGTGGTACTTGACCCCTTTGCAGGAACAGGTACTACTATGATTGCAGCAATGGCCTGTGGAAGAAACAGTATTTCTATTGAAATAGATGTGAATTTTAAAAGTATAATAGAAAGTAAAGTAATGGAATATGAAAATTTTATAAAAGAGATATATAAAAAAAGGCTTCGGAATCATATTGAATTTACAAAAACGATGAAAAATATAAAATACAAAAATTTAAATTATGATTTTCCTGTTGTTACAAATCAAGAAGTCAATTTGAAGTTTTCAGAGCTTAAATTTATAGAAAAAATAAGTGAAAATGTGTATAGAGCTGAATATTAAAATTAAAAGGCTGTTAACCATTAATTTTATTGGCTAACGGCCTTTTAATTTGTTTTGTTAATATTTCATTTACAATAAGTGAAATAAGTAACTGTCCCCAGATTTTATCTATTCAAATTCAACAATAAATCCATCTTTTGCTTTTTCATAATAGATTATTTTAACATCGATTTTTTCCATTAACATAGATTTGGTTTTGTATGATGATGGTTTTATAGAAACAGGGGTATCATCAATATATCCGTCAATGCCCTTTGATTCTTCATCAGGGTTTGATAGTCTCCATTTTTTATTTTGTTTTTCAGCAATCGTTTTAATAATTGCTTCTTGAAAATTAAGCCCTGTATAGGTTTTGTTTATTATAAGGTCTTCAACCCAATCCCTAATCATTTCCTTATCTATTTCATTTATTGCTTTTTTTAAATTTTCAACTTGTATCCAGATTTTTTCTGCTGCATTATCTATTGCATCGGGCATATTGTTAATGTACCATTCTCTCCAGGATTCAACGGATATATCCTCTGATTCTTTCTTAAACTGTGGGAAAAGTTCTGATAGCTGACCTACATTCTTAGGTCTTGTTGCCTGAGCGTTTTGATTTGATAAATTTAGTATTTGAGGTACATATTTAGGAAGGTTTATTTCATTTATATTATAAATTTCCGACAGGGTTTTTAAATTGATTTTGAACTTCATTTATTTTTCCTCCTATAAAATAAAGCTATGATTTAGATTATAGGATATTATGATACTCAAATCAACTTTAAAATTTGAAACACAGAGATTTCGCAGCAAAATTCCAGTAGAATTTTTATTTTTACTGAAATTGCATTTTATTGTATCATATTGAAGAAATGGTATTCCACCAGCTCTATAGGTTGCAAAAATAGTTATAACTCCCCCTACCCCCAAAAATTTAAATAATTAATTTCCAATTTTATTGTTTCATTAAGTTTTTTCAAATACTGGATTATTCCAGGTATCTTCTATTGTAAATCTCTCATCTCTTATATCCTCAATAATATTTATTTGAAGCATTCTTTTCTTCCTAAAACCTCTAATACATCTAAAAAAATATAACTGCATAAGAT
>NZ_FUYH01000061.1 GCF_900167605.1 Caloramator quimbayensis | reverse complement strand
GGTAATGTCAAAAGTTCTATGAAAAATCACTGATTGTAAAAATGTGGTTACTCAAAAAAGCGCGTAGCGCAGCTGTCGCCCTTGACAAACATCATCCAAATGGTAAAGAGATCTTAACGAGGGCGAAGGGAACAGATATAAGGGCAGCACAAATAAGCCCTCGAAAAATTCAGCATACCATTTGTCTGATTTGTTTTTCAAGGGTTCGCTGTGCCGACAGCTAAGAAAGCGAGAGCTTCAGCAAAACAGATATAAAGGCTAAGCTACCTGATGTTTTAGAATATAATCCTGTGATAATTCAATGAGCTTGCCCCACTTTGCAGGCATGTGAGGCAGTTTCTCAAGTTCAGGAATTGGAACAGGAACACAATATCCTAAAGCAGAATGAGGTCTTAGGAAGTTGTAGTAAGTACTAAATAAAGTAACGAATGAAACAGAACCATCATCAGAGTTAAATCCTCTTGTGTGTCTGTAATTATCTTTAAAGATGCCGTTAAGACGCTCTATGATTTGTTTAAGAACTCTGTACTTAGCAGAAACAGCATCTTTGTTAGTAAGTCCTATGACCTGTGTGACATCAAAGTTGATGCCCTTTTCTGCGAAGAAATGCTGTGCTAAGAGATATATGGGGTTACCATCTGTAACAAGGTTTAAATTATCAGGAATTGTTTTAAATTTGGTAATAACATCATCTATAGCCTTGATAGCTGACAATGTATCCCTGTTTTGAGAAACACGGTAAGAGAGTAGGGTCTTCTTAATAGTATCAATAAAAAAGAAGATGTAGTGCCATTTACCATTAACTCTGATATAAGTTTCGTCTCCGCAGATAGAATCAGAGACATCATAATCATAGTTATCAATAAAAGGCTTAACGATCCTTGCAACAGAGTCAGCATAGTTTAAAACGGTCTGATGAGAGATATCAACACCGTGTACATCTCGCATAATCGAGGCTGTAGCACGGGAAGACATATTGTAATTAACATGGTAAGTAAGTACGAGGCAAACAGTGTGTATAGGGGCATAAAGCTTAGCAAGACTAACCTTGGGAATTACAGGGCTTGACTTACTTAAGGGTTTAAAATCAAATTTAAACTGTCTGTAGATATACCTGACCTTAAAGTCATTAGGATTAGATTTAAAACGCAGTTTATCATCTTCAGACATGGATTTGAGGTTTTTAATATAAAAGGAGCAAGTATCATTCTTACACTTGAATACATTAAAATCCTTGCGTTCCTTAATCTTCTCTAAAACCCTGCCACAGTAAGGGCACTTAAAAACGGTTTCTTTTAAGTAATGATTTTTCTTATTAAAGGCAGATGAACAGACCTTGCACCTGTATTGTCCTCTACCTCCAGTGTTATCGTAAATGTATTTAGAAGGTGCACCACAGCAGGGACATGTAACAGATTCAGGGACAACAGTTTTACTGTTTTTTTGATGCTTAACAGGCTTTAAGTGCTTGCCATGGGCGTTAAAATATTCTTCAAGGAGCTTTGCATAATCATACTTTTGAGTGTTTTCAATAATTGGGAGCTTATCTACTTGGAGTTTTTGATATTCTTTCTTAACAGGTTCATCCAACTTTTTAGTAATGCTCTTACCTGTTAAGGCAATGAATAAATACATGACAACATGTTCTAAAAACTTAATGTACGTTAACAGATAAATATTAATTTCGCTCATAACTTGTACCTACCTTTCTTGTTTAGAAGTTTGTTTTTCAAGTTATAAATTACCTCAAAATAGGGAGGGGGTGCAAGTTATTATATAAAATTTAATCAAATCAAGGGGTTAAGGTAAAAGTTTAACTAAAAGCTTTTACAAAACC
>NZ_FUYH01000011.1 GCF_900167605.1 Caloramator quimbayensis | reverse complement strand
TAGATGCAAAGAGGCAGGAGTTTAAAGATGAACCTACGGAATACAGAAGCATGAGAAAGGTACTCGTTAGAGACTTATCCCCTGAAAAGATAATAGAAATAATTGCAGAAAGATTTAACATAGATAAACTAATGCTTAAGATAAAGAATTCAAAGGGAGTTAAGGAGGCAAAGGCAATATTGTGCTTTGCTTTAAGGAAGTTTTGCGATTTAAAATGTGCCGACATATGCAGGATACTTGGGAGCATGGGGCAGGCTAATGTATCGAGGCTGTGTGCTTTAGGTGCAGAACTTATAAAGGAGGAAAGATACAGAAACATTGTGGAGGAGATATTGGCGATATAAATATTAATTAGAGTAAAAAGACATATAAATTCATTATAAAAATACTTACATAACCAAATAATAATTCCAATATTTTTACAAAAAAATACACAACTATAAAACATTCTAAGATAGATATTTAATTAAAATGTACAAGCTATGAATATCAGCCACATATTAACAATCAAAAATATTTATTCTTTTATAAATAAAAGTTATTAACATAATATTCTACATTATCCACATACATTAATTTATCAAAATTTATTCTTAATTAATTTGATTCATCACAATAATACATATTTCATCATAAAATGTTTTTTATTCACTTTATTTCGATAAATATTTAAAATACAATTTATAATTATCCACAGATTTATATTCTAATCTTTTTGATAACTTGCTATAATTTGGGACGGTTACTTATTATATGAAGTATTTTATTAAAACTTTAATAATTTTAACTTTATACTATTTATAAAGAATATATATATACCTAATATTAAATATAAAATTATTTTTTTAATTTAATTAGAAAACCATACTCCCTATATATTAATAAAATAAGATTAATAAGTAACCGTCCCAGAGTTTTAGATTTTCTAATTTTTATAGCATTAAAAAAAGCAGCTCTTTAGCTGCATCATCTTTTAACCGCTTCCTTTAACATCTTTACTTCTTCTTCCGTAAGCTCTCTATATTCCCCATTTTTTAAGTTATTGTCGAGCTTTAAAGGTCCCATCTCAAGCCTTTTAAGGTATATTACTTTTTTCCCCACGGCCTCAAACATCCTTTTTATCTGATGATATTTCCCTTCATATATAATTATTTCAACCTCTGATATTTCATTAGATTCTATTATTTTAAGCTCTGAGGGCAAAGTTTCATATCCATCATCAAGTATTACACCTTTTTTAAACTTTTTAACATCTTCTAATGTTACTCTACCATCTATTCTTGCAAAATATTTCTTTGGTACATGTCTCTTGGGAGATAAAAGCATATGATTTAACTCACCATCATTAGTTAAAAGCAAAAGCCCTTCAGTATCCTTATCTAATCTTCCTACAGGTGCAGGGTTAAAAATTATATATTCATCATCAAGTAAGTCTACTACCGTCTTTTCATAGTAATCCTCGGTTGCAGAAATAACTCCGCTTGGTTTATTCATCATAAGATATATAAACTTTCTATATATTAGCTTTTCCCCACACACTTCAATTATATCCTTTTTAGGGTCTACATGCTGAGAAGAATCCTTAACTATCTGTCCGTTAACAGAAACTTCTCCGGATTTTGTTAGTGATTTTACTTCTTTTCTTGTACCAAAACCCATATTAGAAAGTATTTTATCAAGTCTCTCCTTTGTCATAGTGTCTCCTCCATTTTTATATCTAAGCAATTATATCATAAAACTAAAAATGTGGAAACGAATATGTTTTAATTTTAAATATATAAAAAACTAAATACTATGTTGGTAAGTACTGAACATATAATCCCAATAAACATCCCTACAACAACATCTGTTGGATAGTGAACTCCAAGATATATTCTTGTAAATCTAACTATTAAAGCTATTAAGATAAAAAAAACGCAAAAGACAGGAAACAAAAGAGATAGAGTCATACATACTGAAAAAGCCGCAGTTGTATGTCCTAATGGAAAAGAATAGTCTCTTAAAACAATGTTAAAGTTGTTTACATCATTTAAAATATTGTAGGGCCTTGGTCTTTCAAATTTATTTTTTAAAAAATAACTATAAAATGGCTCGTTGAAAGGGTTAAAAAGCTCTGAAAGCCAGCAATTTTTAAAGAATTTTTCCCAAAGATAATCATTATAAGGCATGTCAAAACTGTAACCATATCACTGCCTAAATTAGTAATATAAGGAACTATACAATCTAAAATAGTACATTTTATTCCATCGTTAATACAATAGAAAAGCCTTATATCACTATTGCTTATTTTTGTAACGAATTTATTCAAGAAAACCGCCACTCATATTTTTTAAAATTTAACATTATTATATTAAAATAGCGATGTTATAAATATATAAAGATATATTTATTTTTAGGTAAAATGTAATCCTTGCCTCTTCTTTCAAAATCCAAATGATAGCTGCAACTTATGTTTAACTTTTATATGCAAAAAAATTATCATATAAAGCAATTAAATAAGTAACCGTCCCTTCTACTTCCTCCTTATAATGGATACCCTTATGGCTGGTAAATTATTTTTTCAGTATTAATCCTATAGCAGACTTGCACCGCCGAGCTGGTGCTAATGAATGACACATAATAAGTAACCGTCCCCATTGATGCCCATTGATGCGTTGATATTAAAGAGGGACGGTTACTTATTTAATATAATTTGTGGGCTGCAAACCAGCCCATTTTAATTTAAAAATTAAGTAACAAATTAATTTCCACACTTATTTATATTATCTATCAAAAGCGTGATAAACATATTTGCAATAGAAATCTTTGGGAAGGCTATAGCAACAAACCTCCTAAACCTTCTAATTTTTTCATCCATATCCTTAAAGTCAGTATTATAAGATATTAAGAATTTCCCCTCTATCAAAGACTTTTTTATTTCTCTATCAAACTCAAGCTGGTTTTTACTCATTATTAGTTTCTTTATATTTCCTACATACTGTTTAAAATCATCGCTGTTTTTTATATCATCATACTTTTTTAATATCTCATCTATCAAATCATCCATGCTGTATACCATTTTTTTATCTATATCAAGCTGCTCTGCCGTAATCTCTGCCATAGCTGCATAAATGCTTCCTACCTCAATTTTTCCATCGGTATACTGCTGTATTGTCCTTATTATTACATCAAGTATGAGTCTGTTTGATGTTAAAGTCTTGCTATTAAAGTCAATTCCCAAAAATGAATATATCTTCTTTAAATCCTCAAGTTTGAGTTTATTTATAAACTCATATTTTATTTTTTCCTTATTTTCATCTTTAATATAATATTTGCATCCCTTTAGCATTCCAAAAGTCTTAAGCGTGTCTAAATATCCACTATTCATGTTTGCCTTTGACTTTTCGCTGTCAAACTCAAGTACCCCGCCTAATATATCCTTATTTTTTATATATAATATATCAGAACTTTTTTTGCCGCTGCTTCTTGTTATACCTGGTCCTGAAACATCAACAGCAATAATCTTTTTAGCTCCCCTGTCAATAGCAAGGGATATCGGTATGTTATCATAAACCCCTCCATCTATATATTTCTTGCTGTCTATTTCTAACGGTTTAAAGGCAGGGAAACAAGCGCTGGCAAGCAGATAATCTACCATCTTGCCCTCTGGTATATCCTTCTTAAATATTTTAACTGGTTTAAAATCCGTTAATGAAAAGGTAACCAAGCCAAAATCTATAGAAGATTCTCTTATTTTCTTCTCATCTATTATATCGTTTAAAAGCTGCTTTAATGGTGATGTATCAAGGCCTCCGCTGCTTACAGCCTCCCTTACCAATGCCATTCTGTCAAGTAAGCTTATTCTATCTTCTTCCACAGATGCAAGTTCCCTTTCAACCTTTACAACGCTTTCAAAGCTTATACTTGTCCATAAATCCTTTGCAAGTTCAAAATCACCCTGAGCTATCATAGCTCCGTTTAATGCTCCAACTGAGGTACCGCATACAATATTGATAGGTATATTAAGCTCCCTTAACGCCTGCCACACACCTATTTCATATGCTCCCTTTGCGCCGCCTCCTCCTAATACAAGTGCATAATTTTCCATATCCATCCCCCTTTAGGATGATTAGTATTTGCTATACTCTTTTAGCACTTTGCTTATGTAGCTTTGCGTTTCCTTTGGCATCTTCTGTATCTCTTCAACGCTGTCAACTCCAAGTTTTTTCATTCTGCCTATCCCTCCGTTATAAGCCGCAAGAGCAAGCTCCTTATTCCCACTAAAAGCATCAAGAAGCGTTCTTAGATATCTTGTCCCTCCATCAATATTTTCAAGTACATCAAAGGGATTATCGACTCCAAGGCTTTTTTGAGTCTGAGGCATAAGCTGCATTAGCCCCTGAGCTCCTGCCTTTGATACCGCCATAGGATTAAAGGAGGATTCAACATCTATTACTGCTTTTATAAGGCTCTCTTCTACATTATATTTCTGTGAAGCTTTTTTTATTGCATCGGATATATTGTTTATTTTATCATCAGCTTTATTATCATTAATATACTGTGAATCCTTGTCCATATTTTGCAAAATATTATCAAGCATTAAAGAAAACATGGAAGATAAATCTGTGCTGTTTTCACCTTCAGAAAGATACAAATTCTGCATCATATATATTCTCATTATCTGAGCAAATTCATCTACCCTCATAGTCTCCTCCTAAGCATAACAAGAATTATCTTCTTTAAAGCTTTAATATATTAATAATTATATCATATAAAAAAACATTAAAAGTTAAAATTTTTCAACATACATCTACTAAATTTCACATTTTATAATAAATAATTTTTTGTATAATGTCGCATATTAAAAGGAGAAAAAGCAAAGAGGTGATTAATATGAAAAATGCTAAGAATCCAGATTTGCCCTATAAAGATAAGAAAAGCGTTGATGTTAAAACTTCTAATGTTCCTTACCCAATTATAGAAAATATAAGCAATGCCATACTCTGGCCTGAAAAGCTAAAAGGTGGAATCGATCTTATCGATACCTATGAAGTTTCCTCCGTTCCTGAAAATCCAAACACTTCTCTCGATTCAGTTGAAACTTTAAAGAAGAAGGGAGTAATGCCTAAATAGAAAGAGGAATCTTTTTTATTTTATCAGCTCAATATTATCTTTAATACATCTTAAATTAAAAAGGAAGGATATAGTTACTCCCCTATATCCTTCCTATAATACATTCCACTAAAGTTTATTTTTTTTATATCCTCGTAGGCTGCCTCTCTTGCCTTATCTAAATCTTTTGAAACACAGACTACAGACAAAACCCTTCCTCCAGTCGTTATAAGTTTTTCATCCCTTAGAGCCGCTCCTGCTATAAAAACCTTGCCGCATACGTTTCCAATGCTTATTTCATGTCCAGTTTCATACTTTTCAGGATAACCCTTTGATGACGCAACGACGCAGCAGGACGCTCCATCTATCCATTCAACTTTAATATCATCTAAGCTTTTATCTATTGAGGCTTCTATAAGCTCAATAAAATCAGTCTTTAAAAGAGGAAGTACTGCCTGTGTTTCCGGATCTCCCATCCTTACGTTATATTCAAGAAGATAAACTCCCTTTTTTGTTATCATTATCCCAAAATATATAATTCCGCAGTAGTCAAAATTTTCTTCCTTTATACCCTTTAGAGTTGGATTTAGTATGTCCCTTTCAAATTCTCTTAAAACCTCTTCACTGCAATAGGGATTTGGAGCAATAACTCCCATTCCGCCTGTATTAGGCCCTTTACCGCCCTCAAAAATAGTTTTATGATCCTTTGAGGATATAAAGGGTATTATAGTATTACCGTCGGTTATAGATAATATTGTCGCCTCAACTCCCTCTAAATACTCCTCAATTACAACTTTTTCCCCAGAGCTTTTTAATATCCCCTCTATCATAAAATCTCTAAGGGTTTTTTCTCCTTCTTCAAAACTTTGGCATATTACAACACCCTTGCCTGCTGCAAGGCCGTCGGCTTTTATAACTATGGGATAGCCGCACTTATTTATATATTCTATTGCAGCACCGTAATCCTCAAACACTTCACACTTTGCAGTCTTTACGTTGTATTTTTTCATAAACTCCTTTGCGAAGGCTTTGCTTCCCTCGAGATTTGCCGCTCTTTGAGAAGGTCCGAATATTCTAAGGTTTTTTTCTTTAAAATCGTCAACTATTCCATCAACAAGATATGCTTCTGGTCCTACTATTGTAAGGTCTATTTTTTCCCTTAAGGCAAAGTCTAAAATCTCATCCTTTGTAGAAATATCAACGTTTACACATTTATATTCAAGGGCTGTTCCTCCATTACCTTTGGCACAGTATACAACATCAACATCTTCGTTTTTAGATGCTTTATAGGCTATTGCATGTTCCCTTCCTCCGCTGCCAACAACAAGAACTTTCATAATAACCTCCTTATCTGCTGCTTAACATTAAATTTTAGAACCGTTTCATCCTATCTACACAATTTTCATTATAAAATTAATGCTTAAAGTGCCTGATTTTTGTAAACACCATTGCTATTCCCTTATCGTCGCAGGCTTTTATAGAAAGGTTATCATTTATAGAACCTCCTGGCTGTATTATAACCTTAATACCATACTTTGAAGCCTCCTCAACCACATCGCTGAAAGGAAAAAATGCATCGGAGGCAAGAACGCTTGCTCCCTTTCCTCTCTCTAAGGCCTGCTTTGCTGCCCAGATTCTGTTTACCTGTCCCCCTGCAATTCCAACAGCCATTTTATCCTTAACAACAACTATTGCATTGGATTTAACGTATTTTACTACTTTCATTCCAAATATCATATCCTCATAATATTTTTCATCAGGTTTTATCTGCGTTACGCATTCAATATTATCTATAAGCACTTTGTCTGTATCCTGCACTAATATTCCTCCATCAACGGAGCAAACTTCAAATTTCTGACATGGTTTTACGCTGCATTTTATAACCCTTAAATTCTTCTTCTCGCAGAGTATTTTAAGAGCATCCTCATCAAAATCCGGTGCAATTACTATTTCAAGGAATATTTTAACAAGTTCCTTTGCTGTATCTGCATCAACTCTTCTATTAAAGGCAACAATTCCTCCAAAAATTGATACGCTGTCACACTCAAAAGCCTTTTTATAGGCATCAGCTGCACTATCGCCTATTGCAACACCGCAGGGAGTATTATGCTTTACAGCACAGCAGCAAATTTCATCAAATTCATTTACAACCTTCCATGCAACATCCATATCCTTAATATTGTTATAGGATAGTTCCTTACCATTAAGCTTTTCAAAATCCTTCATAGAACCCTTCTCTGTAGTTGAAACGTAGTAGGCAGCGCTTTGATGTGGGTTTTCCCCATATCTTAAATCCATCTCTTTTTTATAGGAAATGGATAGATATTCAGGATAATCATCTTCAAGAAGGAAGTTTGCAACAGCACTGTCGTAGGCTGATGTAAGGTTGAACACCTTGCCTGCAAGCTTTCTTCTTGTTTTAATATCCACATCTCCCTTTTCCTTAAGCTGATTTATAACATCATCATAGTCTGAAACATCGGTCAAAACCAAAACATCCTCAAAGTTTTTAGCCGCAGCCCTTATCATCGTAGGGCCTCCTATATCTATGAATTCAACCTTCTCTTCAAAGGATATATCATCTTTAACCTTTTCAAAGAAAGGATAAAGATTTACAACCACCATATCAATAGGCTCAATTCCCTTTTCTTTTATTGTTTCCATATGCTCTATATTATCCCTTATTGCAAGTATGCCTCCATGTATTTTAGGATGAAGGGTTTTAACTCTTCCATCGAGTATTTCATCAAATCCTGTAATCTCGGAAACTTCAACTACAGGTATTCCCTTTTCTTTAAGATATTTATAGGTTCCACCGGTTGATATTATCTGTGTTCCCATTGAATTTAAAAATGAAGCAAGTTCATATATTTTATCCTTTTTATATACGCTTATAAGTGCTCTTTTAATCATATTAACCTCCCTTTCGCCGCTTTATATGCGGCACAAAATAGGATAAATTTATTTTACGTATTACAAAAGTTTAAAGATATTATTAGTAGATTATAACCCTTCTTCCTTCTATTTTAACAAGTCCCTTTGAAATTAAATCTATAGCATCAACTATCGCTTTGTGCTCCTGCGTTAAAATCCTTTGCTGAAGGGTTTTAGCATCATCATTTGGATAAACTCCAACCGTTCTTTGAAGTATTATGGGCCCCGTATCGGTTCCCTCATCAACAAAATGTACTGTACATCCTGATACCTTAACTCCATATTCTATTGCAGCCTCATGAACTTTAATTCCATACATATTAGGACCGCAAAAACTTGGTATCAGGGATGGATGTATGTTTATTATCCTATTTTTAAACCTCTTTAGTATATCTCCCTTTAATATTGAAAGATACCCTGCAAGAACTATTAAATCAACCCTTTCATCAACTATTTTAAGTATCTCATCGGAAAGGGTATCCCTATATATTTTCCTGTCTAATAGATAGGTTTCAATTCCATGCTTTCTTGCTCTTTCTATGCCAAAGGCTTCTCTGTCACTTATTACACATTCTATTGAACATGAAATTTCTTTATTTTCTATTGCATCTATTATGGATTGAAGGTTGCTGCCTCCACCGGATATTAAAACTGCTATTTTAAGCAAACCCCTCCACCTCCAGATGCTGCATATCCTATTCTTACGGCATTTTCCCCCATATTCCTTAAAGCTTTCAGTATTTTTTCTTCATCCTTTTTATCTATGCAAAGTACAAATCCTATTCCCATGTTGAAGGTGTTGTACATGTGCTCCTCCTCAACGCCGAGTGACATTATATATTTAAATATATCTAAAACATTTATTTTATTTTTTTCTATAACAGCAGTAAAATCTCCTTTGAACATTCTTGGGATATTCTCAATAAATCCTCCTCCTGTTATATGGGCCATTCCTTTTATTTTAAATTCCTTTAAAAGCTCAAGTACGCTTTTTACATAAATCCTCGTAGGAGTTAATAAAACATCCCCTATCTTTTTACCGTTAAAGTCCATATCAAGATCTGTTATAAGCTTTCTAACAAGGGAATAACCGTTGCTGTGTATTCCGGAAGATTCAATTCCTATTAAAACATCCCCATCCTTTATAGTGCTTCCATCTATTATTTTATCCTTTTCTACAACACCTACTGCAAAGCCTGCAATATCATATTCCCCTTCTTTATAAAATCCCGGCATCTCTGCAGTTTCTCCTCCAATAAGAGCACAGCCTGCCTCTGAACATCCCTTTGATACTCCCTTTACTATATCCGATGCAACATCCGCATTTAGTTTTCCGCAGGCAAGATAATCGAGAAAAAATATTGGGGCTGCCCCATGGCATAGTATATCGTTAACACACATAGCAACGCAGTCTATTCCAACGGTATCGTATTTTTTCATTCTAAAGGCAATATCAAGTTTAGTGCCAACGCCATCAGTTCCAGATACTAATACTGGATTTTTAAAATCCTTAAGTTCAAACATCCCAGCAAAACTTCCAATGTTATTTATAACACCGGGGATAAAGGTTTTTTTTGCATATTCTTTATAGGATTTTACCGCCCTGTAGCCCTCTTCTATGTTAACGCCTGATTCTCTGTAAGTTACCATAATATCCTCCATTCCGCCGCAAATGCAGCTATATTATCTTTTTTCAAGATGAAATTTATCAGTTTCAAGAGGAGCAGATATCGGGTAAATTCCGCTGAAACACCCAAGGCAGAAGTTTCTGCTGTTTAGAGCTGACAAAAGTCCTTCCATACTAAGATACCCAAGGCTGTCTGCACCTATTTCCTCCCTTATTTTTTCAAGCTCTGACTTTGAACCAATAAGCTCCCTCCTGTGGGGAGTATCTATTCCAAAGTAGCAGGGGTATTTTACAACAGGGGAGGCAACTCTGAAATGCACCTCTTTTGCTCCTGCCCTTCTTAAAAGCTCCACAAGCCTTCTTGATGTAGTACCTCTAACTATTGAGTCATCAATTAAGACTATCCTTTTCCCCTCGACGTTAACCTTTAATGCATTCAGCTTAACCGAAACTGCTCTTTCCCTGATTTCCTGACTTGGAGATATAAATGTTCTTCCAACATATTTATTTTTTATTAGTCCAATTCCATAGGGAATGTTGGAAGCCTGTGCATACCCTACCGCCGCTGCAATGCCTGAATCAGGAACCCCTATTACCATATCGGCCTGTGCAGGGCTCTCCTTATATAGAATTTGACCTGCTCTAACTCTCGATGTGTAAACGTTTATGCCATCTATTGTGCTGTCGGGCCTTGCAAAATATATAAACTCAAAGGCACAGGTTTCGCACTTAGTCTTTTCTGCAAAGTGTATCGACTTTAATCCATCTTTATCTATTATTACAATTTCGCCTGGCAATACATCCCTTATGAATTCTGCGCCTAAAGCATCAATTGCGCAGCTCTCAGAGGATAATACATAGGAATCATCGATTTTACCTATACAAAGGGGTCTAATTCCATTAGGATCTCTAACTCCAATAAGCTTATCCTCCGTTAGTATTACAATTGCATAGGAGCCTTTAACTGCCTGAATCGCATCTACAATAGATCTTTCAATGCCTTTTTTAGCACCCCTTGCAATAAGGTTTAAAACAACTTCCGAATCTATTGAGGTTTGAAATATAACTCCTCCATCCTCTAAAAGCTCCCTTATTACATCGGCATTAACAAGATTCCCATTATGAGCTATTGCAATAGAGCCAAGCTTATATCTTGAAACAATTGGCTGTGCATTTGAAGGACTGCTTGAACCCGTTGTGGAATACCTTACATGTCCAATCGCAGCCATTCCCTCCATGTTTTTTAAAACATCGCCTCTAAAGGCCTCAGATACAAGACCCATATCCTTATGGCAGTGTAGATTTTTACCATCTGAAACGCATATGCCAGCGCTTTCCTGTCCTCTATGCTGGAGGGCATAAAGCCCATAGTACGTTATTCCTGCTACATCTGTTTTTTTATTTGAATATATTCCAAATACTCCGCACTCTTCTTTGAATTTATCATTAAACATAGTTTCCTCCTAAAGCCCTATGGCATAGTAAAATAAATTATTTTCTGTTTATTCTGTTTAGTATTTCTACATATGCTTCCTTTACATTTCCAAGGTCTCTTCTGAATCTATCTTTATCGAGTTTTTCGTTAGTATTAGCATCCCAAAATCTGCAAGTATCCGGAGATATTTCATCGGCAAGTATTATATCACCGTTAAACCTTCCAAATTCAAGTTTAAAATCTATAAGTTTTATACCAAGCTCTAAAAAGAATTCCTTTAATATATCGTTAACCTTCTTTGCAGTATCGTATATTTTATTCAGCTCTTCAAAGGTTGTAAGTCCTATTGCAACAGCATGGGTATCGTTGATCAAAGGATCCCCTAAGTTGTCGTTTTTATAGCATATTTCAAATACTGTTGTCTTAAGCTCATAACCTTCTGAGAGACCAAGCCTCTTTGCCATGCTTCCTGCAGCCACGTTTCTTACAATAACCTCAACTGGAACTATCTCAACTTTTCTGCACAGCTGCTCCCTTTCGCTCAGCCTTTTTACAAAGTGGGTTTTAATGCCCTTTGTCTCTAACATCTCAAAAAGTGCCGATGTTATGTTGTTGTTTAAAACTCCCTTATCCTCTATTTCACCCTTTTTTTCCCCGTTAAAAGCAGTTGCGGAATCCTTATAATAAATTACAACATAATCCTTATCATCAGTTTCATAAACCTTCTTTGCCTTTCCTTCGTACATCATTTCTCTTTTTTCCATTATAATTCCACTCCTTTTTCGTTATCATTTATAAATTTTTCTTTCATATTTTTCCTGTATTCTATAAGTTTTTTCTTTAAATCCGGATATTTAATTGAAAGAATTTGAACTGCGAGCATACCTGCATTATAGCTGTTGTTTATTCCAACAGTTGCAACGGGAATTGATTTAGGCATTTGAACTATCGAGAAAAGAGAATCAAGACCATTTAAGGATGCGTTTATGGGAACACCTATTACGGGAAGTGTTGTATGGGAGGCTATAACTCCGGGAAGATGGGCTGCAAGTCCAGCACCTGCTATAATACATTCATATCCATCTGATTCTAAATTTTTCAGAGTTTCGAGAAGCTTTTCGGGAACCCTGTGAGCTGAAAGAATATGAGTGCTATATTCTATATTAAATTCCTTTAGAGCATCGGCTGCCCCTCTCATTACATCCTTATCCGACTTGCTTCCAAAAATAATTGCAACCTTCATGAAAACCTTCCTTTCTTTATTTTATGAAATTTAAATTCTTATTTAATAATCGAAAAAAATACTATATAATGCATTAAAAAAGTTTCATTTTATGATTAAATTTATTATTCCTCATAATCTATTATAATTATCACTGCTTATTTATTAGCATCATCATATATTTAGGAGTATATTTTCTGCGAATATAGCTGAATGGATTTTTGCGATTCATTCTGCTCTAAAGCAGAAAATGAAGCGCAAATTTTTATATAAAGGGGGAGTTGAGATTTACTTTTAAATTGAAAGGACGATTCCTTCTCAAAATATAAGTTACTTTAGAGTTTTTATACATTAATATTATCATCAACAAAATTCATAGTCAATATATTTTTGGATTAATTTAATTTAATATTCACTATATATTGTTAGTATCGATAATGTTTAGTGCATATATTTCGTTATGTAACGAACATTGTATCAACACTCCTTAAAACATAATTCTTGTGTCTATACAAAAACTCACAGGACAAGCATAGGGACGGTTACTTATTATGCATCATTTTAAGCAGATATTCTCCATCTTCAGTGCCCACCAATAAATTAATACGTGACAAACTTTTTCATTCCGTCGTTGTGGCTATTGATGAGTCATGACTTGTTATTTATTTATTATTAATTTTTCAATTTCATTTTCAAAAGAATAGGGGTATATTCTCCTCTTTTGATTGACTATCAAAGCTATGAAAAAGCTATTTTGTTTATCAAAAACATAATAATTTTATAGTTGTTAAGTTCATATAACCTATATGTTGTAGCATAAATTTTAAATGTGCATTTTTTCAGATGCTTTCCTATCACTTGAAACAAAAAGGCTGTAATCCTTAAAGATTACAGCCTTTCGATTTTAAACAGATTTTTATATTTAAAGATAATTTTAACTAAAAAGTTATGTTCATAAAAAATAGAAAATAAGTAACCGTCCCTCTGCTGCCTATGCTATAAAATGTAGATAATAAGTAACTGTCCCTCGACCTTTGCCGCTTCTATGATAATTTATGTATAAACAGTCCGCTTCTTAGCTTAGGTTCAAACCAAGTAGATTTTGGAGGCATTACCTTTCCTGCATCTGCAATATCCATCAAATCATCAATGGTTGTTGGATACATTGAGAAAGCAACCTTCATGCCTTCCTTTACTCTCTTTTCAAGCTCCTTAAGCCCCCTTATACCTCCTATAAAGTCTATTCTCTTATCGGTTCTTGGATCCTTAATGCCGAGGATTGGATCTAAAAGATTATTTTGAAGTATGGAAACATCAAGCCTTCCCACAGGATCCTTCTCATCAAAGGTTCCTTTCTTTGCAGTAAGCTCATACCACATTCCATCAAGGAACATTCCAAAGGTATGCTTTCTTGATGGTCTTAACTGTCCTTCTCCTTCATAGGGTTTTATATCAAACTTTTCTGATACCTTTTTAATAAACTCCTCAGAGCTAAGACCATTTAAATCCTTTACCACTCTGTTGTAGTCCATTATATAAAGGTCGCTGTCTGGGAAAATAACTGACAGGAAGAAGTTGAACTCTTCATCCCCTGTGTAGTTTTTATTTTCCTCTCTTCTTTTTATGCCAACCTTTACCGCAGAGGCTGCCCTGTGGTGTCCATCAGCTATGTAAAGGCTGTCTATTCCCTTAAAAAGCTCAATTAGTTTTAATATTGTTTTTTCATCATCTATAACCCATACTATATGGGAAATGCCGTCCTCAGCAGTAAAATCATATTCGGGCTCTTTTTTAGTCCAATTATCTATTATATCGTTTATTTCCCTTTTGTTTTTATAAGTTAGGAAAATAGGGCCTGTATTGGCATCACAGTAATCCACATGATTTATTCTGTCCTGCTCCTTATCCGCCCTTGTAAATTCATGCTTTTTGATTATATTATTCATATAATCATCGATTGAAGTGCAGCCAACTATACCGGTTTGGCTTCTTCCATTCATTATAAGCCTGTATATATACAAATAAGGTTTTTCATCCTGATTAAATATGCCCCTGTCTATAAAACTATAAAGGTTCTCCCTCGCCTTTTCATATACTTTTTTATCGTAAATATCTATATCCCTGTCAAGATCTATTTCCGCCTTATCTATGTGTAAAAATGAATAGGGGTTACCCTCTACCATTTCCCTTGCCTCATCGCTGTTCATAACATCATATGGAAGGGCAGCAACCTTATGTGCTAATTCTTTCTTAGGTCTTATCGCTTTGAAGGGTCTTAATACTACCATAAAACTATCCTCCTTTTAAAGTTAAATATCAGATGGAAATTCCTTTAATAAGAAAATTTCCATCTGACAAATTAATTATTTTGCAAATTCTTCTATAATATTTACTACTTCCATTCCTATTTTTCCCTGAGCCTCAATAGTAGATGCTCCAATATGAGGAGTTACGCTTACCCTTGGATGATTTATCAGCGCTTCATTTTTTGTAGGTTCCTCTTCAAATACATCTATTGCCGCACCTGCAATTTTGTTAGAATTCAAAGCCTCAAGAAGAGCTGCCTCATCAACTACTCCTCCTCTTGCACAGTTTATAAGAAAAGCAGTATTTTTCATCATATCAAGCTGCTCTTTTCCTATAACCGGTCCTTTAGCCTTATCAAAGGGTATGTGTAAGGATACATAATCAGATTTTCTTAAAAGTTCCTCAAGGCTGCATCTTTCGAATTTAAAGGTATCAACAACTTTCCCTGAAAGGTTGGTGTAAATAACCTTCATTCCAAAGGCTTCGGCTCTTTTAGCAACTTCCTGAGCAATCCTTCCAAATCCTATAAGTCCAAGAGTTTTACCGTAGAGCTCAAATCCTTCATATTTTTTCTTTTCCCACTTGCCCTCTCTCATGGTCACATTTGCTATATGAATGAACCTGCTAACAGAAATTATATGCCCAAAGGTAAGCTCAGCAACCGAGATGCTGCTTGCCCTTGGTGTATTTTTAACTGTTATCCCGTTATTTTGAGCATAATCAACATCAATATTATCAACACCAACTCCGCCTCTTATTATAAGCTTTAATCTTCCACCTTCTAAAGCCTTATCAATAATAGGTTTTCTAACCTTTGTTGCAGACCTTACCACTAAAACATCAAAATCCTTTAATTTTTCCCCAAGTTCTTCAGCTTCATAGTGCTCGTTAACTACTTCAAATCCCTTTTCTTCAAGGGATTTTATGGCTTCCTTCTCAAGACCATCGGACAAAAGAATTCTCATAACCGCATCCCCCTATAAATTTTTAAAATCCGAGAATATCGTCAATATTCCATAAAAGCTCTTTTACATCATCCATAGTGCAGTCAGCCATATGAGCTATTCTAAAGGTCTTATCCTTTAAATCTCCATAACCGTTAGAAATCTGGAAACCTCTTTCTCCAAGCTTTTTATTAAGATCAGCAACGTCTATGTTCTTAGTATTTTTAACAGTTGTCAGTGTATTTGAAAGGTATCTTTCATCTGCAAATAAATCAAAGTGTTCCTTTGCCCATGCCCTAACATAATTAGCCATTTCTATATGCCTTGCAAATCTGTTTTCAAGTCCTTCCTCAAGTATCCTGTCAAGCTGATAATCGAGGGCAAACATATGGGAAAGTGAAGGGGTTGAAGGATATTGATAATCTTTCTTCTGTATGTAATTGTATAGTGATAGTAGGTCTAAATAGAATCCTCTAAAGGGAACCTGCTTTGCTCTTTCAACAGCCTTCTTTGAAAAGGAACATATGGACATTCCTGGAGGAAGGCCTATTGCCTTTTGAGTGGAAGTTATACATATATCAACTCCAAGCTTATCTACTTCTATTTTTGTTCCTCCCATAGAACTTACAGTATCAAGGCACCATACTACATCGGGATATTTTTTAATAACCTTTGATATTTCCTCAACTGGATTCATAATTCCAACTGATGTCTCATTATGTGTTATTGTAACAAGGTCATATTTTCCTGTTGAAAGGGCTTCCTCTACCATCTCAGGAGTTGTAGCATGTCCAGCTTCAGATTCAAATAAATCTGCAGGAACATTGTTAAACTTAGCCATTTCATACCATCTCTTACCAAAGGCGCCTACTGAAAATACTGCTGCTCTCTTTGCAGTACATGAACGAATAGCTCCTTCCATAAGTCCGCTCCCCGAAGTTGTTGAAAGAAGTATTTCCTCCTCAGTATAAAATACTTTCCTGAGCTTGTCGCTTATTCTCCTTTGAAGTGCTGATGCATCCTTGCTCCTGTGACCTATCATTGGAGTTGCCATTTTTTCAAGAACATCCGGTCTAACCTCTACTGGCCCTGGAATAAATAATTTCTTATGCATTTTTTTACCCCCTTTTAATATAATTATTTTTTATAATCGCACATTTTTGAATTTTTTGGCTATTTATATTTTATCATTATATAGCAATATTAACAACTTATTTGATTAGTAATATTATTAATTATTAGAATTAGTATAGTATATATTATAAAAAATTATAATATATACTAAGGCTTTAAATATGAACACTTATTATGGAAAACAAATACAAAAGCCACCACTTGTGACAGGTGACAAAATGATAGTTTGTAACTTGTCACAAGGATGGCTTACATATGACGCTTATACACCTGCGTAAAAATCCTTTACTGCACTAAAAAACTCATCTATGTTTTCCCATTTTGACATTGGAGGAATATCGCAACCTGAAGAAATTACAAAATTATTATATTTGCTGCATTCTTCCATAAGAGAAATTGTAGCTCTTCTTATTGATTCTTTAGTGCCGTTTTTAAACTCGCCAGCTGGGTCAATATTCCCCATAGCTACAATATTATTAGGAATAAGAGGCATTATTTCAGCCATATTTATTGCATTTCCAAAATGTACAACTAAGCAGCCAGTGCTGATAATAGAATCCACCATTTGAATAGTATTGTTACCGCAATTATGATAAATAACTATAAAATTATCATCTTGTACTGCATCTACTATTTTTTTCACATACCTCCCAGAAAACTCTGCTTCTAAGGCAGGAGATAAAATTCCAGATAAAGGTTCAGCTATCACTACACCATTAGCACCAGCATTTTTATAGGCTTTGCAATATTCAATTATAAATGCTGTTGCTTTTTCTAAAATTATATGTACCATTTCTATCTCTTCATAGCAATAAATCATAATTTCTGTAACATCCATCAGCCTTCCTGCCAAGGAAAAAGGTCCAATTACACCTGCAAAAACTGGGCGGTCAGTAATCATTTTAACAGCTTTCTCAATTGCTTCAATATAAACACCTGTACGTCCGGAACCAATCTCAGGGATTTGAAGAGCTTGTGCCTCTTCCTGTGATGATACTATGCTGTTAGTTACTGTTGGCACTTCATCATCTGAAAATTGCACAGCAGCTCCAAAACATTCTGCTTCAATTGATAAATCCATTAAACTTACAGATGCTGCTGAATCTATGCGATCTGCAACCAATTTCATTCCCTTTGCTTGAAGGTTGCTGTCTGATATTAATTCCTTTACGCTGATATTCATAAGCTGAATTGCAGGGAAAGAAAGAATTGGCATAGGCTTTTTTATAGGCGATTTTATTATTTCTTCCACCCACTGCTTCATATTTCTTTTCATTTTGTCCCCTCCATTATTTCAATAGTTTCTTATTATTTTAAGCTATTATTTATTAGATATATATTAATATTTTTTGCAGTTTTTGTACTTTTTTATTTTTATAATAAATTATTCTCCGGTGCCAGGCACCGGAGAATGTAGATATTACCTTTTTATTCTTTTCGCTTTCTATTTTTTTGCCTGTTTTAATGCATCTGCAACAGCATTAATTATTCCTACGCTTGTCCTTGTTGCACCTGATACTGTATCAATTTTGCTTGTGTTGTTATTTATCATACTTACAGCCAATCCCCTGAAAGCTATAAATGTAAATACGAATATCAACATTACTGCTACTTCATTTATTGTCTTTGATTTTATAGAAACCTTAGCATTATTCCCTAAACACCCTGCACTGCAGTTCATGCATTGAATACACTCTATGCTGTCAACTCTATCTATTTTTTCAAGGTCTATACCCATAGAACAGCTTCTTGAGCATAAATTGCACCCATTTAAACAATTAGATTTATTTTTACTTATCCTGACTATTCTAAAAACCTGAATCAAAGATAAAAAAGCACCAAGAGGGCATAAATATCTGCAGAAAAACCTTTCTATAAAAAGCGCTCCAATTAAAACTAATATTAAAACGCATAAAGATAAAATACTTTGAACAGATGGTGGAAACTGAATTATTTGTGCAAAAGCATCCCATGGGTTTAAACCATTTAATCCCTTATTTCCTAAAGTCCAAATAAATATTACAATAAACAGTAAAACTGCATATTTAATTAGCTTTAAAAATTTATCTACCCTTTTATTTATTTTAAACTTTATTTTTAAAACGTTAGAAGAAAATTTATAAATTAAATCGTTTATCGTCCCAAAAGCACAGATATATCCGCAGAAAAACCTTCCAAACATTATTGTCAGAGGTATTAAAATAAAAATTTCTATACTCATTGGCAATATTCTGCCAAGTTCAAAATTACCTTTTATTGATGCTGTATATATTTGCTTTAATTGCCCAAAAATCAATGTAAAAAGTCCCGGCATCATTATTAAAAACAGAATTTGAATTATTAGTCTTATATACGATGTATTTTTCTTCTTATTCAATTCAGATCCTCCTGCCAATCAATTATATTCAAAGATAAGACTTATTTTTAAGATGTATCTATTATATATAAACACGCCTTAATTATATAGTATTATATAATTTGTTAATAAAATTTTAGAAATCAGTTCACCTTCTTTTAAAATTACGCCCATGAAAACCTTTAAAATTATGTCTGTCATATGCTCTTTCATCTTTTATATTATAGCTATAGTCCTTCACACTCATGACTTGACCTGATAGGTTTTTCTTAATTAATATCCTGTCTCCTGCCTGTATATTTCCTAATATATTTTCAAAATCACCTACGTCCACAGTTTGGGTTGTTAAGAAATTCACTACTGTTATTTTGCTCCCTTCAACCTTTTTAACAACACCCTTTACTTCAAACATAAATAAATATGTTATTTTTAATAGCGCAAGTATCACTATTAAAGCTATTACTTTTTTAAGGTTCTTCTTATTAAAAATTTTTTTGTTAAACTCCTTTACTTTTTCATCTTGTAAAAAAGCAATTATCTTTTCTTTCATTTTAATTACTCCTTTCAAATTTTAATTTCTAACCTTATGGGTTTATTTTATATTTGCAACCTTAAATAAACCTTAAATATTTACTATAAGATAGTAATATTTAAGGTTTATTTAACCTTTACTGTGATATAATTAATAAAACAATCTTTTCAATTGGAAAAGGAGAGGAATTGATTTAATATGAAAATTTTGTTGGTAGAAGATGAGATTCATCTCTCAGAAGCCTTAACTCAAATATTAAAAAAGAATAAATATATAGTTGATGCTGCATATGATGGAATAAGCGGCCTCGACAATGCATTAAGCGGAATATACGATTTAATTATTCTTGATATAATGCTTCCTGAAATAGACGGAATAAGTGTTCTTAAAAATATAAGAAAAGAAGGAATTTCAACACCAGTTATTCTCCTCACAGCCAAAGGCGAAATCTCTGATAAGGTTACAGGGCTTGACAGCGGAGCTGATGATTATATTGCAAAGCCCTTTGCAACAGAGGAGCTTCTTGCAAGAATAAGGGCAGCCTTAAGACGCAAAGGTGAGGTTTTAACTGATAATAACAACTTAAAATTTGGAGATATTGAACTTAACGTTTCATCATTAAAATTATGCAAAGGTGATAAGCACATTAAACTTATACTAAAAGAATGCCAGCTTCTTGAGCTTTTAATATTAAGGAATACATCTGTAACGCCAAAGGAACTTGTAATTGAAAAGCTCTGGGGGTTTGATTCAGAAGCCGAACATAATAATGTTGAAGTTTATATCTCATTTCTAAGGAAAAAGCTTGCTTCCCTTGACTCAAAAGTCTCCATTACCACAGTTCGAGGGGTAGGTTACATTCTGGAGGTGAAACCTTAATGTTTAAAAAGTTAAGGAATAAGTTTCTTATACTAAATTTGTTAATAATATCAGTAATGATGCTATTATCCTTCGGTTCAATATACCTTATAATATATCAAAACGTACGAAGCACAATATATGAGGAATTAGCAGATGCATCTGAATTCTACGGCAAAATGGATGGGAATTTTAATTCTCAAGATTTGATTTTAAAATCTCCCCATCGCAAAAAAGAAGATAGGTTAAATGAATTATACGAACGCTCAATTTCATTTTCCATTTTAACAGATAAACAATACAATGCTATATCTAAATCATCAACATTTAAAATCGATGACAGCTTATATGAAGATTCGTTAAAGAAAATAATGCAGCAGAATAAAACTGTAGGTAACTTTAAATCAAAAGGTTATAACTGGGCTTTTGCTGTTATTCCTCTTAATATCGGTTACAGAATTGTTGTTATTGACATTACTTCTCAGCAGCAAATTTTAAACAGCATGGTTTATACATTTATTTTTGTAGCTTTAATAATGCTTATTATTATTTACTTTATAAGCAGATTTTTTGCCAACAGAGCTATAAAGCCAGTTAAAGATGCATTTGAAAAGCAACAGCAATTTATAAGCGATGCTTCCCATGAGCTTAAAACTCCTCTTACCGTAATAAATACAAGTGTTGATGTGCTTTTATCTAACGGCACTGACACGATAAGCAGTCAATCAAAGTGGCTCAGCTATATAAAATCGGAATGTGAAAGAATGTCCAAGCTTACAAATGATCTTTTATACCTAACACAAATGGATTGTTCAAGCAATAATTTAATTTTTTCAAACTTTAATATTAGTGAAGTCGTTGAAAATGTGATATTAACAATGGAAGCAATTATATTTGAACAAAATATTTCTTTATCCCATGATATAGAACCTTATTTGATTACTCATGGCAATAGTGATCAGATAAGGGAAGTAGTAATGATACTTTTAGACAATGCTGTAAAATACACAAATAAGAGCGGTTCAATATATATCTCTTTAAAAAAGTGTGCAAATAATGTACTGCTATCAATTACAAATACAGGTAAAGGTATCCCCGAAGAAGATTTAGAAAGGGTTTTTGACAGATTTTACCGCACAGATAAGTCCCGCTCACGAAGCAGCGGAGGATACGGCCTTGGGCTTGCTATAGCAAAGGCAATCGTAACTCAACATAAAGGTAAAATCTATGTTAAAAGCACTTTAGATAAAGAAACCTCTTTTTATGTTGAACTTCCCTTTATCCGGCTATAGCCCCAATGTAGTTTTTCAAAGGGACGGTTACTTATTTTGCATAAACTATATACTTTTCTACTTTTCTTATTTGGATTTTATAGTTCAATAGCCAAAATTTGTTACTTAGTTACTTGTAAATTAGGTAACACTTTTATAAAATGAAATTATAAGCTTTATAGGGAGGTATTTAAAATGGCGGATCCAAGACTTAATAAATTAGCTAAACTATTAGTAAACTATTCTACAAAGGTAAAGAAAGGCGACTTCGTTTTTGTAATGTGCGAAGATGTTGCAAGTCCATGGATGGCAGAGATAGTGAAAGAGGCTGTTAAAGCTGGGGGGCATGTTGAAACAATACTTACCTGTCAGGAAGTGCAGGAAGAAAAGTTAAAAAACGCTACCGATGAACAACTTTTAGAAGAAAACATAATATTAAAGTATGCTCTTGAAAAGGCTGATGTGTGGCTTACTGCATGGGGAACCAAAAATACAAGAGCAAATTCAAATATCGACTCTAAAAAAATACAGCTTCAGTCAAAGGGTGCTACAAGCTGGAGAAGCGTTTATTCTTCAAGAACAGGAGATGGAAGCTTAAGATGGTGCGGAACGCAATTCCCAACCTATGCAGATGCTCAAGAAGCAAGCATGAGTCTTAGTGAATATGAGGACTTTGTATATGGGGCAGGTCTTTTAGATAGCGATGACCCTATAGCTGAATGGGAAAAGATAAGCGCTCAGCAGGAAAGATGGGTTAAATATCTAAACACTAAAAAGCAGCTCCATATAATTTCAGAGGGAACTGATATAAAAGTAAATATTGAAGGAAGAAAATGGATTAACTGCGATGGAAGGGTTAACTTCCCAGACGGAGAAATATTTACATCCCCAGTAGATACAGGAACAGACGGATATATAACCTTCTCCTTCCCTGGAATATATATGGGCAAGGAAATAGAAGGCATTAAATTATATGTTGAAAATGGAATAGTAGTTAAGGCAGATGCAAAAAAAGGCGAAGACCTTCTTCATGCTTTATTGAACACAGATGAAGGTGCAAAGAAGTTTGGAGAAGTTGCTATTGGAACTAACTATGGCATTCAAAAGTTTACAAGAAATATGCTCTTTGACGAAAAAATAGGAGGAACTGTACATATGGCAATAGGAGATTCTATGCCTGAAGCCGGCGGAATAAACAAATCCGCAATACATTGGGATATGCTCTGCGATATGAGAAATGGAGGCAGAATATATGCTGACGGTGAGCTTTTCTATGAAGATGGCAAATTTATAGAAAGCGTTTTAAAATAAGTAAAAGGTTCCAATCACCAAGATTCAGGAAATAATTATGAATGGCGGTGGAACTCAATGACGATATATGAAAAAATCGACCGCTACAAGTTGGCCATTGATGAAATGCGCCCCTTTGAAGGTCACTTATTAAATGAACTTAAAAACTACTACCGTATAGGACTTACATGGTCGAGCAATGCTCTTGAAGGTAACACTCTCACTTTAAGTGAAACAAAGATCCTCCTCGAAGATGGATTGACTGTTGGCGGTAAGCCTCTTAAAGATACCTTTGAAGCTCTTGGCCATGCAAAGGCATATGATTTTATGTTTACATTGCTTGGCAGTTATCAAATAACCGAAACAGACGCTCTTACAATGCACCAAATGTTTTATACAGGAATTGATGCCAAGGAAGCAGGGAAATATCGTAACCGCCCAGTTTTTATAACTGGTTCAAAATATGAAGTATATCAAGTAGAACAGATAGAAGAGGAAATGGTAAAGTTATTCCAGTGGGCAGCCTCAGAGCGAAAAAAATATCATCCGGTTCAATTTGCCGCCCAGCTGCATAAACGATTTGTTTTTATACATCCTTTCATTTATGGGAACGGGAGAGTTGCCCGTCTGCTAATGAATACAGCACTCATTCAGGACGGATATATGCTGGCCATAATTCCACCGGTTTTGCGCCATGAGTATATAAGCTTACTTGAGCAGGCTCATGATGAGGATCAGCCTTTTATGGACTTTATTGCCGAACGCGTTTTAGAGTCTGAAAAGGAAATCATGAGGTTACTGCATATTCCTTTCCGCAATCCGCTTTAAAATAAAATTAAAGCCTGCAAAACCTTTGATTCTTAGTGTCTGCAGGCTTTCTTTGTTATTTCCACTCTACAATTGAATATTATCTTGCCTTAATAACGATTGTTATTGAGGCTTTTATTATTTATTTTTTCGCCTTTGCGGTAGCTTCATTTCTTCTTTATATCCAGCCAAATGAGAATCCATGCTCCATATCATAATAGTACCTATTCCTAAAACGCTCTCTTTATACTTCTCATAAGCTCTGATTATAGATAAATCTCCAAGCCCTGTCCCCCTCATTGCGCTATCTGGGAACTCAAAGGATAGTTTCAACAAATCTTCCTTGTCCAACTCTTTCCCAAAATATTGCCAAGGGGCATTATTATTTGCAGTATTTTTCAGAATTTTTCCCATTAATTCTGCCTTCTCGCGTCTTATGTTTCCATCTGGTATATGGGCAATATGATTACCCGTTTCAATAATAGCAGCTAAAGGTAAAATTAAAATCTGATTATCAAGTTCTTTAAGCCTATTAAGCTCTTCAACGACCTCAGAACGATTTTGATTCATGTGGGGGATATCTAAAATATTTGTCAATATTGATGTATCTATTATCCTAACATCCATGATTATACCCCCAGCCAATTAAAATCTTTTTTTCTTCTTCTGTTCCCTTTTATGGTATTCAAAATTTCGTTATTTACAGCCAAATCACCGAGACTTCCCTGTGCTAAAAGCTCTGGATACTTATTTATGTCTATGAATTGTATAAACTTGCTGCTTCCATCATTTTCATCTCTATAACATATTGTTACTCCTATTAAATCATCTTTTGTTACAGCATTTAATAGTGCCGGATTATGTGTTGTTATAATGACATCTATGCTTCTTTCCTTGCATAAAGATGAAATCGTATTAATCAGGCTCTTAGCTCTGCTTGGATGTATTCCATTATCTACTTCTTCAATAATTACAACACTTCCACTCTTTTCGCTAATTAATGAAGCAATAACAGCAATACATCTTATAGTCCCGTCTGAAAGTCTTTTAGCCTCTATATAGTCTGTGCTTACTGAAAATTTTTCTTTCAGCCTGAACATTACATCCCCAATTGGAGTTTTTATAAAATCAATATCTAATATTTCATTTTCAGGTAGAGTACCTATAACATCTAAAATTCTTTTTTTATTATTATCATCTTGGCATAATTTATATAAAACAGAAGATAAATTATCAGCTTTAGATCTCATTTCAGAATCATTTATCCTTGAATAATCCCTCATTTCTGAAGGAACAGGGTTCAAAAATAACATATTGCGCAAGTTTTTTATAACTAAATCTATATTGTTTATATCCTCTTGAAATTTTTCAGATTCTGAAGGAATTTTAGAGGAAAGTTGTGCAAGTACAGATGATGATCGTATGCAGGTAAGATCTGGGTTCTTTCCAGGCTTTCCGTTATTATACTCAACCTTTATATCTCCACTATCCTTTGATGTTTTCTTTGTCTTAAAAACCAATTCCTTAGTATCGTCATTAAAAACTTTATATAAACTTTCTTCATCTACGTATATTCTATCTCCTACCTTTATTTTTATTGAATACTCCAAGTCACTTTCATTATCCAAATCCACTATGCATCCTAACTTAAAAAAGTTTGAATTAAATTTAGGGCATCCTCTGCTTCCCCCTCTAATATCACTATCTACATTTTTTGAACCATCAAGTATAACTGAAAATTCCCTTCCTGTAGATATTTCTGAAAGTATTCTAATACCTTCAATTGCGTTTGATTTTCCACTGGCATTTGAACCGATTAATATAGTTAAACTTTCCAAATTAAATTCAGCTTTATTAAAACTTTTAAAATTCTCGAATATAAAAGACTTTATCACTTTTTCACCTTCTTTTAATTCAACATATGCTAAAATATTAACCCGTAATATATCTTTTAATTTTTGATTATTAAATTATTCTATTTATTTTACATTATTCCTTCTATTTTAAATTTAAAACATAAAAATTCATATTGCCTCAATTTATAATCAAAACTTTTCAATATATTGTTATATATAAATTAGGTCTTAGATATCTATCAATTCTTCTTATATTTAATATGACTTATTTTAACTCAGCATAAACATTTGAATCAATATTTCCTTATTATCATCATTAATTTTTCAGAATTTGATTTCTCCTTAATATATCCTTCTTCACCAGCTCTTTAAACTTATTATAACCGTTAACCCAATCAAAGGTAATATCTTCTGAAACCTTGGCAAAATGCTTCTTTGCACAATTGATTTTAGCATCTTCAACCTGAGTCAGGTCCTTCTTTTCCTTATCACACTTTGTTTCGACTATAAAGTAAAGTTTAGCTGTTGCATCATCTACCTTATGGATAATAGCCCAGTCTGGTGAATAATTTCCATAAGGAGTATCAATTACAATGCCACCCTTTTTAAGCTTAGTAAATAGCAGTACCTCAGGATCTTCATCGAGACTCTTTGCAAATTCATATTCTCCATCACTATCAACTCTTATATACTTATGTAGTACATTTTTATATGGAGCATTTGTTTTATATGCCCTTTTATTGTCTACCATACTTCTTTCAATCTCTTCCACAGAAAATATAGAACTTTCCTCAAAGAGATATCCATCTATAACTTCATAGTCAATATTTTTAGCCTTAAACTCTGTTAATTTATCCAATATAGCCTTCATAACCTCATCAAGAACTGCTTGTTTTTGGAGGAATTTTTTGTTTTTCAAACCTGAAATAATCCTAAACAAAGCCTTCCTTGGGAGCATAGTATGATGCATTAGATAATTAGTGATTTCAAAATCACTCTTAGTAATTTCTATATCTTCATCACCAAGAGCAAGGCTTACCTTTGCTGGATCATCAAACTTAAACTTCCTAAATTCATCATAATCTCCCTTACCTGTTGCTACTTCAAATTCTCTTTTAAGTGCCTTGTAGCTTAATTTCTCATTCAAATCATCAATACATTCTTTAATAAACTGTTCGTTATCAATTTTAACCTGATACATAGTTCTCTTTACTATACGATTTTTAAGTTCTATCCATAGTTTTTGGAACTCTGATTCAGTAACAAAACTATGGTATCCATTAACGACAGCTTCTTCATCTCCATTTTTGATTTCAATTCTGTGACTTCCCTTGTTTTGCATATTATCTATAAATCTTTCTTTGATTTTAATTTCAAAGGTTTTTAATGTAGGATTCTTAAATTCATAATATAATATATCCGCTGCATTTTTAGTAAGTTCATTGTTCTTTGGATTAATAATTTTAGCTTCCGTTAATTCTGCCTTAAAAGCTTCAACAGTTTCTGCTACTATGAATTCCTTAGGCATACCTGCTTCCTCGAGAGTTCTGTATACTATATCATAGGTTACTTCTTCCTTCTTAAAGCCTGCTTCACTGCTAAAATCATTTTGAAGTGCCTGTGCAAAATGATCATAGTAATCATTAGCTATAACGGTTAAAACATTAACATCCTCATCAAAGCATCTGTTGCCATGTATATCAACAGGCAATCTAAGTCCACGTCCTATCTCCTGCTTCTTTGCTATTTCTGAACTTCCCTTTTTTAATGTACAAAGCTGAAATACATTAGGATTGTCCCATCCTTCTCTAAGGGCTGAATGGGAGAATATAAATGCAAGTGGTTCATCAAAGGATATAAGTTCATCCTTTTTATCCAGTATGAGCTGAATTCCCCTTTCTATATCTTCCTGAGCCTTTTTATTCATCTCAATTTCATCCTTAGACCAGTCAAAACCATCAACTTCTGTCTCATTATTTTTCTTATCGCGGGCAAAATATCCTTCTCTTACCTTTTGCACATTTTTGTACTCTATAAAAAGTTCTGGATACTTTCTAAAGACTTCATTGTATCTTGGATCAAGGATAATCTTTGCATATTCTTCATCGAATATTTTAGCATAGAGCCCTCTGCCATCTGCTGCTTCACTGTCTCTAAAGTTCTTTACAGCATCTATAAAAAAGAGCGAAATAACCTTTATCTTATAACCTTTTTCAAGTATTTTTAACTGCTTTTCAAGATGTTTTTGTATTGTGAGCCTTATTTGAATTCTAATCAAATCAAGCTCGTCCACATTATAATTGTTCTCTCCTTCCTTGAGGACGAGAACATCATCGCCTAAACCGATTTTAAGGCCATTTATTTTATGTGGATCTTCTAATACAACCATATTTTTATACTGAGGAAGTCCCCCTGATAATTCAAATAAAGATGCGTTTTTTAACACATTAAAGGTCTTAAATCTTACACTTCCACCAGGCTCACTATAGAATATTTCTATCTTTGCCTTTAAATCTTTAGTAAACTCTACATATCTAATGTAATTATAGTCTTTACTTATATTGCTATATATAGTTTTAACTTCTATTTTTTTAACCAAATCCTGTTTATAAGCCTCATAAGAGTCAAGCTTATATATTTGATTATAAAGTTTTTTATGTGTGGCTGAATATCTTAATATAAACAGAGGATTCAGCTCCTCAATTGCACTTAAAGATGCACTCTTTTTCCTGCCGCTGCCCTCAAGTCTTTGTGGTTCATCTATAATAACAATAGGATTTACATACTTTATTAAATCCCAAAGCACCCTGCCTGTTTCATCTTCTTTTCTTATTTTATTTGTATCCTTATTGAAGGATTGGATATTCATTATAGCTATTCTTAAATCCCTTGCTTCAACAAAATCCGTAAGCTTTCCTATGTTATCTGAATCATATACAAAGGCATGTTTTGATATATCAAGACCATGATAAAGTGTCTTAATATGCTCCTTTAGCATCTCTATACTTTTTTCAACACCTTTTCTAATAGCAACAGTAGGTACAACAATTATAAACTTCATAAAGTTATAGGCTTCATAAAGCTCTAAAATAGAACGAAGATATACATATGTCTTTCCTGTACCAGT
Source organism: Caloramator quimbayensis (assembly GCF_900167605.1). Lineage (GTDB taxonomy): Bacteria > Bacillota > Clostridia > Clostridiales > Caloramatoraceae > Caloramator_B > Caloramator_B quimbayensis. The sequence continues at coordinate 78,498 of NZ_FUYH01000011.1, read as the reverse complement.
TTCCATCTCTACAGTAAAGTTATATCCTGTATCAAAGGCATTACTTGGAAAGAGCATATTATTATTCTGCACTTTTCTCATATTATTCAGTATTATACTTGGTCCAATATCAAGCCTGTTTCTTACTGGGTCCTTCTCAACAAAACTTTTTATATGGCGTGTTGCCCCCCTGTATATTACATCTCCAAGCTCCCTGTCCTGACCTTTGAAAAGATCAACAACAGCATTTATGGCTCTACGCTGATATTCCAAGCTTTCATCAAAATTAAAAACTATTTTTTGTGACACATTTATCCCCCCTATGCCTAAATAAACTCTACTCTGTAGGACTGTTCTTTTCCTTGATTATGCTTTTTAAGCTGTGCATCAAGGCGGTTCATTGTATTAAGCTTCAGGGAGATATCATCCTCAAAGGCACTGTCTCGGAATATTACTTTAATAGGCTTTGGCTCTATGGCTGCAATTCCATCAACTATTTTGTCTGTTACCTTTTCTTCTAAACATACAACTATTGCATCAGCAAAAATGTAAGTTCTTTCTCCTATATTTGAGAGCTTTTCTATCTTTGAGGTTAGAGGGAAATCCCTGTGGCGGAGCATTATTTCGTAGACTACGTCAATATCAGTAAAGTTAGGATTAAAGTCTAATGCATCCTTTGAAAGTCCCTTTATATACAAATCTTCAGCTTCTTTAAATGAATTATTATTCCATCGGATATTTGTATCTGCTACTTTGAAAACTTTAAATCCAATATCAAGATTTTCTATTCCTTCTTTGTCTTTAAATTCCTCTTTTATTTTTTCACCGGCACGACGGATACGTTCTTTTCCAATTTCACAAATATTTTTATATCCAGCTTTGTAGGCTTCTGATTTTTCATCACAAGGTTCTGGAAGTTGTACCATTATAAATTTACGATTTCCTCCATCCTCGGCATTAAGCTGCATAACCGCATGTGCTGTTGTGGCGGAGCCTGAGAAAAAATCGAGAATAATAGAATTTTTATCATTTGAGCAAACATGAAATATTAGTTTATTAATCAAAGCAACAGGCTTTACTGTCTCAAATCCATGTTCACCAATTATCGCTTTTAATTCTGCTTTTGCGGTTTCTGCTGTGCCAATTTCTTTTGATATAAACGACCAAAATGGTTCCATTTTATCTTCTTCGTCAAATTCTCTAATACGAAAATAAGCCTTTTCATTTTTAATTAATAAATCGCCTCGTTCTCTAAATTTTTCAATTGTTTCAATACCATATTTCCATTGGTTTCCCTCTTTAGGATATACTCCATCAATAGAAAATATCATAGTATTTCTACCCCTGATCCCACTCGCAGACATTTCTCCTATCTGTTCTAATCTATATCTCTTTCCATTCTCATCAACTTCTGGATATATTCTATGTTCAGTTAATTTTAGAGCAAATTCATATCTTAAAGATGACTTTTTATACACGAAAATATATTCTTGTTTATTCTGTAATTGGTATTTAGCAGTCTTGGTATTTTGACATTTTGTTTTACTTTCCCAATCAATAATTCCTAAACAATTTGTAGAACCAAATATTTCATCACATACTTTTTTCAAATTGTCAATTTCTTGATTTGCTATACTTATAAATATAATTCCATCATCACTTAGTATATCTTTAGCTAATTTAAGCCTTGGATACATCATATTTAGCCAATTTGAGTGAAATCTTCCACTTCCTGCTTGATTTTTAATCAATCTATTTCCTTCTTCATCTATATTGCCCTCATTTTTATCGTTCTCCATAGCACTAACCGAATAATCGTCCCTGTACACAAAATCATTCCCTGTGTTATATGGCGGATCAATATAAATCATCTTAATCTTCCCATAGTAGCTATTTCTGAGTAGCTTTAATACCTCAAGATTATCTCCCTCAATGTATAAATTCTCTGTTGTTTCTGGATTCTTGCTGTCCTCTGGGACATATTTTAATGTTCTGCCAACTATATCTGTATTTGCAAGCTGTTTTGCTTGTGTTTTTCCTGGCCATGTAAGTTCATACTTTTCTTTGCCCACTTCTTCAAACTGCCCAAGCTCCTGCTTTAAGGCTTCAAAATCAACTTGTCCATCCTTTACTATCTCCGGAAACAGACTTTCAAGCTTTTTTAAATTTTCATTTATTGGATTGAATATCTCCATACTTACTTTATTCTCCATACTTATCCTCCTGTCACTCTGTTAGTTTATTTATTTTTTCAAGAGTATTCTTGATTTTTATATTAATCTGCGCCTTATCTGACGCAGTATTAGCAATGCTTATTTCTCTCTCAAAGCCTTCAATTTCTCTTAAAAGTCCTGTCAATGATTTCATAGTATCAAAATCATAGAATATGTTTGATGATAAAATGCCTTTGTATCCGGAAAAATATGCCCTGTTACTGATTAATTTGGCTTTGCAAAACATTTCATAATAAAAGAAAAGCTTATTGACCTTGTTTTTAACTTCATCAAAATCTAAGTATTTTGATATTAGTTCTTTAGTTTCATTCTGCAGAAAAATTGATGATGCAGGTGTAAATATAGTTTCATCTATAACTATCTGGGTATTATCAAGTTTATTAAGCCTTTTATAGGCAAAACAATAGCTCTCTGTCCCCTTAAAGTCAAAGAATCTTATTACAACTAATGGTTTTACAACTCTTTGAATAATTTCTCCTATAGTTTTTGCACATTTTAAATCCTTAACTTCAACCTCAAAAAACATTATAGCCTGACAATTATGTTCATCATCAATAAATGATGCAATATCTTCTCCTGTAATTTGATATTTTAATTCTATTTTAAATACATTATCTTTAAAATATTTCTTCTCCTTTGGAGTAAGCTGAGAGGTTGTAAACATCTTTATATCAAACTTTTTATTAACCTCATAGGCTGATGGAATATTAAACATTTTTATGCCTCCTACTCTACAACGAGGAAGGATACTAATTCAAAATCGTCACTGCTTACATTTTCAAAGCTGTTTTCATATCCTCCAAAGTCAAAAATACTCTGCTGTGCCCTTTTATCCTCTTCTCCCAATATTTGTGATATTGCTTTATTAAGTAGTTTTGAATAAAAGCTCATATCTGCTGCATTTTTTGTTCTCTTATTAAATTTTTGAATAAGTAATCTATCCGGCTCTGCCTTACCATAGGCAAGTTTTCTAAACTCCTTTAGTGTTTCCCTGGCACTGCTATTTCCAAAATAGATTTCTCCATCCTCTGATACATACATAAGATAATATGGATACAATGAACTTTCACTCTTAGGCTTTGCTTCATCTTTTAAATGCTTAAAACAGAAGATACATCCTTTTTTCCCTCCCTGAGCTACAGAATAAACACCCCTTGGCACCCTTTTTATGTCAGGGTTTTGCCTTACAAATCCAGCAAGTTCATAAAGATAATCATTCATATTTAAGTCAGTAAGGGATATATTGTCATTTAAATCTTCTATATCTACAACCTCATTTTTAAGTCTTTCAAGCTGTTTCTTTCTAAAGATAAAATCATTCATTTCAGGTGAAAGTATATCCTCATCCCCTGTTGATGAAAGGTTTGCTGCCATCATTTTACCTTTAACCCGACTCTCCAGCTGTAAATACTCATTAAGCTCCATATTAGGGAAGAAGTTTATCATAGCTATCTTATCATTTTTGCTTCCTATTCTATCAATTCTTCCAAACCTTTGAATTAAGACAACGGGATTCCATTGTATATCATAGTTAATTACACAGTCTGCATCCTGAAGGTTCTGTCCTTCAGAAATACAATCCGTTGCTACAAGCACATCAATTTGCATTTCCTTTGGAAGTTCTTCACCAAGTTTGGACTTTGGTGAAAAATGTTTTAGAACTGTATTAAATTCCTTTTTTATTCCGCTTAATGTTGTTTTAGGCTCTCCTGAGCCTGTTATACATGCCGTATTAATTCCATGTTTTTTTAGCTCATCTGCTATTGATGCATAAATATAGTTTGCTGTGTCTGCAAAGGCTGTAAATATTAATATCTTCCGATTTTTAGGATTTACAGGAGTAGTTATAATTTTATTAACTATAACGTCCTCAAGAGTTTTTAATTTTTCATCCCTATTATTTTCAAGTATTTCATTAACCTCTTTCATAATATTTTTCAGTATCTCTTTATCGTAGAGCAAATCTTCAAGGAAGTTTTGACTCATCAAATGCTTAACATTTATCTCATATTTATAGTCAAGTGTAACTTCATCTTCTTCATCTATATCATCTACTTCAAGATTCAAATTCTCTTCTGAATCATTAGTTATCACATAAATATAATTATCTATTCTCTCCATAAGCCTTCTTATAGTTTCTCCAAAGGAATAAACAGAACTTTCAAGGCGCTTAAATAAATTGAAGCGGTGTAATGTAGCAGTTATAAGCTCTCTCTGTTCATGATAAAATATTACCCTATCTCCATATACTGTTTGGTATTTTTTCCTATAATACTCCTTATATTGAGGTTTAATATATGACATAGGTGAATATACTGCAAGCTTTAATCTCTCAAGAACTTCATTAGTTTCTTTAAACTTTAAAAGCTTGCCTTTACTATCAATTTCTGGATTATATGTCTTTGGGGGAAGCTTGTCTGGAAACTTTCCTACATTATCATTGCCATAATATTGTGTTATATGCTTTCTGCTTCTTGATATTGTAATCATTTCAAGAAGTTTAAAAAATTCAGATGGCAGCCTGTCAAGCAGAACATTCTTGCTCCTGCTGCTCTCTTTCATCCACTCATTTATCTCTCTTTGAGCCTTTCTTAAAACTCCATCAATACTTGGAATACCATCCTCCTTAAAAGCTTTATCATCATCAATATTTATAACACTTAACTGATTTTTTAAATCTGTGAGTGAATTGTTAACAGGAGTTGCTGACAGCATTAAAACCTTGGTTTTAACACCTTTCTTTATTATTTCGTTAATTAATCTTCCGTACCTTGTCATCTTTTCAGGGTTTTCATTCCTGTTTCTAAAGTTGTGGGATTCATCAATAACCAAAAGATCATAATTCCCCCAATTTATACGTGATAGGTCAAGGCCACTGCGTGTTCTTCCACCCTTTCTGGATAAATCAGTATGGCATACTATATCAAAAGCAAATCTATCCCTATCAAACCTGTTATCTACATAAGAATTTCTAAATGATTCCCAGTTATCATAAAGCTTTGCAGGAGTCAGCACCAATACCCTATGCTGTCTTAATTCATAGTATTTTATAACAGCAAGAGCCTCAAAGGTTTTACCAAGCCCTACACTGTCTGCTATTATGCACCCATTATATTTTTCAATCTTTCTAATAGCAGAAACAACCGCATCCTTTTGGAACTTAAAAAGACTCTTCCAAATTTCAGTATCTTTAAAACCTATGCGGTCATTTTCAAACTTTTCAACATCTGAATCAAGATTATCCCCAAAGAGTTCATATAACGTAAAGAAGTAAATAAACTCAGGACCATATTCCTTATATATAAAGTTCAAACTTTCAAGAAGCTGTTTTTTAAAGTCCTCTGTATATTCTTTACTGTTCCATAAAAGTTCAAAGTTCTTTGATAGCTGTTGAACCTGCTCCTTATCTGTTAGCTCCACATTAAAATTAATAGTTTTAAATAAGCCTGTCAGTGCTTTTTTTGTAATTTCTAAAGAAGAATCTCCAAACACTGCATAGTCATTATCAATAAGCATTAAATTGCTCTTTACAACGGCTTTGTTTCTTACCCTTTTTACATTTACATGTTTTTCTATAAATTCATGCATATTTCTTGCCTTATTTAAGTGATTTAACTTATTCTTTTCAATAATATCATAGGAATTAAAGAGCATATCATTGACTGTACGGCTTATCTCAAATTCCCTTGATACCTCTCGTCCTGAAGGAATATAATAAGAATCTCTTATTATAAGATTAATATCCTTTACTTTACTCATATTTTCCTTTAACTCTGAAAAGACCGAAAGAGTTAGTTTGTCATTAATAATATTTACTCGGCTTCCTTTCTTATTTGAAAGCACATTGTTCACCTTATTAATAAGCTGTTCATTTGAATTAATAATGCCGCTCACAGTCAATACCCCCATTTATTTACTACACCCATGTAATTATATATTTAATCATAATTTATACGCTTGTACTTATATATACAATATTATTTTATTCGTTTTGACGACAGCATTCAATATTCTACATTATTATTTTCTAATTAATGTAAAATTCTACAACATTATAAAGCTTTCGGGCAGCTTTGGAGGACGGTTATGTGAAAAAGTTTTCTCCATCCTTGGTGCCTGACACCGGAAATGGAGAAAACGAATAAAAAAACTTCCACCCAGCTGACGTTTGTCACTTGTCAACTGGGTGGCACTTTTTTATTCCCACTCTGTGATTATGTCTTTTTCAATAATTTCACCTATTGATTTTACTGCATTTCAAGCCATTATTTTTTCTATTTTCAATGAAAAAAACAGGCTTCAGAAATTTTGCGTATCATTTTCGTATCACTTTTTCATTCATTTTTATATTTTCTGTGGTGTCAGATATATCATTTTATAATCTTTGTTAAATCCATTCTTGAATTGATAATTCGGTGAATCTCAATTGTATCTTCTAACACGACATAAAATATCAAGTATTTATCAACTACCATCTTTCGGTATCGAAAGCCCATCACATCTACTGGATATTCCTCATACATAAATGGGAATTCTTTTAAAGCATTAATTTTTTCTATAATTCTATCATATTGTTTTAAAGCTGTGCTTGGGTAAAATTTGGACAAATAATCTATCATATCTCCCAAATCAACCTTTGCAGCAGGAAGCATTTTAATCTTATATTTTTTCAATGAGTTTCTCCCTCATTTCTTTTGAAACCTCATCAAAATCATATCTTACATCTGTTGATTTTGCTTCCAATGCAGCTTCTTTTAATTTTTCATAAATCAAAATATCCAGCTTAAACTTTTCATAAGCTTCCATACTCATTACAACCATATCACCATAACCATTTTTGGTCAAGAATACCGGTTCGGCAGTTTCATGGACCACCCTTGAAATATCAGCAAAATTATTTCTCAAATCTGAAACTGGTCTGATATGTGGCATATTTTTCACCCCTTAATTAGTTTAGCATCATTTTATCATAATTATGCTAAACTATCAATAGTATTCTGTTCAATCGGCTTTATGTTAGATGGGTCTGTCAAATCATATCCTTGATATTTTTCCAAAAATTCCAACAATGCAATTCTTCTTACCTTCATACTCCCAAGTTTTAAACCTGGAAGCAAACCTGTTTTAATTAACTGATATACATAATTTGTGTTGCATTTTATAAGTTCAGCAACTTCACTGACTGTATATAAAATATCCTGTGATTCAGCATTATAAACAACTGTTACATTTTGCTGCTTTTCACCCAATAGGTTATGTCTTTTTAATTCGTTAATGATTGATTCCGCAATCTGCTTTTCATCAATTTTTATTTCCATAAGCTTCAAATTCCTTTCTATTCGCTTTTAAAGGGTAAAGGCAATATAATTCTACCCTCAAGAAAAAACAAGCCCTTAAAAGCCAAATACAAGCTTATAAGGGCTTGTTATGTATAACTCGTCCAAAAACATGGCAACTCCTATAATATTATTATAGGAGTTGCCATGTTTTTGGACGAGTTTTGTATTGTGTCTGCTTTTAATTTCTTATACTTATTTACAGTGTCATGAGAAACACCTGCAAGTTTTACAATTTCTTTTTTGGTATCTACATTTGTCAGATTTCTGACAAACGGTATTTTGCTTTAAACTTGATAATTGATTCTCTTTTGCTTGTGCTTTTATCAAAGGTTCAAGTAATAATGCTAATTCAATTTTTACAGCATTGGTTAAATTACGTCTGCCATTAAATGAGGGGGTGCTTTTAATAAACAATACCTTCTAAATCATAAGTTGGTATCTTCCCAATATCCCCAATAGCTTCAATTGTTGGGATTGAACCATCATCAAAGAAAACTGATTCAAGAACACTGTAAGCCGCCAACAAACTATTTTCAGGCGGGTAATATGTTCCACCAATTGCTGGTGCTTCTTTAAGTAGTTGATTAAATTTATTTTGTATGGTTTCATCATATTCACCATCAATTTCAATAATCGGCAAACCATCTTCAAGAAATACTTCAACTTCTCTTTTAACACCAAGATATTTTCCTTTAGCAATTATTTTGGGTATTGGTTGTAACATACCTTATCACCGTTCCTTTGAAAATTAACTTTCAAAATATATTATAACACATTTGATATTCCCCAATAAACAAAAAAAAGCCCAAGGAATAGCCTTTATTTTGGCTATCCCTTGGGTACTTATCATTATTATAGATGCACACCTTCAGCGGCAACCTGCATTGCTTCATATAACCCATTTGCAAGGTAATCAATTATGCCATCAAGGTCAGTATCTTTGCTTACATTGTTGGTTATGCCACCCATTTCAACCTTGATTTCAGCAGTTGTAAAGCGGTTTATTACTTCCTGTTCAGCAATATCACGAAGATATTCAAGGCTTTCTTCACTCATTTCCATAGAATTAGCCATTTTTGATGTATTGGCTGCTGTATCAGCTAAATTTTTCATTGCTTCAGCATTATTAAACATAGATGAAAAGTCATTATCTTGCGCTGCTTTGGCTGCATTTGCCGCTTGTGCTGCACTTATTTCAGCTTGTCTTTTAGCGGCTGCTTCCCATGCATCTGACTTCATCCTTTCAAGTGCTGCATCCCTTGCAGCCATACCAGCTTCAAGTTGATTTCTGTAATTCTGAAGGTCAGCTTCCCTTGCTCTTTTGGCTGCATCATTTTCCATCTGTGCAGTTGTTCCAAAGGTTACTTCCTGGATTGCACTAATGGATACCCCTGGAATCTTATTCAGCAGGTTAATGAAATTATTGATGATTCCAATTGCACTATTAACCATATTTTGAAGGATAGTCAGCACACCTGCTTTCATATCACCCATGAAATTCTGAATTCCAACACTTGCAGTCATGATTCCAAGCTTTAGTTTATCCCATAAATCAAGAACCCAATAAACACCTGTGAAGAATCCGATTTTCACCCAATCCCAGGCTGTCAGGATTCCATTCATGGCAATCTTCCAGGCTATTTCAAGCCCACCAACTGACTGAACCCATTTATAAATCATTCCGATTAAAACACCAATGGCAACTGCAATCCATAAAACAGGATTGGAAAGCATTGTTGTTATTAAAGCCCTATTTGCAGCAACAGAAAGCCATGTCGCAGCAGTTTGAATTCCTGTAATTGTAGCATAAGCACCAACAGCAGCAGTAAGCCCCCAAAATATTGGTTCAAGGGTTGACCAGTTGTCATATATCCATTGCGCCCCTCTGCCAATACCCTGAAGCACTGGTTCAAAGGTCTGAAGTAAGGTATTTCCAACAACTGTTCCAATCTGTCCAATAGTCATTGGCATTTCAGCAAACTTGGCATTTGTTTCATCAGCAGAAGCAAACATTGCATTTTTAATAATATCAGCAGTAATCAAGCCTTCAGCGGACATATCTTTTAATTCACCAACAGATTTTCCCATATATTCAGCAATAGATTGTGCAAGAAGCGGCGCATTTTCCATAATGCTTCTGAATTCATCACCTTGTAATTTACCTGCCGCCATTGCCTGTGTAAGCTGGTACATTGCCGCTGTCTGTTCCTGAATACTTGCCCCACCAATAGCAAAGTTCTTGTTCATTAGTTCGGTAAATGCAACTATTTCTGCATTGCTTGAAAAGGCATCCTTTGCCATAATTCCAAGTTTGGAAATGGCGGCAGCAGTGTCCATATATGAAGTTCTTGAAGCATTTGCTGATTTTAGTATCATATTCTGTAGTTCTTCTGTGGTTTGAAGTCCATCATTCATTAAGTCAAGCCTTGCATTTGTAGAAGTCATGGAATCTGTCAATTCAATAATCTTTTTAGCACCAAAGGCAGCACCAATTGACATTGCCACACTTTTCAATTTACCCAACAATCCATCAGCAGCCCCTTGACCATTCCGCACATCATTATTAAATTGCTGTTGTGCCTGGTTTGCTTCTCTTATTTGTTGTTCAATCTCGTTAAAAGCCAATTCTGCCCTGTTTAATTCTGCCCTTGCTGCTTGAATACTTGCAGTATCAACCGCATTATGAGAAGCATTTTGAAGTGCTTCAAAGCTTGATATTGTCATATTCAAAGCATTGGTTATACTTCTTAATCCTGGTGTCATACCATCATGAATCTGAATAGCTGTTCTTATTGTTGCCATTTATTTTTCACCCCTTTCCTTTTTTCTTCTTTCAGCTTCTACCTGAAGCATTGCAGCATATACTGTTTGCCAATCTGTTTTATTTTTCAAAGCTTGTGCTGCTTTGATTTCCTTGTTTAATTGCTTGTCCTTTTTCTTCATCAACTTTGGAAGCCATTCTTTAAAAATCTTATACCCTGGATAATCCTTGTTAAGAATAAGCAATCCATCATTGGTTACCCGCCCAAATTCTTCATAGGCTGGTATTTCTGAATCAGGTTTATAATCAATTTCCGATATGAAGGGAAGGAAGCTGAACTTTACCGCCCACAAATGTTTATTGATTACTTCAATATTTTGATTCATCCTGTTTTCACCGCCTTTCTAAGAGCATTGTTTAAGAATTTTATACAGTAAATCATCAACTATTTCCATTTTTTCAAGAATTTTATCAGGTGAAGTAAATTCATTTATTTTGTCCCTCTCATGTTCCAGTGAACTTAACACTTTCCACTGATATTTTTTCATCAATGCTTTACCTGCTTCACTATTTCTTATTTTTTTAATTGCACCGAATTCAATTTGCTGAACATACTGGTGTGATACATTGAACTTTTTACCTATTTGTTCAATTGATTGTGGTTTCCCCTCTAATCCATAATGCAAAATAAGAACTTCCCTGCCAGTAATACTATTTTTCAGCTTAAAGGTTAAATAATTGACATCCATAATACTAAAATCTTCACCATTGAATTCTGTTTCTTTACCAAATACTGAATCAAGCACTTCATATAGGTCTTGCCTTAGTATTTCATTGTCAATTTCTTCATCAACTTCTAAAAAAGGCTGTTCTGAACTTTCATCTGCAAGTAGTTCTTCAAGGTTTCTGTCATCATCTTCTGACACAACCTCATTAATACTATGCATTTTTATCCAGTCACTCGTTGAATCACTTTTTTTAACCCTGGAAATATTACAATTCAAGAACCTAAGCATTCCATATTTCATTGCTTCGCCTGCATATTTAGAAAATTTAACAGGTTCTTCAGTATCAAATCTATATTTTTCAACTGCTTTTATAAAAGCAATCCAGCCTTCTTGTTCCAGGTCATCAAAGTCAATCAATGCCTTACTTGCAACACCACAATATTTGTAGACAAAATACTTGACCAGCCCTGTATTTTTCTTTATCAGTTCATCCAAAGCTGAATGATTGCCTTCTTGATATGCTTTTACAAGTTCTTCATTAGTCAAGTAATTCACCCCTTTCAGCGCCTATCTAAACATAGCCATGATGCTAAGTTCAGGATATAAAATAATTGATAACTTCAGCAAAGCTTTTTTCTTATTCCTTGTAACTGTTGTAACATCAATATTTAAAGCATCTGCTATTTCATTTCTTGTCTTATCTTCAATATAGGAATTATAAAAAATGGTAAAACACCTTTCTCCAACCATTTCATAAAGCTTTTTAAAAGCTTCATTCATGCCCTTAACAAATATCGCTGCTTCACGTTTCTTATTAGCTGTTACTGAAGCATCATTCAACATAATTAAGCTTTGCTTGAACCATATAATGTCACTGAGAATGGATGAAATAACTTGTCCCTCATATTCATTAAGTAAATTTGCTTTTCTTAATTCATTTAAAAAATTTTCTCCTGCTTGCTTTACTATCTGCTTGAATTCAAATAAATCCAATGTTTCCACCAATAACAACCACCCCCTGAAAACAAATAGCTGCACCAATGCTGAAGGGAAGTCCACCACCAGTACAGCTTTGAACATGGCATTATTCTTCTTTTGGTGTTGGATTTATGGCATTGGAATGTCCATCCTGCATTACTGTTCCAACATGTTCAACTTTTCTTAAATAATCATAACCATCATCAGTTGGGTTAAGTCCATCAGGTGTTGGCGAACCAATTCTTACCCCAACCTGAAAGCCATTTACCGTTTTATTTACTGCATCATCCTGGTATTTCATATCAAATTACACCCCTTTCCTTTTAAGATTCAACGGTATCTGCCAGTTTTTCAATATTGCTAACACTATCCATAAACATGGCAAGTTTAACACCGCTATTTAAGCTGGTATCTTTTGAATTAAATAAATTATCAACTGTCTTTTCTGCAATTTCAAAGCTATTCACCAACATCATTAGATTATTGGTTTTGCCAAAGGTTTTATCAAAGCGATTAAACATATCAGGTTGAACCATATTTCCAACAACTGACTGAAATAACTTCATGGTTTCAAAGTCATTTTGGAAAGGTTTAAGGATATTATAAGCTTGGTCATCATTCAACTTGCTGCCAGCCAATTCAAGAAACTTTAAAGCATTGGCAACTTGAAGTTGATAATCAGCAGGCTTTGCTTCAGGTTCACCAATAATGGCTGCTTTTTCTTCTGCAATAATCTGTTTCAGCTTTTCATTGAAAACTTTATCATTTGCAATAGCTTCATTCTGAAGAACGTTAATAGCTTCTGCTTTATAAGTATCCGAATAAACAGTATTTGATTTTTGCTGTTATGTTCTTAATGATTGTTTGGTAAGTATCAACCAGGGTTTTAACTTTGTTTCCAATTTCTGTTTTCATGTTTTTTCCACCTTTCTTTTTTGAACATTAATTTTCAAAACTGCTTTGCAATTTCCAAGGGGTCATTATAAGCCAGGTCTTTGAGAACCTCCACCAATGGTGCTTCACCATAAAATATATTGCAATCAGGGTTTTGAGAAAAATATTCTTCCTTTGTGTTAATAACTTTTTCAACATACTTTAAAGTGCAATTGATGCCATGTGAATTAGTACTGTTATAATGTTCAACTACTTCATACCTACCATCAGGAAGTTTTCCGATAAAGGCTATATAAGGCTTGTTGTTTGGGATTTTAACATCCATTTCATCAAGCTTTTTATTTATCTGCTTTTTTAGTGTCACTTTCTTTTTAATCATTTCTACCAAGCCTTCTTTCCAGTTCAGCAAGCCTTTGAATAATATTTTCATCTTCAAACATGGTCACACCCATTTCTAAAATAGTTCTTGCTGCACTCACTCTGGAAGAATCAGTTGCACCATCATCATTCATTACCTTCCGCAATACTTCCAATGATTCAAGTGTATAGCCTTGTGCCTTTTGCATGGCATCATTGAAAATTTCGTTTTTAACCGCTTTCAAAACATCCTGAAATGCTTCAGTTTTCCTTAACCTATAAAGTGTTGCTTCTGAAATTCCTGACTTTTCAGCAGCTTCCTTTAAGGTTGAACAAGTCAGAAGGTTTACTGCAACCTTTTCTTTATTCAACTTTGCCATGTTTACCACCACCTTTTTTCTAAAATTCGTTCATTCCAAGTCATTTTCTGTCAATTAATATGCAAGCTGCAATTTCTTTGCCCAATATCGTTGGTTATATTCCTTCACCTTTTCAGGATGTTCAGCCCGCCATTGTCTTTGATAAGCATTAATTGATTCCTTGTTTTCTGCTCTATACTTTTTAAGGTATTCCTTGCGATTATTAACCTTTGCATCCATGAATTTCACCCCCTAAAGCATACTTTGCCCTAAGATAATTTTACCAAAATGTGATATCATTTTCACTATTAGAACACTATATTTAGTATGTTAGTACAAAATTAGACACTATATGTAGTGTTTTTAAAGATTTTCTATGATTTTATAAATTGTTGATTTTTTTAGTTGATATTTCTTCATTAGTTCAGGAACATTCATTCCTCTATAAAAATCTTCAATAATTTGTCTGTTTCGCTGCTGTTTATTATAATGTTCTGCATTATTAGGCAGCCTGAATATTGCACCAGGCATTTTTTCAATAACTTCAAAGAACAATTTCTTACCAATAATTTCTTCCAAAGTTTCAAGATTTGTAACATTCGTATTGGGCATTAATCACACCATCCTTCCAATATTGAAAATATTGGCTTCACATGATAAGATTAAGTTGCGAATTTAATATGTACCATGTGAAGCCATTGTGTAATTCTTAGGGATATTATGCAGTGGCTTCAGCCTTTACAGCATTAGTAATAGCTTCTAAAGCTGCAATCATTCCTGCTCTGAATCCAGCTTCAAAACCTGCTTCTTGGTTAAGTGCTTCTAATTCGGCAGTTTTCATATAAATTTCATTAAAGACTTCATCAGGTAACCAATCTTCCAATTGCTTGTCCACTTCAGAATTAAGCTTCTTAATTTCTGGAAGTTCAGCATCTTCAAACCAGTCTGCATAAGCTTCTTTCCAATTTAATTTTTTTAACATTTTACATTCCCCTTTCATCTTATAAGTAAAATTCAACTTCATCCTTCAGCTTGATGGTTTCCCAACCCAGGTACTTCCTTAAAATGTTCATGGCATCAATTAAGGCTTTTACTTCATCATAAAAAGGATTGTCGGAAAACTTCTTATATTCCCCTGTCTTTTGTTCTTCCAAGAAGCAATCCAGTAAGGCTTCATAATGTGGTCTAATTGCATCTAATACATGGTCCATAAAATCACACCCTTTCTTTAATTTGTTTTCTTGAATAATTTATTGCATTTGCTATATCGTCAATAAAATTTATTCTAAAGTCATTTCCTATTTGTTCCATGAACTTATTTATTATCAAAGCCATTGCACTGAATTGAATAAAATTAATACCAGTCTTATCTGGTGGTAATGGATATGTTATTTCAATTTCTTCACCATCAGCAACTATCACTACTTTTACCAAATCAGGGTCTAACACATCCTTCCCTTCTACACGCCAATGAATGTCTGTAATTTTTTTAATCCTTCTAACCTTCTTCAAAAATTCTTTACCTGTCATAGTTTTCATCATCCTTTCAATTATTTGTTAAACCATTTACTTACAAGATTTTTTATATCTTCCGCTGAAGCAGTAATTATGAACTTCTTGTTCTTTTCATCATAATCACTTACTTTATTTAGTTCAGTTGTCAATTCTTCAAGCCATTTCACACAATCTTGCAAGTGCTGATAATCTTCATAGGTTGTTGTAACTGTTGCTTGATGTAATTGTTTTACAGTTGTTTCTCCTAATTCTATAAATTGCATTTTCATCATCCTTTCTACATAATATTTTCAATAATGGCATCTTCCAAAGGCAGCTTTGCCACCAAATGAACTTTATTATTGTTCCTTAATATTCTTGCTCTACCAACACATTGTTCCAATTCACTGTTTATCATGTATAGCTGAACCTGTCTTACAACTGGATGCTTAAAAGTGTAAAGATGAAATCTAAAACCGTTATATTCAACAACCTGGTTTTCCGTTTCCAAATCTCTTGTTTCAACCGTATCATCAAGCATTTTAGCAAATAGTAAATACTGTATCTCTTGGGTTCGGTATGTACCAATAACTGCAATATCTTGCCCTTCCAAGAAATTTAAACCTTCTGTACTTCCAAAAGTAGCAACTACATTGAAGCCATTTTTTAAAAGTTGATTTTCAAATTTCTTAAAAGTTATTATAGGCATGTTATCTTTTGGTAAAATATTTTGTATCCTTTTATAGTTCTGAATCAAATCGCCTTCCTGTAATGCGTGTCTTGACGAAGGTAAGTCAATATATTGATGTAATTGTCCTCTTTGTTCAATTCTGGGAATCTCTATAAAATCAACTTTCATAGGTTTAACCATCCATCTTGAAATAACATCATCAATAGTAGCCGATAAAATAATAATTTTCTTACATTTTGGAAGGCTATGTTTTATAACAAAGGTAACTCTGCTATCTTCTACATAACACAACCTTGATTTTAATACCATGTAAACATTGAAGTTTATATTATCATCAATTTTATCCATGATATTTTTAACCTGTTTTCGATTTAATGGATGTAATTGTATTAATCCTTTTTTATCAGATATACAATTTAGCCAATCATCAAGCGCAGAATCATTTGCAAGATTTTTAAGACTAATCAAGTCATTCACATCAACGTCTACTGTTTCTATTGACTTTGACAAAATATCTTCATCAATAACCAGTACATCATTTGTTATTCTGCTTTTTAAAAATGCTCTTTTATGAGTAATAATTACTCTGTCAAGCCATCCACGATTAAAATTGTCTGTTAATCGAACATATTCCATAATTTCAGGATTCTTGGAGTTGTTCAAAATATGTTTACATTCAATGTAATTGCCAACTATCAAATATTTATTGTATTGCTCCTGCTCTTGGGGTTCTAATTTTGAAATATCCAATTCGGGAATGACTTCAAAATCTAAATTATATTGTTCTATCTTCTGAAACAACTCATCCTTTAATTTATGTGTTGGTACTGCCAAGCAAACAGACAACTTTTTATTTTCTTTCAAATAATCTAATATTGCAGTAGTTTTCCCAAGTCCAGTTTGTGCTTTTATAATCGTAAAGCTACTATTGTTTGTAAAAGCAGTTTCTATTGCCTGTTTTAACTGCTTTTCACCTTCTTCCAAAGAAATAGTTTCATTAAATCTTACCTGTTGCACATATCCACGTTTTAGTGGTTGACATTGTGACAAAGTATTAAATTTACAGTTACTTTTGTATGGACAAGGTAACATATCACATCTTCTGAAAAAAGGTTTTGCACTTTTGATAGCATTTTCAAGGTTTCTAATTTGAGCATTGTTATAAGAATGTGGATGTAATTCTATCGCTTTATCAATTAACTGCCTTAATCTTTTAATGCTGCCTTTTTTACCCTTTAAAGAAGATGCAAAGAAAAATAATTCAGGTTCTGTTATCCAATGTTCGCCAGTGTTTGATTTTCGCCATAACTCACAATTATCATTGAGGAAATCCCAATCATAATTTTCATTGTTTAAAATTGGTTCTTCCTCTATTACATTCACAGGGCAAAAATCATAGGTGTATAACTCGTCCAATTTTCCGTTCTGACCTATAATATTATTATAGGAGTTGCCATGTTTTTGGACGAGTTTTGAAGGTATTTTTTTCAAATACAACCTTCTTTTAAGGTTTCTTGAAAAGTTACCATTGGTACTTCCATCCTTTATTTTCTGACAAGCTTTTAAAATAACATCATGAGGACTAATAAAATGGGAGAGATTATAACCATATTCTCCCTTAGTTGACCCTTGGTATATTTGAGTAACATTTTTTATCTGGTCAGCATCAGGAAATAATTCATTGATTGCAAGTCTTAAAGTCTTGGCAAGCCTGAAATCCTCAATTACTTCATCTAAATGAAAAATCATTCTGAATCTTGGATGTTCTTCTGTATGGGAAAATGTGTAATAAATTAGCATTGGAAGTAAGTTGTATTCTTCGCACTGCTTTAAGACTTCATCAACTGTTGTTCCACTATCAAAATCAAGAGTTAATAACTCTTGACTTATAAAATCTGCTTGCTTTGTTCCGCAAGTAGCACAATCTTTATAAGCATACCCCTTATGTGATATGACATATAAAAGCTGTTCAATATGCTTTGTATTCAATAATCCCATATTTAAAACTCTGTACTTGTATTCTGTACTATCAGGTTTATGGTCAATTGGTAATCTGTCAAATGTTAATTTCAAGCACTATCACCTGCCTTTTCAAAGTTGATTTTCATATTACAAAGCCACTTTTTCATAAAAATAGCGGGAACTTACCTTGCCAGCCACAGTAATTTTTCCTTGCTGTTTAAGTTCATCATTTAGTTTCTTTACAATGCGGTAACCAGTTGTTAAAGAAACACCAAGCATTTCTGCAACTTCAGAAGCAGTTATAAATTTAGGTTCTTGCTTGATAACTTGATTGTTTGTCATAGTTAACACCATCCTTTCTTTATTCTTCATTGAAAAATAATTCCTGAACTGTGCAATTTAAAGAATCAGCAAGTTTTTTCATACTTCTTCGTTTTCTATGTCTTTGAAATAATCGAGGGGAACTTTCAAAGCATCACAAATTTTAAAATATTCTTCTGCTGATATACCACGATTTCCGTTTAGCATTGCATTACAAGTGCTTGCAGTCATCCCAAGCTTGTTTTTTAAAAATGATTGCTTAATCCCTCTTTCTCTCATAAATAATTTAATCTTTTCATTAAGCATTCGTTTCACCTTCCTTTTTTACTACGATATTTTCGTTGTAATTTAATATTATCACGATATTTTCGTGTTGTCAATACAAAAATATGAGATTTTCGTATTTTTGTATTGCAATTATGAATTTATTGTGATAGTATTGAAACATGGTAAAAAAAAAGAAGGTGGTGAAGTAATGGGAAAAATAAAAGAAAATATTTCATCCAATATAACTAAACATAGAAAAAATATGGGACTTTCTCAAAAAGATTTGGCTGATAGACTTGGAACAAAACCATCTACTGTTTCAAGTTGGGAACAATCCGTTAGTACACCAAATGCCGAAATGCTTTTTGAAATATGCAGAATTTTTAATATTACTGTGGATGAAATATATGGTGTAAATGAAGATGAAACGGAATATAAACTTATGAAAGCCATTCAACATTTAGAAGATGCTGGTTTCTATATAGAACAAGATGAAAAAGATATTGAACGTAATGAATATCAAATATGTCATCCTGACTTTGGAACTGTTACCGTAATGCAACAACATGATTTAATTAATTTAGTTGATAAGATATTGCAAGACAGTATTGAATACCAAGAACGATACATTATAGAAAGGATTAGAACAGAGTTTTTACCAAAAAATAAATAAAAAAATCGCCTGGTGCTGCTAACACCAAACGATTTTTCATAGATACTCTATAACCCTTTAAGGGATTGATATAGTACCGCTCCATAGCAAGTATTATATCATGAACCCTTAGAGTTATAAAGGGTTTATTTTTTATACTCTTTTTTAGGAAGGAATGATATAATGCCTGTTTACAAAGATGAAAAACGTGGTACTTGGTACTGCAAATTCAATTACAAGGATTGGACTGGTGCAAATAAACAGAAAATGCAACGTGGTTTTAAAACTCAAAAGGAAGCCAAGGCTTTTGAAAGGGAATTTCTAAATAAAGCCCATGCTTCTTGTGACATGACATTTGGCAGCTTGGTTGAACTGTATATGGAAGATTGCCAAAGCAGATTGAAACCAACCACATTGGAAAACAAAAAGTATGTGATTGATTTAAAGGTATTACCATTTTTTAAGGATATGCCGATTAACACCATTACCCCAACAACCGTTAGAAAATGGCAGAATGAATTGATTTCCCATGAAAATAATTATAGTCAAACATATCTGAAAACAGTAAATAACCAGCTTTCAGCCATCTTCAATTTTGCAATGAAATATTACAAGCTTCCTTCAAATCCTGCCAGGATATGTGGAAGCATGGGTAAGAAAAATGCTGATTCAATGAAGTTTTGGACTGTCGAAGAATTCAATAAATTTATTGCTGCTGTGGAAGATAAGCCAGTTTCAAAGGTTGCGTTTGAACTGCTGTTTTGGACTGGTATGCGGTCAGGTGAATTATTAGCATTAACATTAAATGATTTTGACTTTGAAGCCCTAACAGTTAGTATAAATAAAAACTATGCAAGGATGGGTGACCAGGATTTAATACTTGAACCCAAGACACCCAAAAGCAAAAGGGTTGTTACCATTCCGCCTTTCTTGGGTACACTGGTTCAGGAATACGCATCCAAGCTTTACTATTATGAACCTCTTGAAAGGCTATTCCAGGTAACAAAATATTACCTTCATCATGAAATGGATAGAGGTTGTAAGAAGTCAAAAGTAAAGAAGATTAGAATTCATGACTTGCGACATTCCCACGCATCATTATTGATTGAAATGGGGTTTTCACCGTTACTTATATCGGAAAGGCTTGGGCATGAAAATATTGAAACAACCCTTCAAACTTATTCCCACCTTTATCCGAACAAGCAAAGTGAAGTTGCTGACAAGCTACAAAAGTTAGTACAAAAAGATATAAATGATACTATTGAAAAATAGGAAATGTATCATTTGCGTATCACTATTAAAATTAAAATCCTCTAAACCCTGTAATATCAAGGTTTAGAGGATTTTTTCTTACTATTCCCACTCGATTGTTGCTGGTGGTTTGCTTGTAATATCGTAAACTACTCTGTTTATGCCTTTTACTTCATTTACAATTCTCGATGATATTTTTGATAGTACATCATAGGGTATCCTGTACCAGTCGGAGGTCATTCCATCTACGCTCTCAACTGCCCTTATCGCTATTGTATGGGAGTAGGTTCTCTCATCCCCCATAACTCCAACACTTCTTATGTCGGGAAGTACTGTGAAATACTGCCATATTGATTTGTCAAGGCCTGCCTTTTTAACCTCATCCCTTAATATGAAATCCGTCTCTCTTACTAAATGGAGTTTTTCCTCAGTAATTTCACCAAGAACCCTTATCGCAAGGCCTGGTCCTGGGAAGGGCTGACGCGACACTATATCCTCTGGTATTCCAAGCTTTCTTCCAACTTCCCTGACCTCATCTTTAAAAAGCTCTCTTAAAGGCTCTATAAGCTTAAAGTTAAGATCTTCAGGAAGTCCCCCAACGTTGTGGTGGCTCTTTATAGTTGCCGATGTCCCTGTTCCGCTTTCAACAACATCTGGGTAAATCGTTCCCTGAACTAAAAACTCTATTCCTAAAAGCTTTCCTGCTTCCTCTTCAAATACCCTAATAAACTCTTCACCAATAATCTTTCTCTTGCTTTCAGGATCTTTAACACCTGATAGCTTCCCTAAAAATCTCTTTGAAGCATCAACCATAATAAGATCCATGTCGAACTTTTCTTTAAAGGTGCTGTATACTTCCTCCGCCTCATTTTTTCTTAAAAGTCCATGGTCAACGAATATACAGGTAAGCTGCTTTCCAATTGCCCTGTGAACAAGAACCGCTGCAACGGAAGAGTCAACACCTCCGGAGATAGCGCATATAACCCTTTTATCTCCAACGATATTTTTAATCTCTTTAACCTTATCCTCAATAAAGGATGTCATGCTCCAACTTCCATCTAACCCGCAGACATTATATAAAAAGTTTTTAATCATATCAAATCCATACTGAGAATGTTTAACCTCTGGGTGGAATTGAAGACCATATATTTTTTTATCTTCATTTTCCATAGCAGCGACTTTGCAGTTATCGCTTCCTGCTGTAATTTTAAAACCCTCTGGAAGTTCTATAATCTGATCCGTATGGCTCATCCAGCAGATGCTCTCCTCTTTTAAACCCTTAAATACTAAAGATGATGTATCAAAATTAACCTCAGTATTTCCATATTCCCTTATATCCGTTCCTGCAACCTTTCCTCCTAAGGTATAGGCTATAAGCTGAGCACCATAGCATATACCAAGAATAGGTATATTGAGCTCAAAAATTTTCTTATCTATTCTTGGAGCCCCATCCTCATAAACGCTGTTTGGTCCTCCTGTAAATATTATTCCCTTAGGATTTTTTGAAACTATTTCATCTATTGTGGTAGTATAGGGAACTATCTCACAGTAAACAGAGCACTCCCTAACCCTTCTTGCAATAAGCTGATTATACTGCCCACCGAAATCTATAACAAGAACTAAATCCTGATTCATATTATTTTATCCCTCCGTAGTGTAGTTTGGAGCCTCTTTAGTTATCTGTATGTCATGGGGATGGCTCTCCCTAAGTCCTGCTGAAGTCTGGACTACAAACTGTGACTTTTCCCAAAGCTCGTAAATAGTTTTTGAGCCGCAGTATCCCATACCTGATCTTATTCCGCCAATTAGCTGATATAAAGTATCCGCAACAGCACCCTTGTAGGCTACTCTTCCTTCAACACCTTCTGGTACAAGCTTTTTATTATCCTCTTGGAAGTATCTGTCCTTGCTTCCTTTTTGCATTGCAGCAATTGAGCCCATTCCTCTGTATACTTTAAACTTTCTTCCCTGATATATCTCCTCATCTCCAGGGCTTTCCTCACATCCTGCAAGCATGGAACCCATCATAACAACCGATGCACCTGCCGCAAGGGCCTTTATAATATCCCCAGAATACTTTATTCCACCATCTGCAATAATTGGAACGCCATGCTCTATTGCCTTTTCAGCACAGTCCATAACAGCAGTTAACTGAGGTACTCCAACACCTGCAACAACCCTCGTAGTACATATAGAACCTGGTCCTATACCAACCTTAACGCAGTCTGCTCCTGCTCTTATTAAATCAGCTGTTGCCTCTGCCGTTGCAACATTTCCTCCTATAACCTGAAGATCTGGGTATTTTGATTTTATTGTATATATAGCATCGAGAACTCCCCTCGAGTGTCCATGGGCAGTATCTACAACAACAACATCAACTCCTGCATCTTTAAGGGCAGTTACCCTGTCCATCATATCCTTAGTAACTCCAACAGCAGCCCCTGCTAAAAGTCTTCCCTTTTTATCCTTTGCAGAATTAGGGAATCTAACTGCCTTTTCAATGTCCTTTATAGTAATAAGCCCTTTTAAATTGTAGTTTTCATCAACTAAAGGAAGCTTTTCAACCTTATGCTTTCTTAAAATCTGTTCGGCCTCCTCTAATGTCGTTCCAACTGATGCAGTAATAAGGTTATCCTTTGTCATAACCTCTTTAATCTTTCTTGAAAAATCCTTCTCAAATCTTATATCCCTGTTTGTAATAATTCCAACAAGCTTTGTGCCTTCAACTATAGGAACTCCTGAAATTCTGTACTTACCCATAAGGAAGTCTGCATCCTTTAAAGTATGCTCAGGAGTTAAATGGAAAGGATCTGTAATAACGCCGTGTTCAGAGCGCTTTACCTTATCCACCTCAACAGCCTGCTCTTCTATGGACATATTTTTATGAATAATTCCGATTCCGCCTTCTCTTGCCATGGCAATTGCCATTTTAGCCTCGGTTACTGTATCCATTCCCGCACTCATAAGTGGTATGTTAAGCTTTATAGTCTTTGTAAGATATGTCGAAACATCAACATCCTTTGGAAGAACGTCAGATTTTTGTGGAACTAAAAGCACATCATCAAAGGTATATGCTTGTTTTAAAATTTTACCCATAGCAACCTCCATTCTCTTACTCAAAAAATAAAGACTCTGCGAGTAAGGTGCAGAGCCAAAAAATGCAAAGCAGCCTTACTCATAGTCGAAGGTTTACGGCCCCCGGTAGAAACTCCCGCCCATATTAACAGGATTATATGAGTAAGATTTGTATTTTCATTTGTTTTTATTCGTTATTATAACTTTAATATTAGTACATGTCAACCTTTAGCAGACAAAAGTTGTTTTTTGTTTAAAATATATAAAAAAGTGCTTTTTATTAGTTATTGCACCTTTCTTAATTTAATTCAACTTATTCATATATTTTTTTATTGTGACCTATCTTAACTGCTTCATTATATATTTTCTTTAATGGAATATTTTTGTTTTCTGCTGCCCTTTTAACATCCTCATATTCTGGGGATACGTTCATTATCTCACCTTTATAGCTTGAAACTTTAAACCTTATATCACCAAACTCAGTGCTTACCTTTTTAAACTCTCTGTCAAGCTCTGTTCTTTGTATATTAAATCTTCTAATCCCTATGGTTGTGCTCTCTTTAAACATTATCTCTTTTATTTTTTCCTCAATAGATACAGGCGTTGTTATTGTAATTAAAATCCCTACCCTGTTTTTCTTCATATATACAGGTGTATAATAAACATCCTTTGCTCCGGCTTCAAAGAGTTTATCCATAAGATATCCGCAAAACTGAGGGTTCATATCATCGATTGTAGCCTCAAGTATGCATACATCCTCTGAATTACCCTCCCCCAATATTACCCTTAAAAGATTAGGCTTTTTAGTATCCCTTTTGCCGCATCCATATCCTTCCCTAATTATTTTCATGCAGGGAAAATTCTTAAACTCACTTGAAAGGGTTTTAACAATAGCAGCCCCCGTTGGAGTCGTAAGCTCAAATTCCCTTTCGTCACAGTATATAGGAACACCTCTTAATATCTTTAAAGTGGCTGGAGCAGGAACAGGTATTATTCCATGCTCGCACTCTACAAATCCCTTTCCTGTATTTATAGGGGATGAAATTATTATATCTGGTTTTATATAGTCAATACAAATAGCTGCCCCAACTATATCAACAATAGAATCTACTGCTCCAACCTCATGAAAGTGAACCTCATATATATCCTTACCATGAACTTCACTTTCAGATTTTGCCAAGCAATAAAATATATCCTTTGAAAGCTTTTTTACATTATCCTTAAGACTGCTATTATTTATTATTTCTTCTATGTCCTTAAGATTTCGCCCATGATGATGGTCATGATGATGATTGCTATGGTTATCATTATTATGTTTTATATGTACATTGAAATCTATTCCAGTTATTCCGCACTTTTGCCCCTCTTTTATCTCTATATCAAATTCATCTGATATGCTAAGTTTGTCAAGCTCTAATAAAAGATAATCGAAAGGAACTCCTAAATTCAAAAGTGCTCCTATTGTCATATCCCCGCTTATTCCAGAAAAACAATCAAAATAAAGTACTTTCATCCTTTCAACTCCTAACAATTTTTTAAATATAGTATAGAAATTTATACCATAAGAAATACTAAAAAATAATAGTATAGTGAGGTTTTTGGTAAATATGAGAGATTATTTAAATAACAGACAAATATCATTTTATCTTTTTGGAATAATACTTGGCTATGGCTTTATAAACCTTCCTAAAAGTATAGTTGAAAATGCGGGCACAGGTGGATGGATAAGCATTCTCCTGTCGACAATTATAGTCAGCATATTCACATATATTGTAACCTATTTAGGCCTAATTTTTAAAGAAAAAAATTTTATTGAATATTCAAATCTGCTCTTAGGGAAAACTATGACATTTATAATTTCTATACTTTATTTTATATACTTTTTTTTAATACTTTCCTTTATTACAAGAATATCCTGTGAAACTATTAAACTTATCATTCTACCTAAAACTCCTGTTTGGGTTTTGAGCTTTTTTATGTTTATATCAGTTTACTACTCCTCAGTAAAAGGGCTTCAATGCATAGGAAGAATATGTGAACTTTATGGAGTAATAATAATATTGTTCATAGTATTTATTCATATCTTTATGTTTATTGAGGGAGAAGCCATAAATCTAAAGCCTTTATTAGGAGAGATAAATTTCTTATCATAATAGCTGAAGACTATAAATCAAATATCGAGTCTGAAATTTCACAAAGATTAAAAGAGGATATAAAAAACATAATATTAAAATCTCAAAGTGAATTTAATACAGATTTTTTTAATTTTTATAAATATTTTAGAGCTCAGCATCCTTATATATTCAAAACCTTAGACTGGAACGAAGAATATAAAAATGCAGAAATAAATCTTAACGTTGAAACAAGAATTGAAAGGCTTGGAATTATAGATATGAATGCAAAGAAAAAATTTCAGGAGGCATTCTATGAATACAAAAAATAACGAAATTCAAAAAGAGTAGAAAATCTTACTATTTATAATAGTTTCCTTTTCAAATGCTCTGCTCCTTTATTGCCCCCTTTAATCTTAACGATTTTAAAAACTATATTTTAAGCGATATTTTAACAAGCAAAAAAAGGCCTGAAACTCTTGATGCTAAGGATAAAATAAGGAAAAAATAGATGTTTACAAATAACTTAAAGGTGATATAATTATATTAGATATTTAGATAATTGTCTAATTATCTAATATATGGGGGTGATATTTTGAATCTACCGTTTAAAGCTCTTTCCGATCCAACAAGAAGAAAGATAATAATGCTTCTAAGAAAAGAAGATTTAACCGCAGGAGAGATTGCAGAGCATTTCGATATGACAAAGCCCAGCATATCTCACCATTTGAACCTTTTAAAGCAGGCAGGTCTTGTTAACGATGAGAGAAAGGGGCAAAACATCTACTACTCCTTAAATACAACTGTTTTTCAGGAATTAATAGGGTGGTTCTTTGATATTATAAATGTTAAGGAGGATGGGAAAAATGAAGAAAATAATTGAAAATATAAAAAAAGACTGGTTCATACTGCTTCTTATGGTACTAACACTATTAGTAAGTATATATCTTTATCCAAGCCTTCCAGATAAAATGCCAAGCCACTGGAATATAAAAGGTGAGGTTGATGCATACTCGAGTAAACTTTCTGGGATTTTAAATATAAACCTTATGAACATTGGATTCTATTTTTTATTTCTTATACTTCCTAATCTGGATCCTAAGAAACAAAACTATGTAAACTTCAGACCTGCCTATAATGTAATAAGATATACATTCCACCTTTTATTTATAGCTCTTCAGTATATAATACTGTTATCTTCCCTTGGATATAAATTTAATGTAGGTTCAATAGTTACTCTATGGGTTGGAATAGTGTTTATTCTACTTGGTAATCAGATGGGAAGGATAAAGCATAACTACTTTGTTGGAATAAGAACTCCATGGACTTTAGCTGACGAAACCGTTTGGGTTAAAACCCATAGATTCTCAGCCCCCCTTTGGGTTGCAGGAGGTTTTATTGTTGGTATTTTAGCTTTCTTCAAAGGTACAATTGCCTTTACTGGGCTAATGATTGTAGTAATTGTAATTTCAATAGTACCTATTGTATATTCCTATTTATGTTTTAAAAATATAAAAGGCTGAGAAGGTTTTCTTGATGATAGGGAAAAAATGATGTAAAGTATTTATAATCATAAAAGTTTATAAAAATATAAAGCTCCCAATTGGGAGCTTTATTATTAATACATATCTGGCATTCCGCCTGGCATTGCAGGTGCATTATCCTTCTTTTCAGGAATATCAGCAACAACTGCTTCAGTTGTAAGGAATGTAGCTGAAACTGATGCTGCATTTTGAAGAGCTGATCTTGTAACCTTAGTTGGGTCAACGATACCAACTTCAATCATGTTTACATATTTCTCATGTAAAGCATCAAAGCCTATTCCCTTATCGCTAACCTTTACCTTTTCAACAACAACAGCGCCGTCATAACCAGCGTTTTCTGCAATTTGTCTTAGTGGTTCCTCAAGGGCTCTCTTAACGATATTTACACCAACTTTAACATCAGCATCTTCAACTTTTTCTGCAAGGTCAGCAACCGCTGGAATTACATTAATATATGCAGTTCCGCCGCCGGATACTATACCCTCTTCAACAGCTGCTTTTGTAGCATTTAATGCGTCTTCTATTCTTAATTTTCTTTCCTTAAGCTCAGTTTCAGTAGCTGCACCAACTTTAATAACTGCAACTCCACCTGCAAGTTTTGCAAGTCTTTCCTGAAGCTTTTCTCTATCAAAATCAGAAGTAGTTTCTTCAATCTGTGCTCTTATTTGAGCAACTCTCGCATGGATTTCTTCTTTGCTTCCAAGTCCATTAACTATTGTAGTGTTTTCCTTTGTAACCTTAATTCTTTCTGCACGGCCAAGCATTGATATATCTGCTTCTTTAAGTTCACGGCCAAGTTCTTCGGATATTACCATACCACCAGTTAATATAGCGATATCTTGGAGCATTTCTTTTCTTCTGTCACCAAATCCAGGAGCTTTAACTGCAACACAGGTAAATGTTCCTCTTAATTTGTTAACAACAAGTGTTGCAAGAGCTTCTCCTTCGATATCTTCAGCAATTATTAAAAGCTTTCTGCCTTGCTGAACTATTTGCTCTAATATTGGAAGGATATCTTGAATGCTTGATATCTTCTTATCAGTTATAAGTATATATGGCTCATCAAGAACAGCTTCCATCTTTTCAGTATCAGTTACCATATATGGGCTTATATAGCCTCTGTCAAACTGCATACCTTCAACAACGTCGAGTTCTGTTCCCATTGTTTTTGATTCTTCAACAGTTATAACACCTTCGTTACCTACCTTTTCCATAGCATCAGCTATAAGCTGGCCTATTTCTTCATCAGCAGCTGATATTGAAGCAACTCTTGCTATATCTTCTTTACCGTTTACCTGCTTTGAAATCTTCTTAATTTCTTCAACAGCAACATCTACAGCCTTTCTAATACCAGTTCTTATAAGCATTGGATTTGCACCAGCTGTAACGTTCTTTAAACCTTCTCTTATAATTGCCTGTGCAAGAAGTGTAGCAGTTGTAGTTCCATCTCCTGCAACATCATTTGTCTTTGTAGCAACTTCTTTTACAAGCTGAGCTCCCATGTTTTCATATGGATCAGCTAGTTCTATTTCTCTTGCTATTGAAACACCGTCATTAGTAATAAGAGGAGCACCAAATTTCTTATCAAGAACAACGTTTCTTCCTTTAGGTCCAAGTGTTATTTTAACTGTATCAGCAAGCTTATCAACACCTTTTTGCATTGAACGTCTTGCGTCTTCACTAAATCTTATTTCCTTTGCCATTTTTATCTCTCCCTTCTTATCTCAAATTATTCAACGATAGCTAAGATGTCATCCTGTCTTAAAATAGTAACTTCTTCTCCATCGATTTTAACATCGTTTCCTGAATACTTGGAGAATATAACCTTATCTCCAACCTTAACTTCCATTTTTACTTCCTTTCCGTCAACTACTCCGCCAGGTCCTACCGCTATAACTTCAGCCATTTGCGGCTTCTCCTTTGCTGAACCTGGAAGAACTATTCCGCTTTTTGTTGTTTCTTCAGCCTCAATCTTTTTAATTACAACTCTGTCACCAAGTGGTCTTAATTTCATCGTTAACCCTCCTTGTGTATATTTTAATTTTAATTATTTGCTATTTGTTAGCACTCATTTTAAGTGAGTGCTAATCACAATTAATATATTAAATAAATGGCAGTTTATTATCAAATTGTTATATATAACTAAAATAGCTAAATAGTACGAATAATGACTAATAGATGATTTTATCATTCACGTTCTCTTTTTTTCTTTATTTTTCACTTAATCCTTCATAAATTCATTTTATGAATCTTTATCCAAAACTTCTATCTCTATTTCCTTTACTTTTGTCTGATTCTTTATGTAACATAGATAATCCATAAGTATTGAAAATCTTGAATATTTTATATCCCTTTTTGAAAAATCAAGTATTGTCTCAATTTTGTTTGAGTTATCTAAAATTTTAATATCGGTTTTAATTATGCTTTTTCTGCTGTTTTGCCACCTTAACAGCACAGACTTGTTTGCATTATTATCCGTTACAAACTCTATTAAGAGCTTTTCACTATTTTTTTCTCTAAGGCGCTTTAATACTTCATCTATATATTCTTTAATATAAAAATCTTCAAACTTTAGAAGCTCAATAATAATACTATTGTTTTCATTTTGTATGTGGTTTATTACAGATTTATTAATTAAAAAGAAAAGTAAAAACACAAAAACACCTAATACAGAAGAATATAAAAAATTCTTATTTATAAGCTGAATTATACATGCAGCTGTAAAACCCATATAAAAAGGAAATATATTAATACATTTGAAGTCTTTCTGATGCTTTATATAAAGAAACTGTTCAATTCTGTTTTGTTTTATTATTAAATATTTAAAACTTAAAATAATAGAAGATATAAACACTATAATTGGAAGATAAAATATATAATCAATTTTAAGTCTCAAAATGTCAAATTTCAGTAGGAAAAACAGATAAGTTAAAAACAACAAAGGTGTTGCATATTTTATGCACAATATAATATTTTTGGAAAATATCCTGCAAAAGGCAACATATACATAAGAATAAATATCCCCATCTATTTTAAAACCTCGTATTCTTCTCCTGCTCTTGTATTCTAAAATTTCTATAATTGAAATATCAAATATGTATTTTTCTCCAAGGATAGATAAGGTATCTTTCTCAATATTAAAATCCGAAAAGCTCTCAACATTAAAATCAAAAGGAAATATTTCCTTTATAGAATTATCCTTATAATTAAAAAACATCAAACTTTCATTTCCGTTTGTAAAAAGGAGTATAAAATAGTCCTTATATTTTTGCATCTTAGATATTATTTTTTTATTATCACTTAATCCTATGTTCCACTTTTCAAGCACAGCACCTATATAGTTGGTTTTAATTATTATAAAATCGTTATGTATGTCAAAACCAGCAATATATATATACTCTTTTTCAATATAAAGGCTGCATCCGAAGAAAATATCCTTTGGATATATTGTCCTTAGCTGCTCTAAATCATTGTTTAGTATTTTTACTACTGTCTTCCCATTTAAATTACCAAGACATATAAGTTCATTAAAATAAGATTGTTTAAAATCAAAAAATATACCTTCAAGTTCAATACTCTTTTCAATTTTTTGATATTTAGAGTATTTTATTAAAACCGTATTATCCCTTGCTTTTGATACATACATATCTCCATCATATGTTATCATTCCCTGTCCTGCTAAAACTTCAAAACTATTTAAAATTCCATCTAAAGAAGAAATGCAAAATCTACCTTCATCAGAATTTATCCTATCGTAATAGATTATATTTTCATCTTTTTTAATAAAAACCTGTGGAACTATAGCGTCCTGAAGCTTTATTGTTTTGTAATTGAGGGTAGATCTCATAATATCCCCCCTTAAGAATTTATACTATATATCTAATATTTACTATTTCAAGTAATTATATGCATATTATTTTAAAAATCCCTCTCTTCCTTTAAAATCCCTTGCATAATAAAAAAGATACTGCTGTGCAAATCCTGCATAATCTTTAAATTTATTTCTGCCAAATTCCCTTATCTTTTTAAGGCTTACATCCGGTGCAAGATAGAAATACTGCATTACTCTTTTAACCCATATATCAACAGGAAAGGCATCATACTTTTGCATTGAAAATAAAAGTATGCAGTCTGCAACCTTAGGCCCAATTCCTTTAAGCTTCATAAGTTCTCTTTGGGCATCATCAGTTTTCATTCTGCTTATAAATAGTAAATAAGCTTCATTGCTTAATATTTCCTTTGTTGTATCAACTATATATTTTGCCCTGAAACCGCAGCCGCACCTTTCTAAATCTTCAATATTGGCCCTTGATAGCTGAAGGGCAGTTGGAAAGGAGTAATAAGTATTGCCCTCAAACTCGATTTTATCACCAAAGGTTTTGCATATATTTTCTATAGCCCTTTTAATCATAGGAATTCTGTTATTTGCAGATATTATAAAAGATATTGTGGTTTCAAACATTTCCTGATTTAAAATCCTAATTCCGTATCCATAATTGATTGCCTCAAGCAGAACGCTGTCCTTTGAGAGTTCTTTCTTAACAGCCTTATAATCCCTTTCTAAATCTAAATAATTTACCCAAAATAATGCATCATCAATCTTTGCGCCTTCAATAAATATATCCTTCTCTTTTTTGTATATCCTGACTGCTTTTTTCCCCGCAACTCCAATATAGCTTCCTTCTTTATCTTCAGACCATCTGAAGCATTGACCACAATCAAAGGTATGTTTTAGTTCAAAATCCTCTATATTTTTTATTACTATTCCTTTTTCAAATTCGCAGAATTCCATTTTGCCCTTCCACCTCGATTTTAACGTTTTTTACAATAATATTTACACTTATTATGTTAATTCCTGTCATATATTCGAGATTATCTTTAACCCTGTGCATTATGTTATTGCTTATTACATTCAGCGGCTCATTTATATTAAGAGATACAGCTATAGTAATTATTATACCGTTTGCTCTATTATCTATATCAATTAATAATACCTTTTCTAAATTTACTACTTCCTTAGCAGACTCTGCTATTATTGTCTTTAAAGCGCTGTTTGTTATATCATACTTTCCTAAATAGCTAAAAGTAGGTCTAACAACAGTTTTTTCAGTTATATCAGGTTCTTTATTCCCTCTTTTGCCAAACATCTTTATAGAGTCGAGAAAATAACCTGAAAAATCCTTTTTAACCTCAAAGGTAGGAACGGGTATGACGTGTTTCCCTTTTATTCTTCTTGCCCTTGTTGCTTCTTCAATTTCATCAAGTTCTGATACTTCTTCTATTCGTATTATTCTGTAATCCCCTTCAAGTTCCAGAGCTTTTATTATGCTTTTTATCATATGCTCAGAAGTTCCTATTATTAAAAGTTTATCAGGAGAATGTTCCATTATAGCCTCTTTTACATTTTTTCTATGCTCATAATGCGTAAAAACAGCTCTTTTAACAGCAGCAATCCTCGTGTTTTCTCTCTTTGCCGATACCCCAGCTAAAACTTTATTTCCTTTTATAAATAGACCGTCATCTATTATATATTCAATATCATAAAGACCTGCAACATACTGTGCTTTAAAGCTTTTTCCCGTACCGCTTCTTCCAATTAGAGCGTAAATTTCCATATTAATTCCTCCAGAATTCATATTACATTTATTATAACAAATACTTAAAAAATAGCAAAAGCTGAAGTATTACTTCAGCTTTTGCTTAATAACATCCCATATATCTCTTGTTTCAAATCCAGTCTGCCATGCAGCCATACCTTTTAAATTGTACTGATTAACTATATCCATTCTCCATGCCATAGATGACGCATCTTCAATCCATGTTAATCGTTTATTCCCATCAGAATCTATATATTCAAGTACGTTTTGTTTTGCTTTATCATCAAAGTATACCCTGCCGTTATATTTTACCTTATTATCAGCTACAGCCTGCATTTTTAAAGCTCTTGAATCTATAACAGTCTGACTGTCATTCCCTATTTTGATTAGTGTTGCATCGCTCTCAGGAATATAAGCCTGACCTCCATTATATTCAACCGTATACCATCCGTTTGCTAAAGAAATGTAGCCATAGCTTCCATCTAAAGTTGCATTCTCAATTTTTAAATCATCACTTAAAACTGGCTGGCTGTAAATACCGCTCTGGTCAGTGTTAAATATTACAACCTGTACTGCCTGATCAATCGATAATGTAAACTCCCTTGCGTAAAATGGAACACCTAATATAAGCTTGTCCGATGGAACGCCGCTATTTATAAGCCCTTTTACTGAACTATCAACCCATGGATATGAACCTACAGAACCTGGAGTTTTTGAACCAGAATAATGTTCATCATAAGCCATAAGCATTACATAATCTACATACTTTGAAAGAGCAGCCCTGTCATATCCTCCTGAATAAATATTGCTGTCAGTTGTAATTTTGGTAACATCAACAGAAACCGTAAGGTTAGCCTTATGCAGCCTTTCTGATAAATCCTTTACAAAGGCTGTAAAATATGCCTTGTTTTTAACTCCTAAGGCTTCAAAGTCTATGTTTATACCATCAAGATTATAGGTTAATGCATAATTTACCACATCATCTATAACCTTTTGGCGAATGCTCGAATTAGTAAACATAGCATAGGCTCTGTCTGCACTGAACTCTGAAAAAAGTCCATGAACTTCATATCCGTTTCTGTGAGCTCTTATTACATATTCTCTGTCAGCCTTCTCTGCAACCTTAATTGATGATGGATTCTTGTAATCCCCAGTCATATAAAGCCATGTAGGGGATATAACATCAAGACCATAAGATGCACTGTTGTTGTTTATATAATGGCTATTGTCCTTCCAATATATTGAATTTGAAGATTTTGCATAGATATAATTCCATGCAACAGTAAGTTTATCCTTTACCTGATAATCAAGAACTGTAACCTTATCAGCAGCTATGTAGCCGTATATTGCTCCCATTTTAATTTTAAAATATCCATTTTGTTCATCAATAATTTTATATGTTTTACCCTTTACTGCATATCTCTCATCATGGGTACCGTCTGTATTTAATAAAAGCTGGGTATCTTCATTTACAAGTAAATATTTGCCTACATTATTAGAAGTATTTCCTCTCGATGTATCCTGTATTCTCTCAGTATAGGATTCATAAATATACCCCTTGCTGGTTTTTAGAAAGCTTCCTTCCTTTGCAAATACATCAACAACATCTCCTCTATAATATTTACCAACTTCCTTTGAAGATGATGAAGCTTCCTGTCTTATTGAAAGTATGCTTGCTAAAACCTTTGCCCTGTATAATGGCGGAGTTGAAGTAGGTGCAGGTGTAGCAGGAGCAGCTACTACATATTTTTTAGTATAGGCAGATGCTATATAACCTTTATTTGTTTTTAGAAAACTTCCATACACTCCAATTATATCAACTATGTTGTTCTTATAATATTTCCCTACTATTTTATAGCTTGTCGAAGGACCCTGTCTTATATTAAGATAGCTCGATGTTATGATTACCTTATATGGTGTAAAGCTTGTCCCTCTCGATGCTGTAGTTGTTGATGTTGTTGTATATTTTTTTGTATAGGCTGATGCTATATAACCTTTATTTGTTTTTAGAAAACTTCCTGATATACCTACTACATCAACTATAGTTCCCTTCTTATAGTACCCGACAATCTTTCCTGAGGTTGAGGGGGTTTGTCTAATATTAAGGCTTGAAGCAGTTATTACTGCTTTGTAAGGGGTAAAACTTGAAGATGCTGCATAAGATACTGAAAACTGTGTAAAAATAAACATGAACAGGAGAAAGAATAGTGCTACTTTTTTTATTTTTTTCGACACGTAACCACCTCTTTGTAATTTATTCTCGTATTATTATGACACTTTTTTTAAATTATTTGTTCCAATTTAAGTTCATCTTTGGTAAAATGTTTGTAAAAATATATTGACATTTTGCTTTGAAAAGAATATTATAATATCAGAAATACCCCTAAGGGGTATAAATAATAGGAGGTAATGATTATGGTTATACATGCAACTGATTTAAATTTTAAAGAGGAAGTTTTAAACTCAGATAAGCCGGTACTTGTTGATTTCTGGGCTACCTGGTGTGGTCCATGCAAAATGCTTGCACCAGCAATCGACAGCATAGCATCCAAATATGACGGGAAGCTCAAAGTTGTTAAGGTGGATGTTGATCAAAACCCAATGAGCGCAAATATGTTCGGGATTCAAAGCATACCAACACTTATATTATTTAATGAAGGTAAAGCCCTTGGAAAAATAGTCGGCTTTAGACCTGAAAACCAAATCGAAGATGCAATAAAAGGAGCCTTAAATATATAATGTATGATGTTGCTATAATAGGAAAAGGTCCTGCAGGTATATCTGCAGCAATAAATGCAAAGGCTCGAAATAAATCCGTAATAATTTTTGGAAGGGACAGTAAAAAAGTTATGCTGTCCCCTTCAATTCATAATTATCCCGGATTTATTGAAATAAAGGGTCCCGAACTTATTGAGAAACTGAACAATCATCTGCAAACCTTAGATGTTCACACATCATCTAAAATGGTAAATATGATTTATACAATGGATGGGTATTTTTCAATTCAGGCTGAAACAGATATGATTGAGGCAAAGACAGTAATCCTATCCGTTGGAGTTGATTTTAAAAAATCTATAGAAAATGAGGATAAGTTTTTAGGCTCCGGGGTGAGCTACTGCGCTACCTGCGATGCCCCTCTTTATAAGGGTAAAGTAGTTGGAGTAGTTGGCTACAATAAAGAATCTATTGAAGAAACCAAATTTTTATCTGAAGTATGTAAGAAAGTATATTTTGTTCCAGCTGTAAATGAAGATTTTGATTTCAGCAATAACGTTGAAATAATAAAGGATGTTCCTTTAAAATTTGAAGGAGATTTTACAGCTAAAAAACTTCTCTTAAAAAATAGTGAGGTAGAAGCTGATGGTTTCTTTGTAATAAAAGACAGCTATCCATTAGGAACTTTGGTACCAGGACTTGAAGTTGACGGTGCCCATGTTAAAGTAAATAAAAACATGGAAACTAATATTAAAGGTCTTTACGCTGCAGGAGATATTACAGGAAAGCCATATCAAATTGCAAAGGCGGTTGGAGAGGGACAGCTTGCAGCCCTTTATGCAGCCGATTATATAGATAATTTAGGATAAATGAAATAAAAGGAGGCATGATTACATGCCTCCTTTTATTAATCAGCTTCTTAATAGATAAGGTTTATTCTTCGCCAAAAAGTTTAGCTTCATTAAGTCTATAGCTGAGAGTTAAAAGGCTCTCACTAAGATGTACATTTTCAACAATAACATCCTCAGGAACGTTAAGATCCGTTGGAGCAAAGTTCCAAATTGCCTTTATTCCGCTCTTTACAAATATATCAGCAATTACCTGCGCCTGTGTTCTTGGTACACATATAATTCCAATGTCGATTTTATTTCTTTCAAGAAAATCTGAAAGTTCATCTACATCCTTGACTTCAATGTCTCTTATTTTTATTCCTATAAGCTTTGGATTTTTATCAAATATTCCCTTTAATTCAAACCCAAGCTTTTCAAATTTAGAATAATTAGCAACTGCCTGTCCTATATTTCCCGCACCAATTATTACAGTAGTATAAGTCCTTGTAAGTCCGAGTATTTTACTAATTTCATCATAAAGCTCCCTGACATTATATCCGTATCCCTGCTGTCCGAAATCTCCAAAACAGTTTAAGTCCTGCCTTATTTGAGATGCCGTAAAACCTATTCTCTCTGAAAGCTCCTTTGAGGATATTCTCGTTATGTCATTATTAAGAAGTTCTCCGAGGTATCTTTGATACTTTGGTAGCCTTCTAATAACAGCCATTGAAATCATAGTTTTCTTATTCATAAAACCTTTCAACTCCTATATAATTAAACTTAATATAAGTTTATTTAATAAATTTTAAAATAATTAATTTACTTTGATATATAGTTCTACATAAATATGTTAATATATAAACATTTATGTGTCAATCGAAATAATTTTCTAAAAAATATTCCATTGAAAAAACGTATCACAAAATAGTAAAATATCATTGTTACTATGAAATGAGGTGTTAATATGATAGCATTATCTTTAAATAAAATACAAAAATCCTATGGAATAGATGTAATTTTAAAAGATGTTACTTTCACAATTAATGAGAATGAAAAGGTAGGTCTTGTTGGCTCCAACGGTGCAGGAAAAACAACTATATTCAAGATTATTAACGGGGATTTAAAGTCTGACTCTGGAGATATATTTATAGGTCAAGGGAAAAAAATAGGTTATCTTTCACAAAATTTAAACCTTGATGATGATTCTACTGTTTTTGATGAAACTATGAAAGTATTTGATAATATAAAAAAGATAGAGGTGCGCTTAAGAGAGCTTGAAAACCTTATGTCCCATAAAAGCCTTGATTCTGATGAATATAAAAAGCTGCTTAATGAATATGGTCATCTTCAGGAAGAATATGAAAGGAATAATGGCTATGGTTGTGAAAGTTTTGTCAAAGGTATGCTTATTGGCCTTGGAATTTCATCGCAAGATTTTTCAAAAAACATAGCATATTTATCAGGAGGTCAGAAAACAAGGGTTGCACTATCAAAACTTCTTTTATCAAATCCTGACATTCTTCTTCTTGATGAGCCTACTAACCATCTCGACCTTGACGCTATAGAATTTCTTGAAAACTTCCTTAAGGACTATAAAGGAACTGTTTTAATAATATCCCACGACAGATACTTTCTCGATGTTATTACAAATAAAACCTTTGAACTTACTGATGGAATTATTGAAGAATATAACGGAAATTATTCTTTCTTTATTTCTGAAAGAGAAAAACGCTTTGAGCAGAGGATGAAGGAATATTCTCTTCAACAAAAGGAAATAAAAAGGCTTGAAGAAATAATAGAAAGATACCGCTCCTACAACAGAGAAAAAAGCATAAAACAGGCTGAAAGCAGGGAAAAGGCTCTCGAGAGAATTGAGAGATTAGACAGACCAAATATAGAGAGTAAATCAACAAGAATTGAATTTGATGTAAAATGCAGAAGCGGAAACGATGTTCTAATAGTTGAAAATCTTTCAAAATCCTTTGATGATAAAACGCTGTTTACTAACCTTTCATTTATGATAAGAAGGGGAGAAAGAACCGCCTTAATTGGAGAAAACGGTAAAGGGAAAAGCACTTTGTTTAAAATAATATGTAATAACATGCCCTATGATAATGGTTATGTAAGAATCGGCAAAAACGTATATATAGGCTACTATGATCAGGAGCAAAAGGATTTATCTATGGACAAAATAGTCCTTGATGAAATTTGGGATGAATATCCAGACCTTACTATAACACAGGTTAGGAATTATCTTGCAGCTTTTTTATTTTCAGGAGATGATGTTTTTAAAAGGGTTGAAACACTCTCTGGAGGGGAAAAATGCAGGCTCTCATTATTAAAACTAATGCTCTCAAAAGCAAACTTTCTGCTTCTTGATGAGCCTACAAATCACCTCGATATATTATCAAGAGAAGCCCTTGAAAAGGCACTGCTCGAATATGAAGGAACCCTTTTTGTAATTTCCCACGACAGATACTTTTTAAATAAGGTAATAAACAAAATAATTGAAATGAAAGATGGAAACATAACCGAATATCTTGGAAATTTTCAATATTATATTGCTAAGAAAAACAGCGCAATAGATGAAATAGTAGTAAATACTGAAGGGAAAACTAAAACTGAGATACGGGAGGAAAAAAGAAAGTTAAGAGAAATACAAGAGAAAAAGAAACAGCAAAAGCAGATGATTAAAGATATAGAAAAGGAAATCGAAAAAGTCGATTCAAAAATACATGAACTTCAAAATCTTATGTGT
The DNA here is from genome assembly GCF_900167605.1 of Caloramator quimbayensis. Taxonomy (GTDB): domain Bacteria; phylum Bacillota; class Clostridia; order Clostridiales; family Caloramatoraceae; genus Caloramator_B; species Caloramator_B quimbayensis. Next base: position 39,601 of record NZ_FUYH01000011.1, on the reverse strand, counting down.
CTTGAGGAAGTATATTCTAATCCTGAAAAGTCCTTTGAAGTTAATAAAGAATTTGAAGATGCTAAAAAATACCTCGACGCGCTTTACGAAAGATGGGAAAACCTTTTAGCTGAAGCTGAAGAATGATAACTTTTCCTCTCCGGTGCCTGGCACCGGAGAGGAAAAGTTATCATAAATTATGAGTTTTTGTTATTACTTTTTAGCTATATATTTTCTTATATCAAAGGCTACTGCAAAAACTATAACTATTCCCTTTAAAATATACTGCCAGTACGGGTTAATACCTATGAAAGTTAATCCATAGTTTATAACCCCAAATATAAATACTCCGGCCAATACTCCTGGAATAGTTCCTATACCTCCTGTAGTTGATACTCCACCAACAAAACATGCTGCTATTGCATCAAATTCGTACATAAACCCATAGTTATTAGTTGCACCTCCTGTTCTTGCTGCCTCCAAAACACCTGCAAATGCAAAACATAAAGATGCTACAGTATATATAATAAACAAGGTCATCTTTACATTAATTCCAGATACTTCTGCTGCTTGTCTATTTCCTCCTATAGCATAGGTGTTTTTACCAAAGGATGTTTTTGTAAATACTAACCATGCTATTGCTGCTATAAGTATAGCTAATATAACAATAATAGGAATACCTCCTATAGACCCTGAACCAAGAAAAGTAAAATCCTTTCTTAAGCCTCCTATAGGCTGTGAATTATTAGGAGGAAGATCAAAATAAATAGAAGTAATACCATAAACAATTACCTGTGTTCCAAGGGTTGCAATAAAAGGCGGAACACTGAATCTAGATATAATTATACCATTAAGAATTCCAACAACAACTCCCGCAAGCAGTGCGATTAATATTGGAATAAAAAGTGGCTGTTGGGGAAGATTTGGATAGAATCTTCTTGCATAATCTGTAGTTTGAAGCATTGATGCTGAAAGGACAGCTGTAAATCCTATGACACGGCCTGCTCCGAGATCAACCCCACCAGTAAGCAATATACAGAACATACCAACTGCAATGATAACCCTTGTTGAGCATTGCAGCAATATATCACGAAGACATGTCAATGATAAAAAATTAGGATTAATAAAAGCAATTATTATAATAAGCAATAATAAAAATAGATATATAAAATTCTGTGAAATAAAATTTATTGTCTTTTTTATTTTCACGTTTTGCATTTATGTTATCCCTCCTATGCTATGAACTTAGTAGCAAGGCGCATTATTTCTTCTTCAGTCACTTTATTACCTTCTATAATTCCAGACATTCTTCCTTCGCACATAACCATAATTCTATCAGACATGCCTATTAATTCCGGCATTTCAGAAGATATCATTATTATGCTCTTTCCCTGCTTTGCAAGTTCAGCTATTATAGTATATATTTCATATTTTGCCCCAACATCTATACCCCTTGTAGGTTCATCTAATATTAATATATCTGGCGTTGTAAGCAGCCATCTTGCAATCAGCACTTTCTGCTGATTGCCACCTGACAGATTTTTTATCAATGTCTTATAGGAAGGTGTTTTTATTTTAAGCATTTCTATACTTCTTTCTACATCTTTTCTTATTTTTTTATTATCTAATAAAAGGCTCGGCTTTCTATATGCTTTTATATTAGCAATAACTGTATTTTCAAGAACACTAAGCATAGGAAAAATTCCTGTTGCCCTTCGTTCTTCTGTTAAAAGCGCTATTCTATGGTTTTTTGCATAAGTCGGTGATTTTATATTTACTTCTTTATCTTTAATAAATATCTTTCCAGATTCAATTGAACGGAGTCCAAAAATGGCTTCTACTAGCTCAGTACGTTGTGCTCCAACTAGTCCTCCTATCCCAAGTATCTCACCTTTTCTAAGCTCAAAGGAAACATTCTTAAATGATTTTGGGAAAGGTGATGTAAGATTTTCAACTCTTAAAACCACTTCTCCTGGTACATTACTCTTTGGTGGAAACATATTTGTAAGTTCACGTCCTACCATTTTTGATATTATTAAATCTCTTGTAAGTTCTGAGGCTACCCATGTTCCCATTTTTTTACCGTCTCTCATTATTGTAACTTCATCAGCTATTTTCAGAACCTCATCTATTTTATGAGTTATATAAATAATAGATACCCCTCTATTTTTAAGATCCCTTATTATAGTAAATAAATGATCTACTTCATCTTCTGTTAAAGAAGATGTGGGCTCGTCCATGATAATAACCTTTGAATTATAAGAAACAGCTTTAGCTATTTCCATTAATTGTATTTTTGATACTGACATAGTACCTACAATTGTATTGGGTTCTATATTTATATTAAGATTTCTGAATAAATTAATTGTATCTTCATGCATCTTCTTATTATCAATAAGTTTAAACAAAACATAATTTTTCATTGGAAAACGCCCAAGCCAAATATTCTCCATAACGCTCCTATACGGAATAGGATGCAGTTCTTGATGTATCATAGAAATACCTAAATTAATAGCAGTTTTTGAATCTTTTATCTCAACTTTATTACCGTCAATTATTATTTCTCCTGAATCATGTTTATATATACCAAACAAACATTTCATAAGAGTTGATTTTCCTGCACCATTTTCACCCATGAGTGCATGAACTGTGCCGGGGCGTACTTGTAATGTTACATTATCAAGTGCCTTTACGCCGGGAAATTCTTTCGAAATATTGTTCATTTCCAGTATGAAATTTTCCCCATTCAATATAATTACCTCCCTGCGTGTTTTATTACTGCTATTTTTAGAAATATACTGGAATATAAGGGAGTAATATAAATTCATTACTCCCCTATAAAATATATATTATTGTTGTGCATCAGCTATATTATCTTTTGTTATCTTTACATAAGGAACCCAAATATATTTCCCATCTGTAATTTCATATCCTGTATTTTCTTTACTTGGTGTCTGCCCCTGTGAAAGTACATATGCTACTTTGAAAGTAGCTATTCCCTGATTTTTTGCATCATTTAAAACAGTTCCAAGCATTGTGCCATCTTTAAGAGCTGCAACTCCCGGAGCAGTAGCATCAACACCAACAACTGGCATATACTTCCCGTCTTTAAAATATCCAGCAGCTTTTAATGCTTCAATTGCTCCAAGTGCCATATCGTCATTGTTTGCAAATACAACTTCTATTTTATCTCCTAAAGAAGCAAGGAATGCAGCCATTTTTTCCTGGCCTTTTACACGATCCCACATTCCTGTATCTTCTGCAAGTTTTTCTACCTGAATTCCTGCATCTTGAACAGCCTGAATTGAATATTTAGTACGAAGTTCTGCATCCTGATGCCCTGGTTCACCTTTGAGCATAACATACTGCATCTTTCCATCTTTATTTTTATCTGCCTCAGGATGTGATTTCCAATAATCAACAACAATCTGTCCTTGAAGGCTTCCTGACTGCTCTGCTTTAGCTCCTACATAATATACCTTGTCCCATTTTTTCATATCATCTGCCAAAGGTTCACGATTAAAAAATACAACTGGTATATTAGCTTTTTGAGCCTTTTCAATTAATACACCTGCCGTAGTACGATCAACTGGGTTGATTGCTAATGCATTATATTTTTTTGTTATAAAAAGATCTACTTTATCGTTTTGAGTTGGTTGTGAATTTTGAGAATCTACTATATCAACTGTAGCACTATCAGCAGCTGCCTTTGATATATTGTTTCTAACACCAGTCATAAATGTGTCATCAAATTTATAAATTGCAACTCCTATAGTTGGTTTTGACTGAGTATTCCCTGATGATGATTGCTGACTTCCACATCCTGTAAATACAGTTGATAATAATAATGTTACTGTTAGCAGTATTACGCCTGCTTTTTTCATGAAAAATCCCCCTTTTTTATAAATTTATTACAAAATAAAGTCTAATAAGTATACTAATATTCATATTTTTAGCCTTATAGACTTTACTTTATAATATTTTTACTACTATATATAATTATCACAAAATTCTGTTATATTTAAATATAAAATTCTTATCAAATATATAAAAATCCTTTTGTGTTTTTACCACACAAAAGGAAATAACATCCTTTGATTTTCAGGAAGATACATATTATTTTTATCTATTACTTTTGTTTCCATTAGATATTTACTTGGTATCTTCTTACCATTAAGTTTGTCAACTGCAAATTTTACACCTAAATATCCTATACTAAATGGATTTTCTATTACAAGCGCTTGTATTACTCCTTTTTCCAAATAATGAAGTTCCTGTGTTGTACTGTCATATGCAATTACCTTTACCTTCCCCCCTAATTTCATTTCATCAACAGCTAAAGCTACTCCTTCAGATGATATATCATTTAATGCTACAATTCCATCAATATCTTCATTTTCTAATAATAATTTTTTTGTTAAATTACATGCAAGAGAAGTATCTGAATAACAATATTCTTTAGATATTAATTTTATATCTGGATACTTTGCGATAATACTAATTAATCCATCTTCTCTTTGCTTTGCATTTCTAGAGCCTTTAATAAAACTCATTATTGCGATTTTTGCTTTCTTGCCACAAATATCCACAAGGATATTTCCCATCTTTTTACCTGCTTCAAAATTATCAGTAATAATATTGCTGCTTATCTTAGATGTATTAACTTCAGAATCAATTACTATTACGGGAATATTTTTATCATAAACTTTTTCAATTACATCAACAAGTTCATCATAGTCACTTGCCGCAAGAACAATTGCATTTACAGTTTTATCATTATTATCTATAACATTATTTACAAGCTTAATCTGTTCTTCAACATTCTCTTCAAGATCAGGAGCTGCAAAATCAATATCAACATTAAATTCCTTTGATGCAGCAATAGCCCCCTGTTTTACAGTAGCCCAATGATATCCATAACTCATCTTAGAAATAAAAACTATATTTTTCCTTTTATTGTTAATAAAGTTAGAACTTGTACTTTTATTAACCATACAGCTTTCAGATAAAATCAAAATAAATAATATTAAAAGAATACTTATTTTATATTTCATTTTGTTTATCCTCCTTACTTACTTCTTCAATAAGAGGAAGCCATATCTGAACAATAGTACCCTCATCCAACTCACTTTCTATTTTCAATCCATACTGCTTTCCAAAATACAATTGTATTCTTTCATGTACATTTTTTACTCCCACACCCGAATCCCTTTTTTTATTTAATTCTTTATCCAAAAGACTGTTTAATACTTCCGGTTCTATTCCTACTCCATTATCTTCAACTATAAACAACAACTTATCATTTTCAATGGAAACTGATATTTTAATCTTTCCTTTATCAACCATATATTCTATTCCATGATATATTGCATTTTCTATAATAGGCTGAAGAATTAATTTCAAAGTTTTATATCTTAACGCCTCTTCTTGTATATTGAATTCATATTCAAATTTATTTCTATATCTTATGCTTTGTATAACAAGGTAATTTCTTGCATGCTCAAGTTCTTCTGATACATTTATTATATTCTTTCCTCTGCTTATACTTATCCTAAATAATCTTGCAAGTGCTGTAACCATACATATTACATCATCATGTTTCCCATTTTCCGCCATCCATACAACAGAATCTAATGTATTATATAAAAAATGAGGATTTATTTGCGCTTGAAGTGCATTAAGTTCACTTATCCTTTTAGACTCTTGTTCTTGTACAATTTGATTCATAAGCTGTCTTATTCTTAAAACCATTAAGTTAAAGGTACGTGACAGTTGAGCTACTTCAGCTTCTCCTTTAATATCAAGATTTATATTTAATTGTCCTTGCTCAACCATCTTCATCGATTTTTCCAGTTGTTTTATTGGTCTTGAAATTTTAGAAGATATGATTGCTGAAATAAAAATAAAAAGCAGTATGCCAAATACAAAAACCCAAAAAATATAAAACAATATATCTTTTTTAACAGTTGATATTTCATCCATATAAGCAATTCCAACTATTCTCCATCTACAGAAATTTACTGTTTCTATAGTTATAAGGCGCCTCTCTCCATTTACCTTATCAAAATATCTTCCAAAAACATGTTCCTGTACCTCTTTTACATTTTCTTGTTTTAATCCCACATTAATAAGAGGAAGCTGAGGATGATAAACTATATTACCTTTAGAATCAATAATATATATATATCCTTTTTCTCCAAATGATACTTTTGTACATAACTGCTCAATTACACTAAAATTCATATCTACGAGCAAGACTCCTGGAATCCTTCTTCCATTTTTATTTATTGTAATCTTTCTGCTTAATGAAACAACCCATCTATGCTGTCCATCGAATATATTTTGTACATGCGGAGATGAAAAATATAAATTACCAGGTTCTTTTAAAGGAGTTGTAAACCAATCCTGTTCTTTGATATTTGTTGTACTTTTCATTTTATCTGAAGGAACACTAAGAATAAGCTCACCATCTTCAGAAAATATTGCAAGAGTTACTATATCTTTTCTTGAGTTTACAATTACATTCATTTGTTGCTTAAGATTTCCGTTCTGCAAATCATAATCATTATATATTGCATTATCTATATAATCAGAAATTTCTATCATACTTTTCATATAATAATCTAAGTTTGTGTTAACCTGATCTATTATCTGTCTTGTATTTAATATTGCATTTTGCTCTGAAAGGCGTGAAACTTTATTATAAAGGGCAATACCGATAAACAGCATTGCCAGAATAGTGATTAAAATAAAAGATACACTAATAACAAACTGTATACTTTTAAATTCAATTGAATTTTTAAATAATTTATAATATTTTTTCACTTCTTTCATCATTTTTTCTTTCAAAGGCCCATCTCCTTTACAGCTAAATACTATTTCTGTACTCTGATGGGGATATATTAAAGTTCTTTTTAAAGCAATAACTAAAATAATTAGGTTCTGAATAACCAACCCTTTTAGCTATCTCTAATGTTTTATAATTAGTTGTTTTTAAAAGTTCTTTAGCAGCTTCCATCCTAATATTGGTTAAATAATTTACAAAGGTATACTTTGTTTCTTTTTTAAAAATTGTACTAAAATATGCCGGACTTACATGAAGTATTTTACAAACTTTTTCTACTGAAAGCTCACTATCGTTGTAATTTTCGTTTATATATTTGATAGAAGCTTGTACAATTTCTTTATAAGAGTTCTGTCTTTCCCTTACAATTTTGCTTTTTATCTTTAAACATATATTAATTAGCAAGAGTTCAACCTCTTTTATTTCCTTCATTTTTAATATTTCATAAAATATATCGCAGTTATCCTCAAAAATATTATCTAAATCAATGTGCAAATCTTGTATAACTTTTAATATTGTATTAATTATTCCAATTAAATATATTTGATAATTTTTATATGACATTTTAGAATCTACTATCTCTTTAAATAATCCTTCTATTATTTCGACTGTTTCATTTTTAGTACCAAACTTTATACTATTTAATAGTCTTTTTTCTTTAAATTGATCAAATATTGTTTCTTGTACAATTTGGGGTTCTACATCTTCAATATATATTATATTATCATCAATTATAGATCCATAACTGACTGCAGAAACAGCACTCTTATATGCATTACTAATAAAATCGATTTCTTTAAATAAACTGCCTATCCCAATAGTACATGATATATTGTAAAACTTTTTAATCGATTGTCTTATTTCTTCGAGTGTTAAAAGAATTCTTGACATAAATATATCATTATTATCATCCGAATCTGATAATATCAATACGATAAAATCTTCATTCATAAAAGAAATTCCTATTTCATGCTTTTCAACTATTTCCTCACAAACTTTAAGAACACCTAATTTAACATATTCATCATTTTCATTGAACTTAATATCATCTTTTCTGACGTCAGCTAAGCAATATGTATCTTCAAACTTATTAAAGTTAATACTAATTAAAGCAATTGCAAAAATTTTACCCATTATTTTAACATTATAAGTTTCTAACTTCTCTATTATCTCATCTTTTTTTATCTTCTTTGAAACTATAGAACATAAAAATGTCTGTCTTAAAATAGGAAAGCTTTTGTTATAATATTCTTTTAATACTTCTATATCTTTTTTTTGAGCAATTTCATCATCCATTTTTTTCTTCACATTTATAAGAACTTCAAGAAGTTCTTTTGATGAAACAGGTTTTAAAATATATTCAATAACATCAAATTTAATAGCTTTTTGTGCATATTCGAATTGGTCAAATCCTGTTAAGATAATTATTTTTGTGTTAGGATGCATATTCCTTATTTTACTACATAAAGTAAGACCATCCATGAATGGCATCTTGATATCTGTAATAACAATATCAGGTTCTACCCTTTCAGCAATCTCTAAAGCCTCTATTCCATTTTCAGCTTCTCCAGCAATCTCAAATCCATATTTATCCCATTCTATTTTATTTATAATGCCTTTTCTTTCTTCCTCTTCATCATCAACAATAATAAGCTTATACATAAATTACCTCCCATACCCTCTTCAATTATTTAAACTAAATTAAAAATTCAGCATTTTACTTTATATTATAAATATTATGTTAATATCCACAATATCCACATACTTATCCACAGTCAAAATCCCTTTATACAAAAGTTTTTCAACAGTATTTCACACTATCCACATATTTTTATCAACATATTAAAATTTACTAACAATTAATCGAGTTTATTCACACCTTTCTCCTATTTTTAATGAAGCTACTGCATTAAGCGACAATTTCGAAGGCCCGTATTTTATATAATCATAATACCCTGCACAGGCTATCATCGCAGCATTATCAGTACATAATATTGTATTTGGATATAAAAATCTTATTCCTTCTTTTTTACATCTTTTCTCCAATTGATTCCTAAGTTCACTATTAGATGCAACACCTCCTGCAATGCATAAAGTATCAACTCCTTTATATTTTGCAGCAGTTATAGACTTATCCACAAGAACCTCAACAACTGACTGCTGAAAACTTGCTGCAACATCTGCTCTATTTATTTCAAGTCCCTGCATATTCATCTTATTAAGATAATTTAAAACCGCAGATTTAAGACCGCTGAAGGAAAAATCAAAGCTCTCATCCTCAAGATAAGCCCTTGGAAATTTTATTGCATTTTTGTCTCCTTCCTTTGCAAGTTTATCTATAAGTGGCCCTCCTGGATATCCAAGTCCTATTGCCCTTGCAACCTTATCATAAGCCTCACCTGCAGCATCATCCCTCGTTCTTCCTATAATTTCGTACTCTCCATAGTCCTTTACATATACAAGATGGGTATGACCTCCTGAAACTACAAGACATACAAAAGGAGGCTCAAGATTAGTGTGAGCGATATAGTTTGCACTTATATGCCCCTCTATATGATTTACACCAATAAAGGGTTTGTTTAAGGAAAGGGCTAAACCCTTCGCATAGGAAAGACCGACTAAAAGAGCTCCCACAAGCCCTGGGCCATAGGTTGCTGCTATTACATCTATATCTTTAAAAGATAACCCTGCCTCATCTAATGCCTGCTTTACTACATTGCACACAGCCTCAACATGCTTTCTTGATGCTACCTCAGGTACTACCCCTCCGAATTTTTTATGTATATCTATCTGTGAAGATATTACGTTTGATAAGACCTTCCTCCCATTTAAAATAACTGCCGCCGATGTTTCATCACAGCTTGTTTCAATACCAAGTACTTTAATATCCATAAACACATCTCCTATTATTTTATTGTTTTCGACATGTCTTTACCTTTGTTTACAAAATCTTAACACACAAAATACAAAAATATGATAGAATAATAAAAGCGGCAACAAATAAACCCCAACCCATTTACCCATTAGCCTGGAGAAAATTCTCCAGGTATTTTTTTATACAAATTTATTATACATTAATCTATTCATCCCATAAGAAGTTTTGAGATGTAGATACTGCAACTGCACCATTAGACAGTGCATTTATAACATCGCTCTTTTCAAGCACAAGTCCTCCAGCTATAACTGGTATGTTTATTTTCTCATGTATTTTTTTAATTATTTTTGAAGTTGCTGCAGGCATTATTTCAACTGCATTAGGCCTTTCATCTAAAATGCTTTTAATACCCGTCTCAAGGGAGCGGGAATCAACCATGAAAAGCCTTTGTATTGCATACATACCGCAGGATTTTGCATCCTTTATAAGGGAAGGTCTTGTCGTTATTATGCCATCAGCTCCAACTCCTTTTAAAAACTCTACCGCTGCACTGTCTCTTCCAAGCCCCTCTACTAAATCTATATGAATAAACACATACTTATCTTTATTTTTAATCCTTTTTATAATCTGATTCATGTTTAAAATGCTCCCACAGAGCATAAAAATTATACCTGCTCTGCTCTCTATCGCCCCTTCAAGTTCCTTAACATCTCTGACTGCTGCAATAATTGGACTTTCTTCTATTATTTCAACGATGCTTCTCATAATATCACCACCATTTTTTATATATATTATACTATATATTTTAATAAGGTTTAATCTAAACATTGCCGTAATCATAGATGTATATATTTTTATTTCACATCTATCTCATTTTCAGTGAAATCAAATAAAACATATTGATTACAGCAGTATTCCATTTTGTGCCTATGATAATTTTATCATAAAGATTTAAAAAATGATGCTGTTAAGGTAAAATGATATAATAAGGGAGGGATTCATATGTTTTTTATAGGCATTTTCGGAATAGAAACAAAACAAGAAGAAATAAAAGACATCCAAAACGTCATATGTAAAGCCTGCGGTGCTATGACTTCCTTCAGGCTGATTAAAACCTATAATGTTTTTCACTTTTTCTTCATACCAATTATAAAGTGGTCAAAGAAATACTATATAATTTCAAGATGCTGCAACCGCCCCTTTGAGATACCCATAGAAAAAGGGGAAGAGATTGAAAGAGGAAGGGATATACCCCTTAATGATGAAGATTTAAGACCTCTTTATAATAACTACGACTATAATATCTGCCCAAATTGTAAAAATGAGGTGGATAATAATTTTATATATTGTCCTTATTGTGGAAATAAATTAAGATAAAGTTTTAACCTCCTGTAAATTGACTTCATATTATATTTATCAGGAGGGGATACTATGGCATATTGGGGAATTATTACAACAGTTGTAATTCTCATAATCTATTATCTTGTAAATAGAACATTAGCTAAAAAAATTGCTCTTGAGCTTATGCTCTACATTGAAAAAAGGGCAGAAGAATTCTCAATATCAGAAGGAAAGGACAAATTAGAATGGGTTGTAAGCCAGTACGATAAGCTTCCTGCAGTTATCAAAAGCGTAATTACAAAGGATGGTTTTAGGCTGCTTATACAGGAATTATTCGATGAGGCAATGAAGCTATTAAAGAATAACACACAGTCTTCACCTTAAAAAGCAGCTATGAACATAGAAATATATACGTGGGAAGAAAGTATATATCAAGATATAATATATCTTGATAATACATGCATCTTCTATAATGTTTTTTTCAATTCTTACTAAATGGAAAAGAAAAACATATCAATAACATAAGCACAAATATTAAAAGGGTATTGCCTTTTTTGCAAATATAATATATAATAGTTTTTGTCGCAGGGGTATAGCTCAATTGGTAGAGTAGCGGTCTCCAAAACCGTTGGTTGAGGGTTCGATTCCTTCTGCCCCTGCCACTTTAAAAAATAAAAACGGACGAAAAACGGACAAAATTAAACTCTGGATAATCCAGAGTTTTTCTTTTATGGTTTCTTATAAAATATATCATCTAAAGATTCATTTCAAAATTAATCATAACTATTTCCTGCTTATTCTGTGTCTTTGGGGTTTTAAAGTTATATCGGTTAGTACTAAGCCTTCCCTTTGAGTCAAAACCATTTTAACAGCATCTGCAATTTCTGCAGGATATATATATGTATCCTCCTTTTCTCCTTCTTTAAAATTTGCATTTCTATAAAAGTTAGTTTTAGTAATATCAGGATGTATAGTTACAACCTTTACTCCATATTTTCTAACTTCCTCAAACAAGCTTTCTGCAAAATGTGAAAGCCCTGCCTTGGTAGCTGCATAGGCACACCCATAGGTACTTATCTTTTTTGCTGTAACCGATGAAATATTTATAATATATCCCTCATTCTTCTTTAAATCCCTAAGAAGCTGCTGAGTTAATATTAAGGGCACTTCTAAATTTATCATGACCATCTCATGTATCTTCCTGCTGTTTAGCTCCTCATGAGGGCCAAAATATCCAACCCCTGCATTGTTTACTAAAACATATACATCTTCTTTGCTTTTTATACCCTTTATAATTTGTGTCAAATTATCAACATTCGTCAAATCACAAATTACAGGAATAAAATTTGTATCTTTTAAATTATTCTCATCAAAATTTCTCCCAAAGCCATAAACTTTAAAACCTGATTCAATTAAACTTTTACTTAATTCAAGACCTATTCCCGATGATGCACCTGTTATTATAGCTGTTTTCATAATATCCTCCAAAAAAAGCCCGCTTTTTTAAAAACTTTCATAATATCTTGTCTAACCGTATTATAGCATCACAAAAACTATTTTAAAAGGAGCACTCTCGTGCTCCTTTACCTTATTTATTCATCTTATCAAACTCTGAAAGCTTCCTGTCCTTAAAGTTTAAAGATAATGTACTGTAGTTAACCTTGTTTATTGTAGTATTTTCCCATATGCTTTTTATATTTTTCATATTTTTGTCTGAGGTCTTTGAAACAGGGATTGTAATGGTCTGTGTAAATGTGTCCTTACCAATCTTTACAATATACTGATATATATTACTTGTTCTATCAAGATTATAAATCTTTGTTGCATCGCTGTTTACAAAATCATTTATTTCTTTAATATCGTATTCCTTTGAAATTTTAAATATTTGTGCTCCATTGTATTCTGCTGACTGTATCTTTATTTTTGCAACTCCTATTGCAATGTCACTGTCCCTTAAGTAACTACTAACATTATCAGAGACTATATCATCAATTGGATTTGCATTAAGTCCTGCTGTCATGTTTATGTTTATATTGCTTACAGGCTCAAAAGCACTTACATATTCAATATTGCTTACATTACCATCATTATAATAGTATTCTTCAGGCATATACATATATTTATCATAGTAACCAAACATTTCGCTGTTCTTGCTGAGTATATCCCATCCCTTTGTAAGCTTTGTTTTAAAATCATATTTCTTTGTCTTTAATTCCCTTGCAGCATTAAAATCAATAAGAGAATCGGCTGAAACTATCTTCCCAAGGTATTTACTCAATAGTGAACTGTCGAGGGTAAAGGATTCTATCATATTGTCAAAATCCTTTCTCTTATTTGCATCTTTATACTTATCGTCTTTAATAATAGCATTAACAAGATATTTGTACCCATTTCCAACAACATAAAGACTGCTTACAACATAAGAATTATTAGTAGTCGTTTTAAACCTTATAACAACTCTTTGAGCATCCATTCCATTTTTATTGAAAGGCTCATTTTTAAGTATCTCATATACGCTGCTGTTGTAGTTATTTTTTATCATATCTATTTCCTTTTGTGCAAAACTTGAAGCTGTTTCCTTATTACCGCTTGAGCTTATTAAAGATACTGTTATTCCTTCATTGATTTTCACATCATTATTTTCTTCAGTTTTTGTATTCATCATATTAAGTTCTTCATCTGAATAAACAGGACTGAAGCTTTGATTTCTTGAATTTGGCACTCCATCTACCTTATAGTAAGGGCTTAAAGTTATCTTCCAGCCGTAACTATTATTCTTAAATTCCCTTGTTGTACTTACAGATTCAGAGAGTTCCTTAATATTTGGGTTATTGCTGTCATAGGAAGTTTTAAAAGAATTTACAAGCTTATTAAACATATCCTGATGTCCTCTGTAAAATTCCCCTTGCATCTGAACAGTTAGATTGTAAATATAATTATTTGCAATATATATCCTGTTTTCAATATAATCACTGAATTCCTCTGCAGCCTTATCTACAAGAAAATAATCATAATACTTTTCCGTTTTAACTACTTTTATAAATCTTTGGTTGTAGGAATCCGTTGCAATCTCCATGTTGTATTCCTTATCTCCCCAAATCCAGTAATTCTGCTGTCTTGAGCTGTTCTGCATCTTATATAATATATCCTCTAATGTTAATTCATCCTCATTTTTGCTGACCATAAGCTGTATATTAGCCCTATAGCTGTTTGTTGACATATTAAAAAAGTTTGCCCTATCAGATTTATACACCATACCATCATCTGGAAGATACATTGACCATTTATATACTCTGCTTCCTACCTGATTTTTCATTATATCGTTTTGATTTGAAAAAGCACGGTATAAATCTATCTTTCCATCATCATCCTGCGCAAAGGAATATACTGGTATAATCGCAGCTATTACAATAGCAGCAATTATTATTGAAAATAATTTCTTTATCTTTTTCACATTATTCACCTTCCTTTAATTGTCCTTTTTAATAAGTTCCTTTAATGTTACTGTAATTTCAAAGGTCTTATCTTCCCTTTTAAAAGTCATTTTTATCTTATCCCCCGGAAGATGTTTCTTCAGCGCTTCATTATACTCTGCTATTGAACTTATTTTAACTCCATCGATACTTTCAAGAAAATCTCCTTCTTTAACCTCATCCTTTGAAACTGCTGCATCATTTTTAATAGCTGCAACTTTAAGTCCTTGATTTGTAGGTATTCCAAGAAGGGCTGCCCAGTTCTCTTCAAATTCTATTCCTGTGTAACATCTTTTTATCTTTCCATATTTATTATATTGGTCTATAAAATAAGTAACATTGTCAACAGGAATAGAAAAATTCATGCCCTGATAAAATGTATATCCAAGGGTATTAATTCCTACAAGTTCTCCCTTCATATTAACAAGAGGTCCTCCGCTGTTTCCAGGATTTACAGCAGCATCGGTTTGAAGATACATGTAAACTCCATCCACTGGTCTGTTAAGCCCGCTTATTATTCCTTTGCTTGCACTATTCCTGTATCCAAAAAATAAAGGCGTCCCAATAGCTACAACATCATCACCTACATCAAAATCCTTTTCACTTGCAAATTTAATTGGCTTCATATTACTTCTGTTTATCTTTATAAGGGCTAAATCTATATCCTTATCCGCATATAAAAGCTTTGCCTTGTAAGCATTTCCATCATAGGTTACAACATAGATATCATCAAGACCGTCAACTACATGGTTGTTAGTAATAATTCTTCCATCGCTGCTCACAACAACTCCAGAGCCAAACTGAAGATTTTGTGGATATTTTGAATAAACTTGATCATCATTTCTATATTTTGTGTTCTGCCCAATAACTGCAACAACCGACTGGTTTACTGCATCTATAACCTGAGATACAGTCTTTTTCTCCTCCTCAATCTTTTGAATTGTATTTTGTGCCTGAGATATATAGGTGCTGACTACATTCTGCTGCGTTTTTTTATCTGTAGCAGCATAGCAGGGTATACTTATAATAAGTATACATAAAATAACAATAGATAAAATTTTTGAGATTTTTTTCATTTACGTAACCTCCTTAATTAAAATCTTTCTAATCTAATTATTTCCATCGTGATCATATTTAGTAAATATTACATCACTAAATATTATATAGTATATAGAATAGGAAATAGTTACAAATTTATGAAAATATTATTTCAAATCTCTATACATCTATGAATTTGAATTTAGAATATATATAAAGGCTGGTTTGAAATATAATTTTTTATTTCAAACCAGCCTAAAATTAAAAAATACTATAATAATCTTCTCCCCAATGTTTTCTTATAAACTCATCCCTTCCCGATATTCCTCTGTCCTTTTTATATTCCTCGGGACTCTTTTTATAAAAATCTTGGTGATATTCCTCTGCAAGGTAAAAAGTTTTTGCAGGAAGTATCTGTGTAACTATTGGCTTTTCAAACCTTTTAGAGTTTTCAAGCTCATTTTTAGATTTTTCCGCCTCAATTCTTTGAGCTTCAGTAGTATAAAATATTGCTGTTCTATAGGAAGGTCCTCTGTCATGAAACTGTCCTTCATCATCCGTTGGATCAATCTGCCTCCAATAAGCATCGAGAAGTTTTTTATATGTTATTATTTCAGGATCATATATAATCCTTATGGCTTCATAATGTCCCGAAGTCTGAGATTTGACATCTTTATATGTAGGATTTTCAAGATGACCGCCTGTATAGCCTGATTCTACCTTTATAACGCCATCAAGTATGTCAAAGGGAGATACCATACACCAGAAGCATCCTCCTGCAAATATAGCAGTTTCATATTTTTTATTTTCATCATTCATTATTATCTTCCTCCTTCATACTTTTAATCGAAAATTTTACTAATTATATGCTTATACAGCTTCGGTACCACATCAAAGGAATAGGATATATTAAGCCTCTCGGTGTATTTGTGAAAATCTTTTCCAAGTCCTCCAAAATTAGCAGCAGGTATATTAAGCTTTTTTAATGATTCTATAGGAAGATTGTAGTTTAATCCAAGTCCTAAAAGATTAGAAGATATTATATTAAGCTTTTCTTCACATTTTATACCTGTATAACTTAAATCGCAAATCCCAGTAAAATAGTTTTGTTTTTCAATAATTTGTCCATATTCTCTCTTACCTATCTCTATAATTTCATTAATAATATTGTGAAGCTTTTTCACTCTGATATCAGAAAGGTCAGCACTTTTATCAGGGTAATAGGGCGGAGAAAAGGCTATAACTATTGTTGGAACTTTGTTTGGATATTTTTCATAGGTTTCTTTAACAATATTTATAGCTATATTCTGATTATCCATTTTTTCGTCCTGCCACTTTTTAACCTTTAGCCTTAATTCATCATTAAAGCTTTCTCCATATATTTTTTTAACTTCATTAAATAGCTCCTCATATGTCAATACAGTATACTTTAAATGCTTTTTATTAATTTTTTCACCTGATATACCTTCATATTCAATTCTTCTTTTCTCTACAATATCAAAAGCATTAATAAATGCTTTTTCACATAAGTTTTTAAGTTTTATTATTAAGTCATTAGCGTTTAAATCTAATGTCATAAGATTGTAGTATGACGCAGCATAAAGAGGAGTTTGAACAGAGTAAAGCTCCTTTAAATCCATCTGTTTTAAACAGGTTGGAGGGGGTACTGTATCATCTCCTATCCTGTCGCAAAAATCGCTGTTTAATTCAAATAATCTATTAAGCTCTGATGCTAAAAGATTAGCATTAAGTCCTGTAAAAGGTTCGTGTACATGAGTTTCCTTACCTGCAAAGAAAAATAGAGGCATTATCTTTCCAACTGAACCGAGGTATATGTATTTTATAGTATCATCATGTTTTGGCATAGAGCATTCAGAAAGGAAAAGACTTATAAATTCAAGTCCATTTTCTTGAAGCTCAGTAAGGTAAGGCAGTGCCCCAAGCATACCCTCGGAATTGCTCTCTTCCGACGGTACAGCTAAAAAAAGGACATTGCCGTTAAGATTATCTTCATTGCATATATCCCTTAATAGCTCAATATAAAGGGACAAGCCAAACTTCATATCCGCAGTTCCCCTGCCAAATATGTAGTCGTTAGATTCTAAATCATGCTTTGCTTCATCACTCAATTCAAGCTCATCTATCCTATTTGTTAGCTCAACAGGACTAAAGGCAAAATCCTTTAAATGTCCGAACTCCTCGACTCCCACAACATCAAAGTGCCCTGTTAATATAATAGTTTTATTTGTATTATATTTGCTTTTATAAAGTGCCGACACAAAACACCTTCTATATGGGTCTCCCTTAATTTCAATAAGTTTTAAATTCTCACTATTTGTTTTAAAGTATTCAAACTCAGATAAAATTCCGTAAATCTTTCCTGCAGTTAGGTTTTCGCTCTCAGTCCCTGAAATTCCAGGAACCTTTACAAGTTCAAGCATGGTTTGCATATTTCTTTGCTTTAATTCCATAATATCAGTCCTTTACACACAAGGTAGAATTGATCCTCCATGGGGTATAATTAAAACCTTTGCATCACTTCCAATTTCAGCAAGGGCACTTTCATATGCAGATTGTGCATCAGAATAAGGCTCAAGAAAAATACTTTTTACAAAATCAGGTTCAAGTTCTGATACAAGAAATACTCTTGCATTTTGAAGAACCATTGCAATTGCTGCGGCTTTATGCCCTCCAAGTTTAAAATCCTTTTTCACTCTTTCAATAAGATCTTGACTCTTTTCAGCATTTAAAAGCCATTCCTCAAATGTATGTTCTCCAAGACCTTCTCTGCATGATGCAACAAGTATTATTATACCATTTTTTTTAACTGCATGTTTTGCATTATCAAGAGCTTTTTGTGCCTGATAAAGATTAATGTCCTTTGGAAATCCTCCAGGAGATGTAATTACAATATCAGCCTTTTCCTTTATCTTAATTTTATAAAAACTGTCCAAAAAGTGGCATCCTTCTCTGTGAGCATCTATATAATGTCCCGATACGCATTTTATTATATTCTTTTTTTCATCAAGTACTACATTTACTATAAAGTCAATAGGTACAAATTTAACTGTCTCTTCTATGTCTTGTCTTACAGGATTTGTCTCAATATTTCCTGCATGAGCTTTCTCATCAACCATCCTGCTGTGGTTCGCCTGAATCGCTTCTCTTGTAGATACACCAGGCATTATAGCCTTAGCTCCCCCGCTGTAACCTGCAAAATAGTGATACTCTATATTTCCGAGGCAAATCCTTCTGTCTGCCTCTGCAACAGCCCTGAAAATATTAATAGGGGTATTGTTTTTCGTATATCCAAAATGAACATAGTCCTTCACATCACTATCAACGCATTTTATTCTTTTGTATATTTCCTCTCCAACAAGATATTTTTTCTCGTCTTCTGTATGCTTTCTATGGCTTCCAAGTGCAAACACGATTGTAATATCTTCATCCTGTACTCCTGCCTTTTTAAGCTCTTCTAATACAAAAGGAAGAACAATCTTGCTTGGCATAGGTCTTGTTATATCACTGGTAATTATCGCTATTTTCTCGCCTTTTTTTATTATTTCACAAAGTCTCTTTGAATTAATTGGATTTTCAATTGATCGTTTAACCTCATCAGCTCCTGTTAACCCAATCTCAACTTCATTAGCATGAAGAACCCCCAAAAGATTTTTTTCATCAACATTAACCTTCATTGTTGTTTTAGAAAAACCAAGACTAAATTCCACTTTTATTCCTCCCTGTTAAAAATGGATGGTAAGCTTGGCCCACCATCCATATTTATTTTAATTATTTATTCTACAAGTACTACAGGTTTTCCTTCTTCAAAGGATTTTTTTGCTGCTAGCCCAATTAACACTGGTTTTAATCCGTCAATAGCCGATACAGGTGTTGGAGTATCATTTAATATTGCATCAAAAAATTCCTTCATTTCATCAGCAAAGGAGTCCATATATCTTTCAAGGAAGAAATACTTTGGCTTATCTGATGTAACAGCATCCTCAGTACTTAAAACAACTGTAGTTGGTGTATCATTCATAGCTTCAGCTTTACCTTTTGAACCGAATACTTCAACTCTTTGGTCATATCCATATGCAGCTCTTCTGCTATTATCTATAACACCTATTGCACCGTTTTTGAACTTTAAACTTATTAATGCAGTATCAACATCTCCTGCTTCTCCAATTGCAGGATCAACAAGAACTGTAGCATTAGCATAAACTTCAACTACTTCACTTCCTGTAAGATATCTTACCATGTCAAAATCATGAATTGTCATATCAAGGAACATTCCTCCAGATACTTTAACATATTCTGCTGGAGGTGGTGCAGGGTCTCTTGAAGTTACTTTAACAATTTGAACATCTCCAACTTTACCATCTTTAACAAGTTCACGAACCTTTTTAAAGTTATGGTCAAATCTTCTGTTAAAACCTACTTGATACTTTATTCCTGCTCTTTTAACTGCCTCAAGTACGGCATTTATTCTTTCAACATCATAATCAATAGGTTTCTCACAAAATATATGTTTTCCAGCATTTGCAGCCTCTATACTGATTTGCGAATGAGTATTTGTTGAAGAACATATTATAACTGCATCTATTTCAGGATCATCTATTATTTTTTTATAATTGTCATATACATTCTTGATGCCAAGACTTTGTGCAAAATCTTTAATTTTATCGGCGTATACATCAGCAATAGCTTTAACTTCAACATATCCAAACTTTTTTACAATATTTTCAGCATGTATTTTTCCTATTCTTCCAGCACCGATAATACCAACTTTTAATTTCTTTTCCATAATTACACCCCCTATAGTCCTGTTTTTTCTTTAATATATTTTCTTGCCTTTATAGCATATTCAAGAGGATTTGCTTTTGCCGGGTCCTGTTCTGCTTCAACTACGAACCAACCTTCATATTTATTTTCTTCAAGTATTTTAAACAGAGGTTCAAAGTTAATCATCCCATCTCCCGGAACTGTAAATACTCCCTCTTTTACTGCCTGAAGAAAACTTAATTTTTCATCTTTTACTTTTTTCAAAACATCCTGCCTTATATCTTTAAGGTGAACATGTTTTATTCTTTTTACATATTTTTTAAGTATTTCTTCTGGATTTTCTCCCGAGAAGGTTAAATGTCCGGTATCAAACAGCAGATATACAAGGTTTTCATTAGTCATTTCCATAAGTTTATCTATTTCTTCTGTTGTCTGAACTCCCGTTCCCATGTGGTGGTGATATACTACCTTCATATCCTTTTCAAGTGCAAGCTTTCCTAATTCTTCAAGGCCTCTTGCAAGTTTTTCCCATTCTTCTTCAGTAAAAACAGGTTTTTTATCAAACACTGGAACATCCATCATTCCCTGTATGCTGTGGCCCTGCTCTGCAACAACTATAACCTTTGCACCCATTTCATAAAGAAAATCCCTGTGCTTTATAAAAGCTTCTTTTGTCTCTTCAAAGGGTTTTGTTGTTAAAAATGCGCTGAACCATGCGCTTGCAATGGATATTCCTCTTAAATCTAAAGCTTTTTTAAGAATTTTTGTATCTTTTGGGTACTTGTTTCCAACTTCGCTTCCTGTAAATCCTGCAAGCGCCATCTCACTTATGCACTGCTCAAATGTATTTTCACTTCCGAGCTCCGGCATGTCATCATTTGTCCATGCTATTGGAGCAATCCCAAGTTTTACTTTACTGCTATCAAACATAATATATCCCCCATATTAAAATTTCTTTGTCTTTTTAACTTCTTCAGACATTTTTTGGTATGCTTCTCTTACGGATTGGTTTTCTGATACCTCGGGAACGCCTACGCGCCACCATGATTCATAACCTCCGGTCATAGTCTTTGGAGCAACCTTTATGTCAATTAATGTTGAAACCTTATCTTTCCTTGCACATTCAAATGCTTCTTTTAATTCTTCTATATTTGTAACAGTATATGTTTTACATCCGTAGCCTTTTGCTGCTTCAGCATAGCTTATCGGTATAGACTGACCTGTAAGTCTTCCAGTTTTTTCATCACGGAACTTAAACTGTGTTGCAAAAGTTGGTATGCCTTGAGAATTCTGCAGGTTTTCTATACATCCAAAGCCTGAGTTGTCAAAAAGAAGAACATTAATCTTTTTGCCTTCCTGAATGCTTGTTACAAGCTCTGAATGAAGCATCAAATAGCTTCCGTCTCCAACCATAGAGTATACTTCTTTATCTGGTTCTGCAATCTTAACACCAAGTGCAGCACAAACTTCATAACCCATACATGAAAAACCGTATTCCATGTGGTATGTCTTTGGTTTTTCAGGTCTCCATACCCTTTGAAGGTCTCCTGGAAGGCTTCCTGATGAACCGACAATTATATCATTCTTATCAATTAGCTTGTCAAGTTCCCCAAGAACTCTTGTCTGTGAAAGACCATTTTCAATATCAGCCTTAAATAGCCTGTTAACTTCTTCTTCCCACTCTTTCTTTGCATTTTCTATTTCATCCTTATAGGAAGACATATATCCTGCTTCATCAAGTACTTTGTAAAGTGCCTCAAGTCCTGCCTTTGCATCCGCAATTACTGTACATGCGTTCATCTTATATGCATCAAAGGAGTTCACATTTATTGAAACTACCTCAGCATCAGGATTTTTAAAGAGCCATTTTGATGATGTTGTAAAATCCGAAAGCCTGCTTCCAACTGCAATTACAAGGTCTGCATCCATTGCTATCCTGTTTGCTGCAAGTCCTCCGGTAACCCCAATTCCTCCAAGATTTAATTTGTGCTTCCATGATACAGCACCTTTGCCAGCCTGTGTTTCACCAAATGGTATGTTAAATCTTTCAGCAAACTTTACAAGTGCATCTGCAGCTTCAGAATATACAACACCTCCGCCGCATATTATCACTGGCTTTTTCTTATTTTTAATTTTAGCTGCTGCTCTTTCAATTTCAGCTTTTGATGGTTCTCTTCTTGATATAATGTGGACTCTTTTTTCAAAGAACTCAACAGGATAATCATATGCCTCACCCTGTACATCCTGAGGTATACAGATAGTTACAGCTCCTGTATCTGCAGGATCAGTTAATACTCTCATTGCATTAATCATAGCACTCATAAGCTGCTCAGGTCTTTCAATCCTGTCCCAGTACCTTGATACGGCCTTAAATGCATCATTTGCTGTTATTCCTTGACTTAATGGATGCTCAACCTGCTGAAGAACTGGATCCGGCTGCCTACAAGCAAATGTATCGCCAGGGAATAATAAAAGAGGTATTCTGTTTACAGTTGCAGTTCCTGCAGCAGTAACCATGTTTAATGCACCAGGCCCAATTGATGATGTACATGCTATTATCTCTCTTCTGTTTTTCTGTTTTGCATATCCTATTGCAGCATGTGCCATTCCCTGCTCATTTTTTCCCTGATAAACAACAATATCTCCTTTATAACTTTCAAGAGCTTCACCAAATCCGACAACACATCCATGACCGAAAATTGTAAAAACTCCTTTTACAAATTTGTTTTGAACTCCGTCAAATTCTACATACTGATTGTCAAGAAACTTTAAAAGTGCCTGACCCATTGTAAGCCTTTCTGTTTTCAAATTTCTCACCCCACTAAATTATTTTTCCGGCCAAATCTTTGCATTTTTATCATTTACCCAAAGATGCTCACTTTCAAAAATTGGATACTGAGGGCTCTTGTATGGATTTTTGTCAATATGCCTTATAACCCATATATAGTACATTGCATAACCAGGTGCTGTAACCTGTGGATGGCTCACATCATCAAGAATCTTTATCGTATAATTATTCTTTACCTGTTCAACTCTGTCCCCGAGCTGTGAAAATCCGTATCCGTTTTCAGGATAGAATTTATAAAAATATATTTCAGGCTGAGGATGATGATGTGGAGGATAGCTTGACCATTTTCCTGGAAAATCTATAACTTCTCCAAGTACAAGATTTGAATAGTCTGCATTTGAATAATCAAATACTGTTCTTACTATTCTTGTCGAACATTCATTTAGCGTCCCTTTTCCTCTCTCTTCGCTTGCACATTCATCTGGTGAGTAAAGCCTTGCATTAAAATTTCTGTCATTGGTTGTACTTGTTATATTAATCTCAGAATCATCAGATATTCCAGTAATTTTAACTTCAGTACACTTTGGAACATGAAGTACCCAAGGGTTATAGTCAAAACATGATTCTCTTTTTATTATCCTTTTGCATCCGTTCCACTCAAGTGCTACTTCTCCCTTTATCATGAGAAATGCTCTTTCCTTATTTTCACTGAAAAATACTTCCTTCTGGTCTTTTTTAAGCCTTAAAATCCCAAAATCCATCATTGTATCATGTTCTTTTTCTCCCATTACGGTTATAGCATTATATCCATATTCAAAGGGTTTATCTTGACAAATTTTAATCATTTAAAACACCTCTTTATGAGTTCTTTCTTTTAAGCACTTTTTTAACTTTTTCAACTATTGATTCAGGAGTAAGCTTAAACCTCTGCTTTAAATAATCGAGAGGTCCAACTTCTCCGAATTCATCCATAACTCCTACCTTCTCAACTGGGACTAAAGTACTTTCTGCTATAACCTCAGAGACTGCAGAATAAAGTCCGTTAATTACACTGTGGTTTTCAGCAGTAACTATTGCACCTGTTTCCTTTGCGCATTTTATTATAAGTTCCTTGTCTATTGGTTTTAAAGTAAATATGTTTACAACCCTTGCTGATATACCCGTTTTTTCAAGTTCATCGGAAGCTTTTAAAGCATCATCAACCATAATTCCTGTTGCAATTATTGTAACGTCTCTCCCATCCTTTAAAGTAATTCCTTTTCCTATTTCAAATGTTGAGCTGTCCTCATAAATTTTTACTGCATTTTTCCTTAAAAGCCTTATGTAAAACAGGCCATACATATTTGATGTCTGTTTTATAATATCTTTTAACATTACAGAATCAACGGGTTCCAAAATTGTAATGTTAGGAATATTTCTAAGTATACCCATATCCTCAAAAGGCATATGAGTTCCTCCGTTATATGCAGCTGTAACTCCAGGATCGCTTCCTACAATTCTTACGTTTAATTTTGCATATCCGCAGGATAAGAAAAGCTGGTCAAAGCATCTTCTTGTTGCAAAAGGTCCAAAACTATGAGCAAATGGAACAAGCCCTGTTGCTGAAAGCCCGGCTGCAATACCAACCATGTTAGCTTCCTGTATACCAACGTTAAATGTTCTTTCTGGGTATTTATTTGCATATTTTGTCATTCCCATTGAATTCATAAGGTCTG
This sequence comes from Caloramator quimbayensis, assembly GCF_900167605.1. Lineage (GTDB taxonomy): Bacteria > Bacillota > Clostridia > Clostridiales > Caloramatoraceae > Caloramator_B > Caloramator_B quimbayensis. The sequence goes on along the minus strand of NZ_FUYH01000011.1, from coordinate 14,766 downwards.
CATCAAGGACTACAATTTTATTATTTTCCTCTGAAAGTTCCATAAGCGTTTCGCAGTATACATTTCTCATTTCCTTATCTTCTTTAACTCTCATATTTGCTAATACTGCACTCATGCTATCACCTCCTGCCAAGCTCATTTAAAAGAACATTGAGTGCTTCTTCCATCTGCTGCCTGCTTACTGTCATATGATGGTTGTATAGTTCATTTTCAGCAAAGCTGCATCCTTTTCCTTTTACAGTATGCAGTATTATTGCAGATGGCTTTTCATTCTGCTTCTTTGCATTTTCAACTGCTTCATAAATTTCTGAAACATTGTGTCCGTCAACTTCCTGTGCAAACCAATTGAAAGCTTCGAATTTTGATTTTAAATCTCCAAGGTCATTAATATCTGCAGTATATCCATCAAGCTGTTTTTTATTGTAATCAACAAATACTATAAGATTGCTTAATTTCTGCTGTGCTGCATAAAGTACTGCTTCCCAGACCTGGCCTTCCTGCATCTCTCCATCGCCAAGTATTAAATAAGTTGTATTTTTTCTGCCGCAGCATCTGTTCCCAAGGGCTACACCTACTGCAAGAGAAGAGCCCTGTCCAAGGGAGCCTGTTGTCATATCTATACCTGTTGTAAGGTTTCTGTCGCAGTGGCTTGGCAGATGTGTACCAGGTTTATTTAAAGTCATAAGCTCCTCGATTGGGAAAAATCCTTTTAGTGCTAAAGCAGAGTATATAGAAGGGCCTGCATGTCCTTTTGAGCATATAAGATAATCTCTATCCTCCCAATTTGGATTTTTAGGATCGTATTTCATTACAGCATCATATAATACAGCAATAGTATCCGCAATTGACATTGCTCCTCCAATATGACCAAATCCAAGGTTCCCTATCGCTTTTATGGTTTCAATTCTAATTTTTATGGCAAACTCTTTAACTTCCTTTATTTTTTCACTGCTTAACATCTTCTACCTCCATATTTATGGTATATGCTGCTTTGATTCATAATTATAGGAAATTTGCAGCATATACCAAAATAAGATTTATTTATATTCCCTTGTGTATGCTTTTTTCATTGCTTCAATAAGAGGCATTTTAACTCCTGATAAGAATCTTACCATCGCTCCTCCTGCAGTACATACATAATTAATATTTGAAGTGTCAATGAATTTTTGAGCCGCGCTTACTGTATCTCCCCCGCCTATTACCGAATATCCTTTAGCATTTGCAATAGCTGTCCAAATCTCTCTTGTTCCGTTCTCAAAAAGTTTATTTTCATATACCCCTGCCGGACCGTTTACAAATATAGTTCCTGCTGATTCTATTTCTTTTTTGAATATTTCAATTGTCTTATCCCCAATATCAAGGAAAAGCTCATCAACAGGAAGATTTTCAATATTTATTTCAACTCTTTTACCATCTTTTTCAAAGGCAAGGTCAATAGGATAAATTATTTTTTCTCCATAGTTTTCAATATATTCCTTTGCAGGTTTTATAAATACATCGAGAGACCTATCCCTTATAAACTTTTCATTTTTCTCTCCAAGATTATATCCTTTTGCCATAAGCATTATATGCCCTGTTACTCCGCATGCAAGAATTCTGTCTGCACTTCCGTTCTCCAAAACCTGCTTCATCATTCCAAATGCATCTGAAATCTTAAGTCCTCCAAGTACAAATACATTTGGCCTGTCTGGGCTCTCCATAACCTTACATAAAGCATCAATTTCCTTCTTTAAAAGTATTCCTCCAGCTGATGGAAGAATTTCCTGGAATGCTACCATTGAAGGTGCATTTCTATGTGCAGCTGCAAATGCATCATTAACATAATAATCTGCAAGAGGTGCAAGGCTTCTTACAAGATAGGTATTAAGCATTTCATGAGGCTCTAATTTTACTGCATCTTCAAAGGTTGAAATCTCTTCGCAAAGATATCTTAAGTTCCCTAAAAATACAGCCTCTCCTGGTTTTAGATTTTTAACTGCCTCCCTTGCTGCAATACCGCATACATCATCGATGTATTTAATTTCAATATCCAAAAGGTTTGAAAGCTTTTGAGCATGTTCTTCCATTGGAATTAAGTTGTGGTAATCAAGGGTATCTCCCTGATGTGCAATTATTGCAACCTTTGCTTTTTTCTCCAGAAGATATTTTATTGTTGGAATGCTCTTTTTTATTCTGTTTTCATTAACAATTTTCTTAGTCACAGGGTCAATCGGCGAATTTACATCTATTCTTAGTATTACTGTCTTTCCTTCATAATCAAACTCATCCATCGATCTTATTTTAGTTATTTTTGTATCCATTTTCCCATCCCCAAATATTTATTTGTTTCTGAAGTTGCTGAAATTCTGTCAGGCTGCATCATTAAAGCTGCTCTAATTCCGTCTATTGTTTCAGGAATTGTTACAGCTTCCTGAGGTATATTTATTGCATACATTATGTCATCTCCTGAATTTACAACTGATTCTTCCCAAAGTGCTATTTCATACATATCTCCTCTTGGATTTCCGAGGTCTCTTGCATATCTAAAGAGTGAAGCATTTCCAAGGAACCCGTCTGCAATTCTAACTACTCTTATTCTTGGGTGTTTCTTGAAGCACTCAATTGCCTCTTCCTTTGATATCTTTTTCTTTGGTGTTGCAACTACTGTTATAATATGTCCATGGGTAACAGGCGTATGAACAAGTATTCCTGTTGCATTAATATGAGGCATTATAGTCATTAAATCTACTGCCTGATGGCTTGGAGCCTTGTCTATCTGAAGAGCATTTGTAAGACCTCTGTGGTAATCACCAGGATCAGCAACACGTCTTATTATAGTTATTGCAACTTTTTCTATTCCAAATTCACGATCAAGGCAGTCAACTGATCTTATAAGCCCTGTTGTGTTGCAGGATGTAAGCTTTAAGAACTGCTTTCCAAGTCCTTTTTCATAGTTTGCATATCCATGGAAGAATACATCAGCAACAGAGTTTTTCTCTCCTCCCTGGAATATTGCCTTTCTGTTATACTTTGCATAAAGTTCCTTATTCTTTGCTCCAACACCTGCACTTGTAGCATCAAGTATAATGTCAGTCTTCTGAACCAATTCTTCAAGAGTTCCTGATACAGGTATTCCAAGTTCCTCAAACATATGAAGATTCTCAGGCATTCCAAGATAAAAATTATATGGCATTCCTTTTTCTTTTAGTGCCCTTATTGCGAGGGTTGGCGATACATCAGCAACACCAACAAGTTCCATATCCTTTTGAAGGGCAACGCCGTCTGCAAGCCTTTGACCTATAACTCCATAACCTACAACTCCAACTTTAACCATTTTATCAGCCTCCTAAAATTATTTTTTTAATAATTCAACAGTATGATTAAAAACCCACTCAGGGGTTATTCCCTCAGCTCTCGCTACCTTTGTTTCAATAGCAGCTTTTGCAACAGACTCTGCAACTTTTGGTGCAATTCTTAAATCAAATGCATTTGGGAGAATATAATCTTCATTTAATTCGCTATCTTCTACTACACTTGCAATCGCATAAGCTGCTGCAATTTTCATTTCCTCATTTATCTGGGAAGCTCTTACATCAAGAGCTCCTCTGAATATTCCTGGAAATGCAAGAACATTGTTTATTTGATTAGGAAAATCTGAACGGCCTGTCCCAATAATTCTTGCACCACCTTTTTTAGCTTCATCTGGATAAATTTCTGGCACTGGATTTGCCATTGCAAAAACTATGGCATCTCTATTCATTGTTTTTACCATATCAGTGGTTAAAACATTGGGAGCAGATACCCCTATAAATACATCTGCACCTTTAATTGCATCCTTTAAAGTACCTATTATATTATCTTTATTAGTTATTTCTGCAAGTTTCTTTTTGTTAAAATCAAGTTTGCTGTTATTTTTTGATATTATCCCTGTTCTATCACAAATCAGTATATTCTTTACTCCAGATTTTATTAAAAGTTTTGTTATAGATGTACCTGCTGCTCCTGCTCCATTTATTACAACTTTTAAATCTTCAAACCTTTTGCCTGTAATTTTTAATGCATTTATAAGTGCTGCAAGTGTAACTACAGCTGTTCCATGCTGGTCATCATGGAATACCGGTATGTCACAAATTTCTTTTAACCTATCTTCTATTTCAAAGCACTCTGGGGCCTTTATATCTTCTAAATTTATTCCTCCAAAGGTAGGTTCCATAAGTTTTACTGTCTCAACTATTTTATTTACATCCTTTGTTTCAATACATATTGGAAAAGCATCTATTCCAGCAAATGATTTAAATAAAACAGCTTTCCCTTCCATTACTGGAAGCCCTGCTCCCGCTCCTATATCACCAAGTCCAAGAACTGCAGTGCCATTTGTAACTACTGCAACAAGGTTTCCCTTTGATGTATATTCATATATTTTGTTATAATTCTCTTTTATTTCAAGGCAAGGTTCTGCAACACCGGGTGTATATGCTAATGTCATATCTTCCTTATTATTTACAGGTACTTTGCAATGAAGGGCAATTTTCCCTTGATTATCTTTATGCACTTTTAAAGCTTTTGACTTTAAATCCATATTATTCCTCCTAATAAGATTTTATTTTTATATTAATCTAATTTTTTTCAATTTCATTTATCTAATAATCTCATTTTTGAAAAGCAACAATCTTTTACTTAAACGTTTAAGTTAATTATATTATATAACTTTATTTTTAAAGATTCAATAATTGTTTTATTTTTGGCAATTTTCTTATATTTTAAAATTAATTCTGCACTAATAAATCTATGTTATAATTATTATATTTATTTAATTAAACTAAAATAAGAAGCTGTAAAGTTTAAATTTTAAACCTTACAGCTTCTTATTAGCCAGTTTTTCTTTTAATTAGTTTAGGTTTTAATATAATATTTTCACAATTTATTTCTGGATTCTTTATTTTGGATAAAAGCATATTTGCTGCATGCTCTCCCATCTTATATTTAGGCTGAAGTATTGTAGTCAGTGATATTTCAGGTAGACTTGCAAAAGGAATATCATCAAAGCCAACTATTTTTATGTCATCTGGTATCTTTAAGCCAAAATCTAAAGCTGAACGCATTACTCCAAGAGCAAGCAAATCATTACCTGCGAAAACACCATCTGGTATAATTCCATCATTAAAAACTTTTTTCATAATTAAATATCCGCTTTCTTGTTTGAAATTACCACTTCTTATATATTGTTCATTAATTTCATAATTACTTTCTATTAATGCCCTTTTATATCCCTCTAATCTTTGTTTATTAGATTGAACATTTTGTTTTCCTCCAACAAACATTATCTTCTTACAGTTTTGTTTAATTAAATGTTTTACAGCTATATATCCACCTTTTTCATCATCAATAACAACATAGTTTTGGTTATTATAGCTTTTCTTTGTTCCAACAATTACAATTGGAATATCAACACTCTCTAAATTTAAGCTTTCTTCTCCTATAGGTGCAATTATTATTCCATCTACTTTCTTACTTGTTAAAAGGTTAATATAATCATTTTCATTACTATTTTTCCAATTAGAATTACATAGAAAAACACTATAGCCTTCCTTATTAACTGTTTCTTCTATCGCCATTGCAATCTCAGAATAAAAAGGATTTGTAATATCTGGTATAATAAGTCCTATAGTCTTTGTTTCTTTTTTTACAAGACCACGAGCAATATAATTTGGTTTATAGTTTAATTCTTCTGCAACCTTTCTTACTTTAGCTTTCATTTCTTCACTTATGTCATCCCTATCACTTAGTGCTTTTGAAACAGTTGCATATGATACATTTAATATTTTTGCTATATCTTTTATTGTAACTGACATCTTTATCCCAACCTAAAATTATATTTTTGTTAAATTAATAATTTACATTATATCACTTTTATAAAGATTTTAAAATTTACAAAAATCTAACCGTTGCAAAATATCACAATCAAATTTAAATTTCTAAATGGTATAACTCTTATTATTATTTTCTTAAAGATGTAAATTTTTTGTAATCTTAACTGTATTCAATTGCTATGATACATTTTTAATATTTAATAACATATTTGATTTGAAATCATTGAAGATTTTTATTCATGATGATAAAATAAGTAATAAACTTTTATGGGAGGCATAAAATGAATTTAAAAGAAAAAGCAAAAATGCTTCCTTCTTCTCCAGGGGTATATTTAATGAAAAACTCACACGGAAGTATAATTTATATTGGAAAGTCAAAAAATCTTAAAAACAGAGTTGAATCATATTTTACAAATTCATCAACGCATTCACCAAAGGTTATAAAATTGATAAAAAATATAAAAGACTTTGATTATATTGTTACTGATACAGAATTTGAAGCCTTTTTGCTTGAATGCAAGTTAATAAAAGAAATAAAACCTATTTTCAATAGCAAAATGAAAAACCCAAATTCATACTGTTATATAAAAATAGAAATCAATAGAAAATATCCTAATATTGAAATTTCTGATGAATTTAACATTGATGATGGAAATATTTATTTTGGACCTTATACAAACAAAAATACAGTACTTAGAGCTATACAAGGAATAAAAGAATGCTGTAGAATTTTATGCAGCAATGACTTTTTAAGAACTTCAAAATGTCTTAATTATTCACTTGGTCTATGTATTGGAATGTGCTTTAACGATAATGCAAAGGAACAGTATAATGATGTAATCCATAAAATAACAAATTTGCTTTATGGAACTGACAGAGAGATAATTGAATTAATCAAAAATAAAATGATTACGTCCTCTGAAAAATATGATTTTGAAAGTGCAGCAAAATATAGAGATTATTTAAGTGCTGTAAACTATTTGGTTAATAAAATAAAAGTTATTGAATTTATAAAGAAAAATAGGAATATTCTTCTCTTTGAAAAGCTAAACAGTAAAGAATTTAAAATTTTTTTATTAAAAGGAATTAAAATTCTTTTTAATAAAAAGTATATGTTATTAGAAGATAATTTTAAAGAAATAGCTTGTGAAATTAGCAGTAACATATCATATTATTTTAACAATAATACTTTTGAAAAATCAGTTAATATTGAAAAAAACGAAGCTGATGAGTCTCAAATAATATATTCATACTTAAAAAACAAATCTAATAACTGTAGTTATTTTTTTATTCCATATAAAAAGCTAAATAAAAAAAATATGAAGATTGATACTAAAATTGAAAGTTTACTTAAAAAATCATTTGCTACTTCTAACTAAAGTAGTAATTTAGCTTTAAATTACTACTTTAATGACTTTATGTAACGATAGCAAAAAATATCTTTCACTCTATACACTTTAATAGATAATTAGCACCTTTCATAAAAATAACTTTACTTACATAAGCTTAATTTAATTAAATGCATAGAATCTTTTAAATTAAAAAATATTAAACTATCATATCACCCTTAAAGAATTATGCCTTGTTTGTATTATCCCTTTATAGCTTCTACCACCTTATAAAGTATATAACAAATTTATATTATAAAACTCTTAAATTAATTTTCATTTTTTATATAAGACCTTCATAAAATCTTCATAAATATTTGATATAGTAATTTCATCAAGTACAAAGTATTAAACACGATGATAAGGTAAAGTAAACTGTATGAATCAGACAGAGAGAAGCTCCACTGGCTGAGAGGGCTTTATGTAGGATTATGGTTGAAGTGCCCCTTTGAGTGTTAGGCCGAATTTAAGTAGGCTGTTACGTGTCCTCCCGTTAAAGAGGTAAGGTATGATTGTACCTGAAATGAGATGGGCATATTTTGCCTAATCAGAGTGGAACCGCGGAAGTAACCTTCTGCCTCTGTAAAAAGGGGCAGAAGGTTTTTATTTTGCATAAGCAGATGCGCGCTGCTGCTTATGAAGAAATATGAGTTATAAATTTAAGGAGGTTAAAAAATGAATTTATCTTATATTAGCTTACTATTATCAATAGTGCTGCTGCTTTTTCTTTATTTTCTTAAAATAAAAAAAGTCAGCTTTGGAATAAGGGTTTTAACAGCAATGCTCTTAGGTATTGCAATTGGAGCAGTTTTTAAAAAGGATGCTTTAATAATTGAGCCAGTTGGGAAAATATTTGTGGGCCTTATTAAAATGGTCGTTATTCCTTTAATATTTACATCTATTATTTCAAGTATTACAGCATTAAATAATCCAAACCAGCTAAAAAGAATAGCGTTAAAAACAATATTACTTCTTTTAATTACAACAGCTTTAGCTTCAGTAATCGGAATTGCAGCAGCAGTATCCTTTAACCTGGGTTCCGGACTGCAGTTTGCTAAGGATTCAGCTTTTAAAGCAAGAGAAATACCTTCATTTGCAAAGGTACTAATTGATATGATACCATCTAATCCTATAGCTTCAATGGCAGAAGGCAAAACTATACCAACAATTGTTTTCTCAATATTTATAGCTCTTGCAATTATTATTGAAGAAAACAGAAAGCCAAAGTCTACAAAACCTGTAACAGATTTTATTAATGCCTTTGCTAAAATAATGTACAGAATTACAAAAATCATTATTAAGCTTGCTCCATACGGAGTATTTGCTCTTATGGCATCTATTTCAGCGGAATATGGATTATCAACTCTAATTCCACTTGGAAAGGTCATAATAGCCGTATATTTGGCATGCCTGCTTCAGGTTATAATAGTTCATGCAGGACTTGTTGCATTAATTGTAAGGATTAATCCTCTTCGATTCTTTAAAAGTATATATCCTGCACAGTTAGTTGCTTTTACAACTCAAAGCAGTTATGGAACTCTTCCAGTAACTATTAAATCGCTGATTGGAAGGACAAAAATATCTGAAAAAATAGCAAGTTTTGTAGCACCAATTGGTGCAACTGTCGGTATGAATGCCTGCGGCGGACTTTATCCTGCAATTGCAGCAGTATTCGTTGCAAATGTTTTTAACATTTCTCTTAATACAAATGATTATTTGATGATTATTGCAGCAACTACTTTGGGATCTATTGGAATTGCAGGTGTTCCAGGAACAGCATCAATAGCAGCAACAGTTGTTCTTTCAACTCTTGGACTTCCGCTTGAAGGCCTTGCAATGCTTCTTGGCATTGATGTAATAATAGATATGGCAAGAACAGCTACAAATGTAACAGGAGCATCTGTTGCAGCTCTAATTGTTGCTGCTTCTGAAAATGAATTTGACAGGGAAGCATTTAATAATAGTAAACTTGATGAGCTTGAACTAAACACAGTATAGACTTAAAGAACTCAGGTTGCTTTAAATCAAGCAGCCTGAGTTCTTTAAGTTAGTTTTGTAATAAGACGCTTTTAAATTTTAAATCTCTCATTTTAATAAGCATATCCGGCCTTCTTGTAGTTATATTGTCAACCTCCATATTAAGATATTTTTTCATATCTTCCTTATTATCTACATAAGTAAAATCTAATATATTTGTACATACAATTTATTATTATCTTTATATATTTATAGATGGATATTTATTGTTAAAAAAATTTTTATAAAATTTCTTTTATCAATAATTCACATATATGCATTTCTGATTTTTAATTAATCTAAATATCTTATAATATCTTTTTCATTTTGAATATTTACACAAGTCATACCGTATAAATACTGCTTTGCCTTCTCAATTGTGATATCAGCACTGCAGCACCCAAGCGACGTTGTTGAATATGCTCCGACTATATTTCCCATTTTAACCGACTCTTCTATTGTCCATCCTTTATATATTCCATATATTACTCCTGCTAAAAAGTTATCTCCTGCTCCTGTTGTATCAACTGCCTTTATTCCTTTTACAGGCGGAAAGTACATTACTTTATCTTTACTCTTTGCTATACTCCCGTTTTTACCTAAGGTTATTATTACATTTTCAGCGTATTCTCCTATTTTTTCAAGTGCTTCAAATACATTATCCGTCCCTGCAATTTTTCGTGCTTCCTTATCATTTGGAGTAAATACACTAACATGTTTTAATACAGGCTTTATCTTTTCAATGCTTAAATCATCGCTCCAGCCTACATCATATACAATTGTTGTCCCTTCTTCTTTCAGCTTTTTCATAACTTCAATGTGGCTTTCAATTCCAATTACAACTTTTGCTCCTTTTAAAAAGCTGTAAACTTCATCATCACTTAATATTTTTGAATCAACTTTTGAAAAATATGATAGAAAATATCTATCCTGCGGAAAGGATGCAACGCTTGTAACATTAACTGCTCTTTCGTCTCCTCTATAAAGATTTGTATAATTTACGCCTTTCTGCTCAAGAAGTATTTCTGCCATCCTTCCTGTATTATCGCTTGATAAAAATGTGCCAAGTTTTGTATCTATCCCAAGCTTTGACAGTGTTATAAGCGTTGCAGGTGGGCCTCCGCCAATTTGAATATCAAACATATCTGCACAAACTTCCTCTCCAAGCTTTGGCATCCTTGGAAGGCCTGAGTATAAAATATCTATTGTAACAGGAGAAATTGCTGCAACTAAAGACATAGTATTACCTCCATGCTCCTACAAAATCTATATATTCATTTAAATATTCTTCTATGAGATTTGAAGCTATTGAATATGAATTTACCAAAGGATGTATCATTAGTGCCTGTACTGCTTTTTCTTTGTTTTTTTCAATAATAGCTTCAACTGCAAGCCTTTCATACAGCTTTACCTGCCTTATTAGAGACATTTGTATTTCCGGAACCTCCCCAATATAAACAGGGTTTGCTCCATTTTTATCTACACTGCAAGTAATTTCAACAACATCATCATCTTTTAATCCTTCTATCATTCCATTGTTTGGTACTGAAAGAATCATTTCCTTTTTAGAATCATTAACAATTGCATCAATAAAACCTAATGCTATTCCTGCATAACCTTCTCCGCCCTGCATATCAAAAAAATCCTGCCATGTAATTTCTTTTTCTATATGAGGCTTATTAGAACCCGATTCAATATTCATATAACTTTTCTCTCTTTGAGAATAATACTTTAAAAATATGCCCAGCATTTTTTCAAAATCTTTTTCAGGATTTAGAGTACTTAATTCTCTATACATATTTTTATTAATTTCCCTTATAGTTTCCCCTCTTGTATATTGTGATTTTAATATATTATCAACTGCTTTTTCTCTATAATAATAATAGTATAAGTATGCATTTGGTATCATGTTTAAGCTTCTTACAAGCTTTTTCTCAAACAGATGCATTTCTGTTTTTTCATATATTCTGTCATCTTCAATTATTTCGTTTATTTTTTCTTGTCCTTTTATTTTTATACTTCTAAACCATGATAAATGGTTGAGTCCGAAACATTCAACAGATATATCATCTAAATTTATATTAAGATATGACGCAAGTTCCTTTAAAAACCCATACGGTCCGTCGCATATTCCATATACATTATCAAATCCAAGACTTCTTAATGCCTGTGTTACAAGCCCTGATGGATTTGTAAAGTTAAATATTTTTACATCAGGCTTTGAATATTCTTTTGCCATACTGCAATATTTTATAAGTGCATTTATTGATCTTAATGCCATTGCAAATCCGCCTGCCCCTGTTGTTTCCTGACCAACTATTCCATATTTTAATGCTGTTCTCTCATCTGTAACTCTTGACTCATCACCGCCGACTCTAAGAGATGTTATAATAAAGTCAGCATCTTTTAAAGTTTCTTTAACATCAGTTGTTATTTCAAATTTAAGTTTTGGATTGATTATACTTGCTGCTTTTTTTGCAATCCCCCCGTATATTCTTATCTTATCACTGTTATCATCCATAAAAATAACAGAATCTATTTTAAGTTTTTCTGCCTTATTTGCTATATACTTGGCTAAAAATGGGGATCTTACGCCTCCCCCTCCTAATACTGCAAGTTTCATATTTTTCACTCCTTGTTATGCAAAGTTTTATATAAATATATTTATTTTCATTTTAATTCAATTAATTACAAATATAAACTATTTTATTATCCTTTTACAGATCCTGCAGTTAGACTGCTTACAACCTGCTCCTGCATTAAAGCAAATAAAATTATGCTTGGAAGACTTACCATAACAATTGCAGCAAATAAAGATGTATAGTTAAAGCTGAATTGAGAAGTAAAATAGCTTAGCGCTACAGGTATTGTACGGTTTTCTTTTGAATTAGTAAGAACTATGGCATAAAGGAATTCATTCCACGAGAGTAGAAATTGTAAAACTGCCGCAGTTGCAAACCCTGGTCTTGCAACAGGTACTATTATTTGAATAAAAGTCCTGAAAAATCCTGCTCCATCAATATAAGCAGCTTCCTCAATATCTTTTGGTATACTTAAAAAATAGCTGTTAAGAAGAAACAATGTTGTTGGAAGTCCAAGAGCAGTATAAACAAGAATAAGACCAGCTTTTGTATCATAAAGCCCAATTTTATTAATAGTCATATAAACAGGATGAATTAGTGATGTCATAGGTAAAAACAATGAAAGAGACAATGTTATCAGAATAACTTTTTTAAATTTAAAATTAAATCTTGCAATTACATATGATGCCATGCCTACAAAAAAAACATTTAAAATTGTACTTGTAACTGCAATTATAATGCTGTTTGCATAGAATTTATGAAGAGGCGATATCTTAAAAGCATTTATATAGCCATAAAAATTCCAATGCTTAGGGAGTGAAAGCGATGAATTTAATATTTCTCCGTTTGTTTTAAATGATGAAAAAAATATCCATACTATCGGTAAAATAGAAATTGCAACAATAATAAGCTGAAATAATATTGAAAATGATGATGTAAAAATTCTTATGCCTCGTATTTTTTCAGATTTATAGTTTTTTTTCGTCGCTAAACTTCTCATTTTGTCACACTCCTTTAAACATCAGATTCACCAAATTTAAATAGTTTTGTAACCAGTGCAATAGTTATAACTCCCATTATTATAAGAACCGTCCCTATTGTATTTGCATATCCAAAATTGTTTTCAATTAGTGCAGTTTTGTAAAGATATAAAGGTAAATTAAGAGTTAAATCTGCAGGACCACCTTTAGTAGTTAAAAATATCAATTCAAATTCTTTAAGCATACTCGTAGCGGCTAAAATTACACAAGTTGCAAGAATATTTCTAAGCATTGGAAGAATTATATAAATATTTATTTTAAAATCTGACGCTCCATCAATCTTTGCTGCTTCAAAAACAGATTCAGGAATAGACATAATCTCTGCAAGTACGAGTATAGTTATTAATCCTGCATAAATAAGCCAAGTAATTGTAACTGTAAAAAAAGCAGTATTATAATCAAAAAACCAGTTTGTATTGATATTTTTATTTCCAAATATTTTAATAATTGAATTGACTATTCCATAAGTTGGATTAAATACATTAAGAAATATAACTCCAAGTGCTGATGCTGAAATGATATTTGGAATCATATATGATGTTCTAACAAATTTCCATCCAAAACGCTTTTTAGCAAGAATAAGTGCAAGTATTGTTCCGATTGCCACATGAACTGTTGACTGAAGAAGTATCCATATGAGTGTATTCCCTAATGCTTTTTTAAAGGAACTGTCGCTTGTAAAAAGCTGTATATAGTTTATTAAACCAATAAATGTCATTCTGCCTGAAAAACCTCTATAGTCAAAAAACGAAGTAAAAACAACCGTGAATACTGGAACAGCATAAATAAGCAGAAAAATTAAAATCGTAGGCATTAAAAAAAGTGCAATCCAAAAGCCTTTTCTATTCATTCTGCATTCTCCCTTTCAATTAAAGCCTCCTCAATTTCTAATTATCGAGGAGGCTTTATTTAAAAACTATTATTTGTTATTTATTTTTATTTGCAGCCTCAGTCAGTTTTTTTGCAAATTCCTGTGGAGTCATTTTATTTAATGCTAATGCTGGATAGTTTGTACTTAATGTATCTAAAGTATTAGGATACCATAATCCTTGATAGTTGTTGTATTTATATTTTGCACCGTTTGCAAGTTTAATAAGTTCTGTTATAAGAGGATGTTTATTTGCAACTTCCTGTGGAATTTCAATATTTGTTGAAGCTGGCATCGTTCCTACCATTTCAAGTCCTCTTAATTGCACTTCCTTACTTGTTAAATATTTAAGTAGCGTAACAGTAGCATCTGCATGTTCTTTATCTTTTGATGCAATGAAGAATCCAAGCATTGGAGCATCAAATACACCCTGTCCTGGGAAAATTGCGGCTCCAACCTTATCAATAAATCCTGCAGGAGCTTTTGTTGGATCCTGAAAATCCGAAATCATCCATGGCCCATTTGCTATCATTGCTGTCTTTTCTGAAAGGAAGTTATTTGCTCCGTTTTCATATTTCCCTCCAACTGCATCAGTTGTTGTATATTCCTTAAACATCTTTTGTATCTTTGTAAATGCATCAATAAATTCAGGAGTTGTAAAATCCTTTATATTTGTTGTATTCATAAGCTTGTTGTGTTTTGCAATAATTAAATACAAACTTTTGAAAAAAATCTTTGCAACATCCGCATTACCATAATTGTAAATTAATTGTATTTCATTAATGAATTTTGGAGCCTCCAGCTGGGGCCGTCAAATATTAGTAAATGACTGTGATGGACCATCCTATCAAGTATAGCGTTTGTTAGCTTTTCATCGAAAAAAATACTGTTCCATTTACTGAATTCAAGGTTTGTAGTTAATATTATGCTTTTTTTCTCATAGCATCCTGCTATAACCTGGTATAATAGTTTAGCCCCTTCAATGTCAATTGGAATGTATCCCCATTCATCGCATATCAATAG
>NZ_FUYH01000054.1 GCF_900167605.1 Caloramator quimbayensis | reverse complement strand
AGGCAAGTACAAGCACAGCCAGAGGTAAATATAACTAATAGTAACTATCCAACTACTCTAGTATTTAAAAAAGGCATAGCTAATGGAATAGCAAAAACAGAAGATGGTTTATTAATTGATTCTACAAATGCAATAACTATAAGGATAGATATTGATTATAATAACTACTCTTTAAAACAATTGAGAGAAGCAATTAACGAAGTGTGTCAATTAATTCCTGAATACTTTCATTAATATACTGAAGTCCTTTAGGGATATCATTAATAGTTGGACTTGCAGAGAAAGTATTTAGTGCAAAGGAATAGTCAATTTGATAACTTTCTTTAAATGTTCTTCCAAGAGATTCATACTCGATTATGACATTGAAAATTCTATCAGGGTAATTTCTAAAATCAAAAACAGAAGTAACGAATTGATTTGGAGCAAGATATATTTTGTTTGATTCAAAGAATAAAGGATTATCAAAACCACTTAGGGAGCAACTTTTTTGATAATCAAGTTGAGGATCTATTTTTAAAGATAAAACTTTGCCAGCAGATTTACCAAAATTTTTTAATACTAAGTTATGAAATGCCTTACTACTCGAAGGAACAATATAAAAGACAATATATGCCCTATTTTCTTCAATTCTTGTTTCTTTAAATTCTTTTAAATTTGAATATGTTAGCCAAGCGATAATAATAGTAGCTAATGCAGATAAAAAAGTAAATATTACCATAAGTAAAGCGTTATATGTATTAATTAAATTTATAAAATCTTTCATAAATTTCATCCCCTTTCTGTAAATAAATTTCTACAAGAAAGAGGGAAATCCTGTTAAATTTTTCAACAAGTGAGGTGAACTCTATGAATAAAAGTGCAGAGCTAAAAAAAGTTATTGCAGAAGCAATTGAAGAAGCATTACCCAAGATAGGTGGAGAGAAAACTAAAGCTACTTTAACAATAGAAGAATGTGTCAAATATAGCGGTATTGGAAGAGATAAACTAATGGAAATAGCTCATGCGGCATGTAACTATAATTCAGATTTCCCATGCTTTAAGGTTGGAACCAAGTTTCTTGTAAATAAAAATTTGCTTGATATGTGGCTTGAAAAAATTACCCAAGAAAGAAGAGTGTTGTAATTTCATACACAAAAGGAGGTGCAAATTTGAAACATCTAAGAAGGCTTACAAGGGAGCAAAAGATATTTTTAACAAAGCAAGGATTAAGGCATAAAGAATACTTGCTTGAGCGTAAAGACGCTGATAGCTACACATTTTATCATATACCATCTGGCAAATTAATAACAATGAGGAGGTAAAGGAAAATGAGTAAAAGATTTGAAGGCGGAAATAACATTACTTTAGGAGCTGCACATTATCTTTATGAGAATGGATTTGCAACTGTGGTAACAGATGGGAAATACATTGAAGTGGTTGTAGAGGATTCAAAGGCAGATGTAACAGCCAAAAGACAATAGAGAGGTTGTTTAATGTTTTTAACAGTGAGGGAAAGATTGGACCAAGAAAGAGTAATTTTAGAAAACATGATTTTATCTGGTGCAAGTTACGACGAAATTGTTAGGCAGTCACAAAAGCTGGACAAGCTTATTGTAGCATTTTACAAGGGAAGGAGGTAATAAATTGGAGTACCAGCAACTCTTGAAAGAGTATCAACAGGCTGTAAGTAATTTCAATAATGCAGAGGCTGAGTATATTGAGGCGGCAATTTTGGAGCTAAAAGCCGCAGAACTTAAGCTTGAAGCATACTTAAAAAATCAAAAGAGGAGGGAATTTACGCAATGATAAGACAGGCTCTTGAGAAAAAGTTAGGGAAAAAACTTTCAGATGGACAATTTAAAGATATAATGCAGATGGCAACGGATGACATACGAGTTAATAGGATTGATTTTAATAAAAAGACAAGATTAGAAGACGTTATTATCATCGCCCAATATTGTTACTTAGTCTTATAAAAAAAAGCCTTATAAAAAAGGCAAAATAAATTAAAACACTCAAGAAAATTATATCACTTATTTTAAAAATTAGAAATATGGAGGGAAAAGTTATGAGTAAAATTTTAAAAATAGAAGGAAACTGTGATTTGATGATAAGTAGATACGGAGATTTATATATTAACTCAAAGGGGATAGAAAAAATTATAACTGATAATTTACCTGAATTGAAGGAATACAAAAATTATCCAGCTGAAATATCAATTACTATAAACATCCATAATAATGAAGAACTTAACATTACTACGGAAGGGTATAAAGCTAATAAACAAGATAAAGAAGAGATTGAAGGAGGTAATGAATAATATGGATGCTTTTAAAATAGCTGATGAATTTCTTCCCGAGGAAGAAGCAAAACAAGAAGGATTTATAGTAGATAACGATTTAAAAGCGGACTGGTGCATAGAAAAAATAAAAGAAGCTCATGCAGAATATAACAGGTATGAAATGGTCATTAAGGCAAAGATAGAACAGCTTAATGCAGCACTTAAAAAAGCACAAGAGAAGAGAGATTCAGAGGAAAATTTCTTCAAATATAAGTTATATAAATACTTTAAAACAGTTAAGACAAAGGATACAAAAACACAGAAAGTTTATAGTTTGCCAAGTGGAAAACTTATTGAAAAAATGCAGCAGCCTGAATATATAAAGGACGAAGAAAAACTACTTGAATGGGCTGAAAAGAATTGCCCTGAAAACATTAAAATTAAAAAATCAGTTGATTGGGCTATTTTAAAGAAAAATATTGAGATGATAAATGGGTTAGCAATAAATAAAAATACAGGTGAAGTTATAGAAGGCATAACGATTCAAGAAAGAGAACCAAAATTTATTGTGGAGGTTGAATAAATGGGCTTTCAGAAAGCAACTAAAAAGCAGGCTAAAGCAAGAATAGGTTTAATTGGTCCTTCGGGAGCAGGGAAAACTTATACATCTTTAGCATTAGCAACAGGATTAGGTAAAAAAATTGCATTAATAGATACGGAACATGGAAGTGCGAGCAAATATGCAGATAAATTTGATTTTGATGTGCTTGAATTGGACAACTATAACCCACAGCATTATATAAATGCAATTAAGGAAGCAGGGAAATTAGGCTACGACGTACTTATTATAGATAGCCTTTCCCATGCATGGGCTGGTACTGATGGAGCTTTAGAGCTTGCTGATAAAAATTCTATAAAATACGGAGGAAATAAGTTCGCAGCATGGAGAGATATAACCCCACTGCATAATAAGCTTATCGAAGCTATAATTTCGTCACCGTGTCATATAATAGCCACTATGAGAGCAAAAACACAATATATTCAAACTCAAGAC
>NZ_FUYH01000013.1 GCF_900167605.1 Caloramator quimbayensis | reverse complement strand
CCTATTAATTATTGGTATTACGGGTTCAATCTTCTTAGGCCGTCCTCTTTTATCTCCTTCTTGTTTACCTAAACTTTGATTAAAATCAGCTTTTTCAAGATATTTTATTACTGTTCTGTAATTATGCCCAGTAACTTTAACAATTTCATTTACTTTTTTCCCTTTACTATAGTACAGCTTTTTGATATTCTTAACTTGAGTCATTGTTAACATTCCTTTCTACCCCCTTTAGCCTCATCAACTAAAGGGTAGTTTATTTTGAGGATGTTGGCAATGACTTTTTTCCATTTTTTTATTTGTATTTTATTTCTGCAACTCTTTGTATTTATATTTTACACTAAACATAAACGCCAAAAAATCTACGTATTCATTCTTTATTTATCTGTTGATAAAATAAATCCAGTAGAGTAAGCTGCAAAGCCTTCTACTGGATATTTTAGTCTTTTAAGTATGAATATTTTTATTTTCAAGCTTTAATTCTTCAGGGAGCTCTTTTGACCATGGCATGTATTTTAATAGCACAGATGTATCTTTCTTGTCCAAATTACAAAGTACATCCATAAGATAAGTTAAATATTTTTCAACATTTAAATCATTTGCTTTAGCCGTTTCTGCTATGCTATAGAGAATTGCACTTGGCTTTGCTCCCTTTGGCGTATTGTATAAAAGCAAATTTTTCCAATTACAAACGACTTTATTGCTCTTTCTGCTCCGTTATTATCTATTTCTAAGGAGTCATCTGTCAAAAAGGTTGTAAAGCCTGGCAATAATTTTTAGCTATATTCAAGAGCCTGGCCTAAAGAACTTCTATGAAGGGCATTTTTTAATTCTATGTCAACATACATTATGAATTCTTCAATGATTGCTGCTGATTTTTCAAGCCTTACTTCATAGGGCTTTTTATAGAAATCATTACTTCCTTGATATTTTTCTTTTAGTTCTTTTTCAATTTTGTTAAGCTGTTCGCTTGATTTCCAATAATGCTTTTTCAAAAGGATCAAGCTTAAGCTGCCTTTGAACAATAGGGCTAATTTATCGATGCTTTTTCTTAAATCTGTTATGCCGCAGGCAAGATATACAGTATCGACATTATTAATACTCAGCATATTGATTGTAATTCCTTAAGTATAATTTTTATTAGCTCTGCTTCATTTGCAGGTATAATTATATTAGCTTTGTCAATTTCTATACATATATTATTATTATTATTTTTCTCTTGTTTTAATAGGTTTTAAATCTATCCCATAAAATACTTGTTTATTTGAATTATTAAATTTGTTTTTATGATAATAAAGCTGACCCTTAGTTATATTGTTTTCTGTATAAAAATCAATTAATGAACCTTCATAAGAAGAATAGTTTTGTAGAATATTTTCCCAAAATGCCTTTTTTAATGTATTCTGCATTACAGATACCTCCTTTTTTTATATCTGTAATTTTATCAGGAGTATCTGCCTATATCTATGCGGAAATTTTTTGACGCTTACAAATATCATAACTTTATATATTTAAATAATAGATTTTTGAACATGATGAACATTTAATAGAAATGTTTTATAATTAAAATAGTTAATATTTATTTTAGGTGGTGGTTTTGTGAATAATTTTGTTAACTGTGAGTGGCTTTTTAATAATATAAAGGATAGTTATTTATTCATTATCGACTGCAGATTCGATTTATTCGATGCTTCTTACGGTAAAAAAGCCTATGAAAACTCACATATAAAAAACGCATATTATCTTGATATTAATGAAGATTTTTGCGGTAAGAAGGGGGTACATGGAGGAGCAAGACCTGTTGCAGATTGCAATCTACTTGGTGAAAAATTATCAAATTTAGGAATTAGAATGGATTCAAAAATAGTTGTTTATGATGATAAGCTGTATAGTTCTCCTAGAGCATGGTGGCAGCTAAAGTATATGGGTTATGAAAATGTATTTGTTTTAAATGGAGGATTTAGTGAATGGAAGAAAAAGGGTTTTCCGATTTCAATAGATAATCCTATGGAAAGAGGAGAGGGAGTTTTTAAGACTAATATTAAAGAGGCTATGTATGCTGATATAGATTATGTGAAGAAAGCTTTAGATGATGAAGATAAAGCCCTTGTGGATTCAAGAAATGAGAAAAGATATACAGGAGAATATGAACCTCTATATCATAAGAAGGGCCACATAAAAGGGGCAATAAATATTCCCTATGAGAAAAGTATAGATGAAAATGGGAAAGTTAAGGATGAATACATATTGAAGGAGAACTTTAAAATACTTGAAGGCAAGAAGGAAATTATAACCTATTGCGGTTCAGGAATAGAAGCAGCAATAAATTATATTGTACTTGATGAAATTGGTTATAAGGTCAGGCTTTACGCTGGAAGTGTTAGCGATTATATAAGCTATGACGAAAATGAACTTGTAACAGGAAAAAATGTTTAAGTGAAGAGCGGCATTTATCATTGCATTTATTAGTGGTGATAAAGCCGCTGCTTTATATAAGGAGACTTTGTCTTATCCTATAAATAATTTATAGATAGTTTTATTGGAGCAGATTTTGTATGTAGAGGGATGCTGCTTAGGGTGAAAGATGCTTAGAAGAGTAAAAACATTGTACTTTGTATCTCATTACATATTGACCTATAAATTAAAAATTATTTATAGTAAAATAATTTTCCTTCTTCAATTGAGTAACTTATTAGATTTTCGTCATATAAGTATTTTATAAAAGCAGATACTGCTGAAAGGTTTAAATGATACTGCCTGAATTCCATTTCAAGATTATTTAGTATTACAAGATTTTCAAGCAAATCTTCTCTTGTAAGGGGCTGGTCTAAAAGCTCTAAAATCTGCTCATTATACTTTTCTATATTATTAATATTTCTATCAATTAAAGGAAGAAATTCATTACGGGTTAAACATGGACAGCAATGTCCTAATACGAAATAATCAGCCTCAACCTCTTTTAAAAAATTTAAAGTATTGAGGCTTTCTTTTATATCGAAAAGAAAAGGAAGGGAATACT
This sequence comes from Caloramator quimbayensis, assembly GCF_900167605.1. Lineage (GTDB taxonomy): Bacteria > Bacillota > Clostridia > Clostridiales > Caloramatoraceae > Caloramator_B > Caloramator_B quimbayensis. The sequence goes on along the minus strand of NZ_FUYH01000013.1, from coordinate 91,598 downwards.
TTTCTATTATCTCATCGCTAAAGACAGCATCTCCTATAAAACATACCCTCTCAGGGGTTATGATTCCAATCTGCTCAATAAAATGTCCTTTAAGAGGTATTATTTCAAATTTCTCATCGTTTATTTTATTAATTCCATATTCTAAAGTAAAATCAACCTGAATAGAATTTAAATTTTTCTCAATGCTTTTAATAGGAGATGAAGAAAAAAGTATAGTAGGAAAAAAATCAGGATTTTCAATGAATATCTTCTCTAATTGGGAGGAATAAATAATGCTTCCGGGATATGTATTTTTGAAATATTTATTTCCTCCGCAGTGATCCATATGGCTGTGGGTATTTATAATATATTTTGCTTTAAGTCCGTTTTCGATAAGTATAGAATCAATTCTTTTAGCAGAAGATATGCTAATGCCTGTATCGATTATAACGCAGCTTTTATTTTTAAATGTATAAATTCCTGAGTTGGTTGGAGCGTCTATATAGTATGTATCACCTTTAATTTTATTTAATTTCATTAGAGCACATCCTTTTTAAAATTGTTATTGTATATAAAGACTATATTAACATAATAATATCTTAAGGAAAGTATGTTTTCAATATTCATTTATTTTGTGTATACTTCATATATTAATAATGATTTTTAAGTAGAGGTGGTTTTGTGAATAAAAATATTAAGCAGTTAATTTTAGTACTGTTTATTGCAGCTTTTATTACAACTTTTGATTATGGCTATATGAATGTTTTTATAGCAAAACTTATGCCCACAGGCCACAGGGTAATAATAGTTGATGCAGGACACGGAGGAATGGATGGAGGAGCTATAGGCAAATCAGGTACAATAGAAAAAAACATAAATCTTGAAATAGCAAAGAAACTAAAAGCATACATTGAAGAGAGCGGGGATGTATGCATTATGATAAGGGAAGTAGATGAAGGATTATACAGCCAAATAAATGCAAATGAAACTAAAAAAAGACAGGATTTAAAAAAGAGAAAGGAAATAATAAAAGAAAACAATGCTGATGCATTTATAAGCATACATCTAAACAGCTTTCCACAGGCACAATACTATGGAGCACAGGTGTTTTATCCAAAGGGAGATGAAAACAGCAAGCTCTTTGCAAAGATAGTTCAAGAGGAGCTTATAAAAACATTAAATAGAAACAATAAGAGGGTTGAAAAAGAAACGGATGTGTATTATATAATACTTAATAACAATATTCCTTCAATACTTGTAGAGTGCGGTTTTTTATCAAATCCTGAGGAGGAGAGGCTTTTAAATGATGAAAACTATCAAAATAAAGTAGCATGGGCACTCTACTGCGGCATAATGAAGTATTTTGCAACTTATAAAAATGATATGCAGTAAAAAAAGTTATAATTTACTTTGGGACAATAGTATGGTAGCCTTGGTAAGGATATTCCTCTCCATTTGACAAGATATTATCCTATGTATAAATTTACTGTACCTTCAACTCCTATTGAGAGGATAATAAAATGCAGGGATATAGCAAAAGAATATCTAAATTATGTATATGTAGGAAATGTATCAGGTATTGATAACAATACCTATTGCCCGAACTGCGGGTATTTATTGGTTAAAAGAAATGGATATAACATAGACTTGTCGATTAAAGAAAGCAAATGCCCAAGATGTAAAAAAGAGATAAATTTTGTTTTGTGATTCTTTGATTTGCGATTGTATTCCCCAGGAAATACTTACAAATGTAAAATAGGGTTGAAAAAGGATAAAGCTCCAAGCTTTTAAAGCAAAGGAGCTTTATATGTCGAATAAAAAATAGGAAAGAAGCCATGATATTTTTGCAATAATATATATAATTTATTGCCAAAATACTGCTAATTTTCGCTAAGCACTATCTGAGAAATGTTGTGGGAGTGGTCTCCTATTCTCTCAAGATTGCTTATTGCATCAAGAAATATAGTGCCGCTTTCTGGATTACAAATTCCCTTGTTGAGCCTGTCTATGTGATCGCTTCTTAGCTGCTTTTCTATCTTATCTATTTTCTTTTCAATTTCAATTACAGACTGAGCTTTTTCTATGTCATTGTACTCAAGAGCATCAATTGAATTGTTTGCTGCTTTTAAAACAGTTTCATAAGTAAATTTAAGTTCTGTCTGTGCTTCTACTGAAAACTTCAATGAGTTTTGATATTTATGATCAGCAAGTTCAAGAAGGTTTTCAGCATGATCGCCTATTCTTTCAATATCATTAACTACATGAAAAAGGGATGTTACAATTATAGATTCATCTTCTGAAATAGAACTATTTGATAACAAAACCAAATAAGATGTTATTTCTTTTTCAAGAAAATTTATAAGGTCTTCCCTATTATATATATCGCTTTCAGTATCTTCATTAAAATTCATGAAACAATCTAAGGTTTTTTCAACATTTTTAATAGCAAGCCTTCCCATTCTAACAGTTTCTTTTATTACCTGCTGTACTGCTACAGATGGAGTTTCTAAAAGCCTCTTATCTACATATTGCAGCGACATAGGTTCATGCTCTTTGTCCCCCCCACGAATAATTGTATTTACAAATTTAACAAGAAGAGGAATAAGAGGTAATTGGATTATTGTGTTTGATACATTAAATATAGTATGGGCATTGGCAATCTGTCTTTTAATGCTTCCTCCGAGCAGTGGTATAAAATGAACTATTAAAGGATACAATGCCATAAATATAATCGTTCCAATTACATTAAAGGTAAGGTGTATAAGTGCAGCTTTTTTAGCATTTTTACCTGTTCCTATGCATGCCAAAAGTGCAGTTACACAGGTACCTATATTGCTGCCAAGAAGAAGAGGAAGTGCTGCTTCAAATCCTATTGCACCATTTGACGATAAGGCTATTAAGACTGCAATAAAAGCACCGCTGCTTTGGATTATACCGGTTATTATTGTTCCTGCAAGGACTGCAAGAATAGGGTTATGGCTTAATATAAGAATTATTTTAGAAAATTCAGGGCTGCTTTTTAAAGGCTCCATTGAAGTTGACATAATAGTCATACCAACAAAAATGACGCCAAAACCTAAAATTATCTCTCCTAAATCCCTTATCTTTTTCTTCTTTGCGAAAATTGTAACGATAGCACCAAGTGCAAGTATTAAAGGAGCGATATCCGAAAGATTAAAAGCTATTAATTGTGCAGTTATTGTAGTACCTATGTTTGCACCCATTATTACACTCGCAGCCTGATAGAGATTCATAAGTCCTGCGTTTACAAAACCAACAACCATTACAGTAGTCGCGCTGCTGCTTTGCATTATAGCGGTAATAACAGTTCCAACTATAACTCCCATTATCTTGTTTGTTGTTAAAACTTCAAGTACTTTTTTCAGCTTATTTCCGGCAGTTTTTTCAAGGCCTTCCCCCATTACATGCATACCGTAAATAAAAAGGCCCAATCCTCCAAGCATTGTAAAAATGTTTTTGTAACCCAAATTAACATCCCCCATGATAAAATTGAAATCACATTAATAAATATGAATTGTAGCTTTCCATAAATGAGAAATTTGTAATTTTATAAGAAAAACTATTACATCTTCATAATAATATTTTAATAATAAATTAGCAATGAATTTTTTATTACATTATTAACGCTATAAAAAATATCGTTTTTTATTTTATATAAATGCATCTTAATAGGCATTAGAAAATTTAATAAGAATTAAAGAAACATAAAGGCAATATAAAAAGGCTGAAAATGGTTTATTCCGTTTTCAGTCTTTTTATTGCCTACTTGGAAAAGTAATTTATTGTATGCTTATCTTTCTTCCTGCTTTTCCTTCTTTATTTATCTTTGGGAGTTCTAAGGTTAAAACCCCATCTTTATATTCAGCCTTTATCTCATCGGTTTTAATGTTTGAAACATCAAAGCTTCTTGTAAAAGAGCCGTATCTTCTCTCTCTTCTAATATAGTTGTCCATGTTTTCCTCCCTCTTTTCGCTGTGCTTTGCTGAAATAGTAAGCATATTTCCATCGATATCTATATCGATATCTTCTTTTTTAAAACCGGGGAGGTCAGCTTCAAGGACGAATTTATCTCCTCTGTCGACTATATCGGTTTTAAAGGATGGAAAATCAAGTCCAAAGTTTTGAGAAAGGCTTTTTTCCATGTCATTATAAAGGTCGAAGAGGTCATTGCTTGTTCTTCTAAAAGGGATTAAATCAAACATAACATCACCTCCAAAATTTTTTCAAATATATTATTCCCAGATTTTTATGGATTATTAAAAATCAATTTTATATTACAATTGAAGATATAAGGTACTAAGATTAAAATTATATTGTAATACTCTTTGAGGAGGATGTCTTATGAAACTGCCGGAGCTTAAAAATTATGAAAACAGAATAATAGGTGAAATAAATATAGATAAAAGAGAACCAATTTACATGCCCTATCCTGAAAATATGAGCGATGATTTAAAGGGATATTTAAAAAGTTTAGGTATAGAAAAGATCTATTCCCACCAGTATGAGATGTTTGAAAGAGCGATAAGGGGAGAAAATGTAATAATAACAACATCTACAGCAAGCGGCAAAACACTCAGCTTTCTTCTGCCTGTTGCTGAGAGTATATTAAAGGATAAGACTAATAGGGCGCTTTTTATCTACCCTACTAAAGCTCTTGCCCATGACCAATTCAGAAACTTTACATCAATACTTGAATACTTCGGCGAGGATAGAATTCAATGCGGAATATATGATGGAGATACTCCTCCTAATGAAAGAACAAGGATAAGAAAAAATGCAAATATAATATTAACAAATCCTGAAATGATAAACTCTGCGTTTTTGCCTAACCACAGCATATATGGATTTAACCATATTTTCTCAAGATTAAAATATATAGTAATAGATGAGCTCCATGTTTACAGAGGAGCCTTCGGTTCCCATATGGCAAACGTAATTAGAAGGCTAAACAGGATATGCAGATATTACAAATCAAATCCTCAGTTTTTATTTAGTTCTGCAACTATTGCAAACCCTGTTGAGCTTGCAGAGAACATAGGAGGAAAAAAATTTTCCCATATATACAGGGACGGCTCCATGGGAAGCCAAAAGACTATATATATATGGCAGCCTCCCTTTGTCAGGGATACGGAATATAGGAAAACACCAGAAGAAGAGGCGTCGGATTTTGTACCTGATCTTGTGCAGAGTGGAAGAAGGTTTATAACCTTTTGCAAGAGCAGAAGGGAAGTTGAGGTTGTACTTAAAGAAGCGAGGGATAGACTTTCAAATATAGAAGGTATGCCGAGCCTTTCAAGGGATTTATCCGATAGAATATCAGGCTATAGAGGAGGATATACTCCAACAGAGAGAAAAGAAATTGAGAAAAGACTTTCACAGGGACTTATAAATGGGGTTATTGCAACAAACGCCCTTGAGCTTGGGATAGATATAGGAAGCCTTGAAATTGCTATATCCTGCGGATTCCCAGGAACAAAAGCCTCCTTTTGGCAGCAGGTTGGAAGAGCTGGAAGAAAGGGAGATGGTGCAGTTGGAATATTAATACTCGATGTATCTCCTCTTGACCAGTATATCGCAATAAATGGAGATTATCTTGTAAAAACAGGGGTTGAGAATGCAGTAATAGATAAGGATAACCTTTTTATTCAGCTTGCCCATGTAAGAGCTGCAGCTGCAGAACTTCCTTTATCCTTAGATGATGCCTCCATTTTTCCTGACATAGGAGAGATTATACCTGTACTTATAAAAGCAGGAGAACTTAAAAACGATGGGGGAGTATTTACATGGATAGGAAAGGACTTCCCTGCAGGAGATTTTAATTTAAGAAATATATCGAGCAATATATATAAAGTTATAAATAAACAAAATGGAACGATGCTCACGGAAATGGACGAATATCAAGCATTCCATGAGGTATATCCAAAGGCTATATACATACACGACGGGATGCAGTACCTTGTTGAGAGCCTCGATTTAACAAACCGAATAGCACAGGTTATTCCAGTTGATATGAATTATTTTACTGTTCCCTTTAATGAAGTATCCGTAGGAATTCTAAGGGAATTTAAGAATAAAAAAATATGCAGGAGCGGTGTTACCTTCGGCGATGTAAATATAAAAGAGTCGGTTCCAGCCTATAAAATGATACAATTTCATAACAGGCAGAATCTTGGATTTGAGCCTATAGTGGAAAACCTTTTTACACAGCTTGAAACAGAAGGTATGTGGTACCTTATTCCTGATGACGTTGATGCTGTTATAAATTCCTATACTCAGTTTAATTATTACAATGGAATAAAGCATGCTCTTTTAACCTGTGCAAGGATGAGAACCATGGCAACAGCAGAGGACATTGGAGGGACTGTATTTAATACCGTTGAAAAGGAAGGAGAAGTAAAGAGAGCATTTGTAATTCTTTACGACCTTTATCCTGGAGGACTTGGATTTACTGAAAAAGCCTTTGAATTTGCAGAGGACATATTAAATGATGCAATAAACCTTGTGAAAAACTGCAGGTGCCACGATGGATGCCCTGCCTGCGTTGGAGATTATCATCTCGACAAAAAGCTTGTACTTTGGTCTCTTGAGGGAATGCTAAAGGAGAGGGAAATTACATTTAAAGTAAAGGAGAAATCTCCTGAAGTTGTTTTCATTGAAGAAAAAATTTGTGATTTTGAAGAGCTTCCTGATAAATGGGAGGATTTTATTGCCTTTTTAAATAAAAAAAGTGAAACCTTCGTGCAGTTCTTTTCAACAATAAGCGGAGTATCAATATCAGGAGATATATTGGTTTTGAATGTTAATGGAAGCTTTTTTAGAGAATGGATAATGGAGAGCGCAAATAAGAGCAAAATAGAAAACATAATAAAACGTTATGTTAATATCCCTAAGGGTTTTAAAATAGATGTATGTGCAAAGGAAGTAGATGATATTAAGGATAAAATAATGAGAAGATACGATGATTTAACAAAGTAGGTGCTTTATGGTGGAAAATTATTTAAAAGAGTTTGAAAAGCTAAATGAATATCAAAAAAAGGCAGTAATGTGCGATGATAAATATGCACTTTTGAACGCAGTTGTGGGAAGCGGAAAAACAACGGTGCTTATTCATAAAGTAATGTATCTTCATATTATAAAAAAAATACCCCTTGAAGATATTATGGTCTTTACCTTTACAAATAAGGCTGCTGATGAGATTATAGACAGGGTTTTATCCTTAAGCAGCGGTTTAAAAGAGAGAATTAAATATTTTGGTACATTTCATTCTGTTGCAAAAACTATATTAAACGAGAGCCAAAACCTTGAGAATTTAGGGTATAAAAGGGATTTTGAAATAATAGATAACAGCAGGGCAGCAGATATGCTAAATAATATACTTGAGGGTAATAAACTAAATATCAAGTATAAAAACAGGCTCTCAAAAAGGATTGATGAATTTAAAAAGGGAAAAAGCCTCTTTGGAATTATGAAAAAAGATGATGATATAGAAAAACTCTATAGACTTTATAACGAAGAAAAGATTAAAAATAATTTTATGGATTTTGATGATATTATAGACAACTGTATAAAGGTACTCGATAAACCATTAAATCCTTCTTATATAATAATAGATGAGTTTCAGGATACTGATTTAAGGCAGTTTGAGCTTATAAGAAGGATTGCAGGAGATAGAAGCCATATATTTGCTATAGGGGATGAAAATCAGATAATATATTCCTTTAGAACGGGTAATGATAAGATATTTGATAAATTCAAAAGCCTGTATAATCCAAAGGAGTTTTCACTCCCAATAAACTACCGCTCCAGCCGAACTATAATAGAGGCGGCAAAGTCCTTTTTAAACAGAGGAAGCATTGAGAGCATTAAAGATTATGGAAACCCTATAATAGTTAGAAAACATTTAGATTCATTTAACGAGGCGTTATATGTTGTAAGAAGGATTAAAGAGTTAAATAGTAAGGGAGTAAGCTTTAAGGATATTGCAGTACTATATAGAAGAACAGCTCAGGCTGAGGTTTTATATGAGGTTTTTAAAAGAGAGAATATACCTTTAAAGATTGTATTTAAAGGTGAAACAATATTTGAATGCAGCGAGGAAGAAAGGGACACAGGTTTATCAGTAAACCTTATGACTCTGCATGCGTCAAAGGGATTAGAGTTTTCCCACGTTTTTATTGTAGGCGCTAACATGGGGAATATACCTATATCTTCTAAAAGGGGTGAAGAGGAAGAGGAACTCAGATTGTTTTTTGTTGGAATAACGAGAGCAAAAAACTACCTTGAAATATCCTATGTAATAAAACCAAACCTTCAGGGTGTTTTACCCTATCAAAGCCCCTATATATCCATGATACCCTCAAACCTTATTAAAAGGGAAGAGGAGAGCCGTGAAAACAGCCTTTCTAATCTTTACAGGCAGCTAAGGGATGAAAAAGAAAAGAAAGAGCTTAATAATAAGGTAAAAAAAGCACTACATGCAAAGTACGGAGAAGGAATAGTAATTTATGAAGATGAAAACATAATAAAGGTGAATTTTGAAGGATATGGAGAAAAGGAGTTTTCAAAGCTTTTCTGCCCCCTCGAATTTAAATGACAAAAAAGCAAAAAAGCCGAAATATCGGCTTTGCTTCTATCTATTTAGAGGGGGGATAGAATTTTTATAAGTATATACTATCAATATTATATGAAAAATCTATTTTGAAACTGTTAACATATTTTAAATTAATAGAAAATCAGCCGGACGGGCCGGCTTTTAATCTATTTAAAGGGGGAATTATGAAATTTACATTTTTATAATAGCAATAGTATATTAATTTGGTATTGATATTGTGTAAACAATATGTTAATCAATAATAATTTTCTTTGAGGAAGTGTTTATATGGCCAAAAAATGGGGAGACAAAAGATACAATTCCTTAAATTATTTCTTAAGGGAAAAGTTTAATGAAAAGGTTTTTAAAATTTCTCTCGATGCAGGCTTTTCATGTCCGAACAGAGATGGAAAAATATCAAAGGGAGGATGTATATTCTGCAGCGAAAGAGGTTCTGGTGATTTTACAGGTAAAAGCAGTGACATAATAGAGCAGTTCTATGAAGTTAAAGAGATGATGAATAAAAAATGGAAAAGCGGAAAGTATATTGCCTATTTTCAGGCCTATACAAACACCTACGCTCCTATTGAGGTTTTAAGAGAAAAATACTACAGCATATTAAATCTAAAGGATGTTGTAGGTATTGCTATTGCAACAAGGCCGGACTGCTTATCTTTAGAAGTTCTTGAGCTTTTATCTGAAATAAATAAAAAGACTTATCTTTGGGTTGAGCTTGGACTTCAAACTATAAGCGATGAAACGGCAAAGATTATAAATAGAGGATATAGTCTTGAAACATATATTAAAGCAGTTAATGAGCTTAAAAAAAGGGATATAGATGTTGTAACTCATGTAATATTCGGACTTTTAGGGGAAACAAAGGAGGATATGCTAAAGACCGTAGAATTTGTTGCAAATACTAAAACTCAAGGTATTAAAATTCATCTTCTTCACCTTATGAAGGGAACGAGACTCGTTGATTATTATAAAGAGGGGAAGCTTAAATTTTTATCCTTTGATGAATATGTTGACCTTGTTGTATCATCAATTAATATTCTCCCTGAAAATATGGTAATTCATAGATTAACAGGAGACAGCCCGAGGGAACTTTTGATAGGACCTATGTGGAGCCTTAAAAAGTGGGAGGTTTTGAATGAAATAGACAGAAGGCTTGATGAGAAGGATATATGGCAGGGAAAGAACTATGCTCAAAGATATGAAATTTCAAGTCTATTTAAATAGTAAAACTTGATGATAAAATCAGATTAATGAAGAAAATAAAATAAAAAGCCTCTTATATTCGATAACAAAGCGAACTATTAGTTTAAAATAAGGTTTAATGATTGCTGATTAATGCTTATAATATGAATGTGTAAATTTTTTATGAATTTAATAAGGTGGGAAGAATTTTTATGCTTGAAAAATTAAAAGAAGAAGTATTAGCTGCAAACCTCGAACTTGCAAAGAGAGGACTTGTAAATCATACCTGGGGGAATGTAAGCGGAATAGATAGAGAAAAAGAACTAATAATAATAAAACCAAGCGGGATTCCGTATAGTCAGCTTACTATTGAAAGTTTATCTGTTCTTGACATGGATGGAAATCAAATCGAAGGGAATTTAAAGCCATCCAGCGATGCACCAACTCATTTGGTGATTTACAAAGCCTTTAAGGAAATAGGAGGAATAGTTCATACTCATTCACCCTGGGCAACGAGCTGGGCTCAGGCCTGCAAAGGAATACCTCCCCTTGGGGCAGCTCATGCAGAGTATTTTTATGGAAACATTCCCTGCACAAGAAAGCTGAATGAAAGGGAAATAAAGGGACAATGTGAAGCGGAAACAGGAAAGGTTATAGTAGAAACCTTAAGCGGAATAAATCCTCTTCATATGCCCGCAGTACTTGTAAGCAATCATGGACCCTTTACATGGGGAAAGACTCCTATGGATGCAGTAAATATTGCTGATGTTCTTGAGGCTGTTGCAAAGATAGCTTATAGAACCTATGCGTTAACACCAGCCATAAGACCAATTGATTCTAATCTGCTTGAAAAGAATTTTGCTAAAATGCATGAGGATTTTAAACCAAGCATTTAATTTATTACTTAATAAGCTTATTTACTTTAGTAAGTGGTATATTAAGGTTTGTTGAAAATTAAAATATTTAAATGAGTTTATAATTTATTAGAATATAATTTAGATTAAGGATAGCCTTATGAATTGCAAAATTTACAAGTTAAAGTTTAAAATTGGGAGGGATTATCATGGGGGAAGTTTTAGTAAGAGAAGTAAATTTTAAAAACTATGGCAAATGCTTAGAAATTTCAAATGGAAGCATTGAAGCTTTAGTGACTGTGGAGTGCGGCCCAAGGATTATAAGATTTGGTCTTGTTGGAGGGGAAAACGAATTCTGCGACGATGCTCCTGTTGAAATGAATATTGGTGATGAGAAATTTTATTTAAGGGGAGGACACAGACTTTGGCACAGCCCTGAAAATATGCCGAGAACCTACATGCCCGACAATAAACCTTTAAAGGTGGAAAACATAAAAAATGGAATAGCTGTGACTCAGGATGTAGAGCCTCATGTTCAAATGCAGAAAAAGATTGAGATAATAATGGATGAGAGCTCAAACAAAGTAAAAGTTGTACATCATCTCATAAATAAAAACGCTTGGAGCGTTGAGGCTTCGGCTTGGGCTCTTTCGATTATGGCACCGGGAGGACTTGAAATAATACCTCAGCCAAAGAGAGAGACAGGCCTTTTAGCAAATAGAAACATAGCCCTTTGGCCCTATGCAAAGATGAACGATTCGAGAGTTTACTGGGGAGAAAAGTTTATAACCCTAAGTCAAAATAAAGAAATGAAACCTGCCTTTAAAATAGGAATTAACAACGAAGAGGGCTGGGCAGCATATTTTAACCACGGTAACCTTTTTATAAAACGCTATGAGCACTTTATGGACAAAAAATACCCTGACTTTGGTGTGTCTTATGAAACCTACACTACAGATTTTATGCTTGAGATGGAAACACTATCTCCCTTAACACTAATAGATCCTGATGAAGAAATAGTTCATGTTGAAGAGTGGGAGCTTATAAAGGACGTTCAAAGACCAGATGCTAAAGATGAGAAGCAGATAGAGGATGTTATTAGAAAATATATATAGCTGCAAAAGTGCCGCCCAGTTGAAAGTGACAAACTTATAAGCTGTCACTTTCAACTGGTTTTTTATAGCTTTTTAACCTTATTATGATTTAAAATTATTTTCGCTTTACAGCTAATAGTAGTTTATAAATATAAATTATATGGTATACTTTAATTAGAAATTTTAAGCAGCATAGCTGCATTTTTTATAACAAGTAAATTTAATTACTAAACAAAGTAGAACAAAACACACAAAAATATTTTGAAAATTTTTATATAAGTGATATAATAATGTTATATAAAGCTTATAAAGTACATACATAATTTATTAAATAAATAAAGTAAGGTGGAAAGATGGACTTTCAAACTGCAGATAAGGCTTTTATAAGAGAAATAAACAAATCAACTATATTGAAGGTTATAAGGGAAAAAGGGCCTATATCAAGGGCTGATATTGCAAAACTTACGGGGCTCAACCCTGCCACAGTAACAAACAATGTAAACATACTTTTAGAGGCAGACATTATTACAGAAACAGGAATTGGAGATTCGAGCGGAGGAAGAAAACCGATACTTCTTGAGCTGAATAAAAATGCTTTTTATGCGATAGGAGTTGATATGGGGCTTAAAAGAGCAAGGGCAGCACTTATTAATCTTTGCGGCGAAATAATAAAAAGCATAGATATGCCTTATGGAAATTCAATAGATGAAAAGGACGTTATAAAAAGAATTATTGAATTAGTTAATGCTCTTTTAGATGTAAGAAATATAGATAAAAATAAAATATTGGGAATAGGTATTGGGGTGCATGGAATTGTGAACCCCGTTGAGGGAATATCTATATATGCGCCTAAATTCGGGTGGAAAGATGTTGCAATTAAAGATATATTCGAGAAGGAATTTAGAATGCCTGTGCTAATAGATAACGACGTTCGTGTTATGGCCCTCGGCGAGAAATGGTTTGGGAATGCAAAATCTGCAAAGGATTTTGTATTTATAAACGTCGGAAGCGGAATAGGTTCAGCTATTGTTATAAATGGTGATATTTATAGGGGAAGCTTGTATGGCGCTGGAGAGATAGGACATATAAGCATAGCGGAGAATGGTCCTAAGTGCAACTGCGGAAACTTTGGCTGCCTTGAGGTTATGGCATCAGGAACAGCCCTTGAAAAAAGGGTTATCCATGATATAAACCTTGGTAAGGAGAGCATAATTCCAAAACTTGCAGGAGATGATTTGTCAAAAATAACTGGAGAGATAATATATGAGGCTGCAAAACTTAACGACAAATTAGCATTAGATGCTCTTTATGACGTGGGAAGCTGCTTAGGCTATGCAGTTTCAAACTTAATAAACATATTAAATCCAGAGATTATAATAATCGGGGGAGGAGTTGCAAGGGCAGGTGATTTTGTATTAAAGCCCCTTTGCGATACAGCCCATAAAAAATCGATGGAGCATTTATCACAAAGGGTTAGAATACTTCCCTCTTATTTAAATGAAAACTGCGGTATTATAGGTGCTGCAACTTTAATACTTAATGATTTATTTGAAGGCTCTCAAAAATAAATACTAAATTGATTTTAGGAGGAGTTTATATGTCAGAATTAAGATGGAATCCGCTTTTAAGAACATGGACAATGGTAGCCTCAAACAGACAGCAAAGGCCTAATATGCCAAAGGACTGGTGCCCTTTTTGCCCGGGATCTGGAAAAGTTCCAGATGACTATGATGTTTACTGCTATAATAACGATTTCCCAGCCCTTACTTTAAACCCTGAAAAGCCTGATGTTGAAGGAAGCGAGCTTTATAAGGTCGCAGAAAACTACGGCAAATGTGAGGTAATACTATATTCTCCGGAGCACAACAAAACCCTTCCTCAGCTATCAATAGAGCATATCGTAAAGCTTATAAACCTTTGGACTGAAAGATATAAGGAGCTTTCAAAGGACGAGAAGGTAAAATACATATTCGAATTTGAAAACAGAGGAGAAGAGGTTGGAGTTACAATGCCTCATCCCCATGGACAGCTATATGCATATTCATTTTTACCTCTTAAGATAAAGGAAGAGCTTGATAGCTGCAAGGAATACTACAGCGAAAAGGGAAGATGCATGATATGCGATATGAACAGGGAAGAGAAGGAATTTAAGGAAAGAGTAATTGCTGAAAATGACAGCTTTATTGCCTATATACCATTTTTCACTGACTACCCCTATGGAGTTTTTATCGTAAGCAAAAACCACAAAGGCAACTTTACTGAATTTACTGATACAGAAAAGCTTCACCTTGCTGAAATTTTAAAGGGAGTAACTGGTGCCTTTGATAAACTCTTTGACAGGCTTTTCCCATATATGATGTGCATACATCAAACCCCAGTAAACTGCAAGGAATATGAGGACTCAAAGGATTATTATCACTTCCATATAGAATTTTATCCTCCTCTTAGAGATAAAAACAGGATAAAGTTCTATGCATCATCGGAGATGGGGGCATGGGCTGCCTGCAATCCATTATCCGTTGAAGAAACTGCTAAAACTTTAAGGGAAGCATATGAAAGGTAGGGATAATATGATAAACTTAAGTTATTTAAAAGAAAAGTTTTTCGAAATCTTTGGAGGCGGTGGAGAAGTTCTTTGCTTTTTCTCGCCGGGAAGAGTAAACTTAATAGGAGAGCATATAGATTATAATGGAGGATATGTTTTTCCAGGAGCCTTAAGCCTTGGAATATATGGAGTTTTACGCTATAGAAATGATAACACAGTCAGGCTAAAATCCTTAAATGCTCCTGAATATGTAACTTTTAACCTTGATGAAAATATAGAATATAAGAGTGAGGACGGTTGGGGAAATTACCCTAAGGGAGTTATGAGGCTTCTTTTGCAAAAGGGCTATACTCTTAAAGGCTGTGATATACTCTACTCAGGGGATTTGCCAGATGGGGCAGGTCTTTCATCCTCTGCTGCAATTGAAGTTTTAACAGGGTACATGATGCTTTATTCATCTTTAAAGGATGATATAGACAGGGTAAAACTGTCCCTTATGTGCCAAGAGGTTGAAAATAAATTCATAAAGGTAAACTGCGGAATCATGGATCAGTTCTCAGTTGCTATGGGAAGAAAAAATAATGCAATTCTTCTTGACTGCAACAGTCTTGATTATAAATACATACCCTTTGTAATGGACAAACACAGCCTTGTTATTATGAACACTAATAAAAAAAGGGGACTTGCTGATTCAAAATATAACGAAAGAAGGGCAGAATGTGAAAAAGCCCTTGAGATTATAAGGCAAAACAAAGAGATTTCAAATCTTTGTGAGGCGGAAATTGAAGATGTATTAAGTCTAATAAAAGATGAAACCCTGCTTAAAAGGGCAAGACATGTTGTAAGCGAAAACAACAGGGTTTTAAAAGCAGTTGAGGTTTTAAATGAGGGTAATATTGAAGAATTCGGTAAGCTTTTAAATGATTCCCACAAATCCTTAAAGGAAGATTATGAGGTAACGGGGCTTCACCTCGATACAATAGTTGAAGCTGCTCAAAGTTTCAAAGGGTGTATAGGGGCGAGGATGACAGGAGCAGGCTTTGGAGGATGTGCTATTGCTATTGTTGAAAATGAGAAGATTGATGAATTTAAAGATTATGTTTCAAATTACTATTCTAATAAAACTGAAATCATACCAAGTTTTTATGTCAGCGTTATAGGTGATGGTGTTAAATTTTTAGGTTAAAATGTAAGGAGGGTTAAAAATGAACGTTCTTGTAACAGGGGGTGCAGGTTATATTGGCTCCCATACCGTAAGGCTTCTTCAAAGTATGGGCAAAAACGTTGTAGTTTATGATAATCTATCAACAGGCCACAGGGATGCTGTAAAACAGGGAACATTTGTAAAGGGAGATATATTTGACAGCGAGCTTTTAGAGGATACTATTAAAAGATATTCTATTGATTCAGTTGTTCACTTTGCGGCCTTCAGCCTTGTTGGGGAGTCTATGGAAAAGCCTGAGAAATATTATAAAAACAACGTAATGGGCACACTAAACCTTCTTGATGTTATGATTAAAAACGATGTAAAAAAGATGGTATTTTCATCTACAGCAGCAGTATACGGAGAACCTGAGAGAATACCAATAACTGAGGATATTTCTAAAAACCCCACTAACATATACGGAAAGACTAAGCTTATTATGGAAAATGCTATGGAGGATTATTCAAAGATATTAGGATTAAAATATATAGCCCTGAGATATTTTAATGCCTGCGGTGCTGACGAGGGCGGGGATATTGGAGAAGATCATAATCCAGAAAGCCATCTTATTCCTTTAGTTTTAAAAACCTGCCTTGGAATAAGAGATTCAATTAAAATATTTGGAGAGGATTATCCAACGGAGGATGGAACCTGCGTTAGAGACTATATACATGTTAATGACCTTGCACAGGCTCATTATCTTGCCCTAAAGGCTCTTTATGAAGGAAAGGATTCTAACGTTTACAACCTTGGAAATGGTAATGGATTTTCAGTTAAAGAGATAATAAATTCTGCTGAAAAGGTAACGGGAATTACAATAAAAAAGGAAGTGACAGGAAGAAGAGCAGGAGATCCTGCAGTTTTAATTGCGAGCTCCGAAAAGATTGCAAAGGAGCTGGGGTGGAAACCTGAGTATACTAATATTGAAGATATTATTGCAACGGCATGGAAGTGGCATAAGAACCATCCTGAAGGATATAAATAAGTATATTTTTATAAGTGGCAGAGATATATCTCTGCCATAATTTATTAATATAAATTTTACTTATTCAAATTAATAATAATATTAATCGTAGATTTAAATTTTCAATAATTCTAAGGATAGGCAGTGCTTAATAAAACACTTTGAAAATTAGGATTACATCCCATAGTATGCACCTATTTTTTCTTTATTTTAAAAATATATTCAGGGGTAGTATTGTCAATAGATTTAAAAGTATATCCTTTATCTTTATAATACTTTATTATATCCGGAAGAGCATTTATAGTATTTTTGTTAACTTTACCGCTGTGCAAAAGAAGTATTATTTTCTTTGGAGGGTTTTTAAATTTTGTAGCGCTTTTATATATAGTATAAGGGCTTGCAGAAGGATTAGTTCCATCTTCTCCAGATACATTCCAGTCATAAATCTTAAAATTTAAGCTGTGAAGTTTATCAAGAAGCTGCGCATCAAGATTATTTTTGCTCCCGCCGGGGAATCTTATAATATTTGGCGAGATTCCAACTATATCTTTAACATTTTGCTGAGTTTTTATCATCTCTTCTATAAATACTTCATCCTTTGAATAGATTTTCCTGTAGTTGTGGGAGTAGCTGTGAAGGCCTATACTGTGTCCTTCGCTGTATATTTTCTTTAAGATATCTTCATTTCCGGGGATTTCTTTACCCACTATAAAGAAAGTTGCCTTTATGTTTTTTTCTTTTAATATGTCTAATATTTTAGATGTGACTTTGCTCGGCCCGTCATCAAAGGTAAGATAAATTACTTTGTCAAAGGATATGTCATCAGCTCCCTCGTCTTTGATATTCTGTGCAGCCTGAGAAATCTGCGGCTTATTTTTTATTGTTTTATTATCAGATGTTCTTTTATTGCAGCTAATAATAAGAATAAAGAAGCAAAATAATATCAGGATTATTTTTCTTTTTTTCAATACCGTCACCCTTTTTATAGCATATATAATATATTTTATCCTGCATTTTACTTAATTATTTATATTTACTAATATCTTATCAAGGGAAATGTTAGTGTGAAAAAGCTGTGGCTATTGATTAGTCATGACTTGTTAAAAAAGCTGCTATACTTAAATTAGAGCATAGCAGCTTTTGATTATAAATTCTTATTACTATTTTTCGCTTTCGTAATCGAGAACCATCTGTGCAATATTTGTAGAGTGATCTCCAACTCTTTCAAGATTGCTTATTATATCAAGAAAAACTGTACCGCTTGCAGGATAGCACACTCCTATATTTAGTCTTTCAATGTGATCCTTTCTCAGCTGCTTTTCCATAGTATCTATTTCGTTTTCTGCGTTTAATACTTTTTTTGCAGAATCAAAATTAAAGTTTTCAAGTGCATCTATACTTAAGTCTATAGCAGATTTAACTGTATTTACCATATCCTTTAGCTGCTCAATTGCGGCATCAGAAAAGTTAAGCTTTTTGTCTATTCTATATTGCGCAAGTTCAGAGAGGTTATCTGCATGGTCTCCTATTCTTTCAATATCGTTTACAACATGGTATAGAGAGCTTACGATGCTTGATTGATAGTCAGACAGGGATGTTTTTGACAGTGAAACCATAAATGCTGTTATTTCCCTGTCGAGGAAATTGATAATTTCTTCAACCTCTTGAACCTGTGATATTTTCCTTTCATCCTCATTTATAAAAGCTTCAAAGGCCTTTGTTACGTTATCTGATGCGAGTTTTCCCATTCTTACAAGCTCCTTTACGACCTGACCAACAGCAATCGATGGAGTTTCAAGAAGTCTCGAATCGAGATATTTAAGCACCATAACATCTTCCTTTTCATCCTTTCCAGGAACTACTTTATTTACAAACTGTACAAGAAGCGCTATAAATGGTGCCTGTATCAACATATTTGATACATTAAATAAAGTATGGGCGTTTGCAATCTGTCTTTTTATATCTCCACCAAATAGAGGTACAACATATAAAACAAGTTTAAATGCAATCATAAAAATGATTGTTCCTATAATGTTAAAGGTTATATGAATAAGTGCGGCTCTTTTAGCGTTTTTGTTTGTACCTATGCTTGCAAGAAGAGCAGTTACGCAGGTTCCTATGTTGTCGCCAAAAAGTATTGGAAGGGCAACGCTAAGAGGCAGTGCGTTAATACCTGCGAGGGTTTGGAGTATACCAATTGTTGCACTGCTGCTTTGAACTGTAGCTGTCATTCCAAGACCAACTAAAACTCCCATGAAAGGATGCTTTCCAAGGGTTAATATAAGATTTCTAAATCCCTCATTAGCACTTAATGGCTTCATAGAAGTTTCCATTAAAGACATACCTACAAATAAAATACCAAAACCTAATATTATTTCGCCTATATCCCTGTTTTTCTTCCTTTTTGAAAATATAACCAGTCCAGCACCTATTGAGAGTATAAGCGGAGCAACATCAGTAAGCTTAAAGGCTATAAGCTGTGCTGTCATAGTAGTACCGATATTAGCACCCATTATTATTCCTGCTGCCTGATAAAGATTCATTAGCCCTGCATTAACAAATCCAACTGTCATAACTGTAGTAGCACTGGAGCTTTGAATTATAGCCGTAACCCCTGCACCTGCAAGTATAGCTAAAATTCTGTTGCTTGTTATGGTCTCGAGTATTTTTTTCAGCTTTTCTCCCGCTGCCTTTTGAAGACCATCTCCCATAAGTTTCATTCCGTAAACGAAAAGGCCAAGTCCTCCTAAAAGCAGGAAAATCATCTTTAAATTCATACAACTCCCCCATATCTTATGTTATCTTTGTGTTAAATAACCAAACAATATTTAATTATATTATATGAATGTTAAATCTGTGTTAAATTATAAAATTTTTTGTAGAAAAATTGTATTTTTAGGTAGAACCAAAATTTAGAAAAGTTTTTACAGCTAAACTAAGATTTATAAATATAACTATGGCAACGCTGATTATATACATATTATTCCATAATAAAAGAGATTTAATGCTTGCTATGATAATATAAAGTAAAAAATGGAGACTATAACCATCTCCAATATATAAGTCTATTAGATGTAAAATTAGAAAATATCAGCAATTAGTAAAAAGAAGAAGACTTAAAGCCATTACTACCATTCCAGAAATAAGCCCGTAAACCGAAAGGTGGTGTTCTCCGTATTCCTGTGCTGCAGGCAGAAGTTCATCAAAGGATATAAAAACCATTATTCCAGCAACGATACCGAATATTATTCCAAAGGTAACATCGTTTAAATATCTTAAAAGAAATATATATCCTATTAGACCTCCGAGGGGTTCTGAAAGCCCAGACAAAAATGAATAGAAAAAGGCTTTTTTTCTGCTTCCCGTTGCATAATAAAGGGGCATTGAAACGGCGATACCTTCTGGTATGTTATGTATTGCGATTGCAGCTGCAATAGGAAGACCAAGATGAAGGCTCTTTAGGGATGCAGCAAAGGTTGAAATGCCTTCAGGAAAGTTATGAATTGCAATTGCAACAGCTGTTAATATTCCAAGCTTTAAAAGCTTATCTGTACTATCTATATCCTTAATATCTTCAACTTTATGAACGCTATGAGGATTTTCAAAGGATGGGACGAATTTATCTATAAGGGTTATTAAAAGCATTCCCCCAAAAAAGGATAGTACGCATATCCAATTTCCAAGAACAATTCCCTTTTCCTTTATGAGCATATCCCTCGAATTTTGAAGTATTTCAACAAAGGAAACATAAATCATAACACCAGCTGAAAATCCTAAGGATATTGATAGATATTTTTTGTTTGTTTTTTTGGTGAAAAACGCCAAGGCACTTCCTATGCCTGTTGAGAGGCCTGCTAATAATGTTAGTAAAAAGGCAACAGATACTGAACTTTTCCACATAATAAAGCCTCCTTAATAGATAAGTATTATAATATGAAAATGATAAACATTATCATATATATATATAATAGCATAGTATTTAATTAAGAGAAATATTTTAAAGTATTAAATATTATAATATTATTATAAGACAGGCTTTAGCTTGAATTCGGTAAGGGCTGCTTTTTATAATATGGGATGATAAAATGGGGGATTGGAATGAGAAAATGGGGCAGAAGATATTATTTTAGAAGGAATAAGGATACGATACTCAATCTTTTAAAGCTTTATATGTTGTTTTTAGTTTTTATTTTTTTGCTGACATTTTTAACAGTTGTAATAAATAAGCCCTATAAGAAAACTCCTAAGCAACCGGTAAAAAAGGTGACAATAAGGGATATTAAAAGAAGTAGTGCCTATAAAAGGGGGCTTGATATTATAAATTATGTTTGGGAGTACAATGTTTACAGGAATGGAAAGGAGGATAAAAAGAATATAAAGCTTCCTTCTTATCTTGAAGACAAAACCTCTGTAAAATCCTGCGGAATACCTTACTGCTGGGGAGGTTTTTTCTCCCTCGATAAAAGTAACGATGAAAACGTAAAAAATTTTAGTGAGGCTATAGAGAGAGGATATACTGCTGGGAATATAATGTGCAGCGGAGAATATAAGGACTATACTGCAGGCCTTGACTGCTCGGGATTTGTAAGTGCGGTTTATAATCTTCCTGAAAAGTGTGCAACCTATACATTAAAGGATTATTTTAATACAATAGATATTAACGATTTAAAGCCTATGGATATATTTAACAGTGAAAAAAATCATACGTTTATATATTTAAGGGAGAGCAGCGACAAGAAGGGCATAATAGCTATGGAAGCTACAACGGGAAAAAGCAAAAAAGACAAAACCGTAATAAGTTATAAAAGCTATGAGGAAATTAAAAAGGGAGTAAATGGAGAAAAATATGTCCCTATGAGATATAAAGGGGTAATAGATGATAATGTTGAGCTTTTTAAAGATATAAACGAATTTAACGATAATTTCGATTTTGCAGTTCTAACTAAGGGATTTATAACCGGATACATAGAATATGCAGAGGATATGGATTATTTTTATATTGAGAATGAAAGAGATAAAAGTATAAATATAGGAATTAAAAATCTTCCAAGCTTTTGTACAGTAAAAGTTTTAGATGAAAATAGAAAAGAGATTGCA
Source organism: Caloramator quimbayensis (assembly GCF_900167605.1). GTDB lineage: Bacteria > Bacillota > Clostridia > Clostridiales > Caloramatoraceae > Caloramator_B > Caloramator_B quimbayensis. The sequence continues at coordinate 70,050 of NZ_FUYH01000013.1, read as the reverse complement.
GCATTAGGGAAGGGTGATTACTATATAAACGTTAAAAAAGGGAAAACCTACTTATTGATTGAGGGAAGCGATTTTAGATTCAGCAGTGAGGAAGGGTATGAGATTTATATTAGGTAGAATTATTATATTAAAAATTGAGAATAGAGGCTCTTTATTTTAAACACAAAATAGTCCTGAAGGATGAATCTGTAAAAAAGCCCTATGTATCAAAAACACATAGGGCTTTAGAATTATGAGACAGTTATTAAAATCATATTATAATTAGATTAGTATTTTGATGCTATTTCTTCAAGAACCTGTGCAGAGGAGGTAAGCTCCTGAATAGACGCATTTATCTGTTCAAGGGCTGCTGCCTGCTCAGTAAATACTTCATTCGTATTACTTACTTTAGAAGCAATTATTGAAATAGAGTCGTTTATATTTTTTAATATGTCGCTTATTTTTTTAACCGATTCGCTGCTATGTTTTGAAAGCTTTCTTATCTCCTGCGCAACAACTGTAAATCCTCTTCCGCTTTCACCTGCTCTTGCTGCTTCTATTGCTGCATTAAGGCCTAAAAGATTGGTTTGCTCAGCAATGGATTTAACAAAGCTCAAAACTTCATCGGTTTTTTTAGCTTCATCAGAGGCTATTAGAGCATTTTTATGAATATCTTCACTGGATTCTACAATATTCTGCACCGATGAAGATATATGGTTTACAGTTGCTGAGATTTGCTGGAGAGCGCCTGAGAGATTTTGGGACATGTCCATTATATCATGGTGCCTGCTTGTACTTTTTACAAGGGCAAAGCATCCTATGACACTTCCAGATTCATCTCTCAAAGGCGTTGAAATTGACTTAACTTCAGTTCCGAAAACTTCCTTTGGTATTAATTTTGAGTGGGATTTTCCATCCTTCATGGAAAGATAGTCAGAGCCATCAGTGCTGACCTTATCTCCAACCTTTACATGGAGGTTAAATTTCTCAAGACCATGAAGGTATATGTATTTTTCTCTGTCACATATAGAAAAGGCAACATCATCTTCGAAGAATGATGTAATATAAGGTATGATTTTTATGCAGGAATTAAAGATATCCGAACTTTGGTCCATAGAGTCAACCCTCCTTATATAGATACTTTTGTATATTTATGATAGAACATTTTGCTCTTTTTTATAAATTTCATTTGTATAGAATAATATCACGAATATATATTTTTTTCAACGAAACTTTGATTAAAACTGATTTGAGATATAAAATTAACTTTTGTGTTTATTATCATGAATAACTTGATCAATTACAATTACTAATGCTAATAAAAAAGCATTATTTTCACCATCAATAATTTCAACTCCATAGGTATCAGAAAAGGCAAACCATTTTTTATTAACAGTAGCAACATTAGTTCCATTTTTGGTTATTTGAAAATTATAACCGAAAACATCCCCTGCCATATCAAATGCTCCATATTCACTTTCAATGAAAAACTTTGGCTTAAATAAAGTGAATTCTTTCTTAACCGTTGCTACTAAAACTCCATTTTGAAATATATGATATTCCGGTAAAAATTTAAATAATTTTTGCTCTATATAAAAAAGCTCATTTCCATATAAATCTTCTAAAGAAAGTTTGTCTCCTAAGCTAAAAACTCTTCCTCTTACTATAAAATGCGGCTCACCTATTTCATCTTTAATTGTAAAACTATCAGATAAGCTAAAGATTCTCTGGCGAATTTGATATCTCATATCCCCACCTCTTAATATAAATACTCTATCATTATAAATTATATCTTTTTGATTCTCTTATGTATAGATTAAAAAAGGGGACAGTTCACAATTGTTTACGGAAAAATTAAAAAAGCTTTAAAGCTCTTTAAATTTATGAAAGTTTTATAGAATCTAAAAATAACCGTTATCAAGGCAAATATATTCATGCTAAGATATTCCTATAAAAGTTAAATTTAACAAGGAATTATTTTCTTTATGTAGAATATATATGTAGAAAATTCAACATATGAAGGGGGAATTATTATGTTTTTTTATGAATCGCAGCCTTTGTCAAACTGGATTATGCTTCTTGTAGTATTTTTAGCATTAATTTTACTAAATGAGCTGTCACGAAGGTCTAAATGGGGAGGATTTTTCTTTTTTGTTATACTTCCTCTTATATTAACCTTTGCAGTATGGCCTGCAACTACTAAAGGAACAAGCGTTAATGACTGGTTCCATTATGCAAAAGTTTATTCTGCTCTTGCAGGGTGCATTGGATTTTGGCTTATAAGACACGTTAAGGGAGCGGCACAGAAAAAATGGGCCCTTTGTTTCCCGCCATTAATTCTTGCAATTAACATTATGGAGGCCGTTGCCCGTGATTTTCAAATTTATGGACTTCACCTTAATAAAGAGGTATTTGAAGGAATGATGCTCGTTAGCGGCCCATGGAATATAATGAACGGCATCGCAGGGATTTTAAACATAATAACTATTACGGGGTGGCTTGGAATATGTATAAGCAAGGATAAGAGCAGGGACATGCTTTGGCCGGATATGCTCTGGTTCTGGATTGTAGCCTATGATTTATGGAATTATGCATATACTTATAATTGTTTACCGGATCATTCCTGGTACTGCGGAATAGCCCTTCTTTTAGCTCCTACAGTTGCTGCTTTCTTTATCAAAAAGGGTGCATGGCTTCAGCACAGGGCACATACTCTTGCCTTTTGGTGTATGTTTGCAATGACATGTCCTAATTTTATAGATAATTCTCAGTTTGCAGTTAAATCATCCCATAACCCAACGGCATTATTTATTGTAAGTTTAGCTGCACTATTGTCCAACATAGCTGTATTTGTATATTATTTATATGTAATAAAGAGTACAAGACGAAATCCTTTAAAGGAAGAGCTTTATACAAATCTTGACGGCTATAAAGAAATAAAATCATTAGCTGTATAAGAGTGCCACATAGTTGTCAAGTGACAAAGTGAAAAATTAAAAACTCCTCCCAAAAAAATAAGCTTTTTGGAAGGAGTTTTTTGATGGAGAAAGCATCTTATTGACAAACTTTTCCGGGATTTAGTATGTTTTTTGGATCAAAGGCAAGTTTAATATTTTTCATAAGAGTTATATATTCTTCGCTGTATTGTTCAAAAAGGTAAGGCTTTTTAGCAAATCCTATTCCATGTTCTCCTGATACAAGGCCGTTTAACTCTCTCGATTTTTTATACATGCAGTCGAAAACATCATTTAGTTTCTTTTTCCAAACATCCTCGGTTAAATCATCTTTTAAAACATATATGTGAAGGTTTCCGTCTCCTGCATGTCCAAAGCTTCTTATTCTAATGTTAAATTCCTCCTGGAGCTTATGGGTATACTCAACGAACTCTGCAACTTTGTTTCTTGGAACAACAACATCGCACTCGTCCATCTCGGTTGTGGATGCTTTTATTGCCTCAAGGAATGCTCCCCTTGCTGACCAAATGGATTCCTTTCTCTCATCGGTATCTGAGATATAAACATCGAGGGCTCCTTCTTCAAGACATATATTTGCAACCTTTTCATAGGCAGCTTCAACTTCCTGTGTGCTGTTTCCATCGAAGGTTAAAAGAAGGTATGCATCGGCTGAGTTGTCTGGAAACTTCTTTCCAAGGAATTCTTCTGCAGATAGTATAACTTCTCTTTCCATGAATTCTATAGCGGTTGGTATTGATTTTGACTTTATAATCTTTGGCACAGTACCTATTGCTTTATTTAGATTTGGAAAGGGAACAAGAAGGCTTACTGCTTTTTTAGGAAGAGGAAGGAGCTTTAATATTGCCTTTGTAACGATGCCAAGGGTTCCTTCACTTCCGCATATTAAATCTTTAATGCTGTATCCGGAGCTGTTTTTAACAACTTTTCCTCCAACGTTTAAAATTTCGCCGTTTGGAAGTACAACTTCAAGGCCTCTTACATAGTCCCTTGTAACTCCATATTTTACAGCCCTCATTCCTCCAGCGTTTGTATTTATGTTTCCGCCGATTGTAGCGCTTTTTTCACCAGGATCTGGAGGATAGAAAAGGTCATGCTCTTCTACGAATTTTCCTATCTCCATTAAAAGAACACCAGGTTCAACTGTTAATGTTAAGTTTTCCTCGTCAAGCTCCAATATTCTATTCATTTTAGTAAGGTTTATCATAATCCCACCATGAAGAGGAACGGAGGAACCAACAAGTCCTGTACCAGAACCCCTCGCAACAACTGGTATGTTGTTTTCAAAGGCATATTTCATTATCTTTGAAACCTCTTCAGTTGATAAAACCTCAACTAAAACATCGGGCATTCTTTTAACTCCGCCAAGCTCATCATGGCTGAAATCCTCACTAATTTCCTCACCAGTATAAACCCTGTCAGGACAGATAGACTTTAAAATTTCTATATCATTATTATCTATAACTTTGTAATTCATACTTTACGCCCCCTTGCTTACCTTTATTTTCTCTATAAGACGAGGTAATACTTCATATAAATCTCCAACAATGCCATAATGTGCTACATTGAATATAGGAGCTTTCTCGTCCTTGTTTATTGCGATTATACAGTCGCTGCCTCTCATACCAGCGGTAAACTGTACAGCGCCGGATATTCCGCAGGTTATTATAAGCTTTGGTTTTACTGTCCTTCCGCTAAGACCAATCTGCCTTTTAGCATCAGCCCATCCTGCTTCAATAAGAGGTCTTGTAACTGCAATCTGTGCACCTATTAAATCGCACAGCTCCTTTATCATTTCAAAATCCTTCTGAGACTTTACTCCTCTTCCGCAGGCTATTATAACCTCAGCATCGGATATGCTGACTTCCTTTTCTTTTTTGGTAACGCTTATAACTTCTATGTTTGAATTTAATTTTTCCTTTTCTATATCCATTAAGGTTATTTTTCCTGATTTTTCATCATTCCTTTGAGGAGCGGACATAACCTTATATCTTACTGTTGCAAGCTGAGGCCTTGTGTTTGGAGTGTTGATTTGTGCCATAATATTTCCTCCAAAGGCAGGTCTTATCTGTACGAGGTCAGTATTTTCTTTTACATCAAGAACTGTACAGTCAGCTGTAAGGCCTGTCCTAAATCTTGCTGCAACCCTCGGAGCAAGAGATCTTCCTACAGTCGTTGCACCCACTAAGATAATTGAAGGTTTTATCTTGTTTATAAAATCCTCAAAGCATGCTGTATAGGGCTCAATTCTAAAATCAACGAGTTCCTTGTTATCGTATAAGAAAACTTCATCAACTCCATAATGAAGAATTTCTTCAGCTTTATCCTTTATATTTTCTCCAATAAATACAGCATAAACAGGATGATTTATTTTTGATGCAAGTTCCCTTGCCTTTCCTATAAGTTCAAAGGTTACAGGGTGAATGTTTCCTTCAACGTGGTCAACATATACGCAGATGCCCTTCCACTTATTTTTATCTATTTGAGGTATATCTTCTTCAACATATTCTATTGCACCAGCAGGTCCTTTTTTAACGCACAGCCTGCACATTTTACATGCAGCGCCTATCTCTATTTTTCCGTTTATTTCTTCTATAGCACCAAAGGGACATATTTTTATAAGCTGCTCTTTATCGGTTATTTTTTCTTGATTTACTTTAAGATGTGCCATGTTAACCCTCCTACTGTATAAATTTTAAATCCTTAAGTTTTTTATAGAGCTTCTCTGTCAGCTCATCCGAATTTCCTTGCCATATTTCTTTATCATTATTTACTGAAGGTGGGAAAATCCTCTCAACCTGTGTTGGAGAACCGTTAAGTCCATATTTTTTCTCGTTTTTGTCATCAAAATCCTTCAATGAGAACACTTTAATCTCTCTATCCTTAGTTTCAAGTTTCTTTTTATAGGATGGAAGCCTTGGCTGGAATATATCCTTTTCAACGGTTATAAGACATGGAAACTTTATATCAACGATTTCTACTGTTTCAGGCATGTCCATCTCAACCACTATTGATTTTTCTTTTATTTCAATTATTTTCCTAACATTTGCAACGTGAGGAATTCCTAAAAACTCTGCGATTTCAGGGCCAACCTGTGCTGTATCTCCATCGGTTGTTTGTTTTCCGCATATTATAAGGTCTGCCTTTCCAATCTTTTTAATACCCTGAGAGAGAGTATAGGATGTTGCAAGAACGTCAGCTCCTGCAAACTTTCTATCGGATAAAAGAGCTCCATCGTCAGCGCCCATCATATAGGCCTCTTTTATAATAGATTCTGCCTGTGGAGGGCCCATGCTTAAAACGCTTATTTTTCCTCCTTTATTTTGTTTTATTCTTAGGGCTGTTTCTAAGGCATAAAGATCATAGGGGTTCATCTTAGAATCTACTCCGTCTCTTTTTAATACGCCTGTTTTTTCGTCGACTTCGACCTTGTTTGTTCCCGGAACTTGTTTTATTAAAACTAAAATATCCATATTATACCTCCCTGATTTAATATTTATATTGAACTTAAAATATAAACGAGAATACCGAGGATTATTACATATCCAAGACAAAACTTAACTGTGCTGTTAAATATTTTGCCCTCTGAGCCTATAAGTCCTGTTGCAGATGTTGCAACTGCGATGCTCTGAGGAGATATCATCTTCCCAGCCGTAGCCCCTGAGGTGTTTGCTGCTGCAAGTATATAAGGGTTAACTCCAATTGATTTTGCAACCTCTGTTTGAAGCGCTCCAAAGAGAACATTTGAAGAAGTATCGCTTCCTGTTACAAAGGTTCCTAAGGCGCCTATTATAGGTGAAATCAGAGGATAGAATCTTCCAGTTGAAGATACTAAAACCTTTGCTATTGATGTTATCATTCCGCTGTATCCCATAACCTTTGCAAGGGCTACTATTGCAAGAACTGTAATTGTGGATTTTGTGAGCTGGTTTAAAGTTTTGTTGAATACCTTTACAATTTCGCCTAATTTTGCACCCTGAATAAGGCCTCCTATTACAGCGGCTATTATAATTAAAACTCCAGGTGTTGCAATCCACTTAAATACAAAGGGCTGTGCACCTTCTCCCTTATATATAACAATGCTTGTTTTAATGTGTCCTAAGGCATTGCTTATGCCTATGAAAAGAGGACTTGTTGCAATTATGAATATTGAAACCAATATATATGGAAGCCATGCTAAAAATCCTTCTTTAAAGGAAACGCCGCTTTCTTTTTTTGCGTCGCTGCTGTGAAACTTTTTAGCTATAAATATTGTTACGGCCATGCTGCATATGCTTCCTAAAAGTGCAGGAAGTTCTGCACCGAGATATTTTGCAGCAAATACCTGAGGTATTCCAAAGCTTATACCTGATAGCAGTGAAATTCCAACGACTCCTTTAAGGCCTTTTATACTCCTTGTTGTGATTATAATCAGAACGAGGGGTATTAGTATTATGAATATTAAAAGCTGGAGACTCACTGCATAACTTAATGTGCCGACGTTAAGGTTTGCTACCTTTGAAAGGGTTGTTACAGGTATTCCAACGGCACCAAAGGCTGTAGGAACTGTGTTTGCTATAAGGCATATTACTGCTGCAAATATAGGCTCAAAACCCATTGCAGATAATATGCTTGCAGGAATTGCAACTGCTGTTCCATATCCTGCAACTGCCTCTAAAAAGCCTCCAAATCCCCAGGCAAGTATTAAAACCTGTATTCTTTTATCTGTTGTTATGCTTGAGAGCATCTTTTTTATTGTTTCCATGCTCTTTGTGTGTAGAGCTAAGTTGTAGGTGAATATAGCTGATATTATAACAATTGATATTGGCCAAAGCCCGAGGGCAATGCCTTCTAATACTGCAGATAGGGAATTAAATGCAGGCATTTTCCAAACAAATATTGAAAGAATTACTGTAAGTATTAAAGTAGCTGTACATGTTTTGTAGGCGGGCATCTTTAAAACTCCAAGAGATACCATAAGCCATACAATTGGAATGATAGCGATAAGAAAAAGTACAAAACTATTCATGATTATCCCCCTCTTATATTTTATGTATTGCGTGGTGGTATGGTATTATGGTATTACCAGTTACATAATAACACATATATTATGCATATTCTACAATAGTTATTATATTAACATAGCACATATTGCCTATTTATATTGTATTAATATGCATAAATAAAAAACCTATGCCTTAAAAATTAAGCATAGGTTAAACATATTGATTAATTTTAATGTTGAATATATTATATAAAAATGTTATACCATCCATAAAATTACTAATAAAATTTTTTAGAAAAGTGTATTTATTTTAATTTTACGAAAAACTTGGTTAAATTTTTAGAAAACTAAGTTATTTTAATAACAAGTCTATATTAATGAAAATATTATTTGTTTTCGATGCTTCTTTCTATCATTTCAAAATGCTTTTTCATGTATAATGACGCCATATCGGGATTTCTGTCAGATAGAGCAGTATATATGTTTTCATGCTGATTTAAAAGGTATTCGCTGTTTTCTCCGGTTAAAAGTATAATCTTTCTTGCTTCTAATATGTACCTGTCCATAAGGGATGAGAGTATATTTAGTATATTTACTATTAAAAAGTTTCCTGAGGATTTTGCAATTCTATAGTGAAACTCCTTATCGATTTTTGCGCTTTCAGCCTCATCCTTTGAAGCTTTGAGCCTTTCAACTATGTCTTTAAGGTCTTTTATTTCCTCATCGGTTATTCTCTTTGCTGCAAGGTATGCGGTTTCTATTTCAATTATTTTCCTAAGCTCCAGTATTTCAATAGGATTTCTATCTTCTAAAAGGAATATTATTGAAAGGGGCTCTATTAGGTTGTTTTCAAACCTTTCCTTTACAAAATTTCCTTCCCCCTGCCTGCACTCTATAAGCCCTATAACCTCAAGGGATCTTAATGCTTCCCTTACTGAAGTTCTGCTAACATTAAGCTGCTCTGCCAAATCCCTCTCCGACGGGAGTTTATCCCCTTTTTTCAGTTTTCCGTCTAAAATCATCCCCTGTATCTGCTCTATTACCTGCTCATATATTTTAACGTTCCTTATTGGTGTAAACATGTTATCACTCCAGAATTAACAATTTATATAAATTATACAACAATATATTATATACATAAAGCTGAAGTTGAGGATGAAATATAAAAATAAGTTTATTTCAGTCAGCATTTGCTCTTTGAGTATTGGCTCGGGGTCATTCCAACGTATTTTTTAAATAGTTTGCTGAAATAATATGGGTCATCAATTCCTACGAGATAGCCTACTTCTGAAAATTTAATTGGAGTAGTGTCTATTAGTTCCTTTGCTTTGTTAATCCTAATTATATTTAAGTAATTAAATATAGTGTATCCTGTTAACTTATGAAAAACTCTGTTTAAGTAATCGTAGTTTGATTCAAAATATGTTTCTATATCTTGACTTGTTATTTTTCTGTGGTATTCAGAATTTAAAAAGTTAATTATATTTCTGCACTTTATAAATCCCTTTGAAAGGAAAGAAGTGCTTTTCTCCATTTCAGAGGATATATATTCTCTTGAAATCTTTATTAATATTTCAATAAGTCTTATTGAAGTTAGTATTTTATAGTTTTCGTATCTATTGTAATAGTCGAACTCAGCTTCCTTTAGTAAATAGATTATGGGTGATAAATTTTTAATGTGGTAGCATTTTGGAAGATAGCAAACTGGACTTGTTGGAAGGGAATCTGAGAGAAAATCGCTTGCAAGGGATGTTTTCCTTTCGTTTAATATATTAAAAGCTATTTCATCAAGGGAATTGACATTTAAAGTTGTAATCTTAGGATGTTTAAAATGGATATAGTAATAATCACAGGTGGATTTTCTGTATCCTGTATGCTGAATTTTAGGCTCGAGAAGAAGTGTATCTCCACTTTTCAAAACAAACTCTTCCTCACCTTCTTTTATGTAAAGTTCGCCGCTTTTAATAACATATAATATATATTCATCTATTGTTCTTGTGAAATGCATCCAGGGCTCGTTATATATTACATGACCAGTCAAGCGTACATTTGGAATTGTATCAACACTAATACAAAATAAATTCATAAAACTTCCCCCAAAAAAGTCGCTAATTTACAAAAAAAGTATGAATAGTCCATTCAATAATATTATAAATAATCGTAAAATTAAAATAAATAGTATATACGAAAAATGATTGGGGTGAGTGAAAATTATTAACATTGTAGAAAAAAGCATAGAAATTATACTTAAAAATCAACATATAACAGGTTCATATATTGCCTGCCCTAATTTTGATACCTACAAATATTGCTGGCTGAGAGATGGAAGTTTTACAGCCTATGCAGTAGATTTATATGGTTATTATGATTCAGCAGAAAAATACTTCGATTGGGTGGATAGAGTAATAAAGATTCAAAGGGATAAGGTAGATGAAATAGTAAAAATGACAGAAAAGAATGAACCTCTTTTGAATTTTGATTATCTGCCTACAAGATATAATTTAAATGGAGAGGCAGAAGATGATGAGTGGCCAAACTTTCAAATAGATGGATATGGAACATGGCTTTGGGCATTAGCACAGCATATATTGCTTACAGGGAATAGGGAGCTTATTTTTAGATATAGTGATAGTATAAAAATAACCATTGATTACTTGCTTCTTCTGTGGAGATATCCGAATTATGACTGCTGGGAGGAAAATGGAGATAAGGTTCATACTTCAACCTTATCTTGTGTATACGGAGGTTTAAAATCTATTTCAGAATTTATTGAAGATGAAAGAATTAATAATACTTTAGATGAAATAAAGAAGTTTATAACCTCTAAGTGCCTATTAGATGGAAGGCTTGTTAAATACGAAGGTTCAAAATGTGTAGATGCAAGCCTTATTTGGACATCGGTACCCTTTGGAATATTTAATCCTAAGGATACGATTATTGAGAATACGATAAGGGAAATTGAAAATAAACTTGTACATAATTTTGGAACTCATAGATATGCAGAAGATACTTACTATGGAGGAGGAGAATGGATTTTATTAACAGGATATCTTGGATGGTATTATTGTAAAGCCGGGGATTTAAAAAGAGCAAGAATGTGTCTTGATTGGATGGAAAGCCATGCAGATGAAAATGGGGAACTTGTTGAGCAGGTATTAGACCATGTTAATGATAAAGAATATATAGATAAATGGAAAAATCTTTGGGGAGAAGTTGCAAAGCCTCTTTTATGGTCCCATGCTATGTATCTTATACTTAATAAAAACATAGAGGAGGTATGAAATCATAGCGAAATTTATGAAGTAATTATAAACATACTTCATGAGTTAAAATAAATTTATATATTTAAGAAGGGGGATTCATATGTCAATTAAAAAAGTATTTGCTTTAATACTATCAGCATTAATAATTCTTTCTGTTTTTTCAGGCTGTGGTAAGAGCGCAGCAACTGATAATTCTACAAACAACACTAATACAACAGCAGATGAGACTAAACTAAAGGGCGAGATTGAAATGTGGAGCACATTTACAGAACTCGAAAATAAGGTGCTTACTGAAAAGGTTATACCAGCATTTAATCAAAAATATCCTGACATTAAGGTTAATGTTACTCCAATGCCAAGCGGAGATGACTATAAGAAAAAGATAATAACAGCAGCAACAACAGGGACAACCCCAGATCTTGCAAGAATAGATATAACAGATATTGCTCAGTATGCAAATGAAGGCTTTTTACTTGCAGTAGACGACCTTCCTGGATTTAAGGAATTAAAGGATGCAACCTTTGAAGGCCCTATGGATACTAACTTTTTTAATGGACACTATTATGGAGTTCCGCTTGATACAAATACTAAGGTTGCAATATATAATAAAAGGCTTTTAGCTGAGGCTGGATTTACTGAAGCTCCAAAGACAATGGATGAGCTTGAACAGGCAGCATTAAAGATAAAGGAAAAGAAAGTTAAGGGAATTGCAATAGGCGGAGCAAATACATGGAGTATGCCACCATATTTCCTCTCATTAGGTGGGAAATTTACAGATGAAAACAATCAGAAGGCAACAGGGTATTTTAACAGCCCAGAGAGTGTTAAAGCCCTCGAAAAAATAGTAGAATGGAAGGATAAGGGGATAATTGGAGATTGTCTGCTTGGAGGAGAAGGAACTTGGGAAGGATTTAATAATGCCCATTATATGATGCTTGATGATGGCCCATGGTGGTATCCAGCTAATAAGGAACAAAAGGAAGTTAAGGACAATGTAATATTTGCGCCTATTCCAAAGGGTGCAGGAGGCAGCGTTTCAATTGTCGGAGGAGAAGATACAATAATATTTAAAGATTCAAAGAATAAAGAACAGGCATGGGCTTTTGCAAAATTCTTAGCATCGGATGAAGCACAGACTATATTTGCGCAGGAACTTGGAATGATGCCTGTTTGTAAAGCTACAGCTAATAAGGATGTTGTAACAAACAATCCAATATTAAAGGTTTATGTTGAACAGCTTTCAAGCACATGGGCAAGAACCCCCAGTGCAAAGTGGGGAGAAATATCTAACGTAATTGGAGAGGCCTTTGAAAAGGCACTTAGAAAGAAAGCAACTCCAAAGGATGCTCTTGATGCTGCAGCAGCTAAAATAGACGAACTTTTAAGTCAGAAGTAATCAATTTTATAAAGGATTAGGGGCAGAGCTCTTAATCCTTTATTATAGGAAGGTGAAGTATATGGAAAAAGCAGCTTTAATAAAGGCTAAAAATCCTTATCCAAAGAAAAAATTAAGCAAAAAACAAAGAGAGGCCCTCGAGGCTTGGGGATTTATAGGGGTAGGATTTTTGCTTTTTGTTGTTTTTATGCTTTATCCGCTTATTAAAAATTTTATAATAGCCTTTATGAACTACAGTATAAACCCAAATAAGCCAAGTACCTTCGTAGGTTTAGCAAATTTTAAAAGGGCCTTTGTATCAGGTGGAATACTTGAGGAAAGTCAAAAGTTTTATCTCGCACTTAAAAATACATTCCTTGCTGTTTTAGTAACAGTTCCCTTTCAATGGTTTATAGGAATTATTATAGCTATAGCTATAGATTCTCTTAGACGTTTTAAACTTTTTTACAGGTTCATGCTCTATATACCTGTGATTTCCGATTGGCTGGTAGTAGCAATATTATTTAAATATCTGTTTCAGCCAACAAGCGGTTCTTTAGTTAATGCCTTTCTTTTAAAACTCAATCTTATAAGTAAGCCTATAGGATGGTTTGAAAATGCAGGAACTGCAAATATAGTAATATGGTCGCTGTGTATATGGAAAGGAATAGGATGGGTAATGATGATGTATACCGCTGCACTTCAGGATTTGCCTAAATCTTTATACGAAGCAGCGATGGTTGACGGAGCAAATAAAAAACAGCTTTTCTACAAAATTACCCTTCCTCTTTTAAGTTCAAGAACTTATTTTATAATAATATCCCTAATTATAGGTGCATTTAATATACTTCTACAGGTAATGCTTATCACAAACGGGGGACCTCTTGGACAAACTGACGTTCTATTAAACTATATGTACAATAAGGCATTTACAAGCTTTGATTTTGGATATGCAGCTGCAATAAGCCTCATAATGGGTTCTATACTAATAACAATATCAGTTCTGCAGAATAAGATTACAAAGAAAACTGAAATAGAGTTTTAGGAGGGATATGGTGAAAAAATATAGTATAGGTCAAATTTTTTTACATCTATTTTTGCTGATGTTTGTTATAGCAGCCATAATACCCTTTTTAAACATGATAACTGTATCACTTATTCCCAATTCCTATATACTTCCTACAAAACCTCAAATACTTCCAGAATCTTTTAAAGCAATAAGTTTTGTTAACTATAAAAAAGTATGGGGTAGAGAGAGCTTCGGAAGGTATTTTTTAAACAGCGTATTTGTATCAAGTATGGCAACAATACTTACTATGTTTGTATCTACTCTTTCTGCCTATGGCTTTGCAAGGCTTAACTTTAAGGGTAAAAAAATAATATTTAATCTATATGTATTTTCTCTCATGATGCCGGCTGTGCTTGCAATAATTTCACAATTTACAGTTCTTCAAAAGCTCAAACTTATAAATACCTATACTGGTCTTATACTTTTATACGTTAGTGGAGGAGTTGCAGGAAATACGTTTTTCCTTAAAGGCTTTTTCGAAACTATACCAAAAGAACTTGAGGAGTCAGTTATAATGGACGGAGGCAGCAGATGGACTATTTACAGGCATATTATACTGCCTCTTTCAAAACCTGCCCTTGGAACTTTGGCAATAGGTGTCTTTACAGGGACATGGATGGAGGTGTTCACAGCCCTTGTTGTTTTAACATCAAAATCCAAGAGAACTCTTCCTATTGCAATGAAGCTTTTACAAAATGGAAGAGCAACAGAGTGGGGATTGATTTTTGCAGGTTCCATAATAGTTCTTATACCTATTCTTATTATTTTTATAATCTTTAACAAGCAGTTTATAAAAAGAAGTGGTGCTGAGGGAGCTGTTAAAGGTTGATTAGGGGTGATTTGATTGAAAAAATGGATTACGGCTGTAATAAGCTCGATAATATTAATACTATTTATTTATAGTGTTTATAGCATTAGAAACTTTGCTGTTGATGGAAATAATAAGGTTTTGTATAGCGGTAAAATTTTAGAAGATATATATACAGATAAAGCAAGATATAACCCAAATGATACAGCAAATATAAATATAGAAGTTAAAAATACTACAAATAAAGATTTTAATGGAATAGTTTATTTATATTTAAAACATCTTGGAAAAACCAAAGGTGTTATTAAGGAAAATTTAAGCATAGAAAAAGGGAAGAGCTGTAATATAAAAGTTACTATTACTCTTCCTAACGATGACTTTAAAGGTTATTTGATAGAGGCTTATGCTGTAAAGGGTAGAAAAATATACGATTACAGAAATACTGCAGTTAACGTTTCTTCAAAGTGGAGTGTATTTCCTATTTATGGGTATATTACTGATTTCCCAAAGCAGGATATAGAAAAGACAAAGAAAATAATAGGGGAGCTTAGTAAATATCATATAAATGTTCTGCAATTCTATGATTGGCAGGATGCTCACCATAAGCCGCTTCCACAGGATGGGAGCAGAGTGTGGAAGGATATAGCAGGCAGAGAAATATACCTTGATACATTAAAGGGTTATATTGATTCTGCCCACGAAAAAAATATTTTAGCAGCTAATTATAATCTTATATATGGTGCCTATACTGATTATATTAAGGACAAAGTTAAGGCTGAATGGGGCCTTTATAAAGATAATGAGCACACGCAGCAGGATGGGCATACCCTCCCCTCATCATGGGAATCTTCTTTATGCGTTTTTAATCCTTCAAACTCTGAATGGCAAAACTATATATTTAATGAGGAAAAAAAAGCAAATAGCCTGCTCAATTTTGATATATGGCATATGGATACATTAGGAAATAGGGGTTATCTTTATGATTATTATGGGAATGATGTGGATTTGAAATCAACTTACAGTGAATTTATAGATGAAGCACTTAAAAACTGCACAAAGGAAGCAGTTTTTAATACCGTTAATACTTATGGAATAGATGAAATTGCAAAAAGCGGAGTCAGCATACTCTACTCAGAACTTTGGCCCTCTGACTATTTAACTTATTTATCCTTAAAGCAGGTAATCGATATGGGGGATAAGCTGACAGAAGGAAAAAAGAAGACTGTTATTGCTGCATATATGAACTATGAAAAGGCTGAATCAAAGGGTGAATTTAATGAGAATAGTGTAAGACTTTGTGATGCCTCAATATTTGCAGCTGGGGGAAGCCATATAGAACTTGGAGATACAGGAATGCTTGCAAAGGAATATTTCCCTAATGATAACCTTACTATGACTGAGCCTTTAAAAAATGCAATGAGAAGCTATTATGATTTTCTTGTTGCATATGAAAATTTATTAAGGGATGGACTTAAAGAAGGGAATAGTAGGATTGAAATTGAAGGTACTGAGGTTAGTGATAAGGCATTACCAAATAAGATATGGGCTTACAGCAAAATTAAAGAAGGATATGATGTAATACAGATGATTAATTTTACTGGAATTAAATACAACTGGTGGAGAGATGATTATGGAGTATATCCTTCCCCTAATTTTAAGAAGGATTTGAAGCTTAGGTATTATACTGATGATTTAAATGTAAAAAAAGTATATCTTGCATCTCCTGATATTAATGGCGGGAAAACTATAAGCTTAAAATACAAGGTAAAGGAATATGATGGTAAAAAATACATTGAAATAAATATACCTGAACTTAAGTATTGGGACATGATTTATATTGAAAGGTAAGGTGGATAAACACAATGGGTATAAAAGATATATTTCCAGCTAAAGCAAGTTTTGATAAAAAGGATAAAGTTCAAATCATAGTAGAATTCGAAGAATTGAAAGAAGCAAAAACCTATTTTTTTATATATAGTATTTATCATCTAAGCGATAGAATTTATACTAAAAAATTAGATATTAACCCATCAGTGAAAGAAATAAGAATCGATATTGACAATGTCATAGGTGAAGGAGACATGATAGGATATGGATTTGAAGCAGAATTGTACGAAGAGGGACAAGTTATTTCCTTTTCAAATAGCAGTTTTGATGTATTAAAATCTTGCAATTATGCACCAAGATATGGGTTTTTATCGGACTTCTTTATTAAGGACTTAGGAGATGAAGAGGATTTAAAAATTATGAATAAATTCCACCTTAATGTTGTACAGTTTTACGATTGGATGTACAGGCATCACGATTTAATTCCTCAAGAGAATGTATTTATTGATCCGTTAGGGCGTGAATTATCACTTGATGTTGTTAAGGAGAAAATGAACATTTCACATAAATATGGAATGAAAAACCTTGCTTATGGAGCGGTTTATGCAGCAGGACCAGAGTTTTATAATAAAAATAAGGATATGGCACTTTATGATAATACAGGAAAGCCCATAGGATTTGATGGTTTTCTTTATGTTATGGATATCTCAAAGTATAACCCGTGGAGAAGGCATATAATAAATGAATTTAAAAAGGCTATAGAAATTGGATTTGATGGAATTCATATGGATCAATACGGTTTCCCAAAGGAAGCAGTAAGTATTATAGAAGATAAAAAAACTATTAGAAGTTTGAGAGAGGATTTTCCTGACTTTATTAATGACGTTAAAAAATCTCTAAAAAATAGTTTTGGCGATGTTATTGTAGCATTCAATTCTGTTAACAATTGGCCTGTGGATACCGTTTCTAAAGCTGATGCAGATTGTGTATATATTGAGGTTTGGCCCCCTAATGATACCTATCAGGATTTGTACAATATAATAACAAATGCTAAAAGATATGCACCTTTGAAGCAGGTGGTTCTTGCTGCATATATAAAACCATTTTCGAAGGATTTAAATGTTGAAATTGAGCATGCGCAAAACACAGCGATTATGGCAATGGCAGTTATATTTGCAAGCGGCGCTTTTCATCTTTTACTTGGTGAAAAATATGGAGTGTTAAACGATCCGTATTTTCCAAAATATAGAGAACTTAACGATAAGAAATCTATTAAAGAGTTGAGAAACTATTATGACTTTATAGTAAGGTATGAGGAACTTTTATATGATTTTAGTATAGTAGACACGACAATGACATGTACAGGGGGAATTAACGGAGAGTATATTTTTGAAGGCGCGAAATTTTCACCGAAGGCAGAGACTGATAAAGTTTGGACACTTATTACTGAAAAATTAGGCTATAAAATTATTAATCTTGTGAACTTTACAGGAATAGAAAATATGAATTGGAATGAAACAAAGACTAAAAGACCAGAGACAATAAAAGATATAGAAGTAACTGCTTTAATTGTTGATGATATAGAAGGGATTTATCTCGCATCTCCTGATTTTAATGATGGTAAAAGTATAGAGCTTGATTTTGAATATGTACCCCATGGCCAAGGGAAAGCAATAAGGTTTAATGTACCAAAACTTTTTGTTTGGGATTTAATATACATCGTTTTGAAGAAATAATTATTTTTTCCGGTTAGAAGGAATATTGTTATAAATAAAGAAATATATATCAAATATTAAAAAATCAGGAGATGATTCTATGACTGTAAACTTTGCCCACAGAGGAGCAAGCGGCTATTACCCTGAAAATACTATGCTTTCATTTAAAAAAGCGATAGAGATGGGATGCACAGGCATTGAAACCGATGTGCAGATGACAAGGGACGGTTCTCTTATACTCATGCACGATGAGAGGGTTGACAGGACTACAAATGGTACAGGATTTGTGAAGGATTTTAGTTTTGATGATATAAGAAAGCTTGATGCGGGGGGATTTTTTTCTAAGGAGTTTGCTGGTGAAAAGGTGCCTGCAATTGAAGAGCTTATTGAACTTGTAAAAGATAAGGACATAGTTATAAATTTTGAAATAAAATCGGGAATTATAATCTACGACAAAATAGAAGAAAAGCTGATAGATACGATTTATAAATATGGTATAGAGAAAAAGGTTATCCTATCGAGTTTTAATCATTATTCAATGGTGATGTGCAAAAGATTATCAAAGGAGATTAAAACAGGGCTTTTATATATGGAAGGAATATATAGACCGGAAAGGTATTGCAGGTTTGTTGGTGCTGATGCACTTCATCCATATTTTTATACATTAAGAAAGGAGGTAATTGATGAGATTAAAAGGGAGAATGTAATGATAAATACCTTTACGGTAAATGAAGAAAGATATATGAAATATTTACTTAAGGAGAAAATCGACGGAATTATTACTAATTATCCAGATAAGCTTAAAAAGTTGATGGAGGAGAGCCATGAATAGGATTAATTATAGGAAAACCTTTTTGCTTGGCTTTGGATTTTTTGCAATAAGTGTAACTTGGTCTGTTTATAACGCATTTATGCCTAAAATTTTAAGCAGCTATATAAGCAGTGCAGCGCTTATAGGGTTTATTATGACAATAGATAACTATTTTGCGGTATTTGTACAGCCTACCGTTGGAATGATGAGCGACAGGATAGATACAAGATTTGGGAAAAGGATGCCTTTTATAATGGTAGGTATGCCCCTTGCGACTTTGTTTATTATTCTGCTTGCAAACCACAAAAGTTTTATTACTCTTATAATTTTTATAGTACTTATGAATCTTTCAATGAGCATATTCCGCTCTCCTGTAATTTCCTTAATGCCTGATATAACGCATAAGGAAAACAGAAGCAAGGCAAACAGCATAATAAATTTTATGGGAGGAGTAGGTGCTGTTATTGCTTATTTTGTAGGTTCAATACTTTGGAATAAAGGAATGAAATATCCATTTTACCTTTGTGCTGCACTTATGCTGATTTCTTTTATCGTTTTGTTTAACTTTATTAAGGAAAAAAGGGATGTTATAGGATATGAGAGCAGCAAGGAGGAAAAAGTTGGACTTATAAGCGGAATAAAAGCCTCGGGCAATGTTAAAAATGTTCTATTTCTTCTTATTGCAATTTGCAGCTATTTTATTGCTTTCTCTGGGATTGAGGCTTTCTTTACTCTTTATGGAGAAAATTATCTGAAAGTTCAAACAAGCGCTGCTTCAATATCTTTTACATTTATTTCTATATCATTTTTGATTTTTGCAATACCTGCTGGGATAATAGGAACTAAAATAGGGAAGAAGAAAACCATATCCATAGGTATATTAGGGCTTGTCTGCTGCTTTTTAGTGATTGCTTTTATTAAGAATATAAATTTAATAAGAGGAATTTTTGTAGTATGTGGATTTTTCTGGGCGCTTATAAACATAAACTCCTATCCCTTTGTAACTGATATGGCACCTAAAGGCCAAACAGGAACCTACACAGGGCTTTACTATCTTTTCTCATCTATTGCAAATATAGTCTCACCGCCGCTTTTAGGAGCAGTAATAGACATATTTGGATATAAATATATGTTCATTTATGGCGTACTATTTTTCGCAGCAGCCTTTGTTTTGATAAATAGTATAGCATTGGCACAGGAGCAAAACATAAAAGTTGACATAAAATCATAAGGGACAGTTCTCTTAAAAAAGCATTTTAAAGAGCCTCTCAGCTTTTTAGCTGGAGGCTTTTATAATGCTCCCTGCATGGACCACATCTCGGTGGTAAAAGTCAGCTGCAAAAGAAGCAGGATAGATGCCTCAGAATGCAAAGATAGCGGTCAACAAAGGTAAATAGCAAAAAAAAGAGAACTGTCCCCCAAACTTTTATGGATGCCCTCGTACTTTTAGCAAAAAAACATGAACTGTCCCTAATTTTTTATTTACACTTTTTTAGTTTTGGGCTATAATCAAAACATTCGCCTAAAATTATTTTAGGGAGGTTTTTTTATGCCACTTAAAGAGCACCCAGACTATTTAGAAGAGCTGCAAAGGCTTGAGTATACTTTAGATTATGTTGAAAAGAGCCTTGAAAATGCCATACATGAGAAAGATAGGCTTGATGTTGAAGTTTCAAAGAGTAAAAAGGGATTATCGGATGACAGCAGCCAAGGGTATATTGACCTTATGATAAATACTATGTTTCATGACAGAATACAAATAAAGCTTAAGAACCTGAATGCTGCAAGAAAAAAGCCTTATTTTGCACGAATTGATTTTAAAGAGAATAATTCAGCAGAAAAGGAAAAGATTTATATAGGCAAGATGTCCTTGATGCGGGAAGAGGACCAAAAGCTTATTATAGTTGATTGGCGTGCACCTATTTCAAATCTTTATTATGAAGAAAGAATAGGCGACGCTTCCTATAGCTGCCCAGAGGGAAGGATAAAAGGAAAACTTTCTTTAAAAAGGCAGTTTTCTATAGATGTTGGGAAGCTGAATAATATTTTTGATATAGATATTACTACCAATGATGAGTTTTTGCAGTCCTATCTTGGGGCTAATGCTGATAACAGGCTTAAGGATATTGTATCTACTATTCAGGTTGAACAAAATAGAGTTATCAGGGCTGATATGTGGAAGCCCCTCATCGTTCAAGGAGCTGCCGGCAGCGGTAAGACAACTATAGCCCTTCACAGAATAGCTTATCTTATATATACCTTTGAAAAATCCTTTGAACCAGAAAACTTTATGATACTTGCTCCTACAAGGTTCTTTTTAAATTATATATCGGAAGTTCTTCCTGAACTTGGAGTTGACAGGGTAAAGCAGACTACCTATCAGGATTTTGCCCTTGAGATGATAGGCGGAAAGCTCAAAATTGCCGATGAAAATGAGAAGCTTATAAGATTTGTTGATAATAACAATACTGAGGAAGAAATAGAATTAAACAATCTGATAAGAAGTGAATCAGAGTTTAAGGCATCGATTGAGTTTAGAAAAATAATGGATGCCTACCTTGAAAAAATAGAGAAGGATTTTCTTCCTAAGATGGATTTTACTGTAGGGAATTATGTTATATATAAATACGATGAGATACAAAGCCTTTTCTTAAATGAATACAAGAATCTTTCTATGCATAAAAGAGTTCTTGAAATTAAAAAACATCTGTCAAACAGGCTGAAACAGAAGAAAGACTCTATAAGGGCTTCTTTCCAATTTGAATGTGACAGAAAAGTTGCAGCTGTTAAACGTGATATGGAGGATTGTGAGGAGAGAAGGAAAATCTTATCTGAAATAATTGATTCAAAAAACGAATCAATATCAAAACTTGAGAGCATATGCAAAAAAGCCGTAAATGATTATGTGAAATCTATTTCAAAAATTGAGCCTTTAAAATATTACAGGGAATTTTTTGAAAATGAGGAGCTGTTTTTAAGCTTAATGGGAAATTGCTTAAATAAAAATGAAGCTGAATTTTTAAGAAAGTATACGATTGATATTTTAAATAAAGGATTTGTTGAAATCGAGGATTTAGCACCAATAATGTATATAAAGTACTGCGTTTATGGTATTGATGAAAAAATAAATGTTAAACACATAGTTGTGGACGAAGCGCAGGATTTTAGCGTGTTTCAGTTTTATGTTTTAAAGAAGATTGCAAAGGATACTTCTCTAACGATTTTAGGGGATCTTTGCCAGGGAATACATTCCTATAGAGGGATAAAAAGCTGGAGGGATGTTCAAAATTATGTGTTTGAAGATAAAAAATGTGAAATTGTAAATCTTGAACAGAGCTACAGAACTACTGTTGAGATAATGAATGCTGCAAACAGCGTTATAACTAAAATTAAGGATGAAAACATAATACCTGGCAAACCTGTAATAAGGCACGGAGATAAAGTTGAGATTATTAAAAAAGAAAGCCTTCAAGATACCGCAAAGGATATATCATCAAAAATAAACGAGCTTAAAAAAGATGGCTTTAAATCGATTGCTGTTATATGTAAGACCATAGATGAATGCATGAAGATGAATACTCTTCTTAAAAAATATCATAAGGATATTCAGCTTTTAACAGGTAAGGAAAAGGAATATAAAGCAGGGATTGTAATAGTGCCTTCTTATTTTTCAAAGGGTCTCGAATTTGATGCTGTTATGATTGCAAATGCGGATAGCGACAAATATACTGAAAATGAACTTGACATAAAACTTTTATATGTTTCCATGACAAGGCCGCTTCATAAATTATATATATATTATGAAAAAAATCCATCTGCACTTTTAAATGATATAAAATAGAAATTAAATATTTAAAGGTTTATAGAAAAAACTATAAACCTTTAAATATTTGCATTAAATTATAATTACTTACTAATAGGCAGCGTGATTATAAAACATGCGCCTCCTTCATCGTTATTTTTTGCAATTATACTGCCGCTATGCTTTTCAATTATACTTTTAGAAATTGCAAGTCCAAGGCCAAATTTGCCTCCCTTTCCTTTGTAAAATCTTTCGAATATATGCTCTAAATCATCTCTATCAATGCCAGGGCCATCATCTTTTACTATAATTGATACATTTTTATCGTTTGAATCAATGTTTATATTTACATTTTTAATGCAATACCTTAAACTATTGCTAATTATATTAATCAATGCCCGGGATAGCATTTCTTCATCTCCTGTTATTTCAAAGTCATAATTATAGGGGCAAAAGTTTATTTTCTTTTTATCTATAACAGCAATTCCTTCAACCTTTTCAATACAATTTTTTATTATATCTTCAATATTTATCATGTTGGAAGTAAATTTTTCTTGCATAGAATCTACTTTTGACAAAAAAAGAAGAACATTTACTATATCTGTGAGCCGTTTGCTTTCCTCAATAATTATATTAACTGCTTTATCTGTATCCTCAACAATATTATATTTTATGCCTTCTGCATATCCTTGTATTGACATAAGAGGTGTTCTAAGTTCATGTGAAGCATTTTGTATGAAGGTTTTAAGCGTAGAATCATAAGAAGAAAGTTGAACTGCCATTTTATTCATAGTCTGTGAAAGCTGATCTATCTCCTTATAATCATATTCAATAACCTCTGCATCATATTGACGATTTCCAACTTTATCTGCATATTTACAAAGCTGAATTATAGGGTAGGAAATCTTTTTTGAAACTTTTTTTGAAATCATAAATGTTATAATTAAGCTAAATAAAAGTATAATTAGCAAAATTAAGTTTACTATTGAAGAATATTTTCTGTATTTAGAAAAATCAGAATAAACAACCAAGTAATATTCATCGTTTAAATAAATAATTTTACCTATTGATTTCTTTGAAGCCATTTTAAAAGAAAAGAAATTGTTTTTATTTAGATTATGATATTTGTTTGTAATAAACGGAATGAGCTGATTTTGTAAAAAAATAAGTTCTTCACTATTTTCATTCTTTGGATATATAATTTTTTTATTGTTTTTTATTATTGCATATTTTATATCTAAAAAGGATTGAGTTTGTTTTAAAGCTTTATTAATTTTAACAAAATTTAAATCATCTAAATTCTTAGTAATATATTTTTGTATTATTATTATTTCCATATAAGAAAAGAAAATGGTTTTACCTATTGTTTTTTTAGGAGCATCCATATATTAACTCCTTCCATCATTATTGTCAGTGGATATTTTAAAACCATATCCCCAAAGAGTTTCAATTTTTAAATTTGAATTGACATTTGATAATTTTTTTCTTATTCGTTTGATGGTATCATCTGTTGCTCTCGTATCAATATCACTCTCAAATCCCCAAACTTTATTTAATAATTCTTCTCTTGAAACAGCTTTGTTGATGTTATCTATAAGATAACATAATACACTAAATTCCAAAGGTGTAAGTTTTAAGTCTTGATTATTGCAATATGCGCATCTTCTTTCCTTATCAATAATAATATCAGTGGCTTTTAAAATTGATTTATCACTGCTTTCTGATTTGTCAAATTCCATTCTCCGGAATATACTTTTTATTCTAAGTATCAATTCAACAGGACTAAAAGGCTTAGTAAGATAATCATCGCTTCCAAGCATAAGCCCGGCAATTTTATCTGATTCACTATCCTTAGCAGATATTATTATAATAGGTATAGAGCTTATTTTTCTAATTTCAGCGCATATAGATAGCCCGTCTATTAAAGGCATCATTATATCCAATATTATCATGTCAGGTATTTTTATATTAAATGCCTTAAGCAGCGATTCGCCATCTGAAAAAACCTCTACTTTATAATTTTCCTTTTCAAGAAACATTTTAATAAGCTGCTGTATTTTAATTTCATCATCAGCAAGATAAATAAGTTTGTTTTCCATATTTTTACCTCCTCTTAATAATAAATTATATCATAAAGATATAATTTATTTTATCTAAGAGATTATTTGCCACATTTTTGCCACAATTTATCGGAGAATTCCCCTTAATTTAAGTGATAATATTATATTAAAGATAATAATTAAAAAAAGAAAGGAGTGTTTAAATGAAAAACTTAAAAATCAAGATGCTATCAGCTATACTTGCATTTTCAGTATTAGTTCCCTTTGCACAAGCAAGTGCTGAGACTAACACAAAAACCATAGGTGAGGTTTTATTAAAAAAGCAGCAAAACCTTATTAAAAAACAAGAGTTAAAACAGGTAAAGGAAGCAAAAAAGGATCAGTTTAAGAACTATAAGGAAACGATAAAAAAGAACCATGATACCAATAAAGGAATTAGGGAACAAATAAAGACTAAAAAAGCTGCTGTGAAGGATATCATAAAACGAATAAAAGACAATAAATTACAGCTTACGGATGAGGATATTGCTAAAATTCAGTCTCAAGTAGATTTAATAAAATCACATAAGAATACCCTGCTATCAACAAAGGGTTTAATAAAAGACAGCCGCAGTAAAATTAAGGAACTTTTTAAGAATAAAGACTATGATGGTATTGAAGCAGAGCTGCAAAATATTATATCTATTCAAGGCAATAGGACGAATGGACTTACACAGTTAAGTCAGGATTTAGATTCGCTAATAAACATTTTAAATACTGCATTATCAAATGCTAAAAAGTAACATAGGCAATGGGGGACAGTTCTCTTTTATTTATTATAAAAAGCCTTTTAGCTTAAAAAGCTGAAAGGCTTTAAAATTAAAAATCAAATTTTATTTTATCCTTTAATGTTGTAAAGGGTATTTTAAATTCTTGTATACCTGCTGCATAGGGAGCAATTTCATAAAGTCCATAATATACTACGATTCCATCATCTTCAATATAAAATGGGTGATTATCTTCAAGTTTTGAAACTGTATTAAACGCGTCGTCAAAGTACATCATATCCTTGTTTTCTTTCATCTGCTTTTTAATCTCGTTTATTATTAAACTCTTATAATCAATGTTTTCTTTAAATAAATCCTTAAGTAAAATCTCGCTGCCGTCATTTAAGTTAAAATTGTATGAAACTTTGTAGGTCATGCCGTGGGCTCCACCAGTATAACTATAAAGTATTGTTGGAATGCTTAAAATACCGTTTTTATTATATTTAACGGTATATTGAGATATTGCACTGTGAAGATTATAAGGGATTTCAGGAGTTTCTTTGTGGGCTTTATAGTCTTCTTCAGCCATTTTTTCAATTTCCTCTTTAAAAGATAATATATACTTTTCGATTTTATCGTTTAATTTTTTTTCTATATTCTTATCCTTTAACTCAGATATTACAGGTATTTTTAAATCTACCTCCATTTTTTCATTAGAATACTTTATGCTCTTATCTGATATTTTTACAGGTTTTAAAGCCTTTGATGATTGAAAACTGCAGCCGATAGTAAAGAGAAACGATAATAAAATGGTTAAGATTAAGAAATTCTTGATATATTTTTTCATTGTTTTACCCCCCTGTAGTGAATATATGTATTATTTTATTATATTAATATAAAATTTGATTAACAAAATGGTTAAAAAATGGACGAGTACGGATAGATACTTTAAAAGGTTTAAAGGGGACGGTTCTCTTTTTTATACACTATAAAAAAATTCGAATTAAGTAATTAGTTTTATGATTATTCTGTTTATTTATATATTTGATAAATTTTAACTTTAAGCGAGATTAATTACAATAATAAAAAATGAACTGTCCCCGTTTATTTTTAGAAAATATGGTATAATTAAACTGAATAGTATAAGAAATTGAATGAGAGGGGAATTTTTATGTATAAGGAAGCTCCTTGGAATCTTATGGGCGATGGCTATATAATTCTTTATAAGTTTAAGAAGGATTTCATAAAAAACAATTTATATACTCAAGAGTTTTTAAGAGATAATACATCTGGTGGTATAGGATGTGTTATGATAGTTGATTATAAAATTTCTGATGTGGGGCCATATAGGGAACTTCTTTTTATACCAGGAAAGTTTAATTTTAATGGTAATAAATTAAATACTATTTCCAAAATATATGTATCCACAGAGGATAGCGTTGTTAATGGAATTAGGAATTGGGGAATACCAAAGGAGATTTGCTGCGCACATATAGAAAAAGAAAAAGATATTGAAGAATTTTTGTTTTCAAAGGATGGAGAGGAAATTATAAAAATAATGTTTAAAAATAATAAACTAAAGTTTCCTGTTAATACTAAATTAATGCCCTTTCCTCTATTACAAAAATACGATAATAAATTATTTTATACAAATTTTTATGGGCATGGCATTGGTAACTTTTCTAAGATAAAAGAAATTAGTATAAATGAAAAATATTTTCCTAATATACAATTTTTTAAGCCATTAGCTGTTATAAGGGTTAGCAATTTTAATATCGTATTTCCAAAGTCAAAAGTGGAGGTGATTAATAAATGAACTTAAATGGCAAAAATGTCATACTCACAGGGGCATCCTCTGGGATTGGACTTGAGATATTATATAAACTAATAGAAAAGGGATGCAAAGTAATAGCTGTTTCAAGAAATATTGAAAAAATACCAATTAATAAAAATGTTTATCCGTTTAAATGTGATGTGGCGAATAAGGAAGATTTGGACAAGCTTTTTGATTTCGCTTTAAATTATTTTGAAAAAATAGATGTTTTTATATCTAATGCAGGATTTGCATACTTTGAAAAGATAGATGATGAGGATTATGAGCATATAGAGAAAATATATAAAACAAATGTATTTGCTCCTATTTATTGCCTTGAAAGGATGAATAAAATTTATGATGGGAAGGATTTTACTTTTGTAATTACAGCATCAGCAATGGCAAAGATGCCTCTTCCAGGGTATGCTCTTTACTGCTCTACTAAAGCTGCAATTGATTTTTTTCACCAGTCATTTAGATTTGAAATGGGAAAGTTTAATTTAATCGTAGTATATCCTATAGCAACAAGGACGAATTTTTTTAATACATCAAAAAAAACAGCCCCAGTTCCGTTTCCAGCACAATCTCCAGAGTATGTTGCAAAATGTGTAATTAAAGGAATAGAAAAAAATAAAAAGTGTGTATATCCATCTAAAGTTTTTGTAATAATAAATGCTTTAAGTAGAGTATTTCCTTTTATAAGTACACTATATCAAAAGGTACAGTACAAAAAATTTAAAAATTGGTTAGAGGGGAATTGATAAAAAGGGACAGTTCTTTTATTTTTACGATTTGATATGAAATAGATATTTAAGTTTAATATGTTTTTTTATTAAAGCGGTTTTAAAATATATGAAAATAAATTAGCAAGTATTATTAATAAAAAAAGCTACTCTGTAAGCACATTTGATTTACCAAAATAATGATAACTTACCATGTTTTAAGGAAAAATTTACACAACAGACTACATATTTTGTTTTAATCTTTAATGGAGATACTTGTGAAATTGGCGGCTGTCCCTTAAATATTTTTTATTAGAGAAAAAAATGAACTGTCCCTTAAAAAAGTTAGGAGGAGAATAGATGGGGTAAGATTAAATTTTAAAAAGATTTTTTTAATAGTGTTTTTATTTATGATTATTTTCTCAAACGGTGCAAAGGCGGATATGGGGCCTAAACCTTCTATAACTGTATATGTAAAAAACTTTAACTCACAATCTTATTATCTTGACCTTTTAGTAAATGAAAAAAACTATGCTATTAAATTTGATGATTTTAATGACAGAAAATATAGTCCTGAGTTAAAAAATCTTAATCTTTATAAATATAATAAAGATGGGTGGATTGCGGCTCATATAAGAAATTGGCTGTTATTTGGAGATTTGCATGGTAAGTATGATAAGGAAAAGAATATGATGGTTCATTACTTTACTTATCATGGTGTGCCCGAAACCTTCAAGATTATTACTGAGAATGAAAAGGGGGAGATTGTTGTAAGCAATGAAATTACCCCTCATCAGTTTAGAGCAGAAGTTATATTCGATATGAGTACAGGGAAGGTTATAAAAATATCATCTCCCTTTAGAACTTATGATTTTAAATATTTTATATTTCTTATTATTTTTACTGTAATTATAGAGCTTTTAATATCTATTCCATTTAAAATAAAACCTAAAAAAGTCGTTGTTTATGTAAATATCTTTACTCAACTGCTGCTTCAAGCATCTATTCTTGCTGCATTTAAACTTTATTCCTTTAAGGCATCCTATGTTGTATTTTATATTGAGGAGTTAGCTATTGTATTTATTGAATATTTTCTTTACAGAGCATATACTAAGCCTTTAAACAAGAAAGTATTAGCTTTTTATACTGTTTTATCTAATTTAGTTACTTTTCTGATTGGGATTTTAATATCTTAAGATTATTTATAGTGTTCTATTTTCAATTTTTTGCATATATTGGAATAGAGTATTTTTAAAGGTGTGGTGTTTTTGATAATCCATGTTGTAAAGCCGGGTGAGAGCCTTTATACAAT
The DNA here is from genome assembly GCF_900167605.1 of Caloramator quimbayensis. GTDB lineage: Bacteria > Bacillota > Clostridia > Clostridiales > Caloramatoraceae > Caloramator_B > Caloramator_B quimbayensis. Next base: position 40,792 of record NZ_FUYH01000013.1, on the reverse strand, counting down.
TGGGAGGCTTTATCGTGTTTCACCTGAAAAAATCGCTTCTGATAATGAACTTGTTAATCCTAATCAGCTTGTTGTAGGTCAAACTCTTGTTATAAAAGAGGGTACAAGGGTTCATAAGGTAATGCCGTTAGAATCACTTTATTCTATTGCAAAGCAGTATAAGATAAGTATTGATGATATACTTTCAGCTAACCCCAATATTACAAACCCATCAATGATTCAACCGGGACAGTTCATTATTATACCCGATAGAACTAAAAAGCTTGGAAGCATTTATGTAAACGGATATGCTTTCCCAAGTACAAATCCTGATGTTTTAAGAAAGACTTTCTCTTATCTTACCTACCTTAGCATATTTAGTTATGAAATAAAGATGGATGGAACATTATCTACAATAGATGATAGTGAATTAATAAAATTGGCAAGGGATAACAAGGTTGCCCCTATAATGGTTGTAACCAATATTGAGGAAGGGAAAGGATTTAATAGCGACATTGCACGCAGTATTCTTACTAATAATGCACTTTCTGAAAAGCTAATTAATAACATAATATCTACGATGAAGGCTAAAAACTACTACGGCCTTAATCTTGATATTGAATATATTTATCCTGATGACAGAGTAAAATATAATGAGTTTATTAATAAAATTAAAGCAAGACTAACTCCACTTGGATATATACTATTAACTTCTCTTGCACCAAAAACTTCAAAGGATCAGAAGGGACTTTTGTATGAAGCACATGATTATGCTGCCCATGGAGCAGCGGTAGATTTTGTAATATTAATGACCTATGAATGGGGATATACCTTTGGGCCTCCTCTTGCAGTTGCTCCAGTTAATGAGATTAGAAGAGTTCTTGATTATGCCGTTACAGAAATACCTTCAGAAAAAATATTGATGGGTATGCCTAATTATGGTTATGATTGGACATTACCCTACAGGCCAAACACAGCGGCACAAACTGTATCAAATACTGGCGCTGTAGAGCTTGCACGGAGAAATAGAGCTGCAATTCAGTTTGATACGAAATCAAAAGCACCATTTTTTAATTATTATGATTCACAGGGTAAACAGCATGTGGTTTGGTTTGAAGATGCAAGAAGCATAGAGGCAAAACTTTTGCTTGTTGATGAGTATAATCTTGGAGGAGTTAGCTACTGGACGATAGGTAGATTTTTCCCTCAGAATTGGCTGGTATTAACGTCTTTATACGATGTTAAAAAAGTATTATAAAGCAATTATCCATCAGCGACGCTGGTGGATAATTGCTATTTGGGGAGTATTTGTTATCTATGATTAAAAAAGAAATTAACAAGTTTGCTTTTTAAGGGATTTAAAGGGACAGTTCTCTTATATTAATAATTTATCATTTAGAGCTTGAAATTAGGTATGACATATGTCATATTAAAATATAAAATAATAATTTTGGGGTGAGGGGTGTAAAATATTTACCAATTTTGAAAACATTAGATGGTAAAGCGGAGGGCTGTGTGATATGATTAAAATTAATGATAAAAGAAGATTAGAAAAATATATTTTAAATCATAGAATTAATGAGATATTTGATAACGATATAAAATGCTTCATGGAACTGTTTTACTTTAAAAGAAATGAGTATATATGTAAAGAAGGAGAAGATGTACCTTATCTTTTTTTCTTTGTTGAAGGCAAAGTGAAGATTTATATAACTATGAGCAACGGGAAATCCCTTTTAATATGCTTTTATGACGATTTTAGAATAATTGGGGATATGGAAATGATGAGCGTAAAACCGGCAACTAATAATGTTCAGGCGATACAGGATACATACTGTATTGGGATATCTATGGAGACGGCACGGAAATACTTGCTAAATGATGTTAAATTCTTAAGGTTTATGTGCGGCTCCCTTGGGGATAAGCTTGATAAGTGCTCAAATAATTGTTCGATTAATCTTTTATACCCCCTTGAAAATAGACTGGCAAGTTATATACTTGCAACTGGTCAAAAATTAAATTGTAATGGAAAGTCGGTTATTAAGATTAATGAAAATCTAAAGGAAATTTCTGAGCTTTTAGGTACAAGTTATAGGCACCTTATTAGAACCTTTAATATTCTTATAGAAAAAGGAGGGATAATAAAGAATAATGGCGGCTATGAAGTAGCTGATGAAGAGATTTTAAAAAAACTTTCAGCGGATTTATACAAATAAAATTAGGGGAGGTATAATCAGTGGATGTGCTAATAAGGGAAGCTATAATTGAGGATTATAAAAATTTAAGTGAAATATATGAAGAGCTTGATGAATACCACAGGTTAAATCATCCTGAGCTATTTGTAAAGCCTAATAAGATTCCAAGAGACAAAAGTTATATACAAAATATTATTAGTGATGAAAGAAAAGCTTTGTTTGTAGCTGAGATTGAATCTAAAATTGTTGGACTTGCTGAGTGCTATATTTTAAAGCCACCTAACTTTGGCGTTTTTAGGGAGAGAGAATGGGTACAGCTTGATAGTATTGTTGTTAAAAAGGAATATCAAAACTTAAAAATCGGAACTATGCTTTTAGAAAAGGTTATAGAATGGGCAAAAGGAAAGGGAATTGATAGAATAGAACTTAAAGTTTACTTGTTCAATGAAAATGCTCTTAATTTTTATTTAGAAAAGGGGTTTAAAGAGTTAAGTAAGGTTATGTATTTTGATATTATTTAAGGGACGGTTCAGTTATTTTAATGATTAATGAGCAAAGAAGATTTAGGGACAGTTCACTTTTTAAGCTTGTTTAATCAAAAAAGATTATTTACGAAAATTTCTATGAAATGGAGGAATTTAAATGGAAAATAAATTTCAATGCTTAAGATGCGGATACCAGATGGAATATCTCAAGGAATACAGATTTGATTCACAGGATAATAATAGAGGGCTTTTTAGCGCATTATTCGATATTGAAGAGAATTTGACTTTCAATGTATATGTTTGTCCAAAATGTAGGCACACAGAATTTTTTTATACGGGAGTGAGAGAAGGATTTGATGAATGGAATGATATATAGTTAGTTTTTAGCTCACAGAAGATATAAAATCCCTTATTAAGTTTTTGTATTTTGGATTGTCTTTTAATATGTTAAATCCTTCGGAGCAAAGAGATGATACCTGTGATATAGTTATGTTGCCGGCAAGGGCGCAGATTTCCTTGTGGCTCATATTGCATAAAGAGCGCATTAAAAGTATGCAAAGGGCTCTGTACTCTTTTGTTCCTCTTTTTCCTTTTATATGAAAAACATCAGGGTTTATACATTCTGCGTAGTTTGCTACAAATTCTAATATTCTGTCGGGTTTGAAATTTCTAATAAGTATCTTTCTCTCGCTTCTATACTCGCTTCCGTCGCCTTCAAACTCAACTATTGCCTTCATCTTAGGATCGTTGCATTTTCCAACAAATTTTACATAAAGCTCCCTTGCTTTATTTATATTATTGCTAAATTGAGTCAATACAAAATAAGGATCAATTAGTTCATATTTATCTTTAAAAAGCCCTAAATATATACCGAGGCTGCTGTAGGGGTATTTCTCTATTTTATCGCTATAGGCCTTAATATCTAAAGGATTTTTATGTATGTAGCCAGATAAAGTAACAAGATATCTGTCATCATCGACAATTATGCTTTTAAAGCGGTCTGCAAACACATGGCCGCAGCGAGTGTATTTTTTGTTAAAGTACTGGGCATAACGCTGATTGATTCCATGCATAAACTTGGATATATCAGAGCCGTTAGCATCGATAATAAAATGAGCATGATTATCCATAAGACAAAAGGCATAGATTTTAAACAAAAAAATATCTTTATAGTGTTTTAAAATACTTAAAAAAGCGTCTTTGTCTTCTAACTCTCTAAAAAGGATTGTATCACCAACACTTTTAACCATAACATGAAATATGCTGTCTGCAGTTTTTTTGCGTGCGGTTCGAGGCATAATAATCCCTCCATTGATAATATTTTTCTTATAAAATAAGTATTACCAATAGAGGGAAGTATTATGCATGATTTGTGAGAAATAAGATAAAAATATGAACCGTCCCTTTTGAATATTTATGATTTGTGTTAGCTTTGGTTAATAAATATTTTCCAAAGATTAAAGTGAACTGTCCCCTTTTAGAATATTTTTCAAAAGTTAATGTGAACCGTCCCCCTCTGCGTCTCCCTTTACTGTTTGTCCATATTTACATAAACATTCCTTTATAGCTGCCGAGTTGTTTTCATCAGCAAGAACTATAATGTAGTCACCTGCATACATTACTGTATTTCCTTTAGGGATGATTTCTTTTTCACCTCTTCTTATAGCAACAAGCAGACAAGAGGAAGGCCATTTAATGTCTTTGATTTTTTTTCCCTCTAAAAGAGAGGACATGCAAACCGGCGCTTCTATAATTATCTTTGCTTTGCATTCTTTTTCTATTTTATCTGTGCCTTTACTTAATAACCTTTCGAGTAAAACTTCATATATAGGCTTTGAATTTAATGCTTCAACAACTATATAAGATGTAAGGCATACTATTGAAATAGATAGAAGATGGTTAAAACCCCCAGACATTTCGGTGATTAAGATTATACCTGTTATTGGTGCTTTAACTATTGCAGAAAAATAACCTGCCATCGATAGTATAATGATATTTGGAATGAATTGAGAATTAAAGAGAGCAAGAGAATGCATTATATTACCATAAACAGCTCCTATAAGTGCACCTATTGAAAGAAGAGGGAGGAAAATTCCGCCTGGCGCTCCAGAGCCATAGCTTATCATTGTAAAAAGAAACTTTGCAAAAAGAATTATAAGAAGCATATAAAGACTGACAGGCTTATTCATTAGGGAAACAACTATCTCATGACCACCGCCAAGAACTTCAGGCAACAATAGCCCTAAAAATCCTGCTAAAATAAAAGGTATAATGGGGTATGCTCTTTTTTTAATATAATTTTGCTTTGCATATAAATCCTGACACTTTAAAAGAGACTTATTAAATAAGACACCTAATAATCCGAGTATTATTCCCAGTAATATTATATATGGATAGTTTTTTAGAGGGATAGGAGAAAGATTAAAAAAATAAAAAATTGGTTTCATGCCGAAAAAATATTTTGAAATAAAATCAGCTACAATTGAAGCTGAAAGAGCTGAAACTAAAACTATAGGAGAGAAGTTTTTGTGTACTTCTTCAAGTGCAAAAATAACTCCTGCTAAGGGAGCGCTAAATGCAGCTGAAAGACCGGCACTTGCCCCGCCAGTTATTAGATATTCCTCTTCAATCTTACTGCTTTTAAGATTTTTGCTAACACCTTGAGCTGCGCAGGCACCAAGCTGAATTGATGGGCCCTCACGTCCGAGGGATAAACCAGCTCCTATACAAATTAATCCTCCTACAAATTTTGCAATAATAATGCGTATCCAATTCATGTTAAGCTTTCTTAAAAGCATACCTTCAACCTGAGGTATACCACTTCCAGATGCCATAGGTTCTTTTTCTATTATATAACCAACAAAGTAGCCCAACATAATCATTAAAATTATCCATAAAGGGAAAAACAAAAGATTTTTATGAAGAAAATTATACGTATAGTGAGAAAAAATGCTTACCTTTTCAAGAGCAATCCTGTATAGAACAACTAAAAATCCAGAAAAAATACCAGAAACGATGCTCTTGAATACGATTTTTATTTTTATATTTTGCATTTTTGATAATATAGCTTGAGTATTTTCGACATTTTCCAACCTTAAAATAACCCCTTTCCTTACAAAAACATGCAATTTTATTTTAATTCATTATTCCTGAAAATTCAAAGGGACAGTTCACTTAAAATATGGCTTAAATAAAACGCTGTCTTTTAAATATGCAATTTTTTTATTTTTTAATAACAAATATTATTTAAAATAGATAAAAAAGAGAACTGTCCCCCAATTTTTGATATAATATTTGTATGTAGGGGTGATAGTGTGATTAATGATAGAGAAAAACTTATAAAGGCTAAAGAAATAATATTAAAGATGGCAAATGGAATAAACCCTGTTAACAATCAGCCTATCGATGAAGAAAATTACATGAATGATCCACGAATGATAAGGTGTATGTTTTATGTGGCAAATTCTCTTGAAAAACTTATAAACGGAGAAAAAATTGTAGTTAGTAAACCATCTGAATTTATAATAACTTCTGAACAAAAAAGCAGGGTTCAATTTCCTGAAGAGAAAATAGGGGTTAATGAGTTTTCAAGATGCATAAACAGTGTAATCGATAGGACAAAGAGCAAATGCCTTACGGGAGTGGAACTTAATAAGAATCTTAAGAAGATTGGAATACTCAGCGAAAAAGAAAGTGAGCAGGGGAGAAAAACTACAGTTACAAATGAAAAATCCTTTGAGTATGGATTTGAAACAATAAGAGCAAACTTTAACGGAAAAGAGTATGATAAGGTTGTTATAAATGATAGAGGTAAAAAATTTCTTCTTGATAATCTTGAAAAAATAATGTCTGGGGAATATGTTATATAATTTAAATTTCTGTAATAAATATAAATATATTAATTTATGATAGGAGTGTTATTATGTGGACAAGAGCAGAACTTAAGGATAGGGCAAAAGCTGTACTGAGAAGTAATTATTGGCAGGCGCTTCTTGTAAGTATAATAATTGCACTGGTTGGAGGAGGAAACAGAGGAAGCGGGGGAAGTGCCGGCAGAGATGCAGGAGGTATATCAGGTAATAATCCAGAAATATATCAAATTTTAATTGTAATTGGAATTGTTTTTATATTATTTAGGATATTTGTAGGATATCAGCTTGAAGTCGGAGGAAGAAAATATTTTGTAAAATCTGCACAGGGGGATATTAATTTCAATTATGTAGGGTTTTCTTTTAAAAATGGCTATACAAATGTTCTTTGGACGATGCTCTATAAGGCAATACTCATATTTTTATGGACACTTCTTCTTATAATCCCAGGTATTGTAAAATCCTACGCCTATAGAATGGTGCCCTATATACTTGCGGATAATCCACAAATTGATTATAACAGAGCAATTGAGCTTAGTAATCAGATGACTATGGGAGAAAAGTTTAATATATTCGTTCTTGATTTATCATTTATAGGCTGGTATATTCTTGGAATGCTTGCACTGATTATAGGAGTTATATTTGTAATGCCCTATGAAGATGCCGCTAATGCAGAGCTCTACTTGGTACTAAGGAAAAAAGCTCTCGATAGTGGACTTTGTACCTATGAAGAACTAAATCTTTCATCTCAGGATAATTATTCTTTTTAACAATACGTGATTTGAGCAACACTTATCTAAATAAATGAACCTTCCTTAAGAGGGACAGTTCATTTATTTTTGCATTTTAATATAAAATTCTTGTTTAAAATAAGAAAACTACTCTGAAAACACCTTTGCTTGTAATACAGCAATGTCAAAATTCCATAAATTACAATGATTTAGAGCAAACAACAATATATTTGTTTTCATTATTAATTGTGACACTTATGTCATTGGTGCCTGCCCCTTAATCTTTAAAAATAATAAAGTTTGTAAAAACAAATGAACTGTCCCGGAGCTTGTCTTATTTTTAAATTGAAATTGGGGTAATGGCAGCCCCCTAATTTTTAAAAATAGCATAAAAAAGAGAACTGTCCCTAAGCCTGTCCAAGTCTGAGCAAAGTTCGTGAAATTAAGAGAACTGTCCCCAGACTTGTCCCAAATATTTCTCACAAAAGTTATTAAGATGTTTCAAAGGTGGTTTTACAGTGGAAAAATATTCGAGGTTTGAAATTTATACTGAGGACAAAATGGGAATGGCACTTAAAATCCTTGAAAAAATATATAATGAAAAAATAGATTTAAAAGCGGTTGAGGTTTTCCCAAAGAAAGTGTGCGTGAAGATGGAGCTTATGGACGATTATGCAAAAACAAGGCTTAAAAACAGCATACTCAGCATTAAAGAAGTCATATCCATAAGAGAAATCGACCTTTTATATTATGAAAGAAATGAAAGAAAGCTAATGGCTGTTATAAACTCTGTAGATGAAGGAATCCTTAGCGCTAATGAAAACTTTGAAATTGAGATATTTAATAAATATTGCGAGAATGTTTTTAAATACAATAAAGAGGAAGTAATTGGAAAGGATTTAAGGAGTATCATAGGAGAAAACAATCCTTTAGTATCTTCAGTTAAAAGCGGTAAGGGATTTGATAACGTCAAAATAAAATTTAAAAATAAAAAAGGAGAGGGGCACTGTATTACAACTGGAAGAATTATAAAAGACGATGATGATAAAACTATTGGAGTTGTTGCATCTATAAAAGATATGGATAAGGCTATAGAACTTGTTAACATAGTTCAAGGGACGCAGGAAGGTGCGTTTAAAGATATAATAGGAAATAGCCCTGCAATTGAAAGAGTTAAAAAAACAGTTCTTTCTGTATCAAAGAGCAATTCTACAATACTTTTGATGGGAGAGAGCGGAACAGGGAAGGAGCTTTTCGCTTCTGCAATTAAGAACCTTAGCGATAGAAAAGATAAAAGCTATGTTGCAATTAACTGTGCTGCATTTCCGGAGAATCTCATTGAAAGCGAACTTTTCGGATATGAAAAGGGAAGCTTTACTGGGGCAGTTAGCGAAAAGGAGGGTTTATTTGAAAGGGCCGACGGGGGAACACTTTTTCTCGATGAGGTTGGTGAACTTCCCTTAAACCTTCAGGCAAAACTTTTAAGGGTGCTGCAGGAGGGCGTTATCAGAAAGATAGGAAGCACTAAAGAAACAAAGGTTGATGTTAGAATCATTGCTGCAACTAATAAAAATCTCAAGGAAATGGTTGAAAAGGGATTGTTCAGAGAAGACTTATATTATAGATTAAATGTTGTTCCAATTTATATCCCTCCTCTTAGGGAAAGAATTGAAGATATACCGCTGCTTGTTAACTTTTTTATCTATAAACTGAATAAGAAAATAGGCAAAAAAATATCTGGTGCTAATATTAAATTTTTAGAAGAACTTATGAAATATGATTGGCCGGGAAATGTAAGAGAACTTCAAAACGTAATCGAAAGAGGAATAAATCTTTGTGAAGGGAATATTTTAACAACAGAAAATCTCATATTTGATATAAAAAACAGTTCTAAAAGCAATGGCCCTCAGTATAGCGTAGATATAGAATTAAAACTTGATGATGTTGTTGAAAAAGCAGAGAAGGAAGCAATAGTTAAGGCGCTAAAAAAATATAAGAGTTTTAGAAAAGCTGCAAAAGCTCTTGGAGTTTCTCACACAACTCTTATAAATAAAGCTAACAAATATAACTTAAAGTACCTATTAGATTAATTCTATTTCGATTTATAGCGTAAAATACTCACTTTGTACAAAAATTCTAAAAACACCTATTATAAGTGAAGTAATTTTATTAGATTGTGTAAATAAATATTTACACAATCTTTGTTTTATGATAAAAATAAAAAATATGCGGTAAAATATAAAGCTATAATTTTAAAAGGAGGAAACTATGGAAAAAGATTTAAAAAGTGGAAAATCGAGCTTTAAAGCACTTATACCCTTTATAATTTTTATTATTGTATATTTGGGAAGCGGAATAATTCTACAGCATAAAGGAGTAGAGTTAGCCTTTTATCAGCTGCCAGCTCCTGTTGCAGCGTTTGTTGGAATAATCTTTGCCTTCATCTTACAAGACGGCAGCTTGGACGAAAAATTCCATACTTTTGTTGAAGGATGCGGAGATTCTAATATTATAATTATGTGTATAATCTACCTATTAGCCGGAGCCTTTGCTTCAGTATCAAAGGCTATAGGTGGAGTTGATTCAACTGTAAATTTAGGACTTACTTATATACCTGCAAATTATATAGCCGCAGGGCTGTTTTTAATAACCTGTTTTATATCGCTTTCAACGGGAACATCAGTTGGTTCTATTGTAGCAGTAGGTCCAATAGCAGCAGGTTTAGCAGAAAAAGCGGGACTTTCTCTTCCTCTAACGATGGCAGCCGTTCTTGGAGGTGCTATGTTTGGAGATAACCTTTCTATAATATCAGATACTACGATAGCTGCAACACGAACACAAGGATGCGAAATGAGGGACAAGTTTAAAGTAAACATTTATATTGCTCTTCCAGCGGCAATTATAACTTTGATTCTTCTTCTTATATTTGGAAGAATAGAGACTGTACCAATGATGCAAAACTATGATTTTAATATCATAAAGGTTCTTCCTTATATATTAGTTCTTATAATGGCTGTATCTGGAGTGAATGTATTTGTAGTTTTAACAGGTGGAATAATTTTATCCATAATAATAGGACTGTACTATGGAAACTTAACTCTTTTATCCTCAGCACAGCAAATATTTGAAGGATTTAAGGGGATGATAGATATATTTCTTTTATCTATGATGACAGGTGGACTTGCACATATGACAGCTAAGGATGGAGGAATACAATTTTTATTAGATAAGATACAAAGGATAATGAAGGGAAGAAAATCTGCGGAATTAGGCATTGCAGCTCTTGTAGCAGTAACAGATGCAGCAGTTGCAAACAATACCGTAGCAATTATAATAAACGGTTCAATAGCAAAAAAGGTTTGCAGCAGATATAAGGTCGATCCAAGAAGAAGCGCATCTTTGCTTGATACTTTTTCTTGTATTATGCAGGGGATTATACCCTATGGGGCACAAATGCTCATTTTATTAAGCTATACAAAGGGAGAGGTATCGCCCTTTGAAGTAATACCTCTTGCGTGGTATATCCATCTTTTATTTATTTCATCCATAATATCTATATTTATTCCCTTTGCTGATGGAATTATTAAAAAGAAGCCTTGGAAGTGGCAGGATGAAACGGCTTTATAATATGAAGCAATATTAAGAAAATTTAATAAAATTAAAACAAAATAAATTATGATTACAGTGATTAAAATGTAAAAAAATATTGCCATGTGTAATAAAATATTTACACAAATAATGCTATATGGAAAGAAAAATTTACAAATAAATATTAAATAAAGTAAAATCCATGTAAAATTGAGGCTGTACCCTTTGGAATAAAACTTGCTTATATGATAATAGAAAGCAAATCAAGAATTTCGGAGGGGAATTTATGGATAAAGAGAAACTAAAGAAAATGGGATTTGCGACAAAGGCAATACATGGAGGATACGAACATAACGACAAGGGAGCCCTTGCAACTCCAATTTATCAAACATCTACATTTATATTCGACTCAGCAGAACAAGGCGGCAGGAGGTTTGCACTTGAAGAGGGCGGACATATATATACAAGGCTTGGCAACCCAACTAATGATCAGGTAGAGGAAAAGGTTGCACTTTTAGAAGGCGCAGAAGCTGCAGTATCAACAGGTTCTGGAATTGGTGCTATAACATCGGCCCTTTGGACTATCTTAAAATCTGGCGACCACATAATAGCCTCAGATACACTTTATGGATGTACCTTCGCATTTTTAAACCATGGACTTACAAGATTCGGCGTTGAAGTAACTTTTGTTGATGCAACAGACCCTGAAAACGTAAGAAAGGCTATGAAGGAAAACACAAAAGCTGTTTACCTTGAGAGTCCAGTTAATCCAACCCTCGAAGTTGTAGACATAGAAGCTATTTCAAAGATTGCCCATGAGAAGGAAGGCTGTATGGTTGTTGTTGATAATACCTTCTGTACACCATACATTCAAAGGCCAATTGAGCTCGGCGCAGATGTTGTTGTTCACTCGGCTACAAAATTTTTAAATGGACATGGAGATGTTATAGCAGGTTTTGTTGCAGGAAAGCAGGAATATATAAAAAATGTAAGATTGTTTGGAATAAAGGATATGACAGGCTCATGTCTTAGCCCCTTTAATGCGTATTTAATATTAAGAGGTATGAAAACTCTCGAGGTTAGGATGGAAAAGCACTGCTCAAATGCAATGAAAGTTGCGGAGTTTTTAGAGAGCCATCCTGCAGTTGAGAAGGTTTACTATCCAGGATTAAAGAGCTTCCCGCAATATGAGCTTGCAAAGAAGCAAATGAGTCTCCCAGGTGCAATAATCGCCTTTGAAATAAAGGGAGGCGTTGAAGAGGGCAAGAAAGTTATGAATAATGTTAAACTTTGCACCCTTGCAGTAAGCCTTGGAGATACGGAAACTTTAATAGAGCATCCAGCGTCAATGACACATTCGCCCTATACAGCTGAAGAAAGACTTGAAGCAGGAATTAGCGATGGGCTTATAAGACTTGCTGTTGGACTTGAAGACCCACAGGATATAATAGATGATTTAAAACAGGCTTTAGATTTAATATTATAATTTTTTATTTTATTTGTTTTGGGCTTAAGGAGGAAATTTTTATATAGAGGGACGGTTCTCAAATTTTCATGATTTAAAAAGGGACAGTTCTGCTATTTAAACGTTTTAATTTTTCATAGGGACAGTTCTCATTTTTTTACGATTTAAAAAAAGAGAACTGTCCCTATGCTTGTCCTTGTGAATCATTGCTAAAGTAAATCAAAAGAAAAAGAGAAAAGGTCATGACTAAAAAATAGCCACAACGACGGAATGAAAAAGTTTGTCACTTGTCAACTGGGTGGCACTTTTTTTTGAGGTATATCTCCTTTATCCGGTATCTAACACTACGTATTGTCATATATATCCAAATATGGGAATGCAACATTTTCACACTAACCGTCCCCTTTTAACTTAAGCTTCTTCAATGGATACGACTTCATATCCCGCGTCTTCTATAGCCTGTCTTAAATCATCCTCAATTATGTTTTCACCTTCAACAGTTGCAAATTTACCTTTAAGGTCTACATCAACTTTTGAAACTCCTTTAACTTCATTTAATGCATTTTTAACGTGCATTACACAGTGCATGCAGGACATCCCTTCGATATTGATTTTTTTCATGATTTTTAACCTCCTAAAATTTATTTTTCATGAGTTTACCATAATAAAGATACATCAAACTACGCTTTTAAATTTTTTAAGCCTTAATGCGTTTAAAAGTACTGAAACTGAGCTGAAGCTCATCGCTGCAGCTGCAATCATAGGATTAAGTCTTGGCCCTCCAAAGAGGGTTAAAACGCCTGCAGCAACGGGTATCCCGAGGGTGTTGTATCCAAAGGCCCAGAAAAGATTCTGCTTTATATTTTTTATCGTAGCCTTGCTTAACAAAATTGCAGTTACAACATCGAGTATGTCGCTTCTCATAAGTATAATATCTGCTGATTCTATTGCAACATCTGTCCCCGAGCCTATTGCAATACCAACATCTGCCTGGGCAAGAGCCACAGCGTCGTTAATCCCATCTCCAACCATAGCAACCTTTTTACCTTCATCCTGAAGCTTTTTTACATAGGATGCCTTATCCTGCGGCAGAACCTCTGCAAAGACGCGGTTTATTCCAACATCCCTTGCAATAGCTACAGCTGTATTTTTATTATCTCCAGTTATCATTGCAACCTCAATTCCCATCTCCTGAAGCTTTATAATTGCCTTTTTGCTGTTTTCCTTAACAACGTCAGCAACGGCAATTATTCCAGATACTTTATTATCAATTGCTATAATCATTGGAGTCTTTCCTTCCCTTGCAAGGCTATCCAATTTATCTTCAACTTCTTTTATATCTATTTTCATATCCCTTAATAACTTTTTATTTCCAAGCACAATATTTCTATCATTTACAGTTGCCTTTATTCCATGTCCGGGAATTGCTAAAAAGTCTTTTACATCAAAAAGATTTAAATTTCTTTTTTCAGCTTCTTTAACTATTGCCTCTCCTAAAGGATGCTCTGAAGCTTTTTCGCAGGATGCGCAGTATCTTAAAATATCCATTTCTTCAAATCCTAAACTTATTATATCAGTAACCCTTGGCTTTCCTTCAGTAATCGTTCCTGTTTTATCAAATACAATTGTAGTTATCCTGTGAGCCATCTCAAGGGCAGCACCGGATTTTATAAGCACGCCATTCTCAGCGCCTTTTCCAGAGCCTACCATTATTGCGGTTGGAGTTGCAAGACCAAGGGCACAGGGGCATGCTATTACAAGAACCGATATGAAAATAGTAAGTGAGAATATACTGCCCTTGCCTGCAAAGTACCAGGCAGCACCTGAAATAAGAGCAATAGCAATAACAATCGGCACAAAATAACCTGAGATAATATCTGCAAGTCTTGCAATAGGAGCCTTTGAAGATTGAGCTCCTTCCACAAGTTTTATTATCTGGGACAGTGCTGTATCCTTTCCAACCTTTGTAGCTTTAAATTTAATCATTCCGTTTTTATTTATGCTTGCACCGACTACTTTATCTCCGGATTTTTTCTCAACAGGAATGCTCTCTCCCGTGAGCATTGATTCATCAATGGAGGTTATACCTTCAATTACTATTCCATCAACTGGGATTTTTTCTCCGGGCCTTACAATAATAATATCTCCAACTTCAACCTCGTCTATTGGTATTTCGATTTCTTTGCCGTCTTGAATAATCCTTGCTGCTTTTGGAGCAAGGCTAATAAGTTTTTTAATCGTTTCTGATGTTTTTCCCTTTGTCTTTGCTTCGAGATATTTACCAAGAAGAATAAGGGTTATAATCGTGGCAGCTGATTCAAAGTAGAGATCCTTTGCATATTCCATATTTCCTCTTGAAATCTCATATATTGCAAAGAGACCATAAAGCAGTGCGGCAGATGTCCCAATTGCAATAAGAGAATCCATATTAGGGCTTCCCTTTAATAGGGTTTTAAAGCCTACATTGTAAAATCTTCTTCCAGCAATAACAGCAGGTATTACAAGAATCAGCTGAATCAGCGCAAAATTTAAAGGATGTTTCATATGATCAATTATTTTTGGAAGAGGCATTCCAAGCATGTGCCCCATCGCTATTATAACAAGGGGCAGAGTAAATGATGCCGATATTATAAAGTTTTTAAAAATAGCCTTTACTTCATTGTCTTTTCTTTCCTTATCGCTGTCAACTTTCATATCCTCATCATCTATAGGGGTATAGCCTGCCTTTTTTATTGCTTCTTTAATCATAGAAAGCCTCACCTTTGAAGGGTCGTATTCAGCCGCAAGTTTTTCAGTTGCAATATTAACTTCAGCTTTCATAACTCCAGCGAGCTTTTTAACTGCCCTTTCAACAGCCTTTGAGCAGGCGGCGCAAGTCATACCGCCAATTTTAATAATTATTTCCTTTGACTCTTTTTCTTCTATGGCAACATAGCCTGCCTTTTCTATTGCTGATATTATTTCATTAATAGAAGTTAAATTTTCATCATAATTAACATAAAGCTTTTCAACGGCAAAATTTAAGTTTACCTCGGTAACACCTTTGACCTTTAGTGATGCCCTTTCAACAGCCTTTGCGCAGGCAGCGCAGGTCATACCTTGAATATTCAATATTTTTTCCATTTAATCACCTACTTTCCTATTAGTTTTTCAAGTATATCCATAACTTCATCTATTTTTTCCTCACCAGAATTGCTTTTAAATGCAGCCTTTACGCAATAGTTTAAATGCTGCTTTAAAATTAACATGTTTGCTTTTTTTAAAAGGGATTGAACTGCAATTATTTGATTAGAAATATCAACGCAGTATCTGCCTTCATCTATCATCTTTAAAATCCCATCGATTTGACCTCTCGCAGTTTTTAGCTGCTGCATAGCTTTTTCCTTCTCAGCGTTCATATTTTCCCTCCTGTTTACGCTTTGCTACCCGCCCCCAATGGGGGAGGGGGCTTAACTTTATAAGTATTATATATCACTTATAAATTATTTTCAATATATATATCAAATATTCTTAAAAATTAATTAGACAAGCTGAGGGACAGTTCTCTTTTTTCCATGATTTAAAAAAGAGGCTGCCCCTTAGTTTGTCCCACAAATATCAACAAATCCATAGTTTAATAAAAGTGAAAGAATCATATCTAAGATTATCTTTGCCATATATCTAAAGCAAATCACAAAAAAAGAGAACCGTCCCCCTATAAGTACAAGCCTGCCCTATGAATTTTTCACTATAGATTGGATGGCACCTTTTCAGGTCAAAAAAATATCAAACTTGAAAATTAAAAATATTTGAAAAATACATTCTTTTAATTTAGAATGCATGGTATAATAATCTTGACGTTATTGTTTTTTTGTTCACAAAATGGAAAATATTATTATAAGCATGGGGGGTTTTGAATGAATACATATAAAATAATTGAGATTAAGCAAAGCGTTTTTGAAAACAATGACAAACAGGCGGAACTTTTAAGAGAAGAGCTTAAAAAAGATAAGACCTTTCTTTTAAATTTAATGTCATCCCCTGGCTCTGGCAAAACCACTACTGTATTAAGAACAATTGAAGCCCTAAAGGACGAACTTAATATTGGAGTTTTAGAGGCGGACATTGACTCGGATGTTGATGCAAGTGTTGTTTCTAAAACCGGTGCCAAGGTAATACAGCTTCACACAGGAGGTATGTGCCATCTCGATGCTGAAATGACAAGGCAGGGAATAGAGGGTCTTGGAACTGAAGGCTTAGACCTTGTAATCCTCGAGAACGTTGGGAATTTAGTATGCCCTGCGGAATTTGATACAGGTGCGTGCAAAAATGCTATGATTTTAAGCGTACCCGAAGGCGATGACAAGCCTTTGAAATATCCTTTAATGTTCTCTATTGTAGATGTCCTTTTGATTAACAAAATAGATGCTATGGGAATATTCGACTTTGACATAGAGGCAGTTAAAGAAAGAGCAAAGAAACTAAATCCAAACATAAAGGTAATTCCAATCTCTGCTAAAACAGGTGAAGGTATAAAGGAATGGGCTGATTGGCTAAGACAGGAAGTCAAAAAATGGAATGAAAATTAAAATAATTATATGGGGGATTATGAAATGGTAAAGGAAAAGGTTCTCGATTATGCAAATAAGATTAGCGGAACAAAAAGAGGTGCAAAAAACGAAATAAAGCCAACAGACCCTGAGTATATGGTTTTAGAACCGGTAGTTACAGAAGAAATGGCAGAGGTAGGACTATGCCTCGAGTTTAGAAAACCAAAAAGTGCTGAGGAAATCGCTCCCCTTTGCGGCAAATCCATTGAGGAGACTCAAAAGCTTCTATGGGAACTTGCCATGGCAGGGGCTGCCTTTGTTAACAAAATCGACGGCGTTGATAAGTACTGGCATGAAGTTTGGGTTCCAGGCCACATGGAAATGATGGTTAACAATAAAGAAAACTCTAAAAAGTATCCACAAATACCAAGGGCCTTTGAGGCTTATGGAAGAAAAAAAGGGCCTTTAGCTGCAGGTAATTTCCCAGTTGGAACAGGGCCTATGCGTGTTATACCTATTGAGCAGTCTATTATGGGAGAGACGAGGAGAGCCTCCTATGAAGAAGTTTCAAAATATTTAAACGAAAACACAATATTCTCTGTTTCCGATTGTTCCTGCCGTACAGCGAGGGAAGCTATGGGAGAGGGCTGCGGACACTTAAAGGAAGATATGTGCATACAGTTGGGACATGCTGCTGAATATTATATTCGTACAGGAAGAGGCCGTCAGATTACCCGTGAGGAAGCCTTTGAAATAATTAAAAGGGCTGAAGAAAACGGACTTATGCACAGCATTCCAAATTTAGACGGCCCAGGTAAAACCCATGCTATATGCAACTGCTGCGGGTGCTCCTGCTTTTCAATGAGAATCGCTGAGATGTATGTTAATCCTGATATGGTGCGCTCAAACTATGTTTCACAGGTTGATAAGGATAAATGCGTTGCCTGCGGGGAATGCGTTGAAAGCTGCCCAGCAAATGCCCTTAAATTAGGTCAGAAACTCTGCACAAAAACACCAATAAAGGAGAAAAAGAGGGAGCTTCCCTATGATACAGAATGGGGAGAGGATAAATGGAATATTGATTATCGTACTAATAGAAAGGTTGTTGTTGATACTGGCTCAAGCCCATGTAAGGCAGAATGCCCTGCCCACATTGGAATTCAGGGCTATATAAAGCTTGCAGCTCAGGGAAAATATACTGAGGCATTAGAGCTTATTAAAAAGGAAAACCCATTCCCAGCAGTATGCGGCCGTGTTTGCCCAAGATACTGCGAATCTGCATGTACAAGGGGAGACATAGACGATCCTATAGCAATAGATGATATTAAAAAATTTATAGCAGAGCAGGATTTGAAAAAGGATGTGCGATATGTTCCTAAATTAAGACATAATTATGGTAAAAAGATTGCAATAATAGGGGCAGGACCTTCAGGATTATCCTGCGCATATTATCTTGCAATCGACGGCTATAAAGTAACCGTATTTGAAAAACAAAAGGCTTTAGGAGGAATGCTAACCCTCGGAATACCATCCTTCAGGCTTGAAAAGGATGTAGTTAACGCTGAAATAGATATTTTAAGAGAACTTGGAGTTGAGTTTAAGACAGGGGTTGAAGTTGGAAAGGAAGTAAGCCTTAAGGATTTAAGAGCTCAGGGATATGAAGCCTTTTATATAGCAATAGGCGCACAAAATGGAAGAAAGCTGAATATAGAAGGTGAAGATTCTCAGGGCGTAATGACAGGAGTAGATTTTTTGAGAAAAGTTAACTTAGGAGAGGATATAAAGCTAAGGGGAAATGTTGTTGTAATAGGCGGAGGCAACGTTGCAATAGATGTAGCAAGAACTGCTGTTAGAGTTGGTTCATCAAAGGTTAATATGTACTGCCTTGAGAAAAGGGATGAGATGCCAGCCCTAAAGGAAGAAATAGAAGAGGCACTTTCTGAGGGGATTGATATAAACAATTCATGGGGACCAAAGAGAATTATAGCTGAAAATGGAAAAGTTAAAGGGGTTGAATTTAAAAAATGCGTTTCTGTATTTGACGAAAATAAAAGGTTCAGTCCTAAATATGATGAGAATGAAACAATAACAGTTGAGGCAGATTATATCTTGATTTCAGTAGGACAGGCAATGGATTGGGGAGGACTTTTAGAAGGCTCAAAGATGGAACTTAACCCAAATAAGACTTTAAAGGTTGACCCTGTAACCTATCAGAGCGGGGAGAGCGATGTATTTGCAGGGGGAGATGCTATAACAGGTCCTAAGTTTGCAATAGATGCAATTGCAATAGGAAAAGAGGCAGCAATATCAATTCACCGCTATGTTCATCCAGGTCAAAGTTTAATCCTCGGGCGTACAAAGAGGGATTATCGCCCACTTGATAAAGAAAATCTAATACTTGATGGATACGATAAAATGCCAAGACAAAGACCTATTAATAACAATGCAAAGGATTCAAAGGAAACTTTCAGAGATTTAAGAGGAACCTTTACAGAGGAGCAGGTTAAGAAGGAGACTGAAAGATGTCTTGGCTGCGGTGCCACGATTGTAGATGAATTCATGTGCGTAGGATGCGGACTTTGTACTACAAAATGTAAATTTGATGCTATAAAACTTGTTAGAAAGTATGATAAATCAGGATTAGAATTTGAAAAGATAAAGCCTACGGTTATGAAATATGCCTTAAAACGAAAGGTTAGAATTGCTGTTAAAAAGCCTGTAAAATTTATAAAAGCGGCATTTTGGTCAAAGGAATAATAAGGAAGGGGAGTATCCCCTCCTTAACTTTTAAGAGGTGATTATATTGCACGAATTAGGAGTTGTAATAGAAGTCGTAAAAACCGTTGAAAACTTTGCGATTAAAAATAATATAAAGAAAATAGATACTTTGGTTCTTCAAATAGGAGAGCTGTCAGCCATGATTCCAAGATATGTTGAAGCCTGCTATCCTGCGGCTGTAGATGGTACTATGCTTCAGGATACTAAGCTGAAGATTGAGATACTCCCAGGGAATGCCCTTTGCAGAAAATGCAATAAAGTTTTTAACATAATCGAGAATAAAGGTATATGCCCAAACTGCAACGTTAAAGACTATGAACTCCTATGCGGAAGGGAATTTAGAATAAAAGAGATAATTGCGTGTTAAAGAGAACTGCCCCTTTTGGGACGGTTTTCTTTATGTTTGTTGGTGCCTGGCACCGGAGAAGGAGAATGGAGGAAAAATATGCTATTAAATTGCTGAAAAGGGACAGTTCTCAAAAAAATGCTTTTTAGGGCAGAGAGTAGGCCGCCTTAAAGTTTGAACAGAAACAGCAAAAAAAAGAGAACTGTCCCCCAAAAAAATATATTTACCTTATTTATATTGAGGTAGATAATGCCCGTGCTTTTCAATAAGTTCATCTACCATATTTACTATATCATCAATAGAGAGTTCTGAAGCTGTATGAGGATCCATCATTGCAGCATCATATATATATTCTCTTTTCTTTGTAACTGCAGCTTCTATAGTTAGTAAATGCACGTTAATATGCAGCATATTCATTGCCGATAGCTGCAAGGGAAGCTTCCCTACATAACAAGGATTAATACCTCTGCTATCTACCATACATGGAACTTCAACGCAGGCATCCTCTGGAAGATTTTCAATAAGCCCTCCTTTGTTAATAACATTACCTCCTATTTTATAGGGCTTATTTTCAACAATAGCTTCCATTATGTAAGAAGCATATTCATGGCTTCGTTTATGGGTAAGAACAGGATTCTCTATAAGCTTTTTCTTTTGTTCTTCCCAGCCCTTAATTTGATTTATACATCTTCTTGGGTATTCATCAAGAGGAATATTATATTTTTCAATAAGCTCTGGATATTTTGACTTTATAAAGAAAGGATTATATTCTGCATTATGTTCACTCGATTCCGTACAATAATAACCAAAGCGATTTATATATTCAAATCTTACCATATCATCATGCTTCTCGTTTTTATTCTTAATAAATGCTCTTTTTCTGATTTCTGGGTATAAATCGTTTCCGTCCTTATCTTTAATTTCAAGAAGCCAAGCCATATGGTTTATACCTGCAATAAGTTCTTTTCTCCCCGAAAGTTTATCCTCCATATCAAGGGACTTTAATAGGTTTTCTGAACAGACCTGTACACTATGGCAAAGCCCAACTGTTTTTACATTAGTATACCTTTGCATAAAACCTGAAAGCATAGACATAGGATTAGTGTAGTTTAAAAACCATGCATCAGGGCATACCTTTTCAATATCCCTTGCAAAGTCCTCTAATACAGGTATAGTCCTTAGCGCCCTCATAATTCCCCCTATTCCGAGGGTATCACCTATTGTCTGTCTTAGCCCATATTTCTTAGGCACTTCAAAATCAATAATTGTACATGGATCATATCCTCCAACTTGAATTGCGTTAACAACAAAATCTGCGCCCTTTAATGCAGCCTTTCTGTTTTCTACTCCTAAAAAAGTATTGATTTTAGCTCTGCCGCCATTAACATTTTTATTAATAACATTCAGCATCATTTCAGATTCTTTTAATCTGTCAGGATCAATATCGTATAAATTTATAACACAATCTTTTAAAGAATCGGTACACATGCAGTCTCCCAATACGTTTTTTGCGAAAATAGTGCTTCCTGCCCCCATAAATGTTATTTTGACCATATTAATCACTCCCCGAAAATCATTGCTTATTATATATTGCCTATAATATAACTTACAAAAGCATAAATTAAAATTGTATAATGTATCTATTTTTTGTTATAATGTAACCATTATAAAGTTTAAAGAAGGGATAAAAAATGCAGCATAATGTTCTTCTTATCAATCGAAATTTTTCTGATATAAATCCTCTTATTTTTGGATGGGAAGATTGTGAAAAAAACCATTCCTTTGGGCCGGCTATAAGGGAATATTATTTAATTCATTATATAGTTTCAGGAAAAGGTAAGTTTATTGTTGATAATAAAGAATATAAACTTTCAAAGGGATGGATGTTTTTAATAAGACCTGATATTACTACATATTATGTTGCGGATTCTTATGAACCTTGGAGTTATATTTGGATAGGCTTTGACGGAGGCAATGTACTTAATTTAATAAACCATACCGGACTTTTAAACAACGATGTTTTGTACTGCCCTGATGTAGAAAGCGTTTTTATAGATATGAAACAATCTAAAGAATCTTTAGATTATGCAGAGATATTACTATGCAGTAAAATATATGAAATGTTTTATAAGCTCTATAATATAAATAACAAAAGTATTAATATGGACAACCCATCTATTTATGTAAAAAGAGCAAAGGATTATATAAAGGCAAAGTATATGAATGATATCAGCATAAATGAAATTTCAAATATGCTTGGTATAGACAGGCGTTATTTTTACCGCATTTTTAAAAATATAACCGGAAAGTCCCCACAGGATTATATCATTGCAACAAGACTTGAAAAGGCCATCCAGCTTCTTCTCAATTCATCCTACTCTATAAGCGAAATTTCACAAAACGTAGGTTATAATGATGTTTATAATTTTTCAAAGCTATTTAAGAAAAAATATGGAGTATCACCGTTAAACTATAGAAAAAACAATAGATAAAGAATTTATAGATATTAGCGGTCTTATAAAATTTAAGAGGGACAGTTCATCAATAAATGCTTTTTAAGGCTTGGAGGGACAACCGTTAATGAAAAGGGACGGTTCTTTTATAAAACGGTTTTAGATAAAGATTTGTTTTTAAAAAGGGACGGTTCTCAAAAAAATGCTTTTTAGGGCAGAGAGTAGACCGCCTTAAAGTTTGAACAGAAACAGCAAAAAAAAGAGAACTGTCCCCCAAAAAAATTCTATAGCAGATAGGAATATAAGTATTTTTGTAGAATAGATAAATTAAATTGTATTAATTGATATTTTATTAGAAAGTCTAAAAATTTATTAAAGAGAGATGATTCATATGGGTAAAGATGAAATAAAACTTTCGAGTTTAGCTGAGGATTTATTCATTGATATATTTTCTGATGTATTTGGTGCGGATAAAACTAATTATCTTTTTATGCAGTATCCAGTTGTAGATATTTATGGGAACAACAGGTTTATAGATTTTGCACTAATGTGCGAAGATTATAAAATTGCATTCGAGATAGATGGAGAAAATTATCATAATCCATATAAAGTTAATGAAGGCAAATATTTTGACGATCTTTTAAAGCAAAACAGCTTAATATATCAAAACTGGAAAGTATACAGATGGGCATATAGGCAGCTTAAATATCAAAGGGAAAAGGTTAAGGACGAGCTTATTACTTTTATTGGGGAAATGCCTCTCTTTAAAGAGTTTGAAGATTTTTTACCAAAGCAAAAAGGACGAGCTATTGTTTTAAAGGATCATCAAGAGGAAGCTTTAAAAAATTTAGATAATATGAGAAGAAATGGGGAAAGCATTGCCCTTTTATATCATGCAACAGGTACAGGTAAAACCGTAACTGCCATATCCGATGCTAAAAGATTAGAAAGCAGGACACTATATCTTGCCCATACAAAGGATTTGGTATTTCAAGCTAAGGAAAAGTTTAATGAGCTATGGCCTGAGAAAGATTCAGGCATTTATATTGCTGAAAAAAAAGAAAAGGATGCATATATTGTTTGTGGAAGCGTTCAAAGTATAAGCCAGAATATAGATAATTTCAGTCCAGATGAATTTGAATATATAATTATCGATGAAGCACATCATGGAGCCGCTGAAACATATAAAAAAATATTGAGCTATTTTAGGCCAAAGTTTACTTTAGGTCTTACAGCTACACCAGAGAGAATGGATGGAGAGGACATACTTGAACTTTTTAAGAATATCGCCCATAAATTAGATTTAAAGACAGCAGTTCAAGTAGGGGAATTAGTTCCTATAAGATGCATAAGGGTAAAAACCAATGTTGATATTTCTAATGTAAGATTTAATGGAATAAAGTACAACTCTCAAGATCTTGAAAGTAAAATATTTGTGCCAGAGAGAAATAAAATAATAGTAGAAACGTTTTTGAATTATGTAAAAGATAAAAAAACAGTTATATTCTGCGCATCAGTAAATCATGCTAAAACTATAGCCGATATGCTTAAAGAAAATAATATTAATGCATATGCAGTATCAGGCATGATGCCTTCAAAGGAAAGGCAAAGAATTTTAAAAGAATACGAATATGGAGAAATAAATGTATTGTGCGCCTGCGATTTGCTGAATGAAGGATGGGACAGCCCAAGAACACAGGTTTTATTCATGGCAAGACCTACAATGTCAAAAACCATTTATCTTCAGCAATTGGGAAGAGGTACAAGAAAATGTGAGGGTAAAGAATATTTGATGGTTTTTGATTTTATTGATAATGCCAATATGTTTAATAATGCATTATCCTTGCATAGGCTTTTTAATATTGACAAATACAGACCTAATGAATATGTTTTAGCACCCGATAATCTTAAAGAATTTGAAAATAATATGCTTAAAAATGGAGAAAAACCTGCAGTTTATTTGGATTTTCCTGTAGATGTTACTGATTATGAATATATAGATTTATTTAACTGGCAGGAGGAAGTTAAAAACCTTATTTCTCAGATAGAGTTTGTAAGGATGGTTGATGTTCAGGAAGAAACAATATCAAGATACATAAGAGAAGGGAAAATAATACCTGATTTAAAAGTTCCAGCGGGCAGTAAATATTTTAATTATTTTAAAAAGGAGACTGTTTTAAAATACGCAAAGGAATATGGCTGGAGGCTTATTAATCACAGCAATATGAAGGACATATTTATTGAAATGGTGGAAAAGATGGATATGTCCTATTCATATAAACCAGTTCTTTTGAAAGCTATGCTTGAATGCTGCGATGAAAATGGAAAGGCTTTAATTGATGATGTGGTTGAATACTTTATCAAGTTTTATGAAGATAGAAGGAATAAAAATCTTTATGTTGAAAAACCAAACAGCATATATTGCAGAGATGAAATCGATAGAAAGTTAGTAAAGAGAAATATTTTTGAGAATCCTTTTAAAAGATTTGAAGACATGAGGTTTTTAAGAAAAAGCAAGGACATAGAGTACATAGAGTTTAATCCTTATGTTTGGAAAAAACTTTCACAGGAAGAGAAGGACTGGATAAAGGCTTTCTGCGATGAAAAGTTAGGAGAGTATTATAATAGATTTATAAAATAATTAAAGGAGCATTATATGAATTCAATTAAATATTATGATGAAAATGCTTTAGAGTTTTTTAATAATACTGCCTTTGCTGACATGAAGGAGTTATACGATAAGTTTTTAAAATACTTAAACAAAAGTGCCCATATTTTAGACGCAGGTTGCGGCTCGGGAAGAGATACTAAATATTTTTTAGATATGGGATTTAAAGTTACAGCCATAGATGCATCGGAGGAAATGACTAAATTAAGCTCAAACTTTACAGGTCAGAAAACTATAAAAATGAGATTTGAGGAAATGAACTTTAAAAACGAGTTTGATGCAATATGGGCTTGTGCATCCCTTCTTCATGTACCCAAAACTAATATAAAAGAAGTTTTAGATAAATTCTCAAATTCCTTAAAGGATAATGGTATAATCTTCGCTTCTTTTAAATATGGAGACGGGCAGGAGATAAGAGGCGGGCGATTGTTTAATAACTATAACGAAAACACCTTAAAAAAATTAATAGATGCTTTTCCTCTTTTTACAATATTAGATATGTGGAAAACGAAGGATGTGCGAGAAGAGAGGAAAAATGAAGATTGGATAAGCGTGATTATAAAAAAGTGGGGCAGAAATGGCAGCTAAAACTGAAAAGCTCCCCTATGGCAGACAGTTATGTAATAAAACTGTTGACATAGGGGAGCTTTTTTAAAGGATAGCAGCGTAAGCGTTTTTATGCCTTCTTTTTTATTATTCCAACGGCAATTCCAAGAATTCTTGCCTGCTCATCTCGTATGTTTATTGGTTCATATTTTGAATTTTCGGGGATTAAAAGAACACTTCCTCCCATTCTTGCAAAACGCTTTAAAGTTGCTTCGTCCCCTAAAGAGACTGCAACTATGTCCCTGTTTTCAGCAGCATTTGTCTTTTGAATTACAACTAAATCTCCATCAATGTTGTTAAATTAATAAGTAACAGTGCATGACTAAAAAATAGCCACAACGACGGAATGAAAAAGTTTGTCACTTGTCAACTGGGTGGCACTATTTCTGGTGCTTGGCATCCGATATGTAATATATATCCAAATATGGGAATGTAACATTTTCACACTAACCGTCCCCCTGCGAAACTCTGTGGAAGGTGAACTTTTTAGCTTTTAGGGTATATATATAAATTTATCATTTTCAAACTATTTATATTTTAGGGGAGAAATTAAAATTAGCTGATTGAAGTTTTATAAAAAGCATGAATAAAAACTATTACTATTTATGCGTTCTTTGGTGAACAGCGTTAGGGCTTTTAGTAATATTTATTATTGAGGAATGGGAAACTAATATTAAAAATGTACGTTATTTTATAACGTTTGAAAGGTGAATTTTAGGACATGCATTTAAAATTAATATTTTACTTTTTTAGCGTATCTCTTATCTATTTTATTAGAGAATAAGAAATTTATAGCAAGGATACACCCAAGGATACACCCCAAGGATACGGCTTAAACCCTTGATATATAAGGCTTTAGAGCTTGATGTATCCTTGTATCCTTGAAATTATATTAAAATTATATATATATATAGAAGATAATAAAAAGAAAAGAAAATATAAAGAAAAAAAGTTTTAGAGGTCAAGGATACACCCCAAGGATACACCCTAAAAAAGGAGTATTGATTTTTTTATATTTATAATATAAACTTAAAAAATGTGTGAGTGTTTATTTAATCAAGCATCCTTATTTGTATGAAAATTTAGTAAAAAGATTTAAAAGGATGTTTTAAATTCATAATATTTTTCTCCGCCAAAATTAAAGCTTAATATCCCCTATTGCTTTCTCTAATTTTTTTAACTTAGTTTAAGTTAAAATCTTTGCACTAATTAAAAAGTAATATTTATACAAAGATGGAGGTATTATATGAGCCAAATGTTATCTAATTTTATCAATCAAGCAAATAATTTACTTTGGTCCTATGTTATAATCGCTTTATTGATTTCAGCAGGGCTTTATTTTTCACTTAGGACAAGATTCGTTCAGCTAAGATATTTTAAGGAGATGTTTAAGCTTTTAACAGAGGGTACAGGAAGTGCAAAGGGCACAGGCCATGTATCATCCTTTCAGGCCTTTTGTATAAGCACTGCATCCCGTGTTGGTACAGGAAATCTTGCCGGGGTTGCAACTGCGATTACAGTTGGAGGGCCTGGGGCTGTATTTTGGATGTGGACTATAGCGCTTATTGGAGGTGCTTCAAGCTTTGTGGAGAGCACCCTTGCGCAGGTTTATAAAATAAAGGATGGAGAGAACTACCGTGGAGGCCCGGCTTATTATATGGAAAGAGCCCTTGGGAAAAGGTGGATGGGGATACTTTTCTCAATACTGATAACTATTTGTTTTGGGCTTGTGTTTAACTCAGTTCAGGCAAATACGATATCTCAGGCCTTTGACAAGGCTTTCGGCATTAAAACCTATGTAACAGGCTCTGTTATTGCTGTTTTAACTGCATTTATTATATTTGGCGGAGTAAAGAGAATTGCAAAGACTGCAGAGGCTATTGTTCCTGTTATGGCCATTGCCTATGTAGTTGTTGCTTTGTTTATTGTTGTTAAAAATATTAATCTTATTCCTCATGTGTTTGGAATGATTATAAAGGGTGCCTTTGGGGTTAAGCAGGCGATAGGGGGAGGAATAGGAGCTGCTATTATGATGGGAATAAAGAGGGGGCTTTTCTCAAACGAGGCCGGTATGGGAAGTGCTCCTAATGCTGCAGCGACTGCCCATACAACTCATCCTGCAAAGCAGGGGCTTATTCAAACCCTCAGCGTTTTTACAGATACGCTTTTGATATGCAGCGCAACGGCTTTTATAATTTTGACTTCAGGGGAATATGTTAAGGATGGCTTAACTGGAATAAAACTAACCCAAAGCGCTCTTATTTACCACGTTGGTGGATGGGGGAGCATATTTATAGCTGTTTGTATTTTTCTCTTTGCTTACAGCTCTGTTATTGGAAATTATTATTATGGAGAAACAAATATTGAGTTTATAAATTCAAACAAGACTTATTTAACCCTTTACAGGCTTTTAGTTGTAGGGATGGTTATGTGGGGCTCTGTTGCATCCCTTCAAATCGTTTGGGATTTGGCGGATTTATTTATGGGACTTATGGCAGTGCTCAACATAATTGCTATACTGATGCTTGGCAGCGTTGCCTTTAAGGTTTTAAAGGACTACGAGGGACAAAAAAGACAGGGACTTGATCCTAAGTTTAAGGCAAAGAATATAGAAGGTCTTAAAAACGCAGATTGTTGGGAAGAGTAAAAAGTTCCACCCAGTTGACAAGTGACAAAGTCAGCTGGGTGGTTTTTTGATTTGAATTAAATATTGGAAAATCATATTACAAATATATAAAATATTTAGAATTGTATTTACATGTGCCTAAAAATTTAATATAATAATTTTAAGGAATACGTATTCCTTAATTAATACTAAAATTAAAAAAAAGGGAAATACACTTATGACGGTAATTAAAAATGTAACTAAATTTAATAAATCTGTAACTTCTAAGGATGTAGCAAAGCTGGCAGGAGTATCTCAATCTTCAGTATCAAGAGTTTTTAATCCTAATTCCGAGAGAAGCGTAAAACCTGAAATAAGAGAAAAAATATTGAAGGCTGCAAATGAGCTGGGTTATAAACCGAATTTTATTGCAAGAAGCATGATTTCTAAAAGAACAGGTATTGTTGGGTTGGTAGTAGGAGGTCCTATAGGACCATTTTATAATAAAGTAATTTTAAATATTGTCGTACAGCTTCAAATAAAGGGGTATCAATGTCTAATTTTTAGTTTGGATTCAGAACACCATATTGATGAAATTTTAGAAAAAGTTTTACAATACCAAGTTGATGGTTTAATTATTACTTCAGCTGCATTATCAAACGATATTATTAAGCTGTGCATCGAAAATAAAACTCCATTGATACTTTTTAATAGAGTAATAAAAAATTTAGATATAAGTTCAGTATATTGTGATCATAATGAAGCTGGGAGAATGGTTGGAGAATTTTTTGCAAACCTTGGATTTAAAAATATAGTTAATATTACATACAAGAAAAACACAACAATGACAGCTGAAAGAAAGACAGGATTTTATAACGCTTTATATGAAAGAGGAATAAATAATATACTTGAAATATCATCGGATTATACATATGATTCTGGATATAAAGCAGCTGTAGAACTATTAAAAAAAAAGAGACCCGAGGCAGTATTTTGTTCAAGTGATTTAATTGCAATGGGCTTTATGGATGCTGCAAGATATGAATTTGGTTTAAATATACCAGAGGATATTTCTATTGTAGGTTTTGATGATATTGAAATGGCGTCATGGCATTCTTATAATCTTACAACTGTGTCTCAGCCAGTTCAAACTTTGGCTCATAGTACGGTTGAAGTGCTTATTAGATTGATTGAAGAAGGATTAGATAAGCCTATATATAAAAAGATAAATACAAATTTAATCATAAGAGGAACTACTAAAAAATTGTAAGGGAGGTAATATTAAATTTATTTATTTTTTTACGGGAATGGAATACGTATTCCAAAATAAAAAATATGAAAGGAGGAAGAAACAAGTTACAATTTATAAATTTAACATATGTAAGGGGGATGAATATGGTGTCTGATAATGAAAATGCAGTTAAACAAAAGGATATAGTAAAAGAAAATTTTGCTGAAAGCGTTATTGTTTATTATGGTGACAGCCGAGAAGTTAATACTTTAAGATATAAGGATTATAATGACTATATTAAATATAGTGAAAAAAAACAGGATTTACAAGGATTTTCTAAGGATTATAACGATTTTGTAGATTATATTATTAAAATAACTCATAAAATTTGGGAGGAAAAAGGTATTGGGGTTATATATGATACCTATAGCAATAATATTGTTATGCATTTAGGCTCCTACAATGTAAGCGGAATTAATGAGGTAATTTCAGGAACCCTTCAAACTTTACATGCATTTCCGGATAGAAGGCTTATAGGTCAAAATGTAATATGGTCTTCCTTTGATAAGCATGGATATTTCTCTTCTCATAGAATTATGTCAACAGCCACAAATTTGGGAGACAGCTCCTTTGGACCTGCTACGGGGAAAAAAATTAACTTTAGAACTACTGTGGATTGCGCAGTTGAAGACAATAGAATACATGAAGAGTGGCTTGTAAGGGATAATTTATGGATTGTAAAACAGTTAGGCTTTGATCCTCATGAAGTTGCAAAAAGAATGGCAATAAATTCTAAAATCAAGCATTCAAATCTTCAGCAGCATTTTGGAGTATGTGAAGCGATGGAAGGTCAAAGGTCACCTAAAATATACACAGCAAAGAATAACTCAGTTGGAGAACTTGTTCTTGAAATGACAAGCAGAATTTATAACTATAAACTTTTTAATGAAGTTCAAAAATATTATCATGAAAATGCTGTTATACATTATATTTGTGATAAAGATTTGATTGGATATGATGAAATACAGGGTATGCTTATTAGTTTATTTGCATCCTTTCCTAATGCAAGTTTTAGTGTGGAAAGAGTTACGTGCAATGAAAGGGATAAAAAAGATGAATGGGATGTAGCAGTAAGATGGAGAATAAAAGGCTTGCATGAGGGTATTGGATATTTTGGCAGTCCTACGGGTAAACCAATAAATATATTAGGAATTAATCATTACCATATATCAAATATGAAAGTTAAAGAAGAATGGATAACCTTTGACGGTTTGGATGTTCTTCGCCAAATTTATTTAAACATGCAAAACAATTTTGAAGATGACAAGCCTATAAATGAATAAAAGTAAGTTTGAAAGAGAGGGTTAATTTTATGCAAAATAAAAACGATGAAGGAATAGTTTTAGGAAAAGAGATGAGTAATTTTAATAGAATTTTAGGGTTTATTGCTATAATTACAGTGTACTTTTTCTACTGTTATAATTTTATGGTTGGTACATTTGTTAAACCAACGATGGTTGCAACTATGGATAAGGGTGGATTTGGATTTACTTTTAAACAGACAGAAGCAATATTTGCAGTAATGTCATTTGCAACGATTATTGGTACTTTTATTTTTGGAACTATTGCTTCGAAAATAGGTAAAAAGAAAACTTTAATAGCTATTGCAATATCTATTGCTGTAACAACTTATCTTCCACTTGTTGTTCCTACGAGCTTTACTTTATGGAGAATAGGACGATTTGCAACTGGACTTGCCCTTGGAGGAGTTTTTGGAACTGCTATGCCTTTGGCTGCAGAAATGTTCCCACAAAAATATAGAGGTAAATTAGCTGCTATATTAACAAGCTTATTTTCACTGGCTATGATTTTTGGTGGGAAGCTGTATGGTGCTTTAGGAGATGCTAATTGGAGAATATTAATGTACACTTGTATAATACCTGAATTTGTAGCTGCTATACTTGTGTTTTTCTTTGTGCCAGATGATTCAGAATATACAAAAAAGTTAAATATCGAAGCCCAAGATAAGGGTGAGAAGATAAACTATTTTAATATGTACAAAGGGAAATATTTATGGATTGGATTAGGTGCAATACTGCTTTCAGGAGCTAATTTTGTTGCGTATTCTTCATTTTCAAATAACTCTACAACATATTTAAGAAATGTTTTGGGATTTAGTGCAGCAACTGCAGGAGCGATATACAGTATTCAAGGTATAGGACAGCTTATTGGATATAATATGTGGGGCTTTATTGCAGATAAATTTGGCAGAAAAATTCCTGCTGTTGGTATGTTGGCCTGTGCAATATTTGTATTTATATTTACGAGACTAGGTTCTCAAGATGTATCAACTTTTAAAGCAGTATCCTTTTTATTAGGATTATTTGTTGGATATTCTGGACACTGGGGAGCATATTATACAGAACTATTCCCCAAAAAATTCAGTGCCTTGGCTCCAGGTATATCCTTTAATGGAGGAAGAATAATATCAACTTTTGCTCTCCCAGCAATAGCGGGACTTGCTGATACATCAGTTGGTATGCTTGGAATATTTAATATTTCTCTAAGTGTTTTCATAGCGGGAACTGTTGTTTGGGCATTTTTACCGGAAACTCTTTCAACTAAGGTTTTCGTAAAGACTGCAGAGGAAACTTTAAATTCTTAGTTTAGAATATAAATATCAATATATATCTAATATAGGAGGCTTTATTATGGGAAAATTTTCGGCAGCAAAAAAATTAGTATTAGATTATTTTTCAGACCTTGAAAATTCAAACTCTGAAAATGTGCATGATGTGTTAAAAAAATATACAAGTGAAGATTACTTGTGGAGGGGTGTATACCCATTTAGAGAACAGCATGGCAGTGAAAAGGCAGCAGAGGTTTTTTGGAGTCCTTTAATGAATTCCTTAAGTAATATTCAAAGACGACAGGATATTTTTATTGCTGGAATTAACGAAATAAGTGGCGAGCAATGGGTTATGAGTATGGGACATTTTATGGGGCTTTTTGATAAGGATTGGCTTGGAATCAGGCATACAAGGAAGATGATTAGTTTGCGATATGTTGAGTTTAATTGTGTTGATAATGGCAAAATAACTCAAACAGGTTTATTTGTGGATATTATTGGCTTTATGATGCAGGCAGGTATAAATCCTCTTCCTCCACAAACTGGTAACTATTTTGTTTATCCAGGGCCAAGAAATCATGATGGGCTTTTGCTTACGGATGCAGATGAAAATGAGGGTAAAAAGACTTTAGAACTTGTAAATAAGATGGTAGATGATTTAAGCAAGTTAAATGAAAGTGGTTCTATGGGATGTCCACCTGAGGTTTTAGAGAGAACATGGTCAAAGAATATGATATGGTATGGACCAGGAGGCATTGGGGCAAGTTATACTATTCCAAGATATCAGGAACAGCATCAATTGCCATTTAGAAACAACTTGGCAGATAAAAAATTTAATGGACATGTATGCAGGTTTGCTGAAGGAAATTTTGCGTGCTTCTTTGGCTGGCCTAATTTAACTAATAAACCTATAGGAGGCTTTTTAGGCCTTCCTGGTGGACAAATTAAGGCTGATATGCAGGTTGTTGACGTTTATTATAGACAGGGAGATAAGCTGTCTGAAAACTGGGTATTTATAGATATTCCTTATTGGTTAAAGCAGCAGGGACTTGATATCATTGAAAGGACAAAAGAAATATTGAATAAAGATTAAAAATTATAAAACATAAGGATTATCTGCTTTGATAGTTAGATAATCCTTATGAATATTATTTTTTAGGGGAGGGATATGAATGATTTCCACAGTAGACATTTTAATAATTATAATTTACCTTATAGCTATGCTCGGAATTGGATACTTTGTGGGTAAAAATAACAGAACACAGGAAGATTTTTTTTTAGCAGGAAGATCCATGCCCTGGATTCCTATAGCTCTATCTGTTTCAGCAACTATGATAAGTGCAAACTCCTTTATAGGAGGGCCTGGCTGGGCATATAATGAAGGTATTGCTCCC
The DNA here is from genome assembly GCF_900167605.1 of Caloramator quimbayensis. GTDB lineage: Bacteria > Bacillota > Clostridia > Clostridiales > Caloramatoraceae > Caloramator_B > Caloramator_B quimbayensis. Next base: position 7,241 of record NZ_FUYH01000013.1, on the reverse strand, counting down.
TTTATGGTAAATATTACTGTCCCGCTTGCAGTATTTTTTGCATTAAGCGTTACTACACCTGTTATTTATAGAGTAAGAGTAACTTCAGTCTATGAATATATGGAATACCGCTTAGGCCATATAAGCAGGAACTTAACAGTTGCACAGTTTTTTATAAATTCACTTATTCAAGTAAGTTCAATGGTATTTATACCTTCCCTTATATTACAAAAACTAACAGGAATGCCGTTAAAAGTTGTAGTTCCAATAGTAGTTATTATTTCGATTTCTTATACAATAATGGGTGGGATTAAGGCAGTTATTTGGACAGATGTGGTTCAAATGATTGTTCTTTGGGGGAGTTTGTTTGCAGTAATATTCCTTGGGTTAAAACACATAAATATGGGATTTTTTGAAACAATAGGTATGGCAAGAGAAGCTGGTAAGTTGAAGGCTTTAGATTTTCAATTTGATATTTCAAAAACTAACACTTTTTGGGCGTCGCTTATAGGTGGAACAATAATGTGGATTAGATATTTTTGCTTTGACCAAGTACAAGTGCAAAGGGTTTTAACTGCAAAGTCCCTTAAGGGTATAAAAAGTTCTTTTTTAACAAGTGCTTTTTTAATGAACATAATGTATTTTATAATGTTAACTGTTGGTTTGATTCTTTGGGTATATTTTGGGGGAAGAAAATTTCAAACTTCAAATGAAATTATGATAACATATATGTTAGAAAAACTTCCTATAGGTGTACTTGGATTAGCAATATCTGGTGCACTTGCTGCTGCTATGTCAAGTGTAGATTCCCTTTTAAACTCTTTAACAACTGTATTTATAAAAGATATATATGAAAAATACTTTAAAAAAGATAAAGGAGAAACAACCTTAAAACTTACAATGTCAATCGCTGCAGTATTTGGAGTAATTATTATATTATTTGTTATTGTTGGTTTTGGAGGAACTGTTAAATCTGTACTCGATGTAGTAGGAAAATATATATCATATTTTTCAGGACCCGCATGCGGTTCATTCTTATTAGCTATGTTTACACTAAAAGCAAATGATAAAGGTGTAGCAGTAGGATTTATACTTGGAACGATTGGATGTTTTTTAATAGCAAATGTATATAAGGTAAGCTGGCTCTGGAATCCAGCAATAGGATGTGCGCTGACTTGTATATTAGGTTATATAGCAAGTATGCTATTTAAAAATAGCTGTAAACCTATTAATGATATAAAAGAGTATACCGTAAATGGTATGAGAGAAAAAATGATTAAAGAAGGAACTATTGAAGAAGATGGAATATCTATACTACCTTTTAAAATAGATAAATATGCTATAATAACTTTGGTGTTTTTCTTTTTACAATATATTTTCTTAGCATTATTACAATTTTAAAAAGTGCCACCGAGAGTTCCGAAAAAATAGGGATCTTTTAAAAAATAATTAATAAATATACAATGAAAATAAATATAATGCATAAGAAATTTTAAATAAATTATTATGCATCACATAAAATTTGAATTTTTGTTTTAATTTCTGCTTTAAGGACTCTATTTTAGAGTCCTGTTACATTCATTGATCTAATTTTGAGTATAGCGAAGCCAAGGGTAGTCTTTTGAAAGCTTAAATTGACCATCCTTATAATATTACACGCAGTGTTTGCTAAAATTATATGTATTTTAGCACCTGTCATTTTAATAGAAGTATGAGGGACAGTTACTTATTATATGAACTTTATGCTCAACTGCTAAGCAGGTATAAAAGTGAAAAGGGTAAAAAGGACGGTTAGTGTGAAAAAGTTTTCCCAATCTTTGGTGACTGGCACCGGAGATTTGAGAAAAAAATTTCTATGCAATTGATGAGTGAGAAATCTTTTTTATACATTCGTTGTGGTTATTAATTAGTCGTGACTTGTTACTTATTTTATTTACTATCAGTTCAATTTAAAAAAATATAGGGGTTGCTGTAAAATATAAAGGTAAAATAATAAGTAACTGTCCCTGATGATGCTATTGATATTTAACTGTTTATGGCATATAATAATAGTGTGAAAAATCAGGCAAAGGAGTGATGTCTTATGATAAAAAGAGTGGATTTGGTGATTGTAGTATAAAATTTAATATTGGACTGTAGCTGCGATGCATCTATAGTCGTTTTAGTGTAACCTTTGGCCTGGATAATGTGAATATAAGGCACGGGTGTACCGTGTTATTTTTATGTCCAAAATCCGCAGGTTATTTCTGCGGTATTTTTATGCCCATTTTTAGAATTAAAGGAGTTGTTATGAATTGAATTTAACTGATTTAGGTTGGAATAAATATTTTGAAGAAAGTTTTAAGAGCTTTGCAGATAAAGATTATATAGTTGGGAAGATATTTATAGAGCAAAGGCATTTATACGGGATATATACTGAACTTGGAGAGTATCAAGGAGAGATATCGGGGAAAATGCGTTATGAAGCAGAGAAAACAGGGGATTTTCCTGTTGTTGGGGACTTTGTGGTATTAACTCCTATTCATAATGAGAAAAAGGCGATAATCCATGCTGTTCTTCCAAGAAAAAGCAAGTTCTCAAGGAAGGCTGCAGGGGTACAAACAAATGAGCAGGTTCTTGCGTCAAACTTTGATACTGTATTTATAGTAACATCTCTAAATGGGGACTTGAGCCTTAGACGGCTTGAAAGATATCTTACTATGGCCTATGAGAGCAATGCAAACCCTGTAATAGTTTTGAGTAAGGCTGATCTTTGCACAGATATTGAAGGAAAGCTATGTCAGGTTGAGGCAGTGGCTATAGGAACCCCTATTCATGTAATAAGCACTGTTGATGGTCGCGGAATTGATGATATAAAAAAATATCTTAAGAATGGCATGACAGCAGTTGTTCTTGGTTCTTCAGGAGTTGGCAAGTCAACGCTTATTAATTATATTGCAGGAGAAGAGCTGCTTTTAACTGGTTCTATAAGGGAATATGATGATACAGGAAGACATACTACAACACACAGGCAGCTCGTTAAGCTTCCTACAGGAGGCTTTATAATAGATACCCCTGGGCTTAGAGAGTTTCAGCTGTGGGATGGTAGTGAAGGAATACAGGAGACATTTAAGGATATACAGGAAATTGCGAAGGGATGCAAATTTAGGGACTGCAGACACGATAAAGAAATAGGATGTGCCGTTAAGGCTGCCATTGAAGAGGGAATTCTTGATGCAAAGAGGCTTGAGAGCTATAACAAACTTCAAAGGGAGCTTAGATATCTTGAAGGGAAGCAAAACCAGCTAATAAGAATGAATGGAAAGAAGAGGGTAAAGGATTTATGCAAGGCTATAAAAAACATTAGCAAAAAACGATAAGGGATATTTTATATTTAAATAATATTTCAATGTTTTAAAATTAATAAAAATAGGAATAACTATAAATAGAGTAAACATATCTCAGTTGCTCTTTTGACATGAAAGACGGCGAGGCGGCAGATTAATATCTGCCGCCTCGCTTTTTTTGGTGTGCCCGGCATGGCGACAGCTTGGCGGTGAAAGTATAATTTGAAGGACGGTTAGTGTGAAAATGTAGCATTCCCATATTTGGATATATATGACAATACGCAGTGTTAGATACCGGATAAAGGAGATATACCGCAAAAAAAAGTGCCACCCAGTTGACAAGTGACAAACTTTTTCATTCCGTCGTTGTGGCTATTTTTTAGTCATGCACGGTTACTTATTTAATTTAGTATTTGTACAATTAAAAAAATAGGGGTGGTTACTAATATAAAAGTAAAATAATAAGTAACCGTCCCTCCATATCTTTATTTTAAATTTTCATATTCATTAAGGGATTTTTTTACAACTTTTGAAAGAGCGATTAATGCTATAAGGTTTGGTATTACCATAAAGCCGTTAAACATATCTGAAAGTTCCCAAACAAGAGGAACTTCAAGGGTTGTTCCAAGGGCTATAAATACTACAACAAGAATTCTATAGGGCAAAAGTCCTTTGTTTCCGAATAAAAATTTAACGTTTGCCTCGCCGAAGAAATACCATCCAATTATAGTTGAGAAGGCAAAGAATAATAGAGATATTGCTATAAAGTATCCTCCAAAGGAGCCCATTCCTTTTACAAAGGCATTTTGAGTTAAGGTTATGCCTGTTGTTTTCCCATCTAAAGCGCCTGTCGTAAGAATTACAAAGGCAGTAATTGTAAGAACTATGAAGGTATCTATAAATACGCTTATAATTCCAACAACGCCCTGTTCAGCAGGATGCTTTACCTTTGCTACTGCATGGGCGTGAGGAGTTGAACCCATACCGGCCTCATTTGAGAAAAGTCCTCTTGCAACTCCGTATCTTACAGCCTGTTTTACAGTTGCACCGATTAAGCCGCCTGTTGCAGCCTTTGGATTAAATGCGCCTACGAATATCATTTTTAGTGCTGGTATAAATGAATCAATATTTCTAATTATTATAAATAGTCCACCTATAATATAAAAAGCAGCCATTATTGGAACGATTTTTTCTGTTACAGAGGCGATTCTTTTAATTCCTCCTATAAATATAAATGCTGCAATTATTGATAGAATTATTCCTACGAATATAGGGCTTATTCCAAATATGTTAGAAAAAGCGGTTCCTATTGAGTTGGATTGAACCATGTTTCCCATGAATCCGAGGGCGAGAATTATTGAAATTGAGAAGAATACAGCAAGAGCGTTGCTTCCTAAGCCTTTTTTTATATAGTATGCAGGGCCTCCTGTAACTTCTCCATCTACCTTTTCTTTATACACCTGAGCTAATATTGCTTCTGAAAAAAGGGTGCTCATTCCAAAGAAAGCGCTAAGCCACATCCAGAATATTGCGCCAGGTCCGCCTGAGGCTATAGCCGTTGCTGCACCTGCAAGGTTGCCCGTTCCAACCTGTGCAGCTATTGCAGTTGCAAGAGCTTGAAAGGATGACATGCCTTCCTTTCCAGCGGCGTCTCCCTTTAGCTTTATTCCTCCAAAGGTTCTTTTAAATCCGTCCTTGAACTTTCTTATTTGAACGCCTTTTAAAAGAATTGTAAAATATATTCCCGTTCCGCATAGCAAGAATATCAATATGTATCCCCAAAGAATACTGTTTATGCTTTTTACTATATGCAGCATATTATCCCCCCTTAAAGATATTTGCTATGGAAGCTTCCAATATTATTATAAAAATCGATTATTTGAATTTCAAATAGTTAAACTTCTAACAATCGGGAATATCGTTAAATATTTTTAATTTGTTTAATATTTCTAAGTATTTCTAATTGTTAAAATAAAAACATAGAGGGACGGTTACTTATTATACTTAAAACTATAAAAATAATTCTTAAGCAAAAAAATTTATAATAGTCTGTTGACATTTACGCAGCGTAAAGGTGTATAGTTATCTTGTTAGGAGGTGAGAGAATGGAATATACGGTTCAAAGGCTTGCAAAGATGGCAGGAATTAGCAGCAGGACTCTGCGATATTATGATGAAATTGGAATTCTTAAGCCGGCAAGAATCAATTCTTCAGGATATCGCATTTATGGTAAGGCGGAAGTTGATAGATTGCAGCAGATTCTCTTTTATAGAGAATTAGGTGTAAGCCTTGAAGAAATTAAGGAAATAATAACTTCGCCAAACTTTAATGCCATTAATGCGCTTAGAGAACATCGTGAAAAACTCCTGACAAAGCGAAGACAGTTGGACCTGTTAATTGCTAATGTAGATAAAACTATTGCATTATGGGAGGGAAGGATTACTATGACTGATAAAGAAAAGTTTGAGGGATTTAAGCAAAAAATGATTGAAGAAAATGAGGAGAAATATGGTAAGGAGATCAGAGAAAAATATGGAGATGAAGAAGTTGATAAATCCTATAACAAGTTAAAAAATATGAATAAAGAAGAATATGATAGGGTAGAAAAACTAAGTGCAGCTGTGCTTGATACTCTAAAGGAGGCAATGGAGACGGGCGACCCATCCTGTGAAATTGCACAGAAGGCTGCAGATTTGCATCGCCAGTGGCTATGCTGCTTTTGGGACAAATATACAAAGGAAGCTCATGCAGGCCTTGCTCAGATGTATGTTGATGATGAGAGATTCAAGGCATATTACGATAAAGTAAAGGCAGGAGCAGCTGAATTTTTAAGAGAGGCCATTCTTATTTATACAGGGATGAAAAAATAAATTTGCATGATTTAAGCAAGGGGCGATATGCCCCTTTTGTTGTAGGTATCTGGGACGGTTACTTATTATTTTACCTTCTAATTCAAATTTTAAAATCGCTCTATCGTTTACTCAACCACATCGTTTTTCCTTAAAAAATTATTTGTTTTTTAGATAATTTACCTTATTTTGTATAGGCTTGTCCAATCTTAATATATATTTCAACCACAAACGCAAAAACTTTTTATTGACTTGCGGATATTTAACAAAGTTTTTTATAGTCAATAAATTAAATTTCAAAAAGGCATGCATTATTCTTTGTATAAATGCAAAATGTTCCCTTTAATATTGAAAACTTTATGCACACATTTTTAAAATTTCATCAACCAATCCTTTATACTTTTCCTCCTTTACAAGCTCTCTGCCTATTGTGCACAGCCTCGAAACATTAGCTTGCCCCGTATTCCCTAAAATCCTGCATATATCGGCGCATTTTAAATCGCAAAACTTCCTTAAAACAAAGCAAAGCACAGCCTTTGCTTCTTTTGCATTCTTTGCCCTTTTTATCCTTATCATAAGCTTATCCATGTTAAACTTTTCTGTAATTATTTCTATTATCCTCTCAGGGGATATATCCCTTACAAGAACTGTCCTCATGCTTCTATATTCCGTAGGCTCATTTTTAAACTCTTCCCTTTGAGCATCTACTACGCTTTTTACTTTAAATATGAAATCCTTGTACATGGTCCTTGCAGCAGCTTCTTTCAGGCTGAACATTGATAAAATAAACTCATCGTCAATAAGTTGATACTCATCCTTCTTTTCAGCTAAAAATATTCCTAAGGATGAAAAAGGATAATCCTGAGGGTTTGTCTCGTAGCCTTTGATATCCGTTGCATTATAGTGAACATAAGCAGTTAAGGCGAAGAGATACCTGTCATCCTTGACGATTTTGCTTTTAAATCTGTCTTGGAAGAGGTGGCCATGTCTTTTATGCCTTTTGTTAAAATACATGGCATATTTGTAGTTGATAAAATGCAAAATTTTCGATATGTCTGCCCCATTAGCATCTATAATAAAATGGGCG
>NZ_FUYH01000048.1 GCF_900167605.1 Caloramator quimbayensis | reverse complement strand
TTATAGCATTTAATCTTATGCAGTTATATTTTTTTAGATGTATTAGAGGTTTTAGGAAGAAAAGAATGCTTCAAATAAATATTATTGAGGATATAAGAGATGAGAGATTTACAATAGAAGATACCTGGAATAATCCAGTATTTGAAAAAACTTAATGAAACAATAAAATTGGAAATTAATTATTTAAATTTTTGGGGGTAGGGGGAGTTATAACTATTTTTGCAACCTATAGAGCTGGTGGAATACCATTTCTTCAATATGATACAATAAAATGCAATTTCAGTAAAAATAAAAATTCTACTGGAATTTTGCTGCGAAATCTCTGATATTTTTATTAATTTATTGAAAATTCGAAACGAACCTGATACAATAAAAATATAGTAAAAAAAGAAACCGGTTTCTATTAAAATTTTTGGAGGGGGCACTATGAAAAAAATAATTTCTTTTGTTCTATCAATTCTTTTAATTGTTGGACTTTTTTCTGGGTGTGGGAAGAGTGAAACATCCAACAATAACACTAATACTAATACAAATCAAACACAAAATGAGCAAAAGGTTCTTAAAGTTTGGTCCTTTACAGATGAAGTTAAAACTATGACGGTTGCATTTCAGGGCAAAAATCCAAATGTAAAAATCGAGTACACGATGATTCCTATGACAAATGGAGAATATCAGACAAAACTTAAATCAGCACTTCAAGCTGGAGAGGGCCCAGACGTAGTAACCCTCGAAGCATCATTCGTCAGAGAATTCATAGAAAGCGATTATTTAGAAGACCTTTCAGATTTACTTCCAGTTGCAAAGGATCTTAAAACATATCAATTTACAATAGATATGGGAACATATGAGGGGGTTACAAAGGCTTTTTCATATCAGGCGACACCTGGTGCTTATTTTTACAGAAGAAGCCTTGCTAAAAAATATTTTGGAACCGATGATCCTGAAAAAATTCAAGAACTCGTTTCTGACATGAAAAAATTTGAACAAGCAGCAAAGGTTATAAAGGAAAAATCTAAAGGAAATACCTATATGGTTGCATCAGTTGGAGATTTCACAAATCTATTCTTTGCAAATAGAGAAAAACCATGGGTTGTTGATGATAATTTAGTTATTGATCCTAAGGTTGATGAATTATTTGAAATAGCTAAATCCTTCAGACAGAATGGTTATGAGGCACAGGCAAATCAATGGCAGGAAGGATGGTTTGCAGGCATGAATGATTCCCTTGTTGATGCAAAGGGAAATCCAAAGCAGATATTCTCATATATACTTCCAACATGGGGACTTCCATATGTTTTAATGCCTAACTCAGCTCCAAAGGAAGTTAAGGTTGAGGGTTCGGACAAGACTAAGACAGTAGGAAAGAACACAGCTGGAGATTGGGCATGTATTAAAGGGCCTATGCCATATCAGTGGGGAGGAACATGGATTGCAGCAGTTAAGGGTACAAAGAATTTAGACCTTGCAAAGGAGTTTATTAAGTTTGCTACTTTAGATGAAGAAAATCTTAAGAATTGGGCACTTGGAGTATATACAAACGAATACCTTAAAAAGATTGATCCAACAATAGGAGATAAATTAGCACAGGGTGCTGGGGACTTTGTTTCAAGCCAAAAGGTTGTTGAAGAAATTGCTTCACAATTTGATAATGCAGAAACTTCAAAGTTCCTTTCAGGACAAAATTCATATAAGAGCTTTGCTGAAGCAGCACCAAATATAAGCTTGAAATTAATTCAAGGAACAGATGATGCTATTCAGCGTGCACTAAACGACCCATTAAGCAACTATGCTTCAGGTAAGGCTACAAAGGAACAGGCTATGAAGCAGTTTAAAGATGCAGTAAAAAATGCACTACCAGATTTGAATGTTCAATAGTTTTTAGAGGAATCTGCAATAATTGCAGATTCCTCAATTAGAAATTATTATTTTAGGAAAGGGTGTAATAGCCTTGTCGGAGAATGTAGTAAAAGCTAAAAGGAAAAATTCTAAAATTAATAAGAATTATTATGGGTATTTGTTTACAGCACCTTTTATTATAGTTTTTTTACTTTTTAGTTTTTATCCTCTTATTTATACGTTTTATTTGAGTTTTACAAATATGACTATGATGAGCAAGACATATAAGCTGGTAGGATTTGAAAATTTTGCTAAACTGTTTCAAGATAAATTTTTTGTTCAATCCTTAATAAATACTTGGAAAATATGGCTTTTAAATTTCATACCTCAGATTGGTATTGCAATGCTTCTTGCTGTCTGGCTTACAAGCAGCAGACTTAAAATAAAGTTTGTTGGTTACTGGAGAACTATTTTTTATCTTCCTAACATATTAATGCCTGCTACCATTGCGGTATTGTTCTTTAATTTCTTTTCATTTTATGGACCTGTAAACCAGGTTGGGGTTCGCTTAGGTATTTTTAAAGACGCTATAGATTTTTTTAGAAATAGCGGCTGGACTGTTTCAATTGTTGCATTTATTCAATGGTGGATGTGGTTCGGTTCTACATTGATAATCATTATGGCAGGTATGACATCAATTTCACAGTCTTTTTACGAATCGGCTATGGTTGATGGAGCAAATTCATGGGATATGTTTAGAAAAATTACTCTTCCTCTTTTAAAGCCAGTATTAGTATATATTTTAGTTACTTCCCTTGTAGGCGGTATGCAGATGTTCGATATTCCATATATGCTAACTGATGGCAGAGGTTCACCTAATGGCTCAATTATGACGATGAATATATTGATGTATATGAAATTTTCAAGCAATAAGGGACATATAGGCGCAGCAGCAAGTGTGGGAGTTATGATATTTATAATAACATGTCTTTCAGCGCTTTTAATAATAAAGCTTCTTAGTGATAAGACAGATAGAAAAACAAATATAAAAGGTAAAAGGGGGTAGAGAATATGAATTACAGTAGTAGAACTAAAATGAATAGAGGTTTAGTATATTTGGTTTTAACAGTATTGCTTATAATATGTGTTATTCCAATATGGATACTTCTTGTTAATGCAACACGCTCAACCCCTGAAATACAGCAAGGAATAAGCCTGATACCGAGTAATAATCTTATGGTTAACTGGAAAAACTTAACTAATAGAGGGTTTAATATATGGAGAGGTTTTTTAAATAGTGCCTTTATTTCTGTATCGGTAACGATTCTTACAGTTTATTTTTCATTAATGTTTGCATATGCGATTCATGTTTATGATTTTGCATATAAGAAATTTCTATACGGCTTAATATTGGTTCTTGTTATGGTTCCAACACAGGTTTCAATAATAGGTTTTTACAAGTATATGTCTATGTTAAATCTTTTAAATAGTTATGTTCCACTTATAGTTCCAGCAATTGCTGCACCAGGCTCTATATTCTTTGCTATGCAGTATTTAGAGTCATCGATTGTAAAGGAACTTATAGAAGCGGCAAGAATAGATGGATGTGGAGAACTCACAATATTTCATAAAATAATGTTTCCTATTGCAAAACCAGGAGCTGTTACGATGGGAATTTTTGCATTTGTAGGTTCTTGGAATAACTTCTTTACTCCTTTTGTTTTGATTTCAAAAATGAAAAAATATACTCTTCCTATGCTTGTTCAAACTCTAAGAGGAGATGTGTATAGGACTGAGTATGGGAGCATTTATTTAGGACTTGCAGTATCAATAATTCCAATATTGATAGTATATATATTATTCTCAAGATATATTGTAAATGGAATTGCAATGGGATCTGTAAAAGAATAATATAAGGTGGTAGGTTTTATGATTAAAAATCCTGTACTTACGGGTTTTCACCCAGATCCCAGTATAATATGCGTTGATGATACATTTTATATAGCAAATTCAACATTTGAGTATTTTCCAGGGATTGCAATATCAAAATCAAAGGATCTTGCAAATTGGGAGACGGTAAAATCGCCTCTTGATAATCTTAATATGCTTAATATGATAGGAAATCCTAAGTCGGGAGGCATATGGGCACCATGTCTTTCATACAGCGATGGATATTTTTATTTGGTATTTACTGATGTAAAGAATTGGGCATTTGGTCCCTTTAAGGATGCTCCGAACTATATAATTAAATCAAAATCTATTGAAGGACCGTGGAGCGATCCGATATTTATAAACTGCTCGGGATTCGATCCGTCTCTTTTTCATGATGATGATGGAAAAAAATATATAGTAAATATGGAGTGGGATTACAGAAAGCAGGATAAGGAACAATTTTCAGGTATATTACTAACAGAAGTTGATGCTAATACATTAAAACCAATTAAAGAATCTGTTAAAATATTTAAAGGATCAGAGCTTGGACTTGTAGAAGGACCCCATCTTTATAAAAGGAATGGATATTATTATTTGATTACTGCAGAAGGTGGTACAAGTTATGATCATGCAGTTACTGTTGCTCGTTCAAAAAACATATATGGTCCCTATGAAATTCATCCAAACACCCATCTTGTAACATCAAGATTCAATAAGGACTTATATATTAAAAAAGCAGGACATGGAAGTCTCTGCAAAGGAATGGATGATAGGTGGTGGATAGCCTTTCTTTGCGCAAGACCTATTGACGAAAATGGAAGATGTCCTTTAGGTAGAGAAACGTCTATTGCGGAAATTGTTTGGGTTGATGACTGGCCATATATTAAGGATGGAGGAGTTAATCCGCCTTTAGAGTTTGAAGGGTATGGAGATAAAAAAGAAAAAAAGATATTCGATTATAGATTTAATGATGGAAATTTCAAGCTTGACTTTATGTCTTTAAGAAAACCAGCAGAGTATGAAATTTTAGATAATGGTGTACTGAGGTTATTTGGAAGACAATCATTAATGTCTAATCATAACCAAAATATGCTTTTGAGAAGGCAGACAGATTTTAGGTTTGAAGCCCAGACCTGCCTTGAATTTAAATTTAATCATTTTCAGCAGATGGCAGGAATAATATATAGATATGATGAACTTAACCAATATATGTTGAGGGTTGCTTATGATGAAAATATTGGGCAAAAGTGCCTTAGAATATTGTGCTTAAAAAATGGACAGTTTTCTATGGAACCTGATTTTGAAATACCTGTTGGGGATGGCAAGTTATATCTTAAGTTAACTGTTAAGGATACCTCAGGAAGGTTTTACTACGCAAAGGAAGATATGGAGTGGATAGAGATTCCATATAATGTGGATGTAACGGTTTTATCAGATGAATATGCAGATCCAATGGGATTTACAGGTGCTTTTATAGGTTTAAGCTGCATTGATATGAAGGATTATAGTTGTTATGCAGATTTTTATTATTTTAAATATAGAGTTTTGGATTGATTGAGAAAATATATGTTATAATTTATTATAAATGGATTTGAGGGATATGATATGGTAACAATTTACGATGTAGCAAGGGAAGCAGGCTGCTCTCCAGCAACTGTATCGAAGGCTTTTAATAATTATAAATCAGTTAGTGAAAAAACTTATAAAAAAATAATGGACACTGCAGACAAATTAGGATACACTCCAAACAACAGTGCAAGAGCTCTTGCAACAAAGAAAACCTGGCTAATTGGGGTTATTTTATCTGAAGAACTTCATACGGGAATTACACATCCTCATTTTAGCGGAATTCTTCAAAGCTTTAATACGAGGGCAGGGGAGTATGGATATGATATTGTATTTATAAGTAAACGATTTGATAATAGGGAGATATCCTATCTTGAACACTGCCAATATAGAGGCGTTGATGGGGTTTTGCTGGCTGTAGGAGCTAAATTTAATGATGAAATAAAATGTATTTTGGAAAGTGATATTAAATGTGTATCTATTGATGGTATTTATCCTAATAAGTATACTATGATTTCAGATAATAGAATGGGAAGTTTTCAAGCGCTGGAGTATCTATATTTTCTTGGACATAGAAAAATAGCTCATATAGCATGTCCGTTAGATAGCATAGCGGGGAGAGAAAGATATGATGCCTATAAAGAGTTTTTAGAAATGAAGGGTTTAGAGTTTAATTCAAAATATGTTGTTGAAGCAGAAGACTTTACTCATGAGGCAGGCAAAAAAGCTTCACTTGAGCTTTTGCAGCAGTCCTTTGATGATTTGCCAACGGCTGTTTATGCAGCGTGTGATGATATTGCATATGTCTCTATGACGATATTCCAAGAGAAGGGATTTCGAATCCCTGAAGATATTTCAGTTGTTGGATTTGACAATATAAAACTTTCAGAGTTTATGACACCGCCTTTAACGACTATAGAACAGGACAGGGTGGAGATAGGGAAAAGGGCAGCGGATATATTAGTAAGCTTAATTGAAGGAAAAAATATTGATGAACCTTATGAAATAAGGATTCCAACGAAATTAATTATGAGAAATAGCTGTATTCGTATAACTGAATAGATGGAGGGCTAAAATGTTAGATAAAAATTTTATATTTGGAGTTGCTACATCATCCTATCAAATAGAGGGTGCACATGATGAAGATGGGAGAACACCCTCAATTTGGGATACATTTTCAAAAACTAAGGGAAAAACCTTTAATATGGATAATGGAGATGTTGCATGCGATCATTATCATAGGTATAAAGAAGACGTAGAATTAATGAAGGAATTAGGTGTTGATGCATATAGGCTTTCTATATCATGGCCTCGCATATTTCCTAAGGAAGGTGAATATAACTCTAAGGGGATGGAGTTTTATAAAAACCTTTTAAAGGAGCTAAAAGAGAAAGGTATTAAGGCTGCAGTAACCTTATATCACTGGGACTTGCCTCAATGGGTTCAAGACAAAAACGGATGGGAAGACAGAAACAATATAAATTATTTTTTAGCAGAGATTTCGCAGCAAAATTCCAGTAGAATTTTTATTTTTACTGAAATTGCATTTTATTGTATCATATTGAAGAAATGGTATTCCACCAGCTCT
>NZ_FUYH01000012.1 GCF_900167605.1 Caloramator quimbayensis | reverse complement strand
AAACAGTTCTTACCTCATAACCTTTTAAAAGCCATCTTAATTCTTCTAAGTTTACTCCTAAGGCTTGCGCCTTTGTCATTGGCCATTTAAAACGCCCTTTTTCTAATCGGTAATAGTAGAGCCAAAAACCTTCATCAAAATGCAGTACCTTTAATTTATTCATCTGCTTATTGCAAAATACAAATAATGCTTTTTCAAAAGGATCAAGTTTAAGCTGCGTTTGAACAATAAGAGCTAATCCACCGATGCTTTTTCTTAAATCTGTTACGCCGCAGGCAAGATAAACAGTATCGACATTATTAATGCTCAGCATCTTGATTGCAATTCCCTAAGTATAATTTTTATTAGCTGTGCTTCATTTGCAGGTATAATTATATTAGCTTTGCCAATTTCTATACGTATATTATTATTTTTCTGTTCAGCATTATTTGTATTTTCAAGAGGTTTTAAATCTATTGCATGAAATACTGGTTTATTTGAATTATTAAATTTGTTTTTATGATAATAAAGCTGACGCTTAGATATATTGTTTTCTGTACAAAAATCATTTAATGTTCCTTCATAAGAAGAATATTTTTGTACGATATTTTCCCAAAATGCCTTTTTTGATGTATTCTCCATTACAGATACCTCCTTTTTTATATCTGTAATTTTATCAGGGGTATCTGCATATATCTATGAGGAAATTTTTCGACGCTTACGTTTATATTTTACACTAAACAAAAATCTAAGTGAATGGATAAAATACAACGTTCAATTGATACTATAAGCCTTGAGAAATCAGGGCTGTTTTGCTGTTAAAGATTAATATGTTTTAAGAGAAGGCACATGCTGAATTTTTGGTGGCGATAAAAGAGAATAGTTTTAAACTTAATGCTTAGGGCAATTTGCCCCTTTTATATATGCATTATGTTCACGAAGATAGTGGGAATTAGATAAGTTCTATATAAAGGGAGTTGTAAAATTAGAGTCAAAAATTAAATATTAAGAAGGAATTTGCAAAATAATGGAGAATATTAAAAATGGATTATATGTATATTATTTCTAACTAAAAGATGTAACCTTCACCTTTATATGGAGAGCTTTAAGCTATTCTTTTTAAGACTTTAGCATTGACAAGTGGAATATTATTCCATATAAATCCTATCAGGGGGTGATGATATGATTGATTATAAATAGAACGGTTAGACAGTATACGATATAAAGTATTATATATAAAGGTTAATAAAATATAAATATCCAATTTAAAAAAAGATATTGCATATAGACTGAGAGATTTTCTAAGAAAAGGATGGGAATAAATAAGTGTTTAAATTTTAAAAGGGAATATAACAAAAGAAAGACATATACAGAAGATAAAATTTTTAAGGATACTGAATGATTTTAATAGTGTATAGACTGTACAGAATATTTTTCATTACTGTTTGTTCCACTCGCAAAGCGGTGGATTGGAGGTTAAAATGATTGAAAAACAATTAAGTAAAATTAATAAAACAGTTCTTCAAATTCATTTGTTAATATTTATAATTCTTGCTTTGGGCTTTATTTCTGAATATATTAGGGGAAATAGACCTCTGTATCTTGTAATTGCAGTTTTATCTATAGCATTATCAGGTCTTATAATTGGATTTATATTTTATAAAAAGAAAAATGATTCTTCTAAAGTTAAATGGATATTAATGGTAACTTATGGTGTGGGATATATTGTAAATTTATTAACAGCTACTAAACTTATAACATTTATATTTTTATTTCCATATGCAATAATATATACATTATATGCAGATAAGCTACTTACAATAATACAAAATATTACAGCCGCAATAGTAATGGGGATATTTATTGTACTTAGGATAAATGCAGGTGCAACATCAAATGAGGAAATATCTTCATTTAATATGATGATAGGAACTGTTGTTATGTACTTACCAACAGTATTTATGGTAGTTAATGTTACTAAGGAATTAAGAACTAATATGATAAATAGCCTTTTAGAAGCAGAAAATAAGGAAAAAGAAGCAGTTAATACAATGAAAAATTTACTTGAGATAGCAGCACTTGTAAAAAACAATTCTATGGAATTAAATAATATTATAGATGAAATAGCGTCATCTACAATGGCATTTTCAACTGCAGTAGAAGAAATTGCACAGGGGGCTTCAAATACTGCAGAAGAAATTCAAAATACAAATAATACCATAGAGAAAATAAAGGAAGACGTAGATAACACATCAATGGCTTCTAAGGAAATAAAGGAGGCAACAAATATTACAAAGGATATAGTTGATAAGGGACAAATTATAATAAATGATTTATCAAGTATGGCAAATGAAGTAAATGAAAAAAATAAAAGTGTAAGCAATACAATGGATGCACTAAAGACTAAATCAGATGACATCGTTAATATTACAGGAGTTATTGCACAAATTGCAGAACAAACAAATCTATTGGCGCTGAATGCAGCAATAGAGGCAGCAAGGATAGGAGAGGCAGGAAGAGGATTTGCAGTAGTGGCAGAGGAAATTAAAAAACTTGCACTTGAAAGTAAAAATAACTCTGATAACATTGCAAATATAATAAATGAACTTCAAAATGAAACAATATCTTCAGTTAAGGCAGTTACAGAACTCATAAACATAAATCAAAAGCAACAACAATTGGTTACTGAAGTAAGTACAATGTTTAATAACATAAATATTAATGTGAGCAATATAAGAGAAAAGACTAATGTTTTAAATAATATGATGGATAATGTTTTAGATGGAATAAATAGAATTGCCAATGCAGGAGAAAATATTGCTGCAGTTTCAGAGGAAACTATGGCAAATTCACAAGAGGCAGCTGCAATGTCTAAGGAACACATAAATCAAACGGATACAGCAAAGAAACTTTCGAATGAACTTTTAGAGGTGGCATTTAATCTTTCAGAAAATAAATAATAAAAAACTCACATTTAGATAGATATTCTAAATGTGAGTTTTTTGTGTACCCAATATCTTAAATATGGAATAGTTTGACGTGAACTAAATAGTACTATATAATGGTAATGAGGTAAAAATTAACATATAACAAAAGATATTAGAATATTTAAAAAGCTTATAGTAGACAGACATAAAATAATATATATATCAAATTAAATCAAGGGGGATTAAAATTATGGGTTTTTTGTATGAGCCAACAAGCTTCACTATATGGGCAATTTGGATTTTTATTTTATTTTCGTTAATGGCATTTAATGAGTTTGCCCGTTCAACAAAATGGGGTGGAATTATACTTTTTTTCTTTGTTCCACTAATATTAACCATATTTGTTTGGCCTAAGACAGCAGCGATAGGAAATGAGTACGGTACAGGTACATGGTTTAATTGGGTAAAAACTTATTCTGCACTTGCTGGATGTTTAGGATTTATGGCTATAAGATATATTCCATCTCTTTCTAAAAAAAAGTGGGCATTATGTTTTCCTCCACTAATATTAGCGCTTAATATACTTGAAGCAGCTATCCGTGACTTTCAATGTTTTACATTTAAAGCGTGGAATGGTGCATATGTGGATAATCTTTGGGTAATGTCAGGACCATGGAACATAATGAATGGTATAGCTGGATTACTTAATATAGTTACAATTTGCGGTTGGACAGGTATTTTTGTTTCAAAAGATAAAACAAAAGATATGATTTGGCCTGATATGATCTGGCCTTGGATTATTGCTTATGATTTGTGGAATTTTGCATATACTTACAATTGTATATCAGATCATTCATTTTATTGCGGTTTAGCATTGCTGCTTTCTTGCACTATACCTGCTTTCTTTATAAAAAAAGGAGCATGGCTTCAGCACCGCGCACAGACACTTAGTTTATGGATTATGTTTGTTATGACTGTACCTTCATTTGCAGATCGTATAGCTCCAGTTCCTACAACACATAATCCAGTGGCATTCTTTATTTTAAGCTTATTATCCTTAATTGCAAATGTTGCTTTAGCAGTATACCAGTTTAATAAGATTTACAAAAACAAACTTAATCCTTTTAAGGATGAGATTTACAAAGAAACAAAAGCATATAAGCAGGTTGTTGAAGAAAATATAAAACATCAAGGGACAGTTCATTTTAATGCATAAACTTTTCACCTTCGGTAATACTAAACATAAAAGTATTGTCGGAGGTGTTATTTTATGCCCAGAACAGCAAGAGTTAAAAGTTATGACAGTATATATCATATAATGGTAAGAAGCGTTGGGGATACTATTCTTTTTAAAAAAGATGAGGATAAGGATTCTTTATTGGACATTGTAAAGCACTATAGAGATATTTTCCTCTTTAAAGTTTACGCCTACTGCCTTATGGATAATCATGCACACTTTCTCATAGATGCAAACGGTGCCGATGTGTCGAGGTTTATGCATGGCATAAACCAGCGTTATGCCCAGTATTACAACAAAAAGTATGAAAGAAGGGGGCACGTCTTTGCTGATAGGTTTAAAAGCATAATTGTTGATGATGATGCTTATCTTGTTACCCTCTCAGGATACATACACAAAAACCCCGTTGATTTAAAAAAATATAAAGACAATATAGAAGATTACCCTTATAGCAGCCTTGGTATATACCTTGGATTAAGAAAGGATGACTATGAAATAATCGATAGCACTTTTGTTTTAAGTCAGTTCAGCAGCGATATAAAAAAGGCAAGGGAGCTTTATGTTAAGTTTGTTGGAAAGTGCAATGATAAGAAGATGAAAGCTATTGTTGAATTTGAGAATGATGGCTCACAGTATAGGAGTGAGAGAAAGATTCTTGTTAGAAACCTCTCGCCTAAAGCAGTGCTTCAATTTGTAGCAAATTATTGTGAGAGTATAACACCCGATATATTTCATATAAAAGGGAAAAAAGGGGCAAAGGAGTTTAGAGGAGTTGCTATACTTTTGATGCGCTCTCTGTGCAACATGAGCTATAAAGAAATCTGTGCTCTTGCAGGGAACATTACTATATCTCATGCAAGCAGCCTTTGCAGTTATGGGTTTAGTGTCATAAAAAAGAATAAAAAATATCAAAACATAATAGGGGATTTTATAAAAGCTGCCAACAGTAACATTTAGTCTCCCTAAATATTTAGTTAATTAATTTTTTAAAAACGAAGATAAATACCTAAATATATTTATGATAATTTTGGACAAGCTATGATTTTGATATAAAATTTTTATAAGTTAAAATAAAAAATTAATAATTATTCCTTAAATTAATCTTATTTTACAAAAATAAATAGCTATATTCCATAGAAGGAATTAATATTAAAATTAAATTCATTATAAATAACTTTTTTTTACATGAAAATAGTAAAAATGAAAAAGAACCGTCCCAATAAACACAACATAAGAAAAGTCCCTAAACCATGTAAATTACCTAAAATTTGAATTGAATGATGGCACTTTTGGTATAGTTGCTGTTTCTAAAAATAAAATAGGCTAAATTTTAATAATTTTAAATCGCATAGTTACAATATGATAATTTGAAGAAGAACCGTCCCTAAATAAACTGCAAAATGATAATATGAAAAAGAACCGTCCCTAAATGAACTGTAACTAATTTGTAACAAAAAAACTATGCATTTAAAGTACATTATATATGAAATATTAAAAAATTGTTTTAACAATGCTATAATAAACTAAGGTTACAAAGAGGGTGGTTGTGTGAATATAAAAATACTTGTTGTTGAAGATGAAGCTACGATTAGAAAATTTATTAAAATTAATCTTGAAAGGGAGAATTTTAAGGTTACTGAAGCTGCAAGCGGAGAGGAGGCATTAGATAAGATACAGGAATTTGATATAGACGTTGCTGTACTTGATGTTATGCTTCCCAAAATAGATGGCTTTGAAGTATGCAGGATTTTAAGAAAGAAGAACCCAAAGATAGGAATAATAATACTTACTGCAAGGGGACAAGACATAGATAAAATTACAGGGCTCGAATGCGGGGCAGATGACTATATGGTAAAGCCCTTTAATCCAATTGAACTTATTTTAAGAATAAAAGCAATTTTAAGAAGAATGGACGAAAAGTTTGACGAAGAAGAAATTATTACATATGGTCCTTTTAGAATTGAGAGTTATTCGAAAAAAGTATATAAAAACGATATTGAGATTGAGATGACTCCTACAGAGTATTCAATAATAAAATTATTTATGCAAAACCCAAACAAAGCGTTTTCAAGGGATGAAATACTAAACAAAGTATGGGGATATGACTTTATTGGGGATACAAAAATTGTTGATGTTAATATAAGGCGTATTAGAACAAAAATTGAGGACAACCCTGCTGAACCCCATTATATTGAAACAGTATGGGGAATTGGCTACAGATTTAAAAACAGGTAGTGGTGATTTATGAAAAGTATTAAAAAAAGGCTTGTAG
Organism: Caloramator quimbayensis; assembly: GCF_900167605.1. Classification (GTDB taxonomy): domain Bacteria; phylum Bacillota; class Clostridia; order Clostridiales; family Caloramatoraceae; genus Caloramator_B; species Caloramator_B quimbayensis. Next base: position 97,752 of record NZ_FUYH01000012.1, on the reverse strand, counting down.
GCAGTTTTCTTATTGTAATAATAACAACTGTTATAATAATAGATATTTTTTTAATATTAGCAGTTAAAAATTATTATTATAAAAGTATAGAGGTACTTTTAATAAATAAATTAAAGATTTCATCTGAACTTTATGAGAGATACTTTTCATCATCAAGCTTAAAGGATAACATAATGGATGATGTAGATTTTTATTATGAAGATAATTCGTTACAAGTTCAGATATATGATGAAAATGGAAATTTGCTTATGGATTCAATTGGAGTCTTTGAGGATAAAGGTATTGAAAAGCCTGATGTAGAAAAAGCTTTAAAAGGTAATGTAAAAAGCTTTATTGGTAAGGCAACTTATTGTGATAATTATGTTATGGCTGTTTCCTATCCCTTAAAAAGCGACGGAAAGATAATTGGAGCAATAAGATACATAACTTCATTGAAAGAAGTCAACATAAAAATAATAAAAATTTCAATAATGTTTATGTGGGTAGGATTAATAGTAATAATTATATCTGGAATGGTAAGTTTAAAGCTTTCTAATACTATTATAAAACCGATTAAAAACTTAAATTCAGCTGCAGAGAAAATGGCAGCAGGTGATTTTAACGTAAAAAGCGTAAAAGAATATGATGATGAAATAGGCAAATTGTCGGATACCTTAAATTATATGGCTGATGAAATATTAAAAAGGGATAAGTTTAAAAATGATTTTATCTCTTCAATTTCCCATGAACTGCGTACTCCTTTAACCTCTATTAAAGGATGGGCTGTAACTTTAAAAACTGGGGATATCAGCGATAAAGAACTGACAATGGATGGACTTGAAATAATTGAAAAGGAATGCGATAGATTAACAAAAATGGTTGATGAGCTTCTCGATATTTCACGTTTCATTTCAGGAAAGAATAGACTTAATAAACAAAAAATAAATTTTAATTCTCTTATAGAAAATGTAAAAAAGCAGCTTCTTCCAAGAGCAGAAGCAGAAGGAATAAATCTTATAATTGAATGCCCTAAAGAAAACATATACTTATATGCAGATGAAGACAAAATAAAGCAGGTTTTTATAAACATACTTGATAATTCATTAAGATATACTCCTAAAAACGGGAAAATAACTCTTTCATTAAAAATTGCTTACCCATTTCTCTTAATATGTATTAAAGATACGGGATGTGGTATACCAAAAGAGGAACTTCCTTATATTAAAGAAAAATTCTTTAAAGGGAAAAATTGTAAATCTCAAAATGGCTTAGGACTTTCAATTTGTGATGAAATCATAAAGTTGCATGGGGGAAGGCTTGAAATAAAAAGCGAAGTAAATATAGGCACAGATGTTTACATCTACCTTCCTATTATGGAGGATTACTATGAAGAGTAAATTTTTAATATTTATAGTATGTTTAAATATATTATTTCTTTCCTCCTGCAATTTAACAAATGAAACTATGAATGATTATATATTGCTTCCGCAAAACAAAAAAATTCCAATAGAAGGAGAATGGAAAATTTATAAATATTATTTAGGTGAAGAAAATAAAAATAATCGAATTGAATCTATGGATGAAGTTTCTATGTTTTGCAAGGATTTTGCCTTAATTGGCAATTTATATTGTGAAAATCCTAATTACAGAATAAAAATTGTTAATACAAAGGAGTATCTAATATATAAATATAAAATTACTCCAAAACAACTTGGGGTATTAAGCAGTAAGATGCAGGTTATTACAATAACATCTGAAAATAAATACTTTACAGAGCTTTTAAAAATAAACGATAATAAGTTAATGATTAACATCAACAATGTTTTTTTCATACTTGAAAAGACTAATAATAGTGTAAGTTTTGAAAAATTAAATAGCTTTAAAATAAAAGAGCAAGATACTATTTATAATTCGAAAACTGAAAATAACAAACCTTCAGGTTTGTTATTAGGACTGTCCTATAAACCTAAAGACTCAAAAGATATTAAATATAAAACATTGTTTATAAAATATAATAATTTGATTAATATAATGGAAATGGATGGTTTTATTTTTCCAAGAAAAAGCGGTTTTTGGAAATTAGACATTATTAAAGATACTATTAAAGCTTATCCAATTGAGAAAAACGAAAAAGAGTTTAAAGAGATAAAATGTGATTTTGGAATTGGCAATTTAAGAAGAATAATTTTTTTAGGAAATGATTATATATCTGTTGAAATAAAAAATTCTGAGAATAATTTATACTACAGATTTTTTCCAATAGATGCAATGGATACATTAAATCCTATAAGAATAAGCGAACTATTTGGTGATGATGCAAAAAATATTTTTCATGAAGCATTAAAAAATAATAATAGTATATATGATAGCTATAACCAAATCGATGAGAGCAATTTTACCATTATAAGAAGAAGCGGACACTGGATTGTAAATGGAAGAGTAAGCGGTAAAATATCTGAAGATTTTAATATAGCAGTAATACCTTCAAAAAAACTTGTTTCTTATGATAAACTTTCAATAAATTGGAGTGAATTAAAACTAAAAGTTCCTGAAGCTGTTGATGTTTTTACTTCGCCTAATGAGGATATTGCGGTAGTTTTAACTATAAAGGAAATACAAATTTACAGAATAGAAAATAGACAGCTGTCAACCCAGCCAATAAAGAAAATTAAACTTGAAGATAAAAGCCAAACAATTATGGCTGAATGGTCAACGGGACAATACGTAGAAAAGTGGGAAAATGAGTTTATTAAAAATGGAGGAGAAAAAATGAATTAACTATTATAATGATATTTTTTTCTAATGATGATATAATTTTAATAGAATGGTAAAAGGGAGGAGATATGATGGATAACAATGCTAACTTCGTTATTGAAAAAAGGGTTCAAAGGACAATTGAGAATCTTGAAAAAAATAATATAGAAGGTTTTTATGTCAAAAGTGAAGAAGAACTTATAAAAAAGATTACTGAAATCGTTAAAGAGGGTTCAACTGTTTCTGTTGGAGGTTCTATGACACTTTTTGAAACAGGAGTAATCAATCATTTAAGAAGCGGAAGATATAATTTTTTAGACAGATATAAAGAAGGATTAAGCACAGATGATTTAAAAGATATTTTTAGAAAAAGCTTTTTTGCAGATGCATATTTTACGAGTAGCAATGCAATAACTGAAGAAGGGGAAATATATAATGTTGATGGAAATGGCAACAGAGTTGCTGCTATGATTTATGGTCCAGATAAAGTTATAATTATAGCTGGAATAAATAAAATAGTTAGAGATTTAGATGAAGCAATAATAAGAAACAGGGAAATGTCTGCACCAGCTAATGCAAAAAGATTAAATAAGAATACCCCATGTACAAAAACAGGTTATTGTATGGACTGTTCAAGCCCTGATAGAATATGCAGAAACTATGTTCTTATTAAGAATCAAGGCAAAAAAGGAAGAATGTTTGTTATATTTGTAGATAAACAGCTTGGATATTAGTTAAAGGTGCATTTGCACCTTTTTAATTCTAAATAGAACTTTTATAAAAGCACTCTTTTAATAACTTTTATTAAGTGTTACAATATACAAGAGAAAATATGACATTTTATATTTTGAATTCATAATATGATAATGTGAGAAATTTTATTCTATAGAATTGGAGGTGGTATTAATGGAATGTGGTCCTTATCCCAGTAGTATTTTTAGTGAATATTATCGGAAAACTAAATATTGCGGGAGAACTGCAGATGCATTAATACTGCCTTTTGCATTTCTCCTGCCGAAAGGGAGGAGACAAAGACATGGAAAGAGTAAAAGGATGCTATATAAGCAATCTTCTTAGCGTTTCTGTTTACGATTCAACTAACATCTATCTTGGTAAACTCAATGACCTTATTGTAACTTCTGATGAACATCTCCCTGCAGTACAAGGGCTTAGAATAAAGAATAGAGATGCTTTAAAAGAAATTGCATTTAAGTCCTTAGGTATTTTTAAGGATGAGAAGAGATACAAAATAATCGTAGACAATTATTTTGAATATAAAAGGGATAAAAATTTTTATTCTCTTTCAAATGACATTTTAGATAAGCAGATAGTAGACATAAACGGAAGAAGAGTTGTAAGAGTTAATGACTTAAGGCTTGCAGAAATAGGTGAAAACTATAAAGTAATTGCCGTTGATATTGGACTTAGAGGCATTTTAAGAAGGCTCGGAGTATTGAACTTTGCAGAACTATTAGCCTCAAAATTTGGAAGAAATTTACCTGACAGCCTTGTTATATGGGATAATGTTGAGCCTATAAAAGGACAGGTAGATAGAATTACTTTATCTATGCCATATAAAAAGTTAAAATCTCTTCATCCAGCAGATATTGCTGATATTTTGGAAGATCTTGATGCAAATTATAGAAGCCATATATTTAAAACTTTCGACACAAGGCTTGCAGCTGATACTCTCGAGGAATTTGAAGATGAATATCAGGCAGATCTTGTTGAAAATATTGATATAAAACTTGCAAAAGAGATTTTTGAAAATATGCCTAACGATGAAATTGCAGATATACTTGAAGATGTTGATGAGGAACAGGTTGAAAAAATACTTGAGAAAATGGATAGAAACGACGCTCAGGAGATAAAAGAACTTTTAAAATATGATGATGACCTCGTTGGAAGCATCATGAATAAAGATTATATTGCTTTTAATCATGAAAAAGCAGTTGAAGAAGTTATAAAAGAACTTAGAGAGACAAAACCAAGCTCAGAAATTGCCTATTATCTTTATGTAACAGACAATGATGAAAGGCTTCTTGGAGTAGTGTCTTTAAGAGATCTTATAGTTTCATCACCTAATTTAAAGTTGAAGGATATAATGCAAAGTAATATAATTTATGTTTATGATACCGATACCCTCGATGATTTAACTGAAATAGTTACAAAATATGAACTTCTTGCAATTCCTGTAGTAAACAAAGAAAAAGTTCTTCTTGGAATGGCTATATTAAACGATATAGTAGATGAAGTTCTATTACCACGATGGAAGAAAATACTGAAAAGGTCAGCATAGGAGGCAGCTATGGGGAAAATAAAAAACAAAAGGATTAAAAATCTATTATTCATACTTGGGATTATAGGACCAGGTCTTATTACAGTTAATGCAGGAAACGATGCTGGAGGAATTGCAACCTATGCTGCAGTTGGAGCACATTTTGGATATAAAATGCTTTGGGGTTTGCTGCTTATAACCTTCAGCTTAGGGGTTATTCAGGAAATGAATGCGAGAATGGCTGTTGTTACCGGCAAAGGGCTTTCTGACTTAATAAGAGAACAATTTGGTGTAAAACTTGCCTTTTTTGCAATGCTTACACTTTTTATAGCAAACTTTGGAGTCTGCGTAGGCGATTTTGCAGGTGTTGCAGCGAGCTTGGAACTCTTTGGAATTAGCAAATATATATCGGTTCCATTTGTTGCTGCCTTTACGCTGTTTATAATAACAAGAGGAAATTATTCAAAAATTGAAAAGGTGTTTTTGGTATTTACTTTTGTATTTTTTTCCTATATCATAACTTGTTTTATTGCAAAGCCTCAGTGGAATGTGGTTTTTAAAGAGATGTTTACTCCGCAATTAGAATTTAGCAAAGAATTTATACTCACATTTATAGGTATGATAGGAACAACAATAACGCCCTATATGCAGTTTTATCTGCAGTCATCAATTGTAGATAAAGGATTAAATATTGAAGATTATAAATATGAAAAATTAGATGTATATTTATCTGCTATTTGGGGAGATATGGTATCCTTTTTTATAATAGTTACTACAGCTATTACTTTATATAAAAATGGCATCAGAATAGAAAGTGCAGAACAGGCAGCCCTTGCCCTTAAACCTCTTGCTGGGAATTATGCCTCAGCATTATTCGGTATAGGACTATTTGGAGCTTCGGCTCTTGCAATAGCAATAATTCCTCTTTCAACAACCTATGCAATATGTGAAGCCTTTGGATTTGAAAGAGGACTTGATAATGAATTTAAAGAAGCACCTATTTTTTATGGAATATTTGCAGGAATGATTATAATAAGCGCATTAATTGTGCTTCTTCCTAAAATATCTCTTGTTGGAATAATGCTCTTTACACAGCAGCTTGCAGGAATGCTCTCTCCAATAATATTAATTTTTATGGTTCGTTTGACGAACAGAAAAGATGTTATGGGGAAATATGTTAACAACAAAGTTCAAAATATAGTAATATGGATAACAGTTGCATTTATTATAATCTTATCAGTAATAATATTCTTATCTCCATTAATCGATATGATTATATAAATTATAAAAGCTTTTAAAATCAATAAAAAGTGTCTTGCTTTAAATTTAATTTTACTGCAAGGCACTTTTTTATTTATATAATCTCAAAAGGAAAATATATAGCATATATTAATTATTGCCAAATGAAATATATACTTGTTATCAATTGATAAATAATATTAATCAAAAAATAGTTGATAAATCAATATTTAAGGCATATAATGTTATTATCACTAATTATCAGTTAGGAGTGATATCGTGGAGAATTATCGATTAGGAACAAAAACATCATGGGTTACAATATTTATTAATACAGCACTTTGCGTATTTAAAATTGTTGCAGGGATAATAGGACAAAGTACTGCAATGCTTGCAGATGGAGTACACACTCTCTCTGATATACTTGCAACCTTTGTTGTAATATTAGGACTTAAAATATCTGCTAAAAATGAAGATGAAAAGCACCCCTACGGCCATGAAAAGTTTGAGGCAGAGTGTGCAAAAATAGTAAGTACAATTCTTCTTATAACGGGGTTTCTAATAGGATATGAAGGTATTAAAAGCCTTATTTCAGGTGATATTAAAACACCAGGATTTATTGCCCTTATTGCTGCTGCAGTTTCAATAATAGTTAAAGAAGGAATGTATTGGTATACAATTATAGTTGCAAAAAAAATAAGAAGTCTTTCTATGGAAGCGGATGCATGGCATCACAGATCAGATGCTTTTTCATCTATTGGAACTCTTTTAGGTATTTTTGGAGCAAGGCATGGATTTAAATTCATGGATCCTGTAGCAGGTATAATAGTAAGCTTTTTCATAATTAAAGTAGGAATTGATTTTTATAAAAAATCTACAGCTCAGCTTATTGATGAGTCAACGGATAAAGAAACGATTGAAAAAATAAAATCCGTTGCTATGTCGACCCCAGGAGTAAAAGAAATAAACATGTTAAAAACAAGACTCTTCGGAAATAAAATATATGTTGATATAGAGATATGTGTAGATGAAAATATGACTGTAAAACAGGGACATGAAATTGCCGAGGCTGTTCATTTAAATGTTGAAACAGATATAGACCATATAAAACACTGCATGGTGCATTTAGAACCCTATAAGGGATAAGTAAAAGCTGTCTTAATGTATATGTAATACTTTAAGACAGCTTTTTTAGAATATTATAATCTGCTACCAGCAGAAGGCTTATCCTTTCAGTTATAGAATCTGCCTTTTTCATCGGATACTCAGTAGGATACCTCGCCTGTATGGCGGTTTATTACTATATACTCTTCTCCAGGAATAAAATTAATATCCATATCTTCACCTCCTATTTATCTAAAGTATTCCCATATCATAGATAAATATAATAGATAAAATCATAAAAATAGAAAAAATAAATAGTATTTTTAATTAATTTTATTGCTTTTTTAAATTAAATTTTTGGTTTAAAATATAAAAGTGAGTTATATTAAAATTGGGAAATGAAAGGAACAGGTGATATGATTAAAAACATTGATGGCATAATATTTGATCTTGATGGGACTTTATGGGATGCTGTGGAAGTGATTTTTAAATCTTGGAGAGAAGTTGTAATTTCTCATAAATTTAATAATTTCATCAGCATCGAAGAGCTTAAAGGCTATATGGGTAAGAGAATAGAGGATATATTTAAAAAACTATTTCCTGATGTAGATGATAAATCTTTAAATATTATGATGAAGGAATGCTGCATAAAAGAGTGTGAAATGCTTAAAAGAGATGGTGCAAGACTTTATCCTTATATTGAAGAAACATTGAAATATCTATATAAAAAATATCCTTTGTTTATAGTTAGCAATTGTCAAGAAGGATATATTGAGACTTTTTTAGAATATAACGGATTTGAAAAATATTTTAAAGACTATGAATGCTCAGGAAAGACAGGATTAGATAAGAATAATAATATTAAAATTATAATGAAGAGAAATAAAATAGAAAATCCTGTATACGTAGGAGATGCAAAGGTTGATGAAGAAGCCTCAAAAAAAGCTAATATTAAATTTATATATGCATCCTATGGATTTGGCAATGTTGATTCATATGATATAAAAATAAATTCATTAAAAGATCTTATAAATATTTTTTAATAATAAATGGGGGTGGGGGAATGATTGCTTATTTAAATTTTTTTATTGTATTTTTTTTAATTATAATAGTTATTCTTCAAATATTAATACTGTCAAAACAAAAAAAGGACAACATAGATGAAAAAACTATAAGATTATATTTTGATTCTCTTGAAAGCAAAATAGTTACAGCATTAAAAGATGAAATAGGAAGGGTAAGGGAAGAAAACAATAAAATTTCATCTCAGAATAGACAAGAGATATCTAATAGCATATTAGGTATGTCTGAAAATATTAACAGACAAGTAAGCAGTATGGCGAATTTGCAAAAGAATCAAATAGATTTGCTTACAGGAAGGCTGTTGGAACTTTTAAAAACAAATTCTGAAGGCCTTGAAAAAATAAGAGAGTCTGTTGAAATAAAATTAAAACATATTCAGGATGATAATAATAAAAAGCTTGAGGATATTCGTGCAACTGTTGATGAAAAACTTCATACAACTCTTGAGAAAAGGCTCGGAGAGTCTTTTACTAATATAAGCCAAAGACTTGAAGCTCTTTACAAACAGCTTGGAGAAATGCAAAGCTTAAGTTCAGGCGTAAATGATTTAAAAAAAGCTCTGACAAATGTAAAGGTAAGAGGGATTTGGGGAGAGATACAGTTATCTAATATAATAGAAGATATATTAACAAAGGAACAATACGATGTAAATATCCCAACTAAAAAAGGAAGCGATGACAGAGTTGAATTTGCTATAAAGCTTCCAGGGAAAGATGATTATCAAAAATATATTTATTTACCTATTGATGCTAAATTTCCACAGGAGGATTTTCAAAGGCTTCTTGAAGCTCAGGAATCAGGCGATAAAGACTGTGTTGAAAATGCAAGAAAGCATCTTGAGAGAAGAATTAAGGATGAGGCAAAAACTATATATGAAAAGTACATAGACCCTCCAAACACTACTGATTTTGGGATATTGTTTTTGCCCACAGAGAGCCTTTTTGCAGAGGCTGTTAAAAATGCTGGGTTGATTGAGGTGTTGCAAAGGGATTATAAAGTTATAATTACAGGACCTACTACAATAGCAGCGCTTTTAAACAGCCTGCAAATGGGATTTAGAACTCTTGCAATTGAAAAGAGATCAAGCGAGGTATGGAGAATACTTGGTGCTGTTAAAACTGAGTTTGGAAAATTCTCGGAGCTTCTTGACAAGACTCAGAAAAAGCTTTTAGAAGCGAGCAGCAGTATAGAAAATGCCAGCAAAAAAACAAGAACAATTGAAAGAAAACTAAGAAATGTTCAAGAACTTCCTGTTGAAGAGAGCAATTTATTAATTGAAGATGATTCTATTAATGAAAATGAGTTATAATAAGTTTAATACCAAAGAACTTTTGAGAAGAATTCTAATTCTCAAAAGTTTTTTTGTTTATATCAAAATAAAATATCATTAATTTCTTATTATAAATTTAGAATTTATTTATATTCAACTTATTATTAAAAATTTGATAAAAAAATATCATTATATGAAGGAAAAATTATATTTATGTCGAATTTTAATCATAAAATAGTAAAATTTAGGAGGGGTAATATGTGGAAAAATTCGAAATCAATTATTTTAATAAGCCTTCTTTTGATATTATTAGTTTTAGCTTCAGGAGGCTATATTATATCCTCTGCTGCATATAAGTATTTATCAGGCAGTAATACTCTTTATGGAATTTCTAATTTTAATTTTATTATTTTATTTGTTTTATCAGTTATTTTTCTTGCTATAGTCATTGTATTTTGGTTTTTATCAAAAAAAATTATGCCTGTAAATAACGATGAGTTAAAAAGTGATATTGAAACAATAGTTTCAGGGCAGCTAAATCATAACATAAATTCGAAAGGTAAGAATAAAGAAGTAGCAGAAGGAATTAATGCTATAGTAAAAAATCTTAGAAAAATACTTTGTGATATCGCTCAGGTATCTCAAAAAAATAGAGAACTTGCAAGTACAATACATGATGGAAATGATAACATAGAAAAGGCAGCAAATGAAATAGCAAACTCTGTACAGCTAATTGCAGAGGGCGCAGCAAAGCAGTCTCAATCAGCAGAAAGTGCCAATAAAGATGTAATAATAATGGCACAGAATAGTAAAAATATACTTGATAATGTAAATAAAGCAGAAGAAATTGCAAAGAGAATGACAGATATTATAAAGGAAAATCAGAGAGTGTTTGAAATGCTTATTGAAAAGATGCAGAAAACTGGAGATGAAAGCTTAAAATTCGTTAACAATATAAAAGATTTACAGCTTGAGGCAGAAAGAATACAGAATATAAACTCGGTAATCACAGAAATAAGCGATAGAACAAATCTTCTTGCATTAAACGCAGCCATTGAAGCAGCAAGGGCAGGAGAACATGGGAGAGGTTTTTCGGTTGTTGCAGAGGAAGTCAGGAAGCTTGCAGAGCAGTCATCTAATTCAGCAAGTGAAATAAAATCAATTATAGAAAAAATAACGTCATCTATAAGTAAAATAACCGAAGAAGCTAATATTCAATCTCAGGAAATAAAAGAGGATATTAATTTTGCTAATGCTTCAAAGAACTCCTTTAATGATATTATAAATTCAACAAAGGCTACATATGATTCTATAAATGAGATAAGCCAATTTGCAAAAGAGACCTATGAGATGACAAAAAATATAAGCGCTCTTGTAGAAAATATATCAGCATCTATTCAGGAATCAGTAGCTTTTTCTGAGGAAGTTTCTGCAGCAGCACAGGAGCAGCTTGCGTCAATTACTGAAATGTCAGGCCTTGTAAAAGAGATGAATTTTACAGCAGATGGAATTGATAAAATGTTAAAATCCTATATTCAAAACATAAAAATAGGGGAAAAAGAAAGACAAACTATAAAATCAGGATTTGAACTGTTAAAATCTATTAATAAGGAATTAAATGAAAATAATATGAATATAAATAAAGCGTCACAAATGTTAAAGGAAAAATTAAATAAAGCAGTAAATTTTGAATATTTAGGTATATTGAATGATAAAGGAATAATGGTATCAGCGACAGAAAAAATAGATGAAAACAATATGGATTTTTCCTTTAGACCATATTTTAAAGAAGCGATTAAGGGAAAAGAATACAATACTGAACCATATATTTCAAACGTTTCATATAATTATTGTATAGCTATTGCTATGCCCTATATAGATAACTCAGGGCAAATTAAAGGAGTTATTATGGCGGATATTTGCATATAAACACCGAAAGTTCGGTGTTTATATTTTTATAAATAGTTATGTGATATAATTAAATAAGAATGGTTAAGGGGGATTTTTATGAAAATAAAGTTTTGCGGTGCGGCAAGAACGGTTACGGGTTCCTGTTGTTATATTGAAACATGTAAAAGAAAGTTTTTAATAGATTGCGGAATGTTTCAGGGAAATAAAGAGGAACTTAACAAAGAGGACTTTCCATTTAATCCCAAGGAATTGGATTTTATTATTCTAACTCACGCACATATAGATCATTCCGGAAGAATACCTCTTTTAATTAAAAAAGGTTTTAAAGGAAGCATATACTGTACTTCTGCAACTTCAGAGCTTGTAAATATAATGCTAAAGGACAGTGCTCACATACAGGAAAAGGAAGCCCTTTGGGACAACAAAAAAAGATTGAGAAAGGGTCTTGAAACCGTTGAACCTCTATATAAAATGGAAGATGCTGAATTGGTAAATGAGTATTTATTTCCTTTATCCTATGAAAAGATTGAAAGAATTGATGAAAATATAAGCTTTATCTTAAAGGATGCAGGACATCTTTTAGGTTCTTGTTTAGTTGTTTTGAAGATAAAAGAAAATGGTAGAATAAAGACGATAACTTTTACAGGAGATTTAGGCAATTTTAATATACCGATTATAAGGGATTATGAATATATAGATGAAACTGATTATTTAATAATTGAATCAACCTATGGAAATAGAATACATGAAGCGGAAAAAGAGTCGGAAGATTTATACAATATAATAATTGATACTATAGAAAGAGGCGGAAATGTAATAATTCCTTCCTTTGCAGTAGGAAGAACTCAGGAAGTATTATATCTTCTTAATTATTATATCGATATTGAAAAAAGAAAAAGGCTAAAAAATATTGAAATTTATTTGGATAGTCCTCTCGGGATTCAGGCTACAGAAATATTTGAAAAACATAAAGAATGCTATGACGAGGAAGCGCTGAGATTATTAAATAATGATATTGATCCTATAAACTTTGATAATTTAAATATTATAAAAACTTCTGAGGAATCTATGGCTTTGAATGAAAAAAAAGGAGTAGTAATTATATCCTCAAGCGGAATGTGTGAAGCAGGCAGAATAAAACATCATCTTAAACACAACATCTGGAGAGAAGAATCATCTATAGTTTTTGTAGGATATCAGGCTGAAGGAACTTTGGGAAGAAAAATACTTGATGGAGCTAAAGAGGTCAGTATATTTGGAGAAAAGATGGTTGTAAAAGCAAAAATTCACAGCATACAGGGACTTTCTGGGCATGCAGATGTAAATGGTATATTAAATTGGGTTAAAAATATTAAAAATGGAGTTAGGGAAAGTATTTTCATAATCCATGGGGAACCTGAAGCGCAGGAAAGTTTAAAAGATAAACTAAAAGTCATATCTAATGCTGATATTTTAATACCCGATATGTTTGATGAATATAATATATAAATTTTAGCTAAAGTATCTTGACATATTTTTTATAATAATACTATAATTGAAATAAATATATTCATGCGATGAAAAGGATAAGTAGGTAGAAGTACCATTCAAGAGAGCCGGTGATGGTGGGAATCCGGTATGGTTTTTTATTGAAACAGGCCTTTGAGCACTGGATTGAAAAAGGGTTAGCCAAGTAAATCCGGCGGTTTCTCCCGTTAAAGAGAGTATAAAGTGGGCATTGCCAAAATAGGTGGTACCGCGGAAGCTAAAACCTTTCGTCCTATATCAGGATTAAAGGTTTTTTTGTTTATACATAAAAACAGGAGGTTTTAAAATGGTGGATAAAATTAATAATGAAGAAGTACTCAATGATGAAAACTCTAAAAAAACTTATTCCAATTTCATTCAGGATATAATAAATAAAGATATGGAGGAAAATACCTATGGACAAAAGGTACATACCCGTTTTCCTCCAGAGCCGAATGGCTATCTTCATATAGGTCATGCTAAATCAATATGCCTTAATTTTGGAATAGCACAGTACAATAATGGACTGTGCAACTTAAGATTTGATGATACAAATCCAAGCAAAGAGGATACTGAATATGTTGAATCCATAATGGAAGATGTTCGCTGGCTTGGTTTTGACTGGGGAGACAGAATGTATTATGCCTCGGATTATTTTGATAAGCTATACGAATTTGCTGTGGAGTTAATTAAAAAAGGAAAGGCATATGTGTGTGATTTAAGCGCTGATGAAATAAGAGAATATAGAGGAACTCTAACACAGCCTGGAAAAAACAGCCCTTATAGGGATAGAACGGTTGAAGAAAACCTCGATTTATTTGAAAGAATGAAAAATGGAGAATTTCCCGATGGTTCAAGGGTTTTAAGAGCAAAGATAGATATGTCATCTCCAAACCTTAACATGAGAGATCCGGTTATATATAGGATTTTAAGGGCAACCCATCATAGAACAGGTGATAAGTGGTGCATATATCCTATGTATGATTTCGCTCATCCTCTTTCAGATTATCTTGAGGGTATAACGCACTCTATATGTACTCTCGAATTTGAAGATCACCGTCCTCTTTATGACTGGGTTTTAAGAGAACTTGAACTCAGAAATCCTCCAAAGCAGATAGAATTTGCAAGGCTTAACCTCAATTATACTGTTATGAGCAAAAGAAAACTTTTAAAGCTTGTAAAGGAAGGTTATGTTGACGGCTGGGATGATCCAAGGATGCCAACTATTTCAGGTCTTAGGAGGAGAGGATATACCCCTGAGTCTATAAGGGATTTCTGCAACAGGATAGGTGTAGCAAAGGCTGACAGTATAGTTGATATTGGAGTTTTAGAGCATTGCATAAGGGAAGATTTGAATAAAAGAGCTAAAAGAGTAATGACTGTCCTAAGACCTCTTAAAGTTGTAATAGACAATTATCCTGATGATATGGTTGAGGAGTTTGATATAGAAAACAACCCAGAGGATTTAGAGGCAGGCACGAGGAAGGTTCCTTTTTCAAAGGTTATATATATTGAAAAGTATGACTTTATGGAAAATCCTCCAAAGAAATTCTTCCGCCTTACTGTTGGGGGAGAGGTTAGACTTAAAAATGCATATTTTATAAAATGCAACAGTGTTGTTAAGGATGAAAATGGTGAAATAGTAGAACTTCATTGTACTTACGACCCTGCTTCAAGAGGAGGAGAATCTCCTGATGGAAGAAAGGTAAAGGGTACTATACACTGGGTATCTGCACAGCATGCTATTGATATTGAGGTAAGGCTCTATAATAATCTGTTTACAGCTGCAAACCCATCGGATGATACTGAAGGTAAGGAATTTACAGATTATATAAACAAAGATTCCTTAGAAGTTTTAAAAGGCTGTAAAGCTGAGAGAAGCCTTTTAAATGCTGATTTGAAAGAAAGATATCAGTTCCTTAGAACAGGTTATTTTTGCCTCGATTCAAAATATTCAAAAGAGGGCAGTTTAATATTTAACCGTGTTGTAGGATTAAAGGATACCTGGGCAAAGATATCAAAGGAATAATTAAGATATATTAATACTTTATGTTATTTAGCCCATAATACTTTAAAGCTGTATTATGGGCTATATATTAATCGCTTTCTTTTAGACTATATGTGTTTTTTATATAATCTGTAATCTTATCAATCCAAGATTTATATAAATCCGGTTTATACTCATAAAGCTCGGAAATAAATATGTTTAATACACCAAGATTATATAGACCTTTAACTAAATGCCTTGGGAAATCTCTGTTTTTTGTATAGCATTTTTTAGGATCTATAACCATTACTGACTCATCAGATTTAACTATAATATCTTTACAGCGTATATCCTGTTTTGAAAAATTAAGTTTCTTAAATTCTATAAGAAGGTTAATTAAATTTTTAGATAGTTTTCTGCTAAGTCCATTTCTTTTAATGTATTTGTTTAATGGTATACCCTCAACATAGTCTCTTATCATATAGTTGCCGCACATTCCGTATACTCTTGGAAAATATTTATTATTATTTATCCTTTCAAGTATTTTGTATTCACGTTCGCAGCTGTATGTTTCAAAGCATATTTTTATAACCTTTCCTTCGGGAAGAAGATAGACCATTCCATTGTGACCTTTTCCGAGAAATTTGCAGTCGAGAAGATTAATATCAAATTTTTCTATATATTTTTTATATAATCTATTTCCCATGCTATCTCCCTAAATTCAGCATTTGTATATATTATGAGTTATTATAAGGATTTGACAATAATAAAATATGCTTTACAATAAATAAAGTAAAAATAGTATGGGAGGAGATATTTTGAGCGGAATATCAAACAGCAGATGTAAAGTATTAATCCCAGATAATGAAAGAAAGCCTCTTTTTGAAATAGAAAGAAGCATAACAACAAAATTCAGACATCATATATGGGGAAATTTTATAAAGGCAGTTTCTGAATACAGTTTGATTGAAAATGGAGATAGAATTGCAGTTGCGGTATCTGGGGGTAAAGACAGCCTTCTTATGGCAAAACTTTTTCAGCAATATAAAAGAACTAAAAAAGTTGATTTTGAAATTGAATTTATAGTAGCTGATCCTGGATATCATGAAAGCATAAAAGAGCTTTTAATTGATAACTGCAATTACTTAAATATTCCTATACATATTTATGAATCGGGAATATTTGAGATAGTAGATAGAATTGCAAAGGATTACCCATGCTTTATGTGTGCAAAAATGAGAAGAGGTGCACTTTATTCTAAAGCTAAAGAACTTGGATGCAATAAGCTTGCTTTAGGACATCATTTTGATGATGTTATTGAAACGGTACTTTTAAATATTTTTTATACAGGATGCTTTAAAACTATGCTTCCTAAATTGAAATCAAAAAATTTTGAAGGTATTGAGCTTATAAGACCCCTTTATTTAATAAAAGAACACTATATTGAATGTTATACCAAAGAAAGCGGCATTATGCCTATAAATTGCGCCTGTATGGTTGCTGCACAAAGAACAGGAAATAAGCGATATGAGATTAAGGATTTAATTAAAGATTTAAAAATAAAATATAAAGATATTGATAAATTCATTTTTAGAGCTACTCAGAATGTAAATTTAAATTCAATTTTAGGATGGCAGAAAAATGGTAATAAGTATTCTTACCTCGATTTTTATGATTTTAATGATGAAGAATAGTATTAAAAAAATATATAATTATCTTTATTTTTATTAAAAAATATTATACAATATTATATAAAAATAAAGAAAATTATGAAAATATATGGAGGATTATGATGAATATTGTAGTAATTGGTCCTGCTGGAAAAATGGGCAGGTTAATAGTTGAAGTTATTTCAAATAGAAACGACATGAAAATAGTTGGAGCTGTAGCACCAAAAGGAAGGGATTACATAGGAAGGGATGTTGGAGAAATAACAAAAATAGGGAAAAACCTAGGAGCAGTTGTAGTTGATGATATTGAAAAAATAATAGATAAGTGTGATGTGATAATTGATTATACATTTCCTGAAGTATCAATAAATGTCATAAAATCAGCGGTAAAGCATAAAAAGGCAGTTGTATGCGGTACTACTGGTTTTTCGCAGGAAGAAATAAACATTATAAAAGAATATTCAAATGAGATACCAATTGTACTTGCTGCTAATACATCAAGAGTTGTAAATCTTATGTATAAACTTCTCGAAATTACTGCAAAAACAATAGGAAACATTTCAGATATTGAAATTATAGAGATGCACGATAGAAACAAAAAGGATGCTCCAAGCGGAACATCTAAAGAAATGGGAAGTGTTATTGCGAAGGAACTTGGCAAAAAATTAGAGGATATAGCGGTATATGGAAGACGAGGAAAGGGTGAAAGAATTCCTAAGAGTATAGGCTATCACTCAATAAGATCCGGTGATATATCAAGCAGCCATACAGTTATTTTTGGTCTTTTAGGAGAAAGACTTGAAATTACTCATCATGCACATAATTGGGAATGCTTTGCTCAAGGTGCCTGTGATTGTGCTGCTTTTCTTCAAAATAAAAAAGCAGGATTATATACAGTAAAGGATGTTTTGGGTATTGAGGAGTAATTTTTTATACTTAGGACAACAGTAAGGGGGCTTTAAAATGATAGCAGACTTGTTTTTTAAGGTAAAGGATATAATGACAGTAGATTTTTTAAAAGCACTGCCAACTGAAAGCATTAACTCTGTTATGAATAAAATGATAAGAGCTTTTAAAGATGAAGTAATAGTTATGGATGAAAATGAGCATATTGTGGGACTATTTACAAAGTATGATTTATCAAAGATTAAAAAATTAGATGTAAGCTTTGATGAACCTATTGAAAAATATATAATAAAAGATGTTTTAGTAATAGGACCGGATTTTTCTGTTAAAGATGCAAGGGATTTGATGATAAAGAAAAACATTGGAAGACTTCCTATTGTTGAGAATGGAAAAGTAATAGGAATTTTAACAGCTAATAACATAAGAGATACCTTTTATATTAAGATGAATGAGCTTTTTGATTTTCAAAATAACATAATAGACAATATTCATGAAGCGATATGTATATCTGATAGCAAAGGCAATGTTATATATTGGAATAAAAGTGCTGAGAACCTATATAACATAAAATCTGAGGAGATAATTGGAAAGGATATCGCTGATTTTTTCCCTAATGCAATGACTCTTAAGGTTTTAAAGGAAAAAAAACCTATTGAAAATATGCAGCATGAGCCTGTAAAAGGGAAAAGCGTTATTTTGAGTGCAATACCTATATTCAATTCGAGCAATGAACTTATTGCTGTAGTTACAACTGATAGAGATATAACGGAAGTTGTAAATTTATCTAAGCAGCTTGAGAGTGAAAAGGAAAAGGTTGAATTTCTTGAAGATGCGTATAAAAAGGAAATTTCTAAAAAGTATAGTTTTTCAAATATATATGGGAAAAATAAAAAAATAATAGATGCAATAGCCCTTGCCCAAAGAGTTTCCCATACTTCAGCAAGCATATTAATAACTGGAGAAAGCGGTACAGGTAAAGAGGTATTCGCAAAGGCAATACATGAAGCGAGCGGCAGAACTGGAAATTTTGTTGCTGTAAACTGCAGCGCAATACCAGAGCAGCTCCTTGAAAGTGAGCTGTTTGGCTATGTTGAAGGAGCTTTTACCGGTGCAGCTAAAA
Source organism: Caloramator quimbayensis (assembly GCF_900167605.1). Taxonomy (GTDB): domain Bacteria; phylum Bacillota; class Clostridia; order Clostridiales; family Caloramatoraceae; genus Caloramator_B; species Caloramator_B quimbayensis. The sequence continues at coordinate 78,945 of NZ_FUYH01000012.1, read as the reverse complement.
AAGGTAAAATGGGTAAATTTGAGCTTGCTAACAACGGAACATTATTTCTTGATGAAATTGGAGATATGCCCTTTGAGATGCAGGCAAAATTATTAAGAGTATTACAGGATGGAATAATATACAGGCTTGGCAGTGAAAAGGGTATACCAACTAATACGAGAATTATTGCTGCGACAAATAAAGATTTAAAAAAAATGATGAAGGAAAACAAATTCAGAGATGACCTTTTTTATAGGCTTGCAGTTGTGCAGATTGAACTTCCTCCATTAAGAGAAAGAAAAGAGGACATAAAAGATTTAATAAATTTATTTATTAACCAAATGGCTGATGAAGAAGATATAAAAATAAACAGCATTGATAATTCTGTTTATGATGTATTAGAGAATTATAATTGGGAAGGCAACATAAGGGAACTTAAAAATGTTATACAAAGGATGGTTATTTTGTGCAATAACGGAAATATAACAATAAACTGCATTCCAGAATATATTCTAAACGTAGGAATACAAAAGGTTGAAGTTGAAGAAAATGAATACGATCTTCAAAAAATAGTTGAAAAGGTAGAAAAAGAAACTATAATAAAAATATTAAAATTGACGAATGGAAACAAACAAAAAGCAGCAAAAATGCTCAACATAAAGCGTACAACTTTATATTATAAGCTAAATCAATATAATTTATCGTAAATGCGAATACGTTTTTATAAAATGTTAAAAATAAAAATGTTAATATAATTTTTAAATGTCAAATATTCGACACGTGTGTCAAAATATAGACACTGTTATTAATTTAGCCTTTAAGACTGAAATTTACATGGTTCTTTATTATTAAAAGAAGCATGAATAAAAAATAGATGTCGGATATTTGACATTTTTATTTATAACTAATTAAATAAAAATTAATTCAATTGCTAATAATAATAGTTGTAATGCACATTATAAAAAAAATTAATATCAAAACAGTTTTGGCATGCAAATTGCAATATAAATATGTGAAAAAAAGATGGAGGTGATAAAGTGGCAAAATTATTTAGCTTCGCTTTAAAAATGCATGTAGGTGCACCTTCAGTACCTGTTGTAAAAGAAGGTCAGACAGTTAAAAGAGGAGAGTGTATAGCTGAGCCGAATGGTTTAGGCGCAAAGATTCACTCAAGTATTAATGGTACAGTAAGTAAAATTACTGATAGTGAAATAATTATTTCAGCTGATGAAGTACAATCATCAGATTACGTTAAGATTAAAGAATGCGATAATATAGTAGAAACTGTTTATGAAGCAGGAATTGTTGGTGCCGGTGGTGCAGGTTTTCCAACCCATATAAAACTTAAATCTCAAATTGAAGATGGGTATATAATAGCAAATTGCGCAGAGTGCGAACCAGCTCTTCACCACAACATAGAACTTCTTGAAAAAGATCCTGATATAGTAATTAGAGGTATTAGATATGCAATGAAAGCAACAAAGGCTCCTAAGGGCTATATTGCTATAAAGGGTAAAAACAAGAAGGCTATAGAAGCAATAAACAAAGCTCTAAATGGCACAAAGGATATTGAAATAAGAGAACTTCCTGATATGTATCCTGCAGGAGAAGAAAGAGCAGTAATCCATTCTATATTTGGAATATGGCTTGAACCAACACAGCTTCCTATAGAAGCAAAATGTGTAGTTTTAAATACTGAAACTCTTGCAAATATTACAAGAGCAGTTGAAGAAAGAAAGCCTGTTATTGATAAGGACATAACTGTAGTTGGAAAGCTTAAAAGCGGTATAAAGCCAAACGTATTTTTCCAAGTTCCAGTTGGAACTCCAATTAAAGACTTAATAGAGAGAGCAGGCGGAATTGATGGAAAATATGGTGAACTTATTGTTGGAGGTCCATATACAGGAACATCTCAGGATATTGAAAAAGCATATTTAACTAAAACATCTGGAGGAGCAATAGTAACAATTGAACTTCCAAAGTTTGAAGGACCTTTAGGACTTTTAGTTTGTGCTTGCGGTGCTAATGAAGCAAGACTTAGAGATCTAGCAGAAAAGATGGGTTCAAAGGTAGTTGGAGTTACAAAATGTAAAAACGTTGTAGAAATTAAAGGAGCAAATAAATGCTTAACTCCGGGAGATTGTCCAGGGCAGGCACAGGGTATAATGTACCTTAAAAAGCAGGGAGCAAAAAGAGTTCTCGTATCAAACTGCAGCGACTGTACAAATACAGTAATGTGCTGTGCTCCAAAGGCAGGACTTCCGGTTTACCATCATACAGATCATGTATTTAGAACAATCGATTATCCACTAACAAGAAGATTACCAATGGAAGAAAAAAAATAAAAAGGAGGCTGATTTTGAATGTCAATGAGTGCTGAACACGCACAGGAACTAAAAAATGAAGTTGCTGTTGTGTGCTGTAGAACAGAGGCAGGAACAATATTATCAGCAGAAAATCTGGAAGATCCAGCTGTATTCCCAGATCTTGTTGATTCAGGACTTTTAACAATACCTGCAAATACATTAAAGATAGGTCAGGTATTAGGTGCAAAACTATTAAAGACTATTGATTCATTAACTCCATTAACTCCAGATTTACTTGAAGGTGTTAAAGAAATAGAAGGTGGAGCTAAAGAGGAAAGCAAAACCGAAGAGCTTTCAGATGGAGATGCAAAAGCTGTTTTAAAGTACAACAAGACAGCAGGAGAAACAATAAAAGCTGAAGACTTAGAGAATCCAATGCATTTTGAAAAGCTTCAAGATTCACTTCTTGTTAACTTGGATTCAAAGGTTTTAACAAGAAAAGAAGTAATAGGTGCAACTCTTAAGGTTGATGCTGCAGCATTAACACCAATTACAGCGTCGATGCTTGAAGGATTTGAAGAAAAAGCTGAAGAAGTAAGTGCAGTTGAAACTGCGGCTCCAGCAGCTGCTTTTGGAGGAACATTAAAGATTAAAATTGCTGAAGGTAAGGGTATTGACATTGAAATACCATTATCAATAGCTGGCGCTGCAGCAAGTGCAAAAGCTCCAGTTTCTGTACCAGCAGTTAAATCAGAAGTAAAAGCTGTTGAAAAGGCAGCAGAAGCAGCTAAGCAGGAAGTTAAGCTTGAAGATAAAGTAGTAAGAAATCTTATAAAGAAACACTTTAAGATAGAAAAAGTTGAATTTGGCCCACAGACAAAGATTGAAGGAACAACTCTTTATATAAGAGAAGATATCTGTAAAGATGCATTGTTAGCAGATCATCTTGTAAAAGATATTAAAATAGATATAATAACTCCAGATAAGTACAACACTTACAGCGAAACTATAATGGACGTTCAGCCAATAGCAACTAAAGAAGGAGACAGCAAGCTTGGAAGCGGAGTTACAAGAGTATTAGACGGTGTAATCGTTATGGTTACAGGTACTGATGAAAACGGAGTTCAGATAGGAGAATTCGGTTCATCAGAAGGTATTCTTGAAGAGAATATAATGTGGGGAAGACCAGGTGCACCTGATAAAGGAGAAATATTCATAAAGACTCAGGTTACAATAGCAGCTGGTACTAACATGGAAAGACCAGGTCCTCTTGCAGCTCATAAAGCTACAGATGTAATTACTCAAGAAATAAGAGAAGCATTAAAGAAACTCGACGAAAGCCTTGTTGTTGAAACTGAAGAATTCGTTCAATACAGAAGACCTGGAAAGAAGAAGGTTGTTGTTGTAAAAGAAATAATGGGTCAAGGAGCAATGCACGATAACTTAATTCTTCCTGTTGAGCCTGTAGGAGTTCTTGGTGGAAAACCAAACGTTGACCTTGGTAATGTTCCAGTAGTATTATCACCTCTCGAAGTACTTGATGGAGGAATACATGCGTTAACATGTATAGGACCTGCATCAAAGGAATGTTCAAGACACTATTGGAGAGAACCTCTTGTAATTGAAGCAATGAATGATCCAGAAGTTGACCTTTGTGGAGTAGTATTCGTTGGAAGTCCGCAGATAAATGCTGAAAAGTTCTATGTATCAGAAAGACTTGGAATGCTTGTTGAAACAATGGATGTTGATGGTGCTGTAGTTACTACAGAAGGTTTTGGAAACAACCATATCGACTTTGCAAGTCATATTGAGCAGATAGGTATGAGAGGTATTCCAGTTGTTGGTATGTCCTTCTGTGCAGTACAGGGTGCCCTTGTTGTTGGAAACAAGTACATGAAATATATGGTTGACAATAACAAGTCAGAAGCTGGAATTGAAAACGAAGTTCTATCCTGCAATACACTTTGCAAGGAAGATGCTATAAGAGCAATGGCAATGCTAAAATCTGCTATGGCAGACGAAGAAGTAAAGGCTGCTGAAAGAAAATGGAATCCAAACGTTAAGGAAAGCAACCTTGAAGCAATTGAAAAAACTTATAACACTAAGATTGAAAGAGTTGAAAACGAAACTTCAATTCCAATGAGCCAAAAGAGACTTGAAAAATATTCAACAAAGTAATTTTAGATAGAAGGAATTAAAATGAAATACGGAGATAAAATTATTGAGATGCAGGGAATCATCGTTGAGGTTCATGATGGATGTGTCTCAATAGACCTTAAAGGAAGACTTGGGTTTTTGAAAATACCAATGAGGATGCTCATTACTGACTATCCTTTAAAGGTAGGCCAAGAAGTAGGCTTTAAAATGAGTTTTATAGAAGTATTATCTGAGGAGCCTAACGAAAAATATGTAAGCAATATTGAAATAAAAAAGAGAAAGGAAGGTAAGGATTGATGGCATTAACAGTTGTTAAGGGTTTACAGTCAGAAATATTTGTGCCAATAACACCACCACCTGTTTGGACTCCTGTAACAAAGCCTCTCAGTGAAATGAGAATTGCTTTTGCAACAGCAGCAGGTGTTCATTTAAAGTCAGATAAAAGATTCAATCTTGCTGGAGACTTTACCTATAGATTAATACCAGGAGATTGCAATTCCCATGATTTAATGGTATCCCACGGAGGATATGATAACGGAGACGTTAACAAGGATATTAACTGTATGTTCCCAATCGACAGATTGAGAGAACTTGCAGCAGAAGGATTTATAAAAGAAGTTGCACCTGTACACGCAGGTTTTATGGGTGGCGGCGGAAACCAGGAAAAGTTTAAGAATGAAACTGGTCCTGCTATTGCTAAAATATTAAAGGAAGAAAACGTTGATGCAGTAGTTCTAACTGCTGGGTGAGGTACTTGTCACCGTTCAGCTGTACTTGTACAGAGAGCGATTGAGGAATCGGGGATTCCTACAATAATAATTGCAGCATTACCACCAGTAGTTAAACAGACTGGTACTCCAAGAGCAGTAGCTCCGCTTGTTCCAATGGGAGCAAACGCTGGAAAACCAAACGATCCTGAAATGCAAAGAAATATATTAAAAGATACATTAAAACAGCTTATAGAAATTGACACACCAGGTAAGATAGTACCATTACCATATGAGTATGTTGCTAAGGTTTGATTACTAAAATATATCCTAAAGGAGAAACTAATAGTTTCTCCTTTAGGAAAATTTAAAAAGCGGTGGTATATATGTCAGATGAAAAAGTAATTAGAAGCCTTGTTATTAAAACTTTTCATATTAATAAAGTAGAATTTTCCAAAAAAACTTACATTGAAAATAAGGTTCTTTATATAAGAGATAATATAAAAGATTGTTTGATTGATAACGAACAAGCTTTTATAAAAGATATTACAATAGATTTAATATATCCCGATAATCATGATATGTTTGTTAATTCAATAATGGATTTTTCTCCAATTGCTACTAAGGTTTTAGGAAAAATGGGAGAAGGAATTACTCATGCATTAACGGGCGTATATGTTATGCTTACTGGAGTTGACGAAACAGGAATACAGGTTGCTGAATTCGGATCTTCGGAAGGAATATTGAAAGAACAGGTCGTATTTGGGAGAGCAGGTACACCTTCTAAGGATGATATTATAATCCATGTAGATGTTACATTAAAAGAAGGAATGGGTATTATAAGAGATGGAATTAATTCAGCTCACAGAGCCTGCGACAAACTTGTACAGGAAATAAGGGATTATTTAAAGAAAATGAATGGAAGATTATGCGATGAAAGGTACGAATATTCCGACATTATAAGACCTGAAAAGAAAAAAGTTGTAATTATAAAGCAGGTTGCAGGTCAAGGGGCTATGTATGATACACTCCTTTTTGCAAAAGAGCCTGGAGGATTTGAAGGCGGAAGGTCAATTATTGATATGGGAAATGTGCCGATAATAGTAAGCCCTAATGAATATAGGGATGGCGCATTAAGAGCCATGCATTAGGAGGTGTTACTATGGGAGTAGGTCCATCTACAAAGGAAACAACTCTTCATCATTTTAGAGATCCTTTACTCGATGTTGTTTCAAAGGATAAGGATATTGATTTATTAGGTGTGATAATTGTAGGTACACCACAGGCTAACGAAGATAAATACTTTGTTGGACAAAGAGCGGCTGCTTGGGCTGAAGCAATGAGAGCAGATGGTGTAATAATTTCTGTTGACGGCTGGGGAAACAGCCATGTAGATTATGCTAATACTATAGAAGAAATTGGAAAAAGAAATATTCCGGTTGTAGGATTAAGCTTTGTTGGAACACAAGCGCAATTCGTTGTAACTAACAAATATATGGATACAATAGTTGACTTTAATAAATCGTCAGAAGGCATAGAAACAGAAGTAGTTGGAGAAAATAACGTAACAGAAATAGATGCTAAAAAAGCTCTTGCATTTTTAAAATTAAAAATGAGAAAGGTAGGAGAATAATATGAAAGCGATGAGAACAATAAATGCTGTAGATTCACATACTATGGGAGAACCAACAAGGATAGTAGTAGGAGGAGTTCCTGTAATACCAGGTAAAACAATGCCTGAAAAAAAGGCTTACCTTGAACAAAATCTCGACCACATTAGAACTGCCATAATGCATGAACCAAGAGGCCATAAGGATATGTTTGGTTCAATAATAACACAGCCAACTAAGGAAGAAGCAGATCTTGGAATAATATTCATGGATGGCGGCGGATATTTAAACATGTGCGGTCATGGCTCAATTGGTGCATTAACAGTTGCTGTAGAATTAGGAATGGTTCCTGTTCAAGAGCCATTTACTGATGTTGTACTTGAAGCGCCTGCTGGGCTTGTTAAAGGAAAAGTAAAGGTTGAGGATGGAAAGGCAAAGGAAGTTTCAATAGTTAATGTTCCATCATTCCTTTATAAACAGGATGTGGAAGTTGATGTGCCAGAAGTAGGCAAGCTTACCATAGATATTTCCTTTGGAGGAAGCTTCTTTGCACTCGTTAAATCAGCAGATCTTGGAATAGATATTTGCACAAGCAATGCTCAAAGGTTATGCGATGTAGGTATGAAGATATTAAAGGCTGTTAATGAGCAGGTTAAGGTTCAGCATCCAGTTCTTGAGCATATTAAGAGTGTAGATCTTGTGGAAATATATGGACCAGCTAAAAATCCAAAGGCTACACTACAAAATGTAGTTGTGTTTGGTCAGGGACAAGTAGATAGATCTCCTTGCGGAACTGGTACAAGTGCAAAATTAGCAACTCTTTATGCAAAGGGACAGCTAAAGATGAATGAAGAATTTATTTATGAAAGTATAACAGGAACTATGTTTAAAGGAAAAGTTGTAGGAGAAACAAAGGTTGGAGACTATAATGCAATAATACCAGAAATAACTGGAAGCGCTTATATAACAGGTTTCAATCAATTCATAATTGATCCAGAAGACCCATTAAAATATGGCTTTACTCTATAATAGAATCTGTTGTATAATAGAGAGAAATATGTATAATGTGTTGCTAAATATGCATGCACCAAGTAAAAAAGTGCATATTTAAATAAAAAATTATATAAAGGAGGAAAAAACATGTTAAAAATCGTTCTTTCTTTACTCGGACTCTTAACATTATATTTCGCAGTAGTATTCATTAAGGACTACATCGAAGCATCAAAAAAAGGAAAGCTCGAAAATGGAAACTTTGCTGCTTTAGGTGCAGTAGGTTTTCTAACAAACTTCTTTGATACTCTTGGTATAGGCAGCTTTGCTCCAACAACAGCATTATTTAAATTATTCAAACTAACAAGCGACAGAACAATACCAGGAACTCTTAACGTTTCAATGACAATACCAGTTGTTGCAGAAGCATTTATATTTATTACTGTAATACAAGTTGAACCAATAACCCTCCTTACTATGCTTGCTGCTGCAACAATAGGTGCAGTTTTTGGAGCAGGAATAGTATCAAAGCTTGATGAGAAAAAAGTTCAAGTTGGTATGGGTATTGCACTTGCAGTAGTTGCTCTTGTAATGCTTGCATCACAGCTTAAGCTTTTCCCAGCAGGTGGAGATGCAATAGGTCTTACCGGAGCAAAACTTATTATAGCAATCGTTGCAAACTTTATACTTGGTGCGCTTATGACTCTTGGAATTGGACTTTATGCTCCATGTATGGCACTTGTATTTGCTCTTGGAATGAGCCCAAAGGTTGCATTCCCAATAATGATGGGTTCTTGTGCATTCTTAATGCCAGCTGCATCAGTTAAATTCGTTAAAGAAGGAGCTTATGACAGAAAGGCATCCCTTGCTATAACAATATTTGGTACAATCGGTGTATTCATAGCAGCATATATAGTAAAATCACTTCCTCTTAACACATTAAAATGGCTTGTAATAATAGTTATTCTTTATACATCAGTTACTATGTTTAGATCAGCAATGAAGAAGGCACAAGGAAAAGATAACGCTAACGTTGCTTAATAGTAAAAAACTACTGCTATTTGCAGTAGTTTTTTTATGCCTTTCTTAATAACACTGTACGAATTTATAGTGCTATAAATTATCCTTATCTTAGAATGTTAATTTGTGGTAGTGCCAAATTTTCGAATAGATTAGACATTCATTTTGTAATTTATATTTAATAAACGTAATAAAAAGGTTACTGCTTTTGCAGTAACCTTTTTGAGCCGACTCAATGTTTAAACTTATTCAGCTAATTTCTTATATGTTTGATATTTTTCTTTAGCAACTTCCTCAGCCTTTGCAAATAGCTCCTCTGCTGTTTCTGGGAAAGTTCTAAGCAGAGATGTATATCTAACCTGACCATTTAAGAATTCTCTGAAGCTTGCAGTTGGCTCTTTAGAATCGAGTATGAATGGATTCTTGCCCTGCTCTTTAAGTTCAGGATTGAACCTGTAAAGATGCCAGTATCCAGCTTCAACAGCTTGTTTTGCATTAGCTTGAGTTCTTCCCATACCTTCCTTAAGACCATGATTTATACATGGAGCATAAGCTATAATAATTGATGGTCCATGATATTTTTCAGCTTCAGTTATTGCTTTAAGGAATTGATTTTTATCAGCACCCATAGCAACCTGAGCTACATATACATATCCGTAGGACATTGCTATCATACCGAGGTCCTTTTTCTTAACTTTCTTTCCTGAAGCTGCAAATTTAGCAACTGCACCTATTGGGGTTGATTTTGATGATTGTCCACCAGTATTTGAATAAACCTCAGTATCAAATACGAGTATATTTACATCTTCACCTGATGCAAGAACATGATCAAGTCCGCCATATCCTATATCATATGCCCAGCCATCGCCACCTATTATCCAAACTGATTTCTTTATGAGGTAATCCTTCTTTTCAGATATTTCTTTTATAATTTCTTTTGCTCTATCATTAGCAACGACATTTTTTTCTATTAGGGGTAGGATATTAGCTGTAGCAGCTTTGCTCTTTTCAGCATCTTCTTTACCTTCAAGCCACATTGAGAAAGCATTCTTATATTCTTCAGGAATATCAAGAGTTAGAGCTTCCTTCATTAAGTCTTCAAGTCTGCTTCTGATTTGTTTTACTGCAACTGCCATACCGTAACCATATTCTGCATTATCTTCGAATAAAGAGTTTGCCCAAGCAGGTCCTTTACCCTCTGCGTTCTTAGTATATGGTGTTGACGGTGCTGATGCTCCCCAGATAGATGAGCATCCAGTTGCATTAGCTATTATCATTCTATCTCCATATAACTGAGTTATAACCTTTGCATAAGGAGTTTCTCCACAGCCAGCACATGCGCCTGAGAATTCAAGAAGAGGCTGCGCAAACTGGCTTCCCTTTACTGTTTCTTTTGACATAAGGTTATCCTTTACTGGAACTGACATTGCATAATTCCAATTTGGAACCTCTGATTCTGTTTGAGTTTCAAGTGGTTTCATTATTAAAGCTTTTTCCTTTGCTGGACATATATCAGCACAGTTTCCACATCCTGTACAATCGAGAGGGCTTATTTGCATACGGTATGAATAATTTTCAAGTCCTTTACCAACTGCTTTTTTAACTTTAAAGGATTCTGGAGCGCCCTTTAATTCTTCTTCAGTTACAAGAACTGGTCTTATGGCAGCATGAGGACAAACAAATGAGCACTGGTTGCACTGTATACATTTATCCATTTGCCATTCAGGGATATCGACTGCTATTCCTCTCTTTTCATATGCTGCTGTACCCATTGGGAATGTACCATCTTCTGCACCAACAAAAGTGCTGACTGGCAGCGAATCTCCTTCCTGACGATTCATAGGAATTAGAACTTTCTTTATAAAATCAGGAGCATCAATTTCAGCTGCAGCTTCTTCAGCAGCATCCTTCCAGTAGGATGGAACACTAACTTTAACAAGTGCATCTATACCTTTATCAACAGCAAGGTTATTCATCTTAACTATAGTTTCACCTTTTTTGCCATAGGACTTAACAATAGCTTCTTTTAGATAATTTACTGCATCATCTATTGGAATAACATTTGCTAATTTAAAGAATGCAGCCTGCATTATCATATTGATTCTGTTGCCAAGACCTATTTCTTGAGCTATATCTGTTGCATTTATTATATAGAAGTTTATGTTATGTTCTGCAATATATTTTTTCATTGATGATGGAAGCTTTGTATCGAGTTCATCAACGCTCCATTTGCAGTTAAGAACGAAGGTACCTCCATCCTTTAATCCCTTTAATATATCATATTTATCTACATAGGATTGATTATGGCATGCTATAAAATCAGCATCATTTATTAAATATGTTGAACGAATTGGCTTTTTACCAAATCTTAAATGAGATATTGTAACTCCGCCTGACTTTTTAGAATCATATGCAAAATACCCTTGAGCATATAAATCAGTTTTGTCGCCTATAATTTTTATAGCGTTTTTATTTGCACCAACTGTTCCGTCTGAACCAAGTCCCCAGAATTTACATCTGATTGTTCCTTCTGGTGCGGTGCTTATTTCTTCTTTAACCTCGAGGGATGTATATGTTACATCGTCATTTATACCTATAGTAAATTTATCCTTTGGATTTGAAAGTTTTAGATTGTCATAAACTGCTTTAATTTGAGCAGGAGTTGTATCCTTTGAACCAAGTCCATAGCGTCCTCCAACAACTAAAGGTGCATTTTCGGTATTATAGAAAAGCGCTTTAACGTCTAAGTATAATGGCTCACCAATTGCACCTGGTTCCTTTGTTCTGTCAAGAACAGCAATTCTCTTTACTGTTTTTGGAAGAACATCTAAGAAGTATTTTGAAGAGAAAGGCCTGTAAAGGTGAACTGTTATTAAGCCTACCTTTTCATTTCTTGATAGAAGGTAATCTATAGTTTCCTTTATAGTTTCAGTAACAGAACCCATTGCAACTATTATGTTTTCTGCATCTTCTGCACCATAATATGTAAAAGGCTTGTACTCCCTGCCTGTGATTTTGGATATTTCTTCCATATAACCTGCAACTATATCTGGAACAGCATCATAGAATCTATTGCAAGATTCTCTTGCCTGGAAGTATATATCTGGGTTTTGAGCAGTACCTCTTGTTACTGGATGTTCAGGATTTAATGCTCTGTTTCTGAATTCATTAACTGCATCAAAATCAACAAGCTTCTTTAAATCTTCATAATCAATTAATTCAATTTTTTGAACTTCATGGGATGTTCTAAATCCATCAAAGAAATGAAGGAATGGAACTCTCGACTTGATTGCTGAAAGGTGTGCAACTCCTCCAAGATCCATAACTTCCTGTACTGAGCTTGAAGCTAAAAGTGCAAAGCCTGTCTGCCTTGTTGCCATAACATCCTGATGATCTCCGAATATTGAGAGAGCATGGCTTGCTAAAGCTCTTGCACTAACATGAAATACTCCAGGTAAAAGCTCACCAGCGATTTTATACATGTTAGGAATCATAAGAAGTAAACCCTGTGATGCTGTAAAAGTTGTAGTAAGAGCACCGGCTGCGAGGGAACCATGAACAGCACCAGCTGCACCAGCTTCTGACTGCATTTCAACTACTTTTACTTCTTGACCAAAAATATTTTTTTGACCATGGGCAGCCCATTCGTCAACATTTTCTGCCATGGGAGATGATGGTGTTATTGGATATATTGCTGCTACATCAGTAAATGCATAGGATACGTATGCTGCAGCAGTATTTCCATCCATTGTTTTCATCTTCTTAACCATTTAAAGACCTCCTTAACTTAATAATTATATGCAAACATGTATAAAAAATTATACATGTAAATGCCTTAAAAAAGGCGTTACCAATTAATGTTAAAAATACTACAATTAATTTGTATCATAATTATAATAACACAAAATCTTTATGTTGTATTAAAAAACTTAATTATTTTTTAATTTTTTTACAAAAAATAATTATAACTTTGAAAGGAGGTTTTAAATTCAAAGGTAAAAATAATAAAAAGAATGCTGATTTCATTTCAGCAATGGCACATAGTGAAGAGAGCAGAAAATCGAGGCATGGATATCTTGAAGTTGGGAATGATGCAATGATACATGCTAAAGCAAGAGCTTTAAGAAATAAAAACAATACAACAGTAAATGTTGATGAAGAAAAATAAGGATATGGCTGCATACTTGCAGCCATATCCTTATTTAAAAACTTTTATTAAAAATTATTTAAAATGTAAAATTATATATTGTTGTATTTAAAAGTATTTGTTAATATATAAACAGTTATAAAGTTACAGAAAGGGGATATGAAATGAACTACACATCGGAAGTTGAAAGAATGGTTTGCGTTGCAAAGGGACCTAATCATGGCCCAGCACCAATACCTGAAGAAGGAAAATGGATTCAGGCAAGAGAAATAAAAGATATTAGCGGGTTAACCCATGGAGTTGGCTGGTGTGCTCCTCAGCAGGGTGCTTGTAAGCTTACTTTAAATGTAAAGGATGGTATAATTCAAGAGGCTCTTGTTGAAACTTTAGGATGTTCAGGAATGACTCATTCAGCAGCAATGGCATCTGAAATACTTCCAGGTAAAACAATACTTGAAGCATTAAATACAGATCTTGTATGCGATGCTATAAATACAGCAATGAGAGAACTATTTTTGCAGATAGTATATGGAAGAAGCCAAACTGCCTTCTCAGAAGGTGGACTACCTGTTGGAGCAGGTCTTGAAGATCTTGGCAAAGGACTTAGAAGCCAGGTTGGAACTATGTATGGTACATTAGATAAGGGTTCAAGATATCTTGAAATGGCAGAAGGTTATATTACTGAATTAGCACTTGATGAAAATAATGAAATAATAGGTTATAAATATCTAAGTCTTGGAAGAATGATGGACATGATTAAAAAAGGAATGGATGCTAATGAAGCGCTTCAAAAGGCATCAGGAACCTATGGAAGATTTAATGAAGCTGCAAAAGTAATAGATCCAAGACATGAATAAAGGAGGTTTTACAGATGGCGTTATTTGAAGGATATGAGAGAAGAATAAATCAGATAATACCTGTTTTAAATAAATATGGCATGAACTCCATTGAAGAGGCTAAAGCTGTATGTGATGAAAAAGGTATAGATGTTTACAATATAGTTAAAGGTATTCAGCCTATCTGCTTTGAAAATGCATGCTATGCGTACACTCTTGGTGCTGCTATTGCAATAAAAAAAGGCTGCAAAAAAGCTGCAGATGCTGCTGAGGCAATAGGAGAAGGACTTCAGGCTTTTTGCATACCTGGTTCAGTTGCAGACGACAGAAAAGTAGGGTTAGGTCATGGAAATCTTGCTGCTATGCTTTTAAGAGAAGAAACAAAGTGCTTTGCTTTCCTTGCAGGACATGAATCTTTTGCTGCTGCAGAAGGAGCAATTGGTATCGCAAAATCTGCTAATAAAGTAAGAAAAGAACCTTTAAGGGTTATACTAAATGGACTTGGTAAGGATGCTGCACAGATTATATCAAGAATAAATGGATTTACATATGTGCAGACTAAATTTGACTATTACACAGGAAAACTTGAAATAGTAAGAGAAATAAAATATTCAAATGGAGAAAGAGCAAAGGTTAGATGCTATGGTGCTGATGATGTAAGAGAAGGTGTTGCAATAATGCACCTTGAAGATGTGGATGTATCTATTACTGGTAATTCAACAAACCCAACAAGATTTCAGCATCCAGTTGCAGGAACCTATAAGAAAGAATGCTACGATAAAGGTAAAAAATATTTTTCAGTAGCATCAGGCGGCGGTACAGGAAGAACTCTTCACCCAGATAATATGGCTGCAGGCCCAGCATCCTATGGAATGACTGATACGATGGGAAGAATGCATTCTGATGCACAGTTTGCAGGTTCATCTTCAGTTCCAGCACATGTTGAGATGATGGGACTTATAGGTATGGGCAACAATCCGATGGTTGGAGCTAGTGTTGCTGTAGCTGTTGCAATTGAAGAAGCAATGAATAGATAAAATAAAGCTTCTGCGTTTCGCAGAAGCTTTATTTGCATTACTGTCAAATTATATTTAAAATAGAAATTGACATATAATTTGAGGTGATATTAAATGAATTTAAAAGACAAGTACATGAGTTTAGTTAGATACTTAGAAACTCTTGATAAGGTTTTGATAGCCTTTTCAGGAGGAGTAGACAGCACATTTTTATTAAAAGCTGCAAAAGATGCTTTAGGGGAAAATGCATTAGCTGTAACTTTTAACTCTCCCTATATACCTTCGTGGGAGATAAAAGAAGCAAAATTGTTTACAAGTGATTTTAATATCAAACATTTAATAATTGATATGCCAATAATAAATGAAATAATGGATAATCCTGAAAACAGATGCTATCTATGTAAAAAGGCTTTATTCAGCTGTGTAATTGATACAGCAGAAAAGAAAAACATAAAATTCGTATTAGATGGAACAAATGCTGATGATATAAGGGATTATAGGCCAGGAATGAAGGCATTAAAGGAGCTTAATGTAAAAAGTCCGCTTCTCGAATTAGGATTTACTAAGGAAGATATTAGACTGCTTTCTAAAGAATTAGGGCTTAATACTTGGAATAAACCAGCCTACGCATGTTTGCTTTCAAGAGTACCCTATGGTGAGAAAATAGAAATAGAAAAACTAAAAAAAATAGAAAAATCAGAAATGTATCTAATGAGTATTGGATTTAAGGCTGTAAGGGTTAGAAACCACAATGATGTAGCAAGAATCGAAGTTCCAAAAGACCAAAGAGTTAATTTTTTTGATGAAAATCTTTTAGATGACATTGTTAAAAACTTAAAAAGCTTTGGATTTAAATATGTTTGCCTTGATATTGAAGGATATAGAACAGGAAGCTTAAATGAAACAATAAAAAATAAAAACAGGTGATAATATGGATGAAAAGGATATTAGAAAACTGCTTGAGGATATAAAAAATGATAAAATTTCAATTGAAGATGGATTAAAAGAAATTGCAAACTATCCATTTAAAGATATAGGATATGCAATGATTGATAATCATAGAGAAATTAGAGTTGGTTATCCAGAGGTTATTTATTGTAAAGGTAAAACAGTTGAACAGGTAACAGGAATAGTACAATGCATGCTTGAAAGAAATTGTAATATACTTGCTACAAGAGCTGATGAAGAAATGTATAATGCAGTTTATAATATATGTAAAGATGCACAATATAATAAAACTGCTCGTATAATTACAATTAAGAGAAAAGATATAAGTATACCAGAGAGCTTCATAGCCGTTGTTACAGCAGGCACATCGGATATTCCAGTTGCAGAAGAAGCTGCAGCAACAGCAGAATTTTTAGGTAATAGAGTTGAAAGAATATTTGATGTTGGTGTTGCAGGAATACATAGGCTTTTTAGCAGAATTGATATTATTAGAGCTGCTAAAGTAGTTGTAGTCGTTGCTGGTATGGAGGGTGCACTAGCAAGCGTAGTTGCGGGCTTAATAGATAAACCAGTAATTGCAGTTCCAACAAGCGTTGGATATGGAGCAAATTTTGGAGGATTATCAGCACTGCTTACTATGCTGAATAGCTGTGCAAGCGGTGTCAGCGTTGTAAATATCGATAATGGATTTGGAGCAGGATACCTTTCAAGTATGATAAATAAGCTATAAAAATATCATATGTGCTATTATCATAATTGATAAGCCTAAATAATACTTAAACAAATAAAATAAAAAAATTAATAAATATAAAAAAGGAGTGATTTTCTTGTTAATTAATACTGCTCGCAAATTTTACTCGAGTGAATATGATTTGAACTGTGCTGAAACGATTTTATATGCTGCAAATGAAGAATATAAAATGAATTTAGACAAAACTGTATTAAAAACTATGGCGGCTTTTGGCGGGGGAATGGCTGTTGAAGGAGTATGCGGAGCTATATCAGGAGCAATTGCAGTTTTAGGTATTCTTTTTACAAAAGAACGAGCTCATGAGAGCGATAAAATTAAAAATCTTACTAAAGAGTTTATTGAAAAGTTCACTAATAGACTTGGAACAGAAAACTGTGCAATTTTAAAACAAAGATATAGAAATGATGATATAAGATGTATAAAAATGATTGAGACTGCAGCAGAAATATTAGATGAGATAGTCATTAGAGAAATGAAATAAGATTGCAAGTTTTAAACTTGCAATCTTATTTTTAGGCAAGGGAAATAAGACTTTTAATTTTATGTTCATTAGGAGTTACATATATAGTTTTGTTTGTATAATATATTACCATACCAGGTTTTGCACCAGAAGGTTTTTTTACGTTCTTTTTTTCAGTGTAATCTACGGGAACATTAGAGGAGTTTTTTGCCTTGCTGAAAAATGCAGCTAAAAGTGCACCTTCAAGCAGGGCAGTATCAGAAACCTCTCCATTTTTAGATTTTATAATAACATGAGAACCAGGTATATTTTTAACGTGCATCCAAATATCGCTTCCTACTGCAAATTTCATAGTCAGGTAATCGTTTTGAAAATTATTTTTTCCAACATAGATATCAAATCCATCGCTCGATTTAAAATGATGAGGGGATGATTTTTTTTGCTTTATATTGTTTTTTTTCTTTTTTATATATCCAAGCTCAAAAAGTTCTGACTTTATTTCTTCTATAGTATCCATATCTGAAGCGTTTTCAAGGTTACAAAGTATCGATTCGAGATATTGTTTTTCCTCTATACTATCCTTTAGAAGCTTATTTGTAATTTCAAGTGTATTTTTTTCTTTATTATATCTTTTATAATAGTTTTGAGCGTTTTGAACAGGTGAAACATCAACATCAATTGGTATAACAATATTTTTAAGTTCAGGATCATAAAAGTTTTGAAGTTCAACTTTATCAGAACTTAAGTCTATATAATATTGATTAGCCATTAAAATATCTGCATATATCTTATATATATCAAAATTACTGCACTCCTCAATCTTCTCTTTATAGATTTGAATTTTTTTATCTGTCCTTTCAATGAAATTAGTTATTAGTTTAAATAAAGAAGTGTATTTTTGTTTTAAACTATCCTTCAAATCTCTTTGACCATAAAAAGTATCGAGAACTTTACTGGGAGATTCATATAATTCGAATTTTAAATTCTTATATTCACTGAGCTCAAAGACATAATAATCGAACATAGAAGTTTCTTTATAAAATATTATATATTTATAATCATAGCTTCTTATTTTTGCCATATAATATAGGAAATTAATATTTAATAAAAGCTTTTGCTCATTTGATAAATCTTTCAGTTTGGTGTTTGCTAAGTTATTGCATATCTCATAAGCTAAAGTCTTGCTAACTCCAAGGAAACTATCAGTAAAGAGTTTGTATACAGGTTTATCACTATTAAAATTTGAAAAAATATTTATAATGCTTTCATCGTTTTGTTCTAATGGATTGATTTTTTCTCCTATAGGAGGACAGATGTATTCTACACCCGGAATTATTTGTCTATACCTGTTTACATCGCTTGTAATACGTTTTATACTATCAATAATATATCTTTTTTCATTTAGAAGAATTATATTGCTGTGTTTACCCATGATTTCAATTATAAGAAAATAAATTATAGGATAGCCTAATTCATCCCTTCCTTCAATTTTAAACTCAATGATTCTATCAAAATTTACCTGATATATATCGGCTATTTTACCACCATTTAAATGCTTTCTTAAAGTCATGCAAAAAGATGGAGGTGCTGCAGGGTTCTCATAATTATTTTCTGTAATATGTACTCTGGGATATGATGGGTTAGAGCACAATAATATTTTATATGTTTTTTTATCTTTTTTAACTAATAATATATTTTCATAGTCTGATGGCTGATGAATTTTATCTATCTTACCATTTATTATAGTTGAAAGTTCTTTAACAATAGAATTCACGAATACTCCATCTAAGGGCATAATATTACCTCCGAACAATTTTTTATGAATAAAAGTATAACACTAAATATAATAATTTGAAAGGATTGTGATTAAAATGTTTTTTACGAAGATGCATGGTTTAGGTAATGACTTTATAGTTTTTGACAATTTGTTAGAGTATTCAGTTGATTGGAGCATTGTTGCAAAAAAAAGCTGTGACAGGCATTTAGGAATAGGGGCAG
Source organism: Caloramator quimbayensis (assembly GCF_900167605.1). Taxonomy (GTDB): domain Bacteria; phylum Bacillota; class Clostridia; order Clostridiales; family Caloramatoraceae; genus Caloramator_B; species Caloramator_B quimbayensis. Next base: position 60,020 of record NZ_FUYH01000012.1, on the reverse strand, counting down.
ATGGTATACTTATTGTTGAAAAATCAGATATATCAGATATAAAAATGACTATTATAAATTCAGATGGAAGTCTTGCTGAAATGTGCGGTAACGGAATAAGATGTTTTGCAAAATATGTATATGAAAAGGGAATAATAAACAAACAAAGTTTTAATGTAGAAACTCTATCAGGAATAAAAAATGTAAAACTTAAAGTAATCAATGAAATAGTTTGCAGCGTTGAAGTTGATATGGGAAGACCATCTTTTGTTAAAAATGAAATACCGTTTTTAAGTGATTTAGATAATAAAAATTATACATTATCAATATGTGGTAAGGAATATAATTTATCTACAATATTGTTGGGTGTACCCCATACAATAGTTTATGTAAATGAGATTGACGAAAAAGAGGTAATAGAAATAGGCAAAATTATTGAAAATAATAGTATATTCCCTAAAAAAACAAATGTAAATTTTGTTGAGGTATTAGATAGGAAAACAATTAAAGTAAGAACATGGGAAAGAGGGGCAGGACTTACATTGGCCTGTGGTACTGGAACTTGTGCAAGTGTTGTTGCTTGTTATATTAATGGTAAAACAGATAGAACAGTAACTGCTAAGCTTGCGGCAGGGGATTTAAATGTATTATATTATGAAGAAAATGTTGTTATGGAAGGACCAGCTGAATTTATATGTGAAGGTATTTATTCACTATAAATATATTTATTTAATATAGAATAAAAAAGTAATATTTAGATATTCCCTCAAATAAATATAGATAAGAAGAGTTAATTATTGGGGGGATATAATTGAAATATAAGCAGCTATTACTTATACTCGCAATAGTGATGATTTTTTTTGCTGAAAGCTGCCTCAAAAAATCCAGTTCAACTAATGTAATAGCAGAAATGCCGCAAAAACAAAAAATGATTGTGGTAGCATTAGACAAGCAAACTAAATCACCAATTAAAGATGCAAAGGTATATATTGTAGGAGACAGCACAGTATATACAACCGATGAGATGGGAAAAACCCCTGAAATTATTGTTGAACTGAATAAAGATTATTTTTCAAGATATACTGATGAAGTAATTAATAAAATGAACTGCGGGTTTGTTAATATAATAGTTGTTAAAGATGGATACGGAAAACATATGGAAATGGATTACAACATTTATCCTGGAGGCTCGACTTCAGTTGCAAAAGTTGAATTAACAAAAGGTAAGAAAATAACAGCTAATTGTAATCTTCCAGATATAAATTATATTGAAAACATGGTAAAGGCCTATGAAAAATTTGAAGGTGAAGGTATTAAAACTGATAATATGATAAAATTCAAAGTTTCAGTAGCAGATGAAAATAAAAAACCTATAGAAAGCGTTAAAATCGTTATACCTGAAGCAAAACTTTCAGCTGTTACTGATAAAAAGGGTATTGCCCAATTTGATATTCCTTTTGACAATTCAACTGTTGTAGATTACCCAGTTGCAAAAGAATATGGAGAAATCACAATTATCTCATATAAGGATGGTTATGCTCCAAAAGTTGTACTTAGAGCACAAATTAATAAAGATGGTAAAAATAACACCTTGAATTTAAAACTTAAGAAATCAGATAAACAAAATTTAAATTACGAAATAGTACAGCCTAAGGAAAGCTGGATTGAAATGGTTTTAAATTCATATAATTAGTAACAACAAAATTCCCTCCAGAATATTATGATTTTAAGATGATTATCTGGAGGGATAAATTTTGAAATTTGTAAATAGAACACAAAAAATTCCTCAGTATATTTTTTCTAAATTAGACGCTGTAAAAAAGCAGTTAGAGCAGAAGGGAATTGAAATTATTGATTTAGGTATAGGTGATCCAGATATTCCAACGCCTGAAGTTATCGTTAATTCTATGGGGAATTATATAAAAAATCCAAAAAACTATAAATATCCGCCCTATAGCGGGATTGATGAATTTAAAAAAGCAGTTGCAAATTATTATAATAAAAATTATAATGTTGATCTTGATTATAATGCAGAAGTTGCAGCACTTATTGGTTCAAAGGAAGGAATAGCTCATTTGTTTCTATCATTGACAGATATTGATGATTATGTTATTTTGCCTGATCCAGCATATCCAGTATATCAAGCAGCTGCAATAATTGCTGGATGTAATATATTTAAGATGCCTTTAAAAGAAGAAAATAATTATTTGCCTGATCTTAGTAATATCGATAAAGAAATACTTAAAAAAGCAAAAATATTAATTGTTAATTATCCTAACAATCCTACTGGTGCAGTAGCAGATGAAGAATTTTACAGAAATCTTATAAGATTAGGAATAGAAAATGATATAGCAATAGTTAACGATGGAGCATATCTTCAAATATATAAATCCGATATAAAACCTAAGAGCTTACTTGAAATTCCTTATGCTAAAAATATAGCTGTTGAATTTGGCTCTCTTTCAAAGAGCTATAATATGTCTGGATGGAGGTTAGGATATGTTGCAGGAAGCAGTGAAATAATAAAAAAACTTATGATAATCAAAACTAATTTTGATTCGGGACAATTCAGCGCTATTCAGCAAACTGGTGCATATGCTTTAAATTATGTTAGTGATTTTTCAGAATACATTAATGAAATATATAAAGATAGGAGAAAAATAGTTGAAGATAAGCTGAAAGAAAAAAATTATTATGTATACGATTCTAAAGGAACTTTTTATGTTTGGTTTAAAGTTCCAAATAATTTGTCTTCTGAAGAATTTTCAAAATTAGTTCTTGAGAAAACAGGAGTATTAATAACTCCTGGAAATGCTTTTGGAGATTTTGGAGAAGGGTATTGCAGGATATCTTTAACAGTTAATAAAAACAAGCTTATTGAAGCTATGAATAGAATAGTAAATATGTAAATAAAATAAATTTTTAAAATATTATTTTTATATTTTGTATAAAACATATCTTGTTTTAAAAGTACCTGAAGCTATCAGGTCTTTTTTATTTAATAAAGAATTTAAATTAAATATCTCTTGAAAAACTATGTAATAATTAGGTATAATGAGAAAGAATTAAAAAATAATATATTATAAAAGAATAGCAAATAATTTGATGTTTTTGGCAGGTGATTAGATGATAAAAAGTATGACAGGATACGGCAGGGGAAGCATTGAAGAAAATGGAAGAAGTTTTACAGTTGAAATAAAATCTGTAAATAACAGATATCTTGATATAAATATAAGACTTCCAAGGCAGATAAACGTTTTAGAAGATAATATTAGAAAATCTATATCTTCAAAAATAAATAGAGGAAAGATAGACGTTTATATAACTCAAGATAAATTCAGCGATGAAGATTTAGTAATTGAAGTAGATGAGCAGCTTGCAAAAGCATATTATAATTCCTTTGTACTTTTAAAAGAAAAGTTTAATCTTATTGATGATATTTCAGTTTCTCTCCTTTCAAAATCTCCTGATGTAATTAAAGTTGAAAAAAAAGAAGAAGATATTGAAAAGGTATGGAATACATTAAATGGTGCCCTTGATAATGCATTAAATATGCTTATTGACATGAGAACTAATGAAGGCTTAAAATTAAGCAAAGATATAATTGAAAGAAGCAATTATATAAAAGAATGTGTAGGTAAAATTGAAGAACGCTCTTATATAGTTGTTGATGATTATAGAGCAAAAGTAAGGCAAAGAGTAGAAGAATATCTTAAAGATGTTGAGATTGATGAAGCAAGGCTTCTAAATGAAGTTGCATTTTTCTCAGATAAAGTTAATATAACTGAAGAAATAGTAAGGCTAAACAGCCACATTGACCAGCTTATTAATACACTAAATAGCAGTGAACCCGTAGGAAGAAAGCTTGACTTTTTAATGCAGGAAATGAATAGAGAGGCTAATACTATTGGTTCAAAAACGAATGATTTGTCTATTACAAATTTTGTTGTAGAAATAAAGAGTGAACTTGAAAAGATAAGAGAACAAATTCAAAATATAGAATAATAGGAGGAAAAAATATGGCAATAAAACTTATAAATATTGGTTTTGGTAATATCGTATCAGCGAATAGGCTTATAGCGATTGTTAGCCCCGAATCTGCACCTATAAAAAGAATCATACAAGAGGCAAGGGATAGAGGCATGCTTATCGATGCTACCTATGGCAGAAGAACAAGAGCTGTTATTATAACTGACAGCGATCATATAATATTATCTGCTGTTCAGCCTGAAACTGTAGCTCACAGGCTCTCAGAAAAGACTGAAGAAGAAGATATTGATGAAGAGGATGAAGAATAGAAGGGAGAATAAAATGTCAAATAAAGGGCTGCTTATAGTAATTTCAGGACCCTCTGGTGCTGGGAAAGGTACTCTATGTAAAGCTCTAATCAGCAGAAATAATAAACTTAAACTTTCTGTATCATGTACAACTCGCAGACCAAGGAATGGAGAGGTTGAAGGAATAAACTATTTTTTTGTTGAGCAAGAGAAATTTAAAGACATGATAGAAAAGGATGAATTGCTTGAATATGCTCAGGTATACGATAATTATTATGGAACTCCTCGCTTTTTTGTTGATAAAAATTTAAACGAAGGGTTTGATGTAATTCTTGAAATTGATATACAAGGAGCATTAAAAATTAAGGAGAAATATCCTGAGGCTGTTTTTATTTTTATTCTCCCGCCTTCTATGGAAGAGCTGAAGAATAGAATTAAAAAAAGAGGTTCAGAAACAGAAGAATCTTTTCTAAAAAGGTTTAAATGTGCTTTTCAAGAGATTAACTATATTTCAAAGTATAATTATGTAGTAACAAACGATGTTATTGAAGAAGCTGTTAAAAAATTAGAATCAATTATTATTGCTGAGAAATGCAGAGTTGATAGGATTAAACAATCTGATATTTTTATACAATTACAGGAGGGATGCTTAAATGAATAATTCCATGATAAATCCGCCAATATTATCACTTCTTGAAAAAGTAAATGACAAGTATTCTCTCGTTGTTGTTACTGCGAAAAGGGCAAGACAGATTATAGGTGGTCAAAGCCCACTTGTAAATATTAATTCTACTAAACCTGTAACAATAGCAATAAATGAAATTAATGAAGGTAAAATAAATTTTGAAAATGTTAAAACAGGTATAAAATAGCATATTCTCTAAATGAGGTGTTTTTATTGAATACTGTTGTTCTTGGTGTAACAGGTGGTATTGCAGCATATAAAGCCTTAGATATTGTTAGCAGTTTAAAGAAAAAAAACATAAATGTTCATGTAATTATGACTAAATCAGCTACCAAATTTGTAACGCCCCTTAGTTTTCAATCCTTAAGTCAAAATTACGTGACAGTAGATATGTTTGCAGAACCTAAAAGCTTTGAAATAAAGCATATATCTCTATCAGAAAGAGCTGATGTCTTTTTGATTGCTCCTGCTTCAGCTAACATTATAGGGAAAATAGCAAATGGTATTGCTGATGATATGTTATCTACAACTGTAATGGCAACAAAGGCACCTGTTTTAATCGCACCTGCAATGAATACAAATATGTATAATAATTTTATTGTGCAAAAAAACATATCTTTTCTTAAATCTTTAGGATATTACTTTATTGAACCTCAAAGCGGAAGGCTCGCTTGCGGTTCAATTGGCAAAGGCAAACTTGCTGAAACCGAAAATATAGTTGATTTAACAGAAATGTTACTATATAAAAATAAAGATTTAAAAGGTAAAAAAGTATTAGTTACTGCAGGACCTACAAGGGAAGATATTGATCCTGTTAGATTTATTACAAATCGTTCTACAGGGAAAATGGGCTATGCTATTGCAAGAGCAGCTAGAAATAGAGGAGCAGATGTTACACTTATTTCAGGCCCTGTAAATATTAAGCCTCCTGAGGGAGTTAGAATTATTAATGTATATAGTGCTGAGGAAATGTATGATGCTGTTATAAGGCATTTTAACGATATCGATATTCTAATCAAATCTGCTGCAGTTGCAGATTATAGACCTGCAAATAGAAGTGAATTAAAAATAAAGAAAACAGATGATGATCTATATATTGAATTAACGAGAAATAAGGATATATTATTAGAAATAGGAAAAATTAAAAAACATCAAATTATTGTAGGGTTTGCTGCAGAAACCAACGATCTTGTTGCAAATGCTATGGCAAAAATTAAGAAAAAAAATCTTGATTATATAGTGGCAAACGATGTTACTATGGAAAAGTCAGGATTTGGAACTGAAAATAATACAGTAAAGATAATTAATAAGTTTGGTGAAATAATTGAGCTTCCTAATATGCCAAAGGAAGAAGTTGCACATGAAATATTCAATCAAATATTGAAAAATGAGCGCTAAGGCGCTTTTTTTTCATAATAATTGGGGGTATATTATGCCAATGATTGCTTCAGTTATAGTAAACAATACTGCTAAAGTTTTAGATAAAGAATTTGAATACTATGTACCAGAAAATATGAAGAAAATAATTAAAAGAGGTCAAAGAGTAGTTGTTCCCTTTGGAAAAGGAAATAATTTTATTGAAGGGATAATAATTGATATTAAGGATGTAATAAATAAAGATATGGAGTTAAAAGAGATTATAGATATAATAGATGATGTTCCTCTTTTTAATGATAGTATGATTAACCTTGCTATGTTTCTGAAACAAAAATATAACTGCACATTGATTGAAGCATTTAAGACTATAATGCCCTCAGGCATAAACTCCAAAGAAAAATTAATTATAAAATTTCTTTCTGATAAAAATTATGTAAAAAACAAAAAAATAGTAGAAGCAATAAAAAAGTATAATACAATTGATTATAATAAATTATGTAATGTTTTAAATTTTAAAATTCCAAAATCAACGCTTTACGATTTGAAAAATGATGGTATTATTGCAATTGATAGAATTATGGACTGCAGGGTAAAGGTTAAAAAAGTTGAAGTATATTCAATAGCAGATATAAAAAAATGTGATGAATTTATTAAAAACAGCTCTCAAAAATTAAAAAAACAGATAGAAACATTAAAAATAATAATGTCAAGCGAAACTCCCCTTACTTTAAAAGAAATATCATTAAAATCAGACTGCAGCAGTTCTGTGGTAAAAAGTTTAGAAAAAAAAGGCCTTATTGCTAAATATGAAAAGGAAATATATAGGAATCCAGTTAAAAATAATTATACGTTTGGTAAATTTGAATTGACAAAGGATCAAAAAAATACAATTGATAATATAATAGAGAGCTATAAAAAAGGTAAAAGGGTTTCACTTATTTATGGAGTTACAGGCTGCGGGAAAACAGAAATATATCTAAATGCTGTAGAAAATTTTATAAAAATGGGATATGATGCAATTGTGCTTGTACCTGAAATTTCTCTAACTCCACAAACCGTTGAAAGATTTAAAGGCAGATTTGGAGATGTTGTTGCAGTTCTTCATAGCAGGCTTTCGGATGGGGAAAGATATGATGAGTGGAGAAGGATAAAAAGCGGAGAAGTAAAAGTAGTTGTAGGAGCAAGATCTGCAATATTTGCTCCATTGAATAATATTAAATTAATTATTATTGATGAAGAACATGAGTATTCATACAAATCAGAAATGACTCCGAAATATCATACAAGGGAAGTTGCAGAATACATAGTAAATGAAAATAATGGTCTTTTAATTTTAGGTTCTGCAACGCCTTCAATGGAAAGTTATTATAAAGCAGTCAATGGCGAATATAATCTAATTCAAATTTTAAAAAGAGTAGATAATATGAAACTGCCTGATATTTCAGTTATAGATATGAGAGAAGAACTTAAAAATGGAAATAAATCGATGTTTAGCAGAGAATTATATACCTCTATATCTGATAATCTTAAAAAAGGGGAACAAACTATATTGTTTTTAAACAGGAGAGGATATTCAACCTTTGTATCCTGCAGATCCTGCGGCTATATTTTAAAATGTAAAAACTGTGATGTTCCTTTAACATATCATGTAAGCAGCGGAAAATTATCATGCCATTATTGTGGATTTGAATATAATGTACCAAAACTATGCCCCAAATGCCAAAGCAAATATATTAAATACTTTGGTGCAGGGACAGAGAAGGTAGAAGAAGAAATAAAAAAGAACTTTAAGGATGCTAAAATTTTAAGAATGGATGTAGATACAACGAGGATTAAAGGAGCTCATGAAAAAATTTATAATGAATTTAAAAATAATAATGCTGACATTTTGATTGGAACTCAAATGATTTCAAAAGGAATGGATTTTAAAAATGTAACCCTTGTAGGTATTATAGCTGCTGATACTAATTTAAATGTACCTGACTTTAGAGCCGCAGAAAGAACATTTCAGCTTGTATCTCAGGTATCGGGAAGAGCAGGAAGAGGGGAAAAAGCAGGAAAAGTCATTCTGCAGACCTATGAACCTGAACATTACAGCATTGTTTTTTCAAGCAATCATGATTATATAGGATTTTATAATAAAGAAATAGAAATTAGACGTGCACTTAATTATCCGCCCTTTTCAGATATTCTTAATGTTCTTTTGATGTCTGAAGATGAAAATGAGCTTATAGAATTTACAAAAAAAATTAAAAATGAAGTTAATAATATAATTAGAGGAAGGAATGTGGAAGTTTTAGGGCCTGCTCCATGCCATATATATAAAATAAAAAAATCTTACAGATGGCATATAATTTTAAAAGGAAAGGTTTATGATGTATTAAATGATTTAAATTATATATTAAATTATAATACTATTAATACATCTATTAATTATAGTTTGGATATAAATTCATATAATATGATTTAAGGAGGAATTATTTTGGCTTTAAGAGAAATCAGAAAAATGGGTGATGAAATTTTAAGAAAAAAAAGCAGAAAAGTAGATAAAGTTGATGATAAGATAAAAATGCTTTTAGAGGACATGGTAGAAACTATGCGTCATAATAATGGTGTTGGTCTTGCTGCTCCTCAGGTAGGGATACTAAAAAGAGTTGCTGTAGTAGATATAGGTGAGGGTCTTTATAAATTAGTTAATCCAGAGATTATAAATTCTGAAGGCTCTCAAATTGACATAGAAGGATGTCTTAGTATACCAAATGTTAGAGACAACGTTGAAAGACCAAAAAAAGTTGTTGTAAAGGCATTAAATGAAAATGGAGAAGAAATAATTATAGAAGGAGAAGATTTTTTAGCAAGAGCCCTTTGCCATGAAATTGATCATCTCGATGGTATTTTATTTGTTGACAAAGTCAAAAGGGATGGAGGGAATATTTAAATATGAAAGCTATTTTTATGGGTACTCCTGAGTTTGCAGTACCTACTCTGAAAAAACTTATTGAGAAACACGAAGTAGCAGCAGTGTTTACGCAGCCTGATAAACCAAAAGGAAGAGGACAAAAAATGCAGCTTCCTCCTGTTAAAGAAACTGCACTAATGCATAATATACCTGTTTATCAACCACAAAAACTAAAGGGAGATTATGAAAGTTTAAGTATTATTAAAGAGATATCCCCGGATGTTATAGTAGTGGTTGCCTTTGGACAAATCCTTCCTAAAGAAATATTAGATATTCCTAAGTTCGGATGTATTAACGTTCATGCCTCTCTTCTTCCACAGCTTAGAGGTGCAGCTCCTATAAATTGGGCAATTATAAGAGGTTATGAATATACAGGCATAACAACTATGAAAATGGATATTGGCCTCGATACTGGTGATATGCTTCTTAAAGAAGAAGTAAAAATTGATGAATGTGAAACAGCAGGTGAACTTCATGATAAGCTTATGTATATAGGCAGCGAATTATTGATTAAAACATTGGATATGTTAGAAAAAAATCAAATCAATCCTGAAAAACAGGATGACTCAAAGTCTTCCTATGCACCAATGCTTAATAAGGAACTTGGGCATATTGATTGGAATAAAGATGCAAATGAAGTTTATAATCTAATCAGGGGTGTTATACCATGGCCGGGAGCATACTTTTTCTATGATGATAAGATGATTAAAGTATGGAAGGCAAATAAAGAAAATTTCAATTATAATACAATTGGTCAAATCGTTGAAATAAGCAGTGATGGAATAAAAATAGCCTGCAGCAAGGGTGCAATAATTATAAAGGAACTTCAAGAAGTTGGAGGAAAAAGAATGGATGTATCTTCCTATGTAAATGGGCATAAAATTGAAAAGGGTAAAATAGTAAAATAGGGGTGATTATATGTATTATGGTTATGATCCTACATTTATAATACTTATACCTGCTCTTTTATTAACTTTCTATGCGCAGAGTAAAATACAAAGGGTTTTTAATAAGTATTTAAGAGTACATTCTTTAAGAGGTATATCTGGAGCTGAAGCTGCAAGAAGGGTTTTAGACAGAAATGGACTTTATGACATACCAGTTGAAGTAATACCTGGCAGGCTCACAGATCATTATGATCCATCATCAAAGGTTTTAAGACTTTCTCGTGATGTTTATTATGGAGATTCAATAGCCTCGATTGGTGTTGCTGCCCATGAAGCAGGTCATGCTATTCAGCATAATGAAAAATACATTCCAATTACAATTAGAAACAGTTTAGTCCCTGTTGCTAATTTAGGTTCAAATCTTTCATGGATATTAGTAATAATTGGGATTATCATAAGATGGACTAATTTAATATACTTAGGAATATGGCTGTTTTCTGCGGTTGTATTATTTCAAGTAATTACTCTGCCTGTTGAATTTAATGCAAGCAGCAGAGCTTTAATGCAGCTTGAACATACTGATATATTATATGAGAATGAAATAGATGGAGCAAAAAAAGTTTTAAATGCAGCTGCGCTAACCTATGTTGCAGCAGTATTTGTTGCCATATCACAACTTTTAAGATTGCTTCTTATTGCAAGAGATAGGGATTAAAAATTCATTTTTATGGAGGCTTTTCATGGAAGATAAAGATAGATTAGTTGCAGTAAAGACTTTGTGTGATATTGATGAAAAAAAATCTTATTCAAATATAAAACTTAACTATTATTTTAAAAAATATGATTTGAGCCCTGTTGACAGGGCCTTTTCTACAGAAATACTATATGGAACAATAAGATGGAGACTTAGAATTGATTACGTTATAAGTAGATTTGCAAAAAATGGAATAAACAAAATATCGCCATGGGTTTTAAATTCTATTAGAATAGCAATTTATCAAATTTTTTTTATGGATAGAGTTCCAGATTTTGCTGCAGTAGATAGGTCTGTAGAAATTGTAAAGCAAAAAGAACCAAGAGCTGCATCCTTTACAAATGCTGTTTTAAGAAATATTTTAAGAAACAAAGATATATTCAATTCTATAAATGTAAAGGATAAGTATAAAAGGCTTTCAATTGAATATTCTCATCCAGAATGGTTTGTAAAAAAATTCATAAACGAACTTGGTGAAGAATTCACAATAGAATTAATGAAAAAAAATAATACTCCTTCAGAGCTTACAGCTAGAGTAAATACTTTAAAAATTTCAAAAGAGGACTTAGTAAAAATATTTGAATCTAAAGGAATTGAAGTACAAAACGGCAGACTTCATGAATCAATTATTTTTAATGGCTATAGCAATATAGAAAAATCCTATGAGTTTAATAATGGGTATTTTATTATACAGGATGAAGCTTCTATGTTATCATCAAAAATACTTAATCCTATGCCTTCAGAGAGGATTATTGATATGTGCAGTGCACCTGGAGGCAAAACGACTCATATGGCACAGCTAATGACAAATAAAGGGGAAATACTTGCCTTTGATATATATGAACATAAATTAAAATTAATCAATGAAAACGCTAAAAAGTTAGGCATTGATATAATTAAAACTCAATTAAGAGACGCTACTTTATATTACGAAGATTTAAAGGACAGTGCAGATAAAGTTTTAGTTGATGCACCCTGCAGCGGCCTTGGATTAATCAGAAAAAAACCCGAAATAAGATGGAATATTAACGAAAATAGTATAATTGAATTAAGCAAAGTTCAGAAAGCTATAATAAACAATGCAGCTAAATATGTTAAACAAAAAGGAACTTTATTATATAGTACTTGTACAATTACAAAGGAAGAAAATGAAAACATAATTTATGATTTTCTCAAAAATAATAAAAACTTTGATTTAATAGATATATGCGATTATATTCCAAAAGAGTTTAAAAATGATGATTGTAAAAAAGGATTTTTAAAACTATACCCAAATATAAATAATTGCGATGGATTCTTTATAGCAAAATTTGAGAGAAAATGGTGAAGTTTTATGATAGATTTTAGAGATTTAACAAAAAAAGAATTAGAAGAATACATTATAAAGATAAATGAGCAAAAATTCAGGGCAAAGCAATTGTTTGAATGGATACACAAAGGAGTTAATACATTTGATGAAATTTTAAATATTAATAAAAGCCTAAAGGAAAAGTTGAAAAATGACGGCTATATATGTAATATGGAAATAGAAGCAAAATTTGAATCAAAATATGATAATACAATTAAATATGTTATGAGGCTTAAAGATGGGAATTATATTGAATGCGTGTTGATGAGTTATTCATTTGGAAATACAATATGTATTTCCACACAGGCAGGATGTAGTATGGGGTGTAGTTTCTGTGCATCTGCTATAGGCGGTAAAATTAGAAATCTAACTGCAGGAGCAATGCTTGGGCAAGTCTTAACAGTTCAAAATGATTCTAAACATAAAATATCTAATGTGGTTCTTATGGGTACAGGAGAACCTTTAGATAACTATGATAATGTAATCAAGTTCTTAAATATAATAAATGACAGTAGTGGAATCAATATAGGTATGAGACATATTACCATTTCAACCTGTGGACTTGTTCCTCAAATAAAAAGCCTTGCAGACTTAAATTTTCAATTAACTCTGGCTATTTCCCTTCATGCACCAAATGATGAAATAAGGAAAAAAATTATGCCTATTGCTAATAAATACAACATGGAAGAACTTTTAGATGCATGCAGATACTATATAAAAGTAACAAATCGAAGGATAACCTTTGAATACGCATTAATAAGCGGTGTTAATGATTCTGATGAAAATGCTTTTGAGCTTTCTGAAAAATTAAAGGGAATACTTTGCCATGTTAATCTAATACCTCTGAACAGAGTTGAAGGCAAAAGGTTTATTAAGCCTGATAAAAATAGAATAAATACTTTTAAAGATATACTGCTGTCAAAGGGTATTGAAACAACTGTAAGAAGGGAAATGGGAAATGATATAGATGCTGCTTGCGGGCAGCTTCGTAGAAGATTTATAGAAAAAAGTTAGTGTGGGTGGTTATATGCTTATAGAATGTAGAACAGATAAAGGAAAAGTTAGAGACATTAATGAAGATTATATTATGGTTTTTAAAACCAATAAATATTCATTGATTATCGTAGCAGACGGGATGGGAGGACATAATGCAGGTGAAATAGCAAGCAAGCTTGCATGTATAACTGTAAGAGATTTTATTTCTCAAAATTATATTACTTATGATAATAATGAAGAACTCATTAGAGATGCATTAGTAAAAGCAAATAATTTAGTTTATGAAGAATCTCAAAACAATATAAATTATAGTGGAATGGGTACAACTATTACATGCTGCCTAATAAGCAATGATGAGCTATATTTAGGACATGTTGGAGATAGTCGTGCTTATATTGTAAATGAAAATGGAATAAAAAAAATTACTGAGGACCATTCCTATGTACAGGAGCTTATTAATAATGGAAGTATAACTGAAAATGAAGCAGTTTCTCATCCTCAAAGAAATCTTATAACAAGGGCTATAGGTGCTGAAAAATACGTTGTTGTAGACACGAAACATGAAACCATTAAAGAAGAAGATTATATAATTCTTTGTACTGATGGATTGACAAGCTATTTAAGCAATGATGAAATTAAAGATTTAATTATAGAATATGGCATTTTAGCTGTTGATAAGTTAATTAATATTGCAAACGATAGAGGAGGATATGACAATATATCTGTAATAGTCGCTAAAAGGGGGGATGAGAAATGATTAATATATCGGGAAAAATCCTCGGCCGAAGATATGTTGTTCTTGAAAAAATAGGAGAAGGTGGTATGGCACTTGTTTATAAAGCAAGATGTCAGTTGCTTAATAGATTAGTTGCAATTAAAATATTAAAACCAGAATTTACATCTGATGAGGAATTTATAAAAAAGTTCAAAAGGGAATCCTTATCAGCTGCAAGTCTTTCTCATCCTAATATTGTAAGTATATATGATGTTGGAGAAGAGGATGGCATCTATTATATCGTTATGGAACTGATTCAAGGCCAGACTTTGAAGGAGTATATAAAAGAAAAAGGGAAAATTGATTATCGTGAAACGCTTAAAATTATAAATCAGGTAGCTCTTGCTCTCGAACATGCACATAAAAATGGAATAGTTCACAGAGATATTAAATCTCATAATATATTGATTACTGATGATAAGATTGTAAAAGTGGCTGATTTTGGTATAGCAAGAGCATCATCCAGTTCTACTATAACTAGTGCTGATACAATATTAGGCTCAGTTCACTATTTATCACCCGAACAAGCAAGAGGAGGATATACAGATCATAGAACTGATATTTATTCCTTAGGAGTTGTAATGTATGAAATGCTTACTGGAAAACTTCCCTATGATGCTGAAAGCCCTATTTCAATAGCTATTAAGCATATACAGGAAGAATTAGTTAATCCTTCAGAAATAGAAAACAGCATTCCTGCTGCAGTAAATGATATAGTTTTAAAAGCTATGGAAAAAAATATGGCTAAACGATATCAAAACATTAAAGAAATGTTAAATGATATAGCAAAAGCTATAGATAATCCTAATGCATCTTTGGTCTATAAAGATGAGGATGAAACAAAAATTATAGGTATTAAAGATATAAATAATGCTCTGAATGAAAATAAACGTAAAAATAAAAATAAAAAATTTATTATTGCTGCATTGACAATTTTTATATTATCGCTTTCAGCAGGAGTTCTTATCTACTCATATAATAAATTCTTTGTAGTTAAAGATGTAAAAGTCCCGTCTATAATAGGATTAAATGAAGATGAGGCAAGAAAAGTATTAGAAAGTAAAAAACTAAATATGGAAGTTGCAAATAGAGTTAGTGACAAAAAGCCAGCAGGAGAGGTCATTAGGACTTATCCTGCTGAAAATACTACCGTTAAACAAAATTCAACTGTACGAGTAGTTATAAGTACAGGCCCTAAAGAGGTAAAGGTTCCAGATTTAACTAATCTTGACCTGATTGCTGCAGAATCATTAATAAAAAGAAATGCTTTAAAAATTGGAGTTATAGAAAGAAAGAACAGTGATGAAGTTTCAAAGGATTTAATTATTTCTCAAAGTCCCGAAAAAGGAACAATGGTACAGGAAGGTACGGAAATCAGTATTATTATTAGTGATGGACCTGAATTAAAACTTGTAACAGTACCTTCACTTTTAGGAAAATCTCTCGATGAAGCAAAAAATGAATTAAAAAAATATAATCTTTCACTTGGGACTATAAGCTACAGCGTAGATAATAATTATGCTGATGGAGTAGTTATAGATCAAGACGTTGCTCCAAATGTTCAAGTAAGAGAAAAAACAATAATAAATATAACTATTAATAAAGTTGATACTTCTTTGGAAAATCAAAATGAAGCAGATACGCAAAATTCTAATAATACTCAGCAATGAAGGAGGAATGTATGCAAAAAGGTATTATTATAAAAGGTATATCAGGATTTTACTATGTTAAAATAGAAGAAGGAAAAATCATAGAATGTAAAGCAAGGGGTAAGTTTAGAAATAATAATATAACACCTATAGTTGGTGATAGAGTTTTTATTGAATTAATAGAAGAAGACAAAGGTATAATAAAAGAAATAATTCCAAGAAAAAATCTACTGATTAGGCCGCTTGTTGCTAATATTGATCAGGCAGTAGTAGTTTTTGCTTGTAAAAAGCCAGATATTATTTTTACTCTGCTTGATAAAATTCTAATACAAATAGAATCATACAACATAAAAGCTATAATATGTATAAATAAATCCGACCTTGATGATAATAATATGTTTGATAAAGTTAAATCTATATATGAAAAAGCAGGATATACAGTGATTAAAACTAATGCATTAAAAAATGAAGGAATCGATGATTTAAAGAGTCTTTTAAAGGATAAGATATCTGTATTTGCTGGTCCTTCTGGAGTTGGCAAATCAACGATATTTAATAAAATACAAAATAAAATAAAAATGGAAACTCAGGATATTAGCTCAAAGGTAAAAAGAGGCAGACATACCACAAGACATGCAGAACTTATTGATATTGATAATAATACCTTTATTGCTGATACGCCTGGCTTTTCAAACCTTGATATTAGTTTTATTGAGCCTAAAAACCTTCAATATATGTTTTTAGAATTCAAAGACTATATTGGGAAGTGTAAATTCACATCCTGCATGCATTTTAAAGAAACAGGGTGTGCTGTTAAAGAAGCTGCTCATAATGGATTAATTTCTATTGAGAGATACAATGCATATATTGAGATACTTGAGGAAATTCAAAATAATAGGAGGAAAAGATGATGAAATTAGCCCCATCAATATTATCAGCTGATTTTGGAAAATTATATGATGACGTTAAAAAAGTAGAGGAAGCTGGAGCAGACTTTTTGCACATAGATATAATGGATGGACATTTCGTCCCTAATATCTCCATAGGTCCTTTAGTAGTTGAATCATTAAGAAATAGATGCAATCTTATATTTGATGTTCACTTGATGATAGAAAATCCTGATAATTATATACCTCAATTTGTAAAAGCTGGTGCAGATATAATTTCGGTTCATGTTGAAGCTTGCAGGCACCTTCATAGAACAATACAAAATATAAAATCCTTAGGAGTAAGCCCTGGTGTAGTTTTAAATCCTGCTACTCCCCTTGAAACTATTGAATATATTATTGAAGATGTGGATTTAATCCTTTTAATGAGCGTTAATCCAGGATTTGGAGGACAAAAATTTATTGAAAATACTCTTTTTAAAATTGAAAAACTTAGAAAAATAATTGATAATAAAAACCTTAAAATTGACATAGAGGTTGATGGAGGAATTAACCTTAATAATGTAAAAAAAGTAATTGATGCTGGGGCAAATGTAATAGTTGCCGGTTCTGCTATATTTGAAAGCGATGATGTAAGTAAAACTGTAGAAAATTTTAAAAAGTTAGGAGAACAAAGATGAAGGCTTTAATCATAGCACATGGCGGTATAGAAAATATTGATATTTTAAAAAAACTATACCCTTCATATGACATCGTAATATGTGCTGATGGAGGAGCAAAGTACGCATATGCATGTGATATAATTCCAGATTATCTTATTGGAGATTTTGACTCTATTGATAATAAAATATTAGATTTTTATACATTAAGGAATGTTAGTATTGAAAAATATCCTAAAAATAAAGATTATACAGATACAGAACTATGTATATATAAGGCAATTGATTTAGGATGCAGCGAACTATGTATATTTGCCGGGATTGGCAGCAGAATAGATCATAGTCTTGGCAATATAGGATTATTACATATTATAAAATCTTATGGAGCCCAAGGATATATAATAACTGAAAATGAAACTATATACTTATGTAATGATATGTTATCACTTAAAGGTAAGGAAGGAGATATTATTTCGATTATTCCTTTTTTTGGTGATGCAGAAGGTGTTACTACTGAAGGGCTTTTGTATTCTCTTAATAATGATACGATAAAATTTGGATACCCAATCGGTGTTTCAAATGTTATGGTAAACAATGAATGTATAATTAAAATAGTTTCAGGTGAAATATTAGTTATAAAACAAAATAATGAAAATAATATATTATAAAATAAGCATAAAAAAATTCCTATCTGAGATAAGATGGGATTTTTTTATGTAAAAGTTTTTTTGTTTTATTTTTATGCTCTTAATATAATAACAAAATTTATATTTTTTTCATAATATAATATATAAAAGACATGGGGGGATTAAAATGTCTAAACAGAAGTTTTATAAAGGCAAAATTATATGTGCATTTTTATTGATGCTTTCAGGAATAGTACTCCTCGCAATATGGCTCCCATGCTGGGTATGGTTTGTTTTAATTGGATTGATTTTAATTGTACTTGGAATAAATATATATTATAAATATTAATTTTAGGGGTTGTAGCTATGGGTCATAGAAAAAAAAGCCTAATTTACAGGTTGTGCAGAAATGAAGGACTGATATTATCAATAGGGGCTTTAGGAATTGGAATTATACTTGTAGTAATATTGCCCATAAGAGTGTGGATAGCTCTTGTTGGAATTGGATTGATTGGAATCTCGTGGTATTGTTTTTGTAAATAAAAAAATGTGCTTATAAGCACATTTTTTTACAAAGTAAATATTAAAGAGCACGTTGAACCTTTCCAGAACGTAAGCATCTTGTACAAACATAAATACGCTTTGGGGTTCCGCCAACAATAGCTTTTACTTTTTTTAAGTTTGGAGCCCAAGTTCTGTTAGTTTTACGATGTGAGTGGCTGTATTGAATTCCAAAGGTTAAACCTTTATTGCAGATTTCACATCTTCTTGACATAATGTAACACCTCCTATGCTTGAGACAAACAAAAATACCACTTTTAAACAAATAATATTTTATCAGATGTATTTTAGGATTGCAACAAAATTATAAGTGCAGAATGTGAACCTATTGATATTATATATTATAAATAATTAATTGTAAAGTATTTATACTTTACATCTCAATATATTAAATATAATCTTGAAGAAATTAATTGTTTAATATAAAATTAAAGCAAAGAATTGAATTATATCGGCGATGCTCATTAATTGTTTAGGAGGTTTTGAGATGTCTATAAAAATAAATAATGATTTTGGGTATATTGAATACTCCGATGAAGTTCTGGCTAATATAGCCGGCGCTGCCACAATGGAATGCTATGGCGTTGTTGGTATGGCATCTAAAAGGGCAACAGATGGATTGTGGGAGCTTTTAAAAAAAGATAATTTGAGCAAAGGAGTAAAAATTATATCTAAGGACGAAGGTATTTCAGTAGAGCTCTATATAATAGTAGAATACGGCACAAAAATTTCTGTAATTGCGAATAATATAATACAAAAAGTAAAGTATTCTGTTGAAGGATTAACAGGTATAAAGGTATCGAATGTAACTGTGTACATTCAGGGAATCAGAGTTTAATGCAGGGAGGTACTAACTTTGAAATATACTATTATAGAAGGACAACATCTAAAAGAAATGCTGCTTAATGGAGCTTATGAACTTGAAAAAAATAAGGAAATGGTTAATTCCTTGAATGTATTTCCTGTACCTGATGGAGATACTGGAACTAACATGTCAGCAACAATGTTGTCTGCAGCTGAAGAAATAAAGAAAATAAAAGATACATCTATTCAAGCTGTAGCTGATGCTGCTGCAATGGGTTCATTAATGGGCGCAAGAGGAAATTCAGGAGTTATCCTATCACAAATATTAAGAGGTTTTTCAAAACAATTAAAGACCAAAACCTCTTTAACAACCAAAGATTTTGCTATGGCTCTTAAAGAAGGCGCTAATACTGCTTATAGAGCTGTTATGAAGCCAACAGAAGGTACTATTTTAACAGTTGCAAGAGAATCTGCCGATAAAGCTATTGAAATTGCAAAAAGTGAAGTTGATTTCTTAAATTTTATGAAAAAAGTCTATGATCATGCAATTAAAACATTAAATAAAACCCCTGAAATGTTATCTGTTTTAAAACAAGCAGGTGTTGTTGATGCTGGTGGAAAAGGTTTAGTAGTCATATACAGCGGAATTTTAAAATGGCTTCAAGGGGAAATAATTTCATTAGGAAACATTGAAGATAAAAAAGACTTAGCAAAACCTAACTTTGATAAAATTGAGGAAATAGAAGATATAAAGTTTGGATATTGTACTGAATTCTTTATTAAATCAAGCACACCTTACTTTGAAGGATTTAAAGAAAAAATTTCAGATTATGGTGATTCAATAGTTGTAGTTGGTATGGAGAACCTAATAAAGGTACACATACATACAAATCATCCTGGAATAGTACTTGAAGAAGCTGTAAAGTTAGGTGAACTATCAAAAATAAAAATAGATAACATGAAGGAACAGCATAGAACGATTATTGAAAGCGAAGATGATAACGTTTCTAATAACGATTTTTCAAATCAGAAAGAGGAGGAAAAGGAGTTTGGAATTATCACCGTTGCTGCAGGTGATGGATTAACAAGTATATTTAAAGACCTTGGAGTAGATATTGTAATTGAAGGCGGTCAAACTATGAATCCAAGCACTCAGAATATACTTGAAGCAATAAATTCGATTAATGCTAAAAATATTTTTGTACTACCCAACAACGGTAATATAGTAATGGCTGCTCAGCAGGCTAAGGATGTAAGCACTAAGAATGTTATTGTAATTCCTACAAAAAGTATTCCTCAAGGCATAACAGCTGTTATCTCCTTTAATCCTGATTTAAATGCAAAAGATAATGAAGAAGAAATGTTAAGAGCAATATCAAAAGTAAAAACTGGCCAAATTACCTATGCAGTAAGAGATACTGTATTTAATGATGTTGATATTAAAGAAGGAAATATACTTGGTATATTGAATGGAAAACTTATTAAGTCAGGTGAAGATATTAATAAAATCACAAAAGAAGTTTTAGATGAAATGGTAGACGAAAACAGCGAGCTTATAACAATTTTCTTTGGAAATGGTCTTGAAGAAAATGATACTGAGGAAATACAAAATTATATAAATGAAAAATTTAGTCATTGCGATGTGAGTTTTAATTATGGAGGTCAACCCTTATATTATTATATAATATCAGTTGAATAATAATTATAAATATTGTTATTATGTGTTATAATTAGTTCGAATATTATATTCGAACTTTTTTATTATAGGTGATATTTATGGATATTAAAAGTATTAAGGGAGTAGGAGAAAAAACTTTAAAATATTTAAATTCTTTAGGTATTTATACAGTTAAAGATGCAATATTATATTTCCCAAGAAGCTATGAGGACAGAAGGAATATAAAACCTATCAATGAACTGAAAGATGGAGATATAGCATCTATAATAGCGGATGTATCATTAATATATGCTAATAGGAGAGCAAGCACTGGTAAAACTATAAGCCGTGTGGTTTTTAAAAATCAAACTGGGTTTATTGTGGGTGTTTGGTTTAATCAACCTTACATAAAGAATACTTTTAAAATAGGTCAGAGAGTTTTTTTGTATGGAAAAATATCAAAAAAAATGGGAGAGGTACAAATTATAGAGCCTCAGTATGAAAAGGATATTGAAGATATTAAGTTTGGAATTAATCCTATTTATCCGAGTAATAAACATCTATCGCAAAAGGTTTTAAGAAAGATAATAGATGAGTGTCTTAAATACATCGATAGTGAAATTAATGAAATTTTACCTGATGATATAAGAAAACAAAAAGAAATTTATGATATTAAAAAAGCTATTTTAAATATTCATCATCCTAATGATTATGCTGCTTTAGATAAAAGTATTGAAAGGATAAAATTTGAAGAGCTTCTGATTCTTCAGCTTGGACTTTTTGCTGCAAAGAAAAGATTCGAAAAGTTAGAAAATGCGTATCCAATACCTGTTTGCAGTGAAATGAAAGAATTTAAGGAATCTTTGCCCTTTGAATTAACAAATGCTCAATCAAAAACTATTAGAGAAATTCTAATAGATATGAAAAAATCAAAGCCTATGAATAGGCTTGTACAGGGTGATGTTGGATCCGGTAAAACTATTGTTGCTATAATTGCTCTTTTTAACTGTGCTATGAATAAATATCAAGGAGCTTTAATGGCTCCAACAGAAATACTTGCACAACAACATTTTTTATCTCTTAAGTCTTTACTAAAAAATTATAGCATTAATATTGCTCTTTTAATCGGCAGTACTCCTAAAAAACAAAAAGTAGAGATAATTGAGAAAATAAAAAAAGGAGAAATAGATATTGTTGTAGGTACACATGCTTTAATACAGGAAAACGTTGAATTTAAAAATCTTGCACTTGTTATAACAGATGAACAGCATAGATTTGGTGTCAGGCAAAGAGGAGAACTTATAAATAAGGGACATAATCCTCATGTGCTTGTAATGACTGCAACTCCTATACCTCGAACATTAGCTCTTTTTGTATATGGAGATATGGATATTTCAATTATAAATGAGATGCCATCAGGCAGGCAAAAAATTGATACTTACTTTGTAAGACCTTCTATGAGAGATAGAGTATATGATTTTGTTAAAAAAGAAATAAAAAATGGAAGGCAGGCATATATTGTCTGTCCGCTTGTTGAAGAGTCTGAAAAGCTTGAAGCTGAATCTGCAGTGGAAACATATGAAAAATTGAAGGAAGTATATTTTAAAAAATTTAATGTTGGACTTATACATGGCAAAATGAATTCAATTGAAAAGGATTTGGTTATGAATGATTTCAAAAACAAAGAAATTGATATACTTGTTTCAACTACAGTTATAGAGGTTGGAATAAATGTTCCTAATGCTACAATTATTGTTATTGAAAATGCCGATAGATTTGGACTTGCCCAATTACACCAATTAAGAGGAAGAGTTGGAAGAGGAAGTTATAAATCATATTGCATATTAATTTCAGAAGCAAAAACAGATGAGGCTCGAAAGCGCTTAAAAATAATGACACAAAACAGCGATGGATTCATAATTGCCGAAAAGGATATGGAACTTCGAGGTACTGGTGAATTTTTTGGTACAAAGCAGCATGGACCTTTAGAGCTCAAATTGGCAGATCCATTTAAAGACATAGATATACTAAAGCAAACAAGAGATTTAGCAAGAGAAATGCTTGAAAAGAATATGTTATACAAAAAAGAATATTTTAACTTAATAAAGGAGATAGAGAATAAATTTAATGCAAAAATAGACCAAACAACCTTCAACTAAAAATAAATTTATATAAAAAATTTTAAATATAAGTTTAATTTTATTTTGAAATTATAATATATTTCATTTTTTGTGTTAAAATAAGGTGGGTGATAACATGAGAATAATAACTGGAATTGCAAAAGGGAGAAAAATAAAAGTACCTGAAGGAAATAATACAAGACCTACACTCGATAGAGTTAAAGAATCCATTTTTAATATAGTAAATAACCGTATTCCTGATTCTTTTATTTTAGATTTATTTGCAGGAAGCGGAAATCTTGGACTTGAATGTATAAGCCGTGGCTCAAAATCTTGTATTTTTTGCGAAAAAAATAAAACAGCTTTTAGTTACTTAAAAGAAAATGTTATAAATCTTGGATTTAATTCTAATTGTGAGCTATATAATCATGATGCATTTTTTGTATTAAAAAAGTGTGCTCAAAGAAATTTAAAATTCGATATTATATTTTTAGATCCTCCCTATGGAAGGAATCTAATTATTGAATCATTAAAAAATATAGATTGTTATAATTTACTTGATACTAATGGAATAATAATAACTGAATATGATGAAAACGATATAATACCAGATAAGATAGGTCATTTTACAAAATATAGAACTGAAAAATATGGAAGAGTACGAATATCATTTTGGAACAAGGAGGAAATAAATGAGTAAAATAGCAGTTTATCCAGGCAGCTTTGATCCAATTACGAATGGTCATATTGATATAATAGAAAGGACTTCAAAGATATTTGATAAAGTTATCGTAGCTGTACTTGAAAATCCTGATAAAAAAAATCCTCTTTTTACATTAGAAGAGAGGGTAGAATTGATTAATAAAGCAACAAAAAATATACCCAATATTGAAATTGATAGTTTTAAAGGTCTTTTAATAGATTATATGCATAAAAGAAATGCCAAGGTTATTATTAAAGGGCTTAGAGCTGTATCCGATTTTGAGTATGAGTTTCAAATGGCACTGCTTAACAATAAGCTTGATGCAGAAGTTGAAACTTTATTTATGATGACAAACAATAAATATTCATATTTAAGTTCAAGCGCTGTTAAGCAGGTTGCAATGTATGGCGGATGCATAAAGGAACTTGTTCCGGGTGAAATTATAACTGATATATTATTAAAAATGAAAAGTGTCAGACTAAATAATAAAGTAAAGTAATTTTAGTTTTTTGAGAATTTTATTTTATAGCTAATAATATTTAGTATTAATATGATAATAAGCAGTAATTCTAATAATACAATTACATTCAATACAGATGCAGAATTTTTTATATTAAAAACAAAGACTCTTATATTTAATAACATTATGAATATAAAGCAGAGCAAAGAAGAAAAAATACCGTGAAATACCTTTGAAATTACATATAACTTAATATTTATTCCACTTTTACTTAAAATGCCAGACACCTGACCTATTATTGATAAACCGCTAAAAGCAATAATAAAACTTAACAAACACATTTTATAAGTAAAACTTTTATCCATTAGGGAAATTATCTTTGCACCATTAGATATTTCAAGGGATGTTTCAAACAAGCTTTTAATTGTGAATGTAAAAAAGCTTGACAAATGGAAAAATTTTTGTAGTAAATATCCAATTATATCAAAGTATTGTATTTCTCTTAACAAATATATTATTACTGAAAACATAATAATATATCCCCCTATTAATCCGCATGTGATAAGGGAGCTGCTTATAGCCTTTGAAAATATTTCTGAGGATGAATAATAATTCTCACTATAGAAATTGTTATTATAGTTAAATTTGTTTTTATCAGCATCTTTTAATATAAATCTAAAAAGTATTCCATTTAGTATAGCTCCAAGTATATGAGAAATATAAAGTATATAACCTGCTATGCTGTATTTTAGCATTCCTGAACCTACTGCTCCAATTATAAATAAAGGTCCGGAAGTGCTGCTGAATGTTAATATTTTTTGTCCTTCCTTAACGCTTATTTTTTTGCTTTTTATTAAATCATTTACTATTTTTGCTCCTGATGGATATCCTGAAAAAATGCTCATAATAAATACATAGGCTCCATAACCTGTAGTGTTGAATAATAATTTTATTACTGGCGCAAAAAGTTTTGCTATATTTTCAGGAACTTTTAATGACATAAGCATATCATTTATTATAAAAAAAGGAAGAAGTGAAGGTATAACAATAAACATCCAAAGATTAATTCCTTCTTTAGCACCATTTATCGAAGCCTTAGGATAGAATATTAATAAAATAAGAAATGTTGATATCAAAGCTGTAACTGCTTTGATATTTTTTTTTAAAATAAAACACATAAAAAAAGTAATAGTTATAATAATCGTAAATATATATTTCATATCGGTACCTTTTTAGAATAATTCATTATATTCTATGAAAGAAAGGTGAAAGATATGAAAGACAGATTTAAAATAGGTCTTGCTTTAGGTTCAGGAGCTGCAAGAGGACTTGCACATATCGGAGTGATTGAAACATTATTAAAATATGATATACCCATTGATATGGTATCAGGGAGCAGCGCAGGTGCACTTATCGGCTCTCTTTATTGTGCAGGAATTGATTTTAAATATGTTAAGGCTCTTTTTAAAGAGCTACCTAAAAAAGCCTATTTAGATGTTGTGGTGCCAAGAAATGGATTCATCAAGGGAGATAAAATACAAAGCATATTAAAATTTATTACTAAGGATTGTGATTTTAAGGATTTAAAAACACCTTTATACGTTGTAGCAACGGATTTAAAAAATAAAAATATAGTGATATTTAAAGATGGAAAGGTACATGAAGCTATAAGAGCAAGTATTTCAGTGCCTGGTGTGTTCGTACCCTATTTTAAAGACGATATGATTTTAGTCGATGGAGGTGTAATAGAAAGAGTACCTGCTAAGATTCTAAAATGCATGGGTGCGGATTTGGTAATTGGTGTTGATGTGGGATTTAATCTCAATAGCAGCAATTGTAAAAGTATATTTAATGTATTATATGAATCTATAGATTTAATGGAGAGAGAGCTTTTTTTAATGAAAAAACAGGATGCAGATATAATGATAAGGGTCGATTTAAACGATATCGACCCGACAAGATTTGATCTTGTAGATTTATGTACAGAAAAGGGAGAACAAGCAACTTTAGAAGTTTTAGACGTAATAAGAGAAAAAATAAATGAAAAGTTAAAAAACACTTCAAATGAAACTAAATTATTACAGGAGGAACTTTAAGATCTTGCTTTGCACTGGTGTAAATCTTATTTTTATAACCAAGTACATAAAAATCCGTTGCTTTAATATCAAGCTCTAAAATATTAGTATCCTTTTGCGATGGATTTGTGATTAATGGTATAGAACTTTTTTCTTTAATAGATTTTATAAGCTCCTTCCCCCTGCTGTTAAAGCCAAGTATTCGTACATATTCAGCAGGCTGTTTCTTTTTTTTATCATAAATTTCCTTTGTTATTCCAAGAAGAGAATATAAAAGTATTCTTTTTATTCTTGCTGATGTGTATCTTTTACTTTTTATATTTTCAATGAGTTCATTTATTGAAACAGAATCCTCGCTTGCTCTTTTTATTTTATATTCAAGTCCTTCTGAAACATCCGCTATTGAGGAAATATAATTAATCTCTTCAGATCGTAATTTATAAAGCAATATATTAGAAAAATCATCAATTGTTATAGGTGCTCTCCCATTTTTCTCTTCATTTTTTATTATTTCATAGGAGTACTCTGGAAGAGCATTTTTTATTTCCTCATTATAAATATTTTTTCTTATCGAGGTAGCGCTTGAAATCATACCTGTCAAATTTTCATCATTATAAGAATTTATAATTCTTTCTATTGTATAAGGCTTAATATTGCTTCTAAGCTTAATTAATGATTTTATATATTCTATAGATAGTATATTATTTGGATTTTTTATTATATTTTCGATATCATTTATATTTACATTGACATCATTTTTATCTATTATATATTTGTAGAGCGATTGTTGTCTGGCACTGGGGAAGGATAAACCAGATTTGATGTATTTTTTTAGTATATACTTGTATTCTTCTGGTTCTTCATATAATATTTTAGATATGTAATACAGTTTATCTATATTACCTATCTCACTTCCAAAGCATAAATTGTCGATAATGCCAAGGGAGTTTAATATTGAAACGGCACCAAAGGCAAAACCCTCTGCACTGCTTATAGAGTAGATAACTGGGAGTTCAATAACTAAATCAACTCCTGATAAGAGCGCTGCCTTTGTTCTTGCCCACTTATTTATTATTGCAGGTTCACCCCTTTGGACAAAATTGCCGCTCATTACAGCAATAATTGAATCACAATTTGTTAATTGCTTTGTTTTATTAAGATGATATATGTGACCATAATGAAGTGGATTATATTCAACGATTATTCCTGTTGTGGTCATAAAAACCTCCATAAACATTGTTTTTAATTTTATTATTATTTTAGTTTATTTTTAATAAATAAACAAATTATAATTATAGACAGAAATATATATTAACATATAATAATATATATTTTCAATTTTATATAAATATAAACATTTTAATTTTATATTTGAGGAGGAAAAAAGATGGGCTTAATGGAAAAAATATGGTCAAAGGCAAAAAGCGATTTAAAAGTTATTGCTCTTCCTGAAGGCAGCGAGCCAAGAACTTTAAGAGCTGCTGAAATTATTAAAAAAGAAGGTTTAGCAGAAATAATACTTCTTGGCGATGAATCAGAAATAAAAAATGCTGCTCAAAAGGAAGGAGCTAATATCGAAGGAATAAAAATAATAGATCCTAAAACTTCTGAGAAATCAGAGTTTTATGCACAGCAGCTCTATGAGCTGAGAAAAAGCAAAGGAATGACTATCGAAAAAGCAAGAGAAATGATATTAGATACTATGTATTTTGGTGCAATGATGGTAAAACTTAAAGATGCTGACGGAATGGTATCCGGTGCTGTACATTCAACAGGAGATTTATTAAGACCTGGAATGCAAATTATAAAGACTGCGCCAGGTATATCAATAGTATCAAGTGTATTTGTAATGGAAGTTCCAAATGAAGCTTATGGTGAAAAAGGATTATTCGTGTTTGGAGATTGTGCTGTAAATCCAAATCCTACAGCTTCTGAACTTGCATCGATTGCTGTTACAAGTGCAAGAACTGCAAAGGTGCTTTGCGGAATTGAACCAAAAGTTGCAATGCTTTCATTCTCTACAAAGGGAAGCGCAAAACATGAACTTGTAGACAAAGTAGTGGAAGCTACAAAATTGGCAAAGGAAATGGCACCTGATATAATGATAGATGGCGAACTTCAGCTTGATGCAGCAATTGTTCCAAAGGTTGCTTCACTAAAAGCTCCAGGAAGTGATGTTGCTGGAAAAGCAAATGTTTTAATATTCCCTGACCTTCAAGCTGGAAATATAGGATATAAGCTTGTACAAAGGCTTGCAAATGCTGAAGCAATCGGACCTATATGCCAAGGATTTGCTGCGCCTATTAATGATCTTTCAAGGGGATGCAGCGTTGAAGATATTGTTAATGTTGTTGCTATAACTGCAGTTCAAGCACAGGGAATAAATTTATAATAAAAGGAGATGTACATATGAAAATACTTGTTGTAAATTGCGGTAGTTCATCACTTAAATACCAATTAATAAACATGGAAAATGAATCTCTACTAGCAAAAGGGCTTGTAGAAAGAATCGGGATTGAAGGTTCGGTTTTAACTCATAAACCTGAAGGCAAAGATAAAGTAGTAATTGAGCATCCAATGAAGGACCATAAGGATGCTATTAAGCTTGTTTTAGATGCTCTTACAGATAAAAACCATGGTGTTATAAGCGATATGAGTGAAATATCAGCTGTAGGCCATAGAGTTGTTCATGGCGGAGAAAAATATTCATCTTCCATTTTAATTGATGATGATATTATGAAGGTTTTAGAAGAATGTTCAAGACTTGCTCCACTGCATAATCCTCCAAACTTAATAGGTATAAACGCATGTAAAGCATTGATGCCAAACACTCCTATGGTTGCTGTTTTTGATACAGCATTTCATCAGTCAATGCCGGATTATGCATATATGTATGCTCTTCCATATGAATTATATGAAAAATATGGTATTAGAAGATATGGATTCCATGGAACATCTCATAGATATGTATCAAAGATTGCTGCAGAACAGCTTGGCAAGGATATTAAAGATTGCAAAATAATAACCTGTCATCTTGGAAATGGTGCAAGCGTTGCTGCAGTTTTAAATGGTAAATCAGTAGATACAAGCATGGGATTTACACCTCTTGAAGGTCTTGTAATGGGCACAAGATGTGGTGATATAGATCCTGCAATTGTTACTTTCCTACAAGATGAAGCTAATTTGTCCTCTAAAGAAGTTAACAACGTTATGAATAAAAAATCAGGAGTTTTGGGATTATCAGGTGTTAGCAGTGATTTTAGAGATGTAGAGGATGCAGCTGCAAAAGGAAATAAAAAGGCAAAACTTGCTTTAGATGTATTTTACTATAGAGTTAAAAAATATATAGGAGCCTATGCTGCTGCTATGGGAGGAGTAGATGCTATAGTATTTACAGCAGGTCTTGGAGAAAATTCTCCTGAAGCAAGGTATGAAACCTGTAAGGGACTTGAATTTTTGGGCGTTAAAATTGATGAAGAAAAAAATAAAGTGAGAGGAAAATTAACTGAGGTATCAACTGCTGATTCTAAAGTTAAAGTATACCTTATCCCTACAAATGAGGAATTAATGATAGCAAGAGATACAATGGATATCGTAAGAAAATAAGGATAAAATTATATAAAGATTGGCTTATTATTTAACAACAGCTTGACTTTTATACATTAAATTTATATAATAAATTGTGGCTTATTTGAGGTGAGCTTATGTTGCTTGATATTTCAGGGCTGATAAAAGGGAATATTGAAATTCTGCCCTTTGAAATTGTTGTTAAAAAGGAAAGCATTGAAAGGGAAGATTTTAAGTTTTATCTTATGTCTCCTTTGAAAGTTGATGGAAGCGCTTATTACGATGGAGGCCTTATAAAGGTAAAAGGAACAATAAGTACCTCTATAAAAGCGCAATGCTCAAGGTGTCTTGAGACGTTTAATTATGAGCTTAATATCGATTATGATGAGATTTTTTCTAAAGCTCATGAGGATGAAGATACTTATAGTTATGATGGCAATACTATTGATTTGAGCAACATGGTTATTGACAATATAATTCTTTCTATGCCTATTAAGTTTCTTTGCAGCGAGGACTGTAAAGGATTATGTTCAATATGCGGCAAGAACTTGAATACAGGCAAATGTAACTGCGAAAAAGGAGAAATTGATCCGAGACTTGCAGTACTTAAAGACCTTTTTAAAGGCGATTGAGGAGGTGTTATAATGGGAAATCCTGCGAGAAGACATTCAAAGGCTAGAAGAGATAAAAGAAGAGCCCAGACATGGAAACTTTCAATGCCTGGAATGGTTGAATGCCCACAGTGCCATGAAATGAAGCTTGCTCATAGAGTATGCGATAACTGTGGATATTACAAAAATAGAACTGTTATAGAAAAATAATTTTTTAAAAGAAAGTCTGTATGGACTTTCTTTTTGTTTATATTGAAATTTTTTATTGATTTATTACGATATATTATATATACTTAATATTAGTAGTAGGTCATAAAATAAGATATAAGGAGTGGGACCTATGAACAATAGGGAAAAAAAAGTTCAAAGGCAAAGCAAACTTCAAGAAATAATTAAAAGCAATCCATTCATAACAGATGAAGAATTAGCTGATAAATTTAAAATTTCAGTTCAAACTATAAGATTAGATAGATTAGAACTTGGTATTCCTGAACTTAGGGAAAGAATCAAAAATGTTGCAGAGGACAAATTTTCAAAGGTTAAAGCAATTGTTGGTAGAGAATTTGTAGGAGAACTTATAGATATTACAATAGGCAAAAATGCAATTTCTATACTTGATACAGATGATAGTTTAGTATTTGAAAAAACTAAGGTAGTAAAGGGACAGCATATATATGCTATGGCAGAAACCTTAGCCCTTGCAATAGTAGACGCAAAGGCAGCATTAACTGGTGTTGCAAATATTAAATATAAAAGACCAGTCTATGCAGGGGAAAGGCTTGTAGCAAAAGGTGAGATTGTAAGAACAAGAGGCAATAAATTTTTTGTCTGGGTTTTTATATATGTTAATCAACAGGAAGTTTTCAGAGGAAAATTTATATTGGTTTCTATTGATGAGTGTAAGGAGGAATAAAAATGAAAATTATTGTCGATGCTATGGGAGGAGACAATGCTCCTTTAGAAGTTGTAAAAGGTTCTTATCTTGCAGCTAAAGAATATGATATTGAAATATTGCTTGTTGGTGATAAAGATAAAATAGAAGATGTTATTAAAGGCAATAATTTATATTCAGATAAAATTGAAATAGTACATACTACAGAAATTATTACGAATAATGATTCTCCGACACTTGCAATTAGAAGAAAAAAAGATTCATCACTTGTTGTAGGTATGAAGCTTTTAAAAGAGAAAAAAGGCGATGCTTTTATATCTGCTGGCAGTACAGGTGCTATTCTTGCAGGGGGACTTTTTATAGTAGGCAGAATAGAAGGTATTGATAGAGCAGCTTTATCACCTGTACTTCCTGGAAAAAATAATTATTTTATGCTTATAGACTCTGGAGCAAATGCAGATTGCAAAGCTGAAAATATACTTGAATTCGGAATAATGGGTGAGATTTATTCAAAGAAAGTATTAAAAAAGCAAACTCCAACAATTGGTCTTGTGAATATTGGTTCAGAAGAAGAAAAAGGAAATGCTTTTACAAAGGAATGCTTTAAAGTTTTAAAAGAAAGCAATCTTAATTTTAAAGGCAATATTGAAGCAAGAGAAATACCTGATGGAAATATTGACGTTGTTCTTTGTGATGGTTTTACTGGAAATGTAATTTTAAAGTTATTTGAAGGTGTTGCTGGTACAATATTTGATATTTTGAAAGAAGAAATAACATCTTCAACAATATCAAAAATTGGTGGCCTTATATTAAAACCTGTATTTAAAAGATTTAAAAAGAAATTTGATTATACAGAATATGGCGGGGCAATACTTCTTGGAGTTGATGGAACTGTTATTAAAGCCCATGGAAGTTCAAATTCTAAAGCTATAAAAAATGCAATAAAGCAGGCTATGCTTTGTGTGAATGGTAATATTGTTGAGGATATAAAAAACGAAGTAAGACGATATAAGTCATAATTTGATAGGAGAGATATAATGAAATATAATGCAGGGATAACAGGTATAGGCATAAGCTTACCCAATAATGTTTTAACGAACAAAGACCTTGAGAATATGGTTGAGACATCAGATGAGTGGATAGTTACAAGAACAGGAATTAAAGAGAGAAGAATAGCTGATAAGGATACAGCAGCTTCAGATATTTCATCTGAAGCTGCAAAAAAAGCTATAGAAATGGCTAATATTGATTCAAAAGACGTTGACCTTATAATAGTAGCTACTGTTACACCAGATATGATGTATCCATCAACTGCAGCGATTGTACAGAATAACATTGGCGCAATAAATGCTGCTGCCTTTGATGTTTCTGCAGGATGTACTGGTTTTATATATGCAGTTACAATTGCAAAACAATTTATTGAAACAGGATTTTATAGAAATATTGTCGTTATTGGATGTGACATATTATCAAGAGTTACTGATTTTACTGATAGAAATACCTGCGTACTTTTTGGAGATGGCTGTGGTGCAGTAGTAATTTCAAGAACTGAAGAAGATGGAATTATTGGTGAATTTATTATGGCTAATGGTGCTGGTGGAAACTTTTTAACTCTGCCTGCTGGAGGCTCGAGGATGCCATCTTCCTTTGAAACTGTAGAAAAAAGACTTCATTATACATCTATGAATGGTCCTGAAGTATTTAAGTTCGCAGTTAAGGCGATGCCAGAAGCAGCAATAAAACTTTTAGAAAAGTACAATCTAAATCTTTCAGATATAGACTATCTCATACCACATCAAGCTAATATTAGAATAATAGAATCCGCTGCAAAAAGGCTTGGTATTTCCATGGATAAGGTTGGGATTACATTAGACAGATATGGTAATATGTCTTCAGCTTCCATTCCTGTAACTCTTTATGACAGTTTTATAAGGAGTGAAATTAAACAAGGTGATAATATATTACTTGTTGGATTTGGAGCTGGCCTAACCTATGGGGCAGTATTAATTAAATGGATTATATAGGAGGATGTTATGAAAACAAGAGTTAATGAATTACTCAATATTGAATATCCTATTTTTCAAGGAGGCATGGCCTGGGTTTCAACCTATGAACTTGCAGGTGCAGTATCAAACGCAGGAGGACTTGGTATAATAGCAGCAGGCGGAGCAGAAGGAGAATATGTTCGAAATCAAATAAGAAAGATAAAAGAAATTACAAATAAACCCTTTGGTGTAAATGTAATGCTTATGTCTCCCTATGTTGACGATGTTATGAAAGTAATATTAGAAGAAAAAGTACCTGTAATAACTACTGGTGCTGGTAACCCTGGGAAATATATAAAATCTCTTAAGGAAAATGGAACTAAAATTTTCCCTGTTGTTCCATCAGTTGCACTTGCAAAAAGAATGGAAAAAGAAGGTGTTGATGGAGTGATAGCAGAAGGTACTGAGTCAGGAGGCCACATAGGGGAACTTACTACATTTTGTCTTGTGCCTCAAGTAGTTGATGCAGTAAATATTCCTGTTATTGCAGCAGGAGGAATAGGTGATGGGAGGGGTATGCTCGCTGCTTTCGCCCTTGGTGCTGAAGGGGTACAAATTGGGACAAGATTTGTTTGCTCCACTGAATGCATAGTCCATGAAAACTATAAAAATGCAATTATTGAAGCAAAGGATAGAGATGCTGTTGCAACTGGAAGAAAAACAGGGCATCCTGTTAGATGCTTAAAAAATAAGCTTACGAGAGAATTTGAAAAGCTTGAAGATTCTAATGCTTCAAAGGAAGAAATAGAAAAGCTTGGTGCAGGGGCTCTAAGAAAAGCAGCTGTATTAGGTGATATAGAATATGGGTCAGTAATGGCAGGTCAGATTTCAGGATTAATTAATGATATTAAGCCTTGTAATGATATCATTAATGGATTGATAAAAGAATATAACGAAAACTTTGCAAAGTTAAAGGAATGGTGTAAATGAGAAAAATAGGATTTTTGTTTGCAGGTCAAGGCGCTCAATACGCAGGTATGGGTAAAGATTTATATGATAATTTTGAGTGTGTAAGAAGAATATTTGAAAAAGCAGATAATATACTTAATATTGATATTAAAAAGTTATGTTTTGAAGGACCTGATGAAGAATTATCAAAAACCGAAAACACCCAGCCAGCAATTCTTACAACTTCAACTGCTATTGCCTCAATACTTAATGAGAATAACATAAAAGCTGATTATGCAGCTGGTTTAAGCCTTGGAGAATATTCAGCCCTTGTCTATGGCAATGCATTTACTTTTGAAGATGGTCTTAAAATAATATATGAGCGTGGAAAGCTTATGCAAAATGCTGCATTAGATTATGAGGGTGGAATGGCGGCTATTATTGGTATAAGCAGAGATATTGTTGAGAGCTGCTGCAACGAGCTTAAGATTCACGGTACAATAGAAGTTGCAAATTATAATTGTCCAGGTCAAACTGTCATAACTGGTGAAAAAGCTTTAGTGCAAAGAGCAGCAGAAATATTAAAGGAAAAGGGAGCATTAAAAGCAGTACTTCTAAATGTAAGCGGGCCCTTTCACTCAAGCTTAATGAAAAATGCAGGTTTAAAACTTGAAGAGATATTAAAAAATTCAAAAATACAAAGTCCGTCCATAAATATATTGTCAAATTATGATAATGAATATTATGACGATGATATTGAAAAAACTATTGTAAAGCTTAAATATCAAATCTCATCTCCTGTAAGATTTGAAGAAAATATTATAAAACTGATTAATGATGGAGTAAATACTTTTATAGAAATTGGGCCTTCTAAGACATTAAGCAGTTTTGTAAAAAAAATAGATAAAACCAAATCAATTTATAATGTTGAAAACATAAAAACTTTTGAAAAGGTACTTAAGGAACTATCATAGAATAGGAGTGAAAAAATGAAGTTAAAAGGAAAAGTAGCACTTATTACCGGTGCATCTTCGGGTATTGGAAGAGCTATAGCATTAAAATTTGCACTTGAAGGTGCTATAGTTATTGTAAACTATTCTGGAAATGCAGAATCTGCTCAAAAAGTTGTTGAAGAAATAAATTCATCCGGCGGAATATGTGAAAGCATAAAATGCGATGTGTCAAATTACGATGATGTAAAAAATATGATAGACAATATTATTGAAAAATATAATAGTATTGATATACTTGTAAATAATGCTGGAATTACTAAAGATAATCTTATAATGAGAATGGATGTTGAAGATTTCGATAGGGTTATAGATGTTAATTTAAAAGGATGCTTTAATACAATAAAATGTGCTTCAAGATACATGATAAAGCAAAAACATGGTAAAATAATAAATATGTCATCTGTAATAGGTATAACAGGCAATGCCGGACAGGCAAATTATGCTGCTTCAAAGGCAGGGGTTATAGCTCTTACAAAATCTGCTGCAAAGGAATTTGCATCAAGAAATATTAATGTTAATGCTATAGCTCCAGGCTATATCGAAACAAGAATGACAGAAGTTTTAAATGAAAAGATAAAAGAAGATATTATAGACAAAATACCTTTAAAAAAAGCAGGAAACCCAGAAGATGTTGCAAAAACAGCATTATTTTTAGCCTGCGATGAATCAAATTATATAACAGGTCAGGTAATAAATGTTGACGGAGGAATGGTTATGTAATATTATATATGTGAGTTGTTTGAAGGGAGGTGAATTTAATGATATTTGAGAAAGTAAAAGAAAGAATTTCAGATATACTTGGTGTTGATTCA
This sequence comes from Caloramator quimbayensis, assembly GCF_900167605.1. Lineage (GTDB taxonomy): Bacteria > Bacillota > Clostridia > Clostridiales > Caloramatoraceae > Caloramator_B > Caloramator_B quimbayensis. Next base: position 23,954 of record NZ_FUYH01000012.1, on the reverse strand, counting down.
GATGATATAACCATGGATTCATCTTTCATTGATGACCTTGGTGCTGATTCTCTTGATATCGTTGAGCTTATAATGGCTCTTGAAGAGGAATTCGATATAGAAATTCCAGATGAAGATGCAGAAAGAATTCAAACTGTAGGTGATGTAGTAGATTACATAAAGGAACATACTGATATGTAAAAAAATAGTCCCGATTTATTCGGGGCTTTTTAAAATATATTAAAAGTTAGCATTGTTTACCTGAGCCTCAAAGTATAGGAGGATAAGTATGAAAAAAAGAGTTGTAATAACAGGACTTGGAGTTATAAGTCCTCTTGGATGTGAACTTAATAATTTTTGGGATAATATAGTTAGTGGAAAAAGCGGAATAGATTTTATTACACATTTTGATACTTCTGAATTTAATGTGAAAATTGCTGCTGAAGTTAAAAACTTTGATGCAGAAAAATATATGGACAAAAAAGAAAGCAGAAGAATGGACAAAGCAACTCAATACGCAGTAGCAGCAGCAAAGCTTTCTCTTGAAGATTCAGGATTATGTCTTGATGAAATCAACAGAGATAGGATTGGAGTTATATTAGGCTGCGGTGTAGGTGGACTTGAAACCTTTGAAGATCAAATGGTAACTTTAAAGGAAAAAGGACCAAAAAGAGTAAGTCCATTTTTCATTCCTATGATGATTGCTAATATGCCTGCAGGGCAAGTAGCTATGAAGCTTGGAGCTCGTGGAATAAATGAAACCATTGTAACTGCCTGCGCTTCAGGAACAAATGCGATAGGCGAGGCTTATAGAGCAATAGAAAGAGGAGAAGCTGATATTATGTTTACTGGTGGAACCGAAGCGGCAATAACTCCTCTCGCAGTTGCTGGATTTAGCTCAATGAAAGCACTATCTGAAAATAATGAAAATCCGCAGATAGCATCAAGACCCTTTGACAAAAACAGGGATGGTTTTGTAATAGGGGAAGGAGCAGGTATTTTAATACTTGAAGAGCTTGAGCATGCACTAAAAAGAAACGCAAAAATTTATGCAGAAGTAGCCGGTTATGGTGCAAGCTGTGATGCATATCATATGACATCTCCGGATCCTGAAGGTGAAGGGGCAGCTCTTGCAATAAAAAGAGCAATAGAAGATGCTAATATAAAGCCTGAGGATATAGATTATATTAATGCCCATGGAACATCAACTGAATATAATGATAAGTTTGAAACATTAGCGATAAAAAAAGTTTTTGGTACTAAAGCCTATGATATACCGATAAGCTCAACAAAATCCATGACAGGACATCTTCTTGGAGCTGCTGGTGGAATTGAAGGCGTTATATTAGCTCTAACTATAAATAACGATATAATACCTCCAACAATAAATTTAAATACACCTGATGAGGAATGCGATTTAAATTACGTTCCTAATAAGGCTATAAATAAAAATGTAATGTATGCTATTTCAAATTCCTTTGGATTTGGAGGGCATAATGCAGTTGTAGTGTTCAAGAAATATGCTTAAATTATAATTATTAATACATTAATATCTGAAAGGTGCAAAGTTGATTAATATTTGACTTTCACCTTTGGCTTTGTTTTTGGAGGATATTATGACAAAAGATAGAATAAACGAATTAAAAGAATTTGAAGAAATAATAGGTGTTAAATTTCAAAAACTTTTTATTCTCGATTTAGCACTTACACATAGTTCCTTTGCAAATGAGCATCCTTCTATATTAAATCATAATGAAAGGCTTGAATTTTTAGGGGACTCAGTTCTTAGCATGATAGTCAGCGAATATCTTTATAAAAAGTATAAAGATAAACAGGAAGGCAAGCTTTCAAGAATTAGAGCAAGCGTTGTTTGTGAATCATCCCTATCTGAAATGGCAAGAAAAATTATGATAAATAAATATATAAGTATTGGCAAAGGAGAAGAATTAACTGGAGGAAGAAATAAGGATTCTCTTCTTGCTGATGCCTTAGAAGCTGTAATTGCTGCCATATATATAGATTCAGGATATGAAGCAGCTAAAAATTTTGTTCTTAATTTTCTTAAGGATAAAATTGATGCAGTAAGTAAAGATGAAATATTCAATGATTATAAATCAAAACTTCAGGAGTATTTGCAAAAAAGACAGGATTGCTTAATAAAATATAACTTATTAAGTGAATCCGGTCTGCCCCATGATAAAACCTTTGAAATTGAAGTTCAGATAGATGGCAAAAGCAGCGGAAAAGGCAAAGGAAAAAGTAAAAAAGAAGCTGAGCAGAGAGCTGCAAAGCAAGCTTTAAAAAATCTCGGGGTTGATTTAGATGAATAAGAATTATTATATTATACCTATTTTTGTACCTCACTTAGGGTGTCCTCATGACTGTATATTCTGCAATCAAAAAAAAATAACAGGGATTACAAAAACAATTACTAAAAAGGATGTTGAAGAAACAATTGATAAATATCTTAGTACAATAGATAGAGAAAATTCTTTTGTTGAGTTATCTTTTTTTGGAGGAAGCTTTACAGGTATTCCAATGGATTATCAAAATGAGCTTTTAGATGCAGCCAAAACAGCCCTTGAAAATGGGAAAATAGATGATATAAGACTTTCAACAAGACCTGATTATATAAATGAATATATTCTAAAAAACCTTAAAACCCATGGAGTTGGTGTTATTGAACTTGGAGTTCAATCTATGGATGATGAAGTTCTTAATATTGCAGAAAGAGGGCATACATCTTTAGATGTAATTAATTCAAGCCGTTTAATTAAAGAATATGGTTTTAAATTAGGACTTCAGATGATGATTGGTCTCCCATCTGATAATTTAGAAAAGGATATTTTTACAGCAAATGAAATAATTAAAATAAAGCCTGACTTTGTCAGAATATATCCTGCATTAATTATTAAAAACACTAAAATGGAAGAGTTATTCAAAAAAGGATGTTATAAGCCTTTGACTATAGATGAAGCTGTAGATATCAGCAGTAAATTATACATTTTATTTTCTAAAAACGATATACCTATAATTAGACTTGGGCTGCAAGCTACAGATGAAATAAACATTAACAAAGAGGTTATTGCAGGTCCTTTTCATCCTGCATTTAGAGAACTGGTTGAATCTTTATTGTTTATTTCTATAATTGATTACATTATTCAAAAATACTTTATAGATTCATTAGAAATCACTATAAGCATTAATACGAAGGACATATCTAAACTTTTTGCTGATAAGAAAAAATATTTCAATAAATTAGTAAGACTTTATTCTACAAAAAAAATTAAAGTATGTCAAAATAATGCTATTGACAGATTTGAAATTTTGATTTCAGATGGTATAATAGATAAAAAAATGTCATTTGAAAAATATATAAAATTAGTAATTTAAAGAAGGATTTTCCTCTTTCTTATAGAATAATTTAGTTGAAATATTTTCTATATATTTGAAGGAGGAATTATAGATGGAAGTACTAAAAGTATCTGCTCAATCACAACCAAAAGCAGTTGCAGGAGCACTTGCTGCCGTTTTAAGAGAAAGAGCGTCTGCAGAGGTACAGGCGGTAGGCGCAGGTGCAGTTAATCAAGCTGTTAAGGCAATAGCAATCACAAGAGGATTTGTTGCTCCTAATGGGATTGATCTTGTTGTTATACCAGCCTTTTCAGAAATTGAAATTGAGGGAGAAGAAAGAACAGCAATAAAATTTATTGTTCAACCAAGATAGGCAAAAGCCTATCTTTTTTATAGAAATGAAAAGTTGACAATATATTATATAAATTTTAAAATTAAAATAGTGTTTAAAGGGATTTATCCGCCCGGGTAAGTCCCTTTTTAAATAAAAGCTGTTTGACATAAAAGGGGTGTTATATTGTACTTAAAAAGGCTTGAAATAAAAGGGTTTAAATCTTTTGCAGATAAAGTTGATTTAGAATTTGATAAAGGGATTACGGCAATTGTTGGTCCTAATGGTTCAGGGAAAAGCAATATATATGATAGTATAAAGTGGGTATTGGGTGAGCAGAGCGCAAAGACCCTGAGAGGTTCAAAGATGGATGATATAATTTTTGCAGGAACAGAAAGCAGAAAAGGTCTTGGATGCGCTGAGGTATCGCTTACAATTGATAATTCAAAGAAGATGTTTCCATATGATTATTCTGAAATTACAGTAACAAGAAGACTTTATAAATCCGGAGAGAGCGAGTATTTAATAAATAACACCCAATGCAGATTAAAAGATATTACTGAACTTTTTATGGATACAGGAATAGGAACAGATGGTTATTCTTTGATTGGTCAGGGAAAAATTGAAGAAATTTTAAGTTCAAAATCAGAAGATAGAAGAATGCTTTTTGAAGAGGCAGCAGGCATAGTTAAATATAAAACTAGAAAACTTGAAGCTGAAAAAAAACTTGAAACAACAAAACAAAATCTTATAAGAATTTTAGATATAATTAATAATCTTGATGAACAAATTGAGCCTTTAAAAGAGCAGTCAGATAAAGCAAAAAAATATTTAGCTCTAAGAGATGAATTAAAAGAATTAGATATAAATGTAATACTTTATAACTATGAAAATGCTAAAAATAAACTTAACAACTGCTTATCACAAATTAATAGTCTTGAAGATAGTAAAGATGATTTAGAATTTAAAAAAAGTGAAAAAATACAGTTGATTGCCAAATACAAAAGAGATTTATCAGAAATAGAAAAAGAATATGAGTTTAAAAACAATGAAAGGGTAGAGCTGGAAAAAAAATATGAGGCTTTATCGGGAAATTTAAATCTGCTTCAGGAAAGAAAGCAGAATTTAATCAATGATAAAGAAAGATTAATTAAAGAATTTGATGAAGAAAAAATAAATATTCAAAACTTAAATACTGAGCATGAATCGATTTTATCAAATAAATCAAAAATAAATCAGGATATTAATGCTGCACAATTAGAAGTAGAAAAAATAGAAAAAGAATTTGAAAGATTGAATACCAAATGTAATGATTTAGAAACTTTATTAGAATCAAAAAAGAGTGATTTACTTCAAATTATTAAAGATATTTCTGATATAAATAATAAAATAAATTCATCATCCATTTTAATGGGAAGTCTTAATAATAGAAAGCTGCAGTTAAAAAAAGAAATTGATGCTAAAAATAAAAAAATAGATGTTTTAAATTTAGAAGCAGAAAGCATAACAAAAATTATCAAAAATTACAGCGATGATATGGCTTTTTTAAAGCAAAAATCATCAGATATATCTTATGAGATTTTAAATCTTGAAAAAAAGGAAGATGAACTTAATAGAGAAAATAAGTTTTGTTTTGAAAAGTTAAAGACAATTGAAGCAAAATATAAAACCCTTTTAGATATGGATAAGGATATGGAGGGCTTTAATAGGGCTGTAAAATCAATACTAATAAATTATAAAGATAACAGAAAAGTTTTTGGAACTATAAGCGATCTTATCTATGTCCCTAAGGGTTTAGAGACAGCTATTGAAATTGCTTTAGGTTCATCTATACAAAATATAGTGGTTGATAATGAAGAAACATCTATAATGCTTATAAATTATTTAAAGAAAAATAATATTGGAAGAGCAACATTTTTACCTTTATCGATAATTAAAGGCAAGGAATTTGTAATCAATGAACAATTAAAGAGTATAAAAGGGTTTTTAGGAGTTGCTTCTGATTTAGTTAATTATGATATAAAATTTAAAAATGCTATTACTAATATATTAGGAAGAGTATTGATTTGTGATAATTTAGATACAGCAAATATAATTGCTAAAAAAACTAATTATAATTATAGAATAGTTACTGCTGATGGCGATGTTATAAACATTGGAGGCGCATTTACAGGTGGAAGCAATTCTGCTAAGACTACAGGTATATTTTCAAGAAAAAATCAAATAGAAGAGCTTAAATCTTTAATAATAATAGAAAAGGAAAATTTAAAAAAGATTGTAGACGAAATATATTCAAACTCTGAAAAAGTTAATATTAAAAAGATAGAACTTAACGAAAACAATAACAGCATCATGGAATTATCATCAAAAATACAAGCTGAAAATCAGAAACTTGCGATAGTTAAAAAAGAAATTTCAAATATTGAAGAAATAATTAAAGATGTTAATATTGAGATTGAACAAATTGATATAGAGAGCAAAAAAAATACCGAAAACGAAAACTATAATAAATCAATGTTACAGGATTATATTGAAAATCAAAAAAGAATTGAAAATGATATTGAGAACATACAGTTAAATTATAAAGACTTAAAAGAACAGAGAAATAATATTTCTACTGACCTAACATCAAAAAAAATATCTTTAGCAGAAAAGTTAAAAACTTTAGAAGCAATTAATAATGAAATAAATAGGATAGAAAAGAATTTGGATTCAATCAAGCAGAAATTGAATTATCAAAATCATGAAATTGAGAATATTGATAAAAAAACAGCTTTATTGGAAAAAGATATTGTAAAGAATAAAGAGTTGATAGAAAAAATTATAAAAGACATAGAAATATTTAATAAAAACTTCAATGATATAGAAGAGAATAAAAAGAAAACTGCTCAAATGATTTCAAAGGAGGAAAGCAATTTTAATGATATAGAAGAAAACATAAAGAATTTAATAAACTCAATTCATAGGTTAGAAATATCCAAATCAAAACTTGAATCAGAAATAGATATGCATACAAAAAAAGTCTGGGATGATTACGAGATAAGTATGGCTCAGGCAGCACAATTTAGAAAGACTCTAAAAAGCATGTCCGAAGCAAATATAAGAATTGCTGATTTAAAAAATGAAATTAAGAATTTAGGCGATATTAATGTTAATGCTATAGAAGAATACAAAAGAGTAACTGAAAGATATGAATTTTTATCAAAGCAGAGAGAAGATCTTTTAAGAGCTGAAAATTCTCTTATTGATATAATAAATGAAATTGAAAAAAAGATGAAAGAACAATTTGAAGAAAAATTTATAATTATAAAAAACAATTTTAATCAAACATTTAAAGAACTATTTGGAGGAGGTTTTGCGGATTTAAAACTTGAAAATGATGATATATTAACATGCGGAATTGATATTATTGTTCAGCCGCCTGGGAAAAAACTTCAAAGTCTTTCACTTTTATCAGGAGGGGAAAGAGGTCTGTCTGCAATAGCTCTTTTATTTGCTATTCTCAGAATGAAGCCAACACCCTTTTGTGTACTTGATGAAATAGAAGCTGCTCTTGATGATGCAAATGTTAATAGATTTGCAAAATTTTTAAAAGATTATTCTAAGGATACACAATTTATTGTTATTACTCATAGAAAAGGTTCCATGGCTGCTGCTGATATGCTTTATGGAGTTACAATGGAAGAGAAAGGTATATCAAAAGTTATTTCACTAAAATTAAAAGGAGGCAATTAATATGGGCTGGTTTGATAAATTAAAGGAAGGACTAACAAAAACAAGGGACAGCTTAGCAGATAAAATAGGAGAAGTATTATCATTAAATAAAAAAATAGATGAAGAACTATTTGAAGAACTTGAAGAAGCTATGATAATGTCGGATATTGGCTACAAAACTTCCTCAGAAATAATAGATACCTTAAGAAAAAGAGTAAAAGAAAATAAAATATCCGATTCTGAAAACGTAAAACAAACGCTTAAAGAAATCATCGTTGAAATGATGGGCAATAACGATATGGGAATAATACCTGAAAATACACCTGCTGTATTTCTTATTGTTGGTGTAAATGGAGTTGGCAAAACAACATCTATTGGCAAAATGGCATATTATTTAAAAAATAAAGGATTTAAGGTAGCTCTTGCAGCAGGCGATACCTTTAGAGCAGCAGCAATAGATCAGCTCGAAGTATGGGGCAGAAGATGCGGTATTGAAGTAATAAAGCATCAAGAGGGTTCTGATCCTGCAGCAGTAATATTTGATGCTATACAATCTGCAAAAGCTAAAAAAGCAGATATATTAATATGCGATACTGCTGGAAGACTTCACAACAAAAAGAATCTCATGGAAGAACTTAGAAAAATCAACAAAATATTAGAAAAAGAATATAGTCAGGCATATAAACAAACGCTTCTTGTTTTAGATGCTACAACTGGGCAAAACGCTTTAATTCAGGCTAAACAGTTTATGGAAGTTTCAGATGTTAATGGAATTATCTTAACTAAACTTGATGGTACAGCAAAGGGAGGAATTGTAATTGCCGTAAGCAATGAACTAAATATTCCTGTAAAAATGATTGGAGTAGGCGAAGGAATAGAAGATCTTCAAGAATTTAACCCTAAGGCCTTTGTTGATGCAATTTTTTAATGTTAAGTAAAAATACTTGACAGCATTAATAGATTTTGTTATTATAATTCTGGGTGTTAATTATGATAGATAAATTTAGTCAAAAAGCCCTTCTTCTCGACTTTTATGGAGGTCTTTTAACTGAAAAACAAAAACTATTTATGTCTTTGCATTATGAGGAGGATATGTCCCTTAGTGAAATTTCCGAAGAATTCGGAGTGTCTAGACAGGCTGTTCATGATATTGTTAAAAGAAGCGAAAAGATTCTTGAAGAATATGAGAAAGAACTTGGATTAGTAAAAAGATTTATGATACAGAGAGAAAAGTTAATAAAAGCAAAAAATATACTAATGAGTAAAGTTGATGATACAGAAATTAAAAGCGTAATAGATATAATCGATGAGCTTATAGATATTTAATAGGAGGGCTATTTATGGCTTTTGAGGGCTTAACTTCAAAGCTTCAGCAAACATTCAAGAAACTTAAAAACAAAGGCAAATTAACTGAAAAAGATGTTAAGGATGCAATGAGAGAAGTCAAGCTTGCCATGCTTGAGGCTGATGTAAATTATAAAGTCGTTAAAGACTTTGTTAACTCAGTGAGTGAAAGAGCTGTCGGGCAAGAGGTTATGGAAAGCTTAACTCCTGCACAGCATGTTATTAAAATAGTAAATGAAGAATTAATAAATCTGATGGGAAAAAATGAAAGTAAGCTTAATATTTCTCCTGTACCTCCAACGGTTATTATGTTTGTGGGATTGCAGGGTGCCGGAAAGACAACTATGGCTGGAAAGCTTGCTCTTTACTTAAAGAAACACAGTAAAAAGCCTATGCTTGTTGCAGCAGATGTATATAGACCTGCAGCTATAAAGCAGCTTCAAGTATTAGGTTCTCAAATTGATGTTCCTGTTTTTTCCCTCGGAGACAAAATCAATCCTGTTGATATAGCAAAGGCAGGAATTGAGAATGCAAAAAAATCCGGATGTGATTATGTAATCATAGACACAGCCGGCAGACTTCATATTGATGAAGAATTGATGAATGAGCTGATTAACATTAAAAATTCAGTAACACCGAATGAAATACTTCTTGTAATAGACGCAATGACAGGTCAAGATGCTGTAAATGTTGCTGAGCAGTTTAATAATTCTCTTGATATTACTGGTGCTATTCTTACAAAACTTGACGGAGATACTCGTGGAGGAGCTGCAATATCTGTAAAGGCTGTTACAGGAAAGCCTATTAAATTCGTCGGTATTGGTGAAAAGCTTACTGACATTGAAGTGTTTTATCCAGATAGAATGGCATCACGTATACTTGGAATGGGAGATATACTTAGTTTAATAGAAAAAGCTCAGGAAGCAATAGATGAAAAAAAAGCAATGGATCTTCAGAGCAAGCTTATGCATCAGCAGTTTACTTTAGAAGATTTTTTAGAGCAAATGCAGCAGATGAAGAAAATGGGGCCTATGAAGGATTTGCTTAAGATGATACCAGGAATAGATTCAAGCAAACTTGGAGACATTGATATAGATGAAAAAGAATTGGCACATACTGAAGCAATAATTAAGTCTATGACAAAACAGGAAAGGCAAAACCCTTCTATCATTAATTCAAGCAGAAAAAGAAGAATTGCAGCAGGCTCCGGAACTTCAATTCAAGAAGTAAATAAACTTTTAACTGGTTTTGAACAATCTAAAAAAATGATGAAACAGTTTGCAGACATGCAAAAGAATATGAAAAAAGGGAAAATAAAATTTCCTTTCTTTAAATAATTTATGGCATTTTTAAGGAGGTGAAGTAAATGGCAGTAAAAATCAGATTAAGAAGAATGGGTGCTAAAAAAGCTCCTTTCTACAGAATAGTTGTAGCTGATTCAAGATCACCAAGAGATGGTAAATTCATCGAAGAGATTGGATATTATAATCCAATAACTGAACCATCCGAAGTTAAAATCGATACAGAAAAAGCAAAGAAATGGTTATCAAATGGTGCACAACCATCAGATACTGTAAGAAGCTTATTTAAAAAAGCAGGTATCATCGAATAATGGAGGTGCATTATTATGAAAGAACTTGTTGAACTTATTGCAAAATCTTTAGTTGACAATCCTGATGCTGTTAAGGTATCAGAAATCTCTGGAGAACAATCAGTTATCATTGAACTTAGGGTTGCTCCAGAAGATATGGGTAAGGTTATTGGCAAGCAAGGAAGAATAGCTAAAGCTATTAGAACTGTTGTCAAGGCAGCAGCTACAAAGCAGAATAAAAGAGTAGTTGTTGAGATAATATAATATATAAAGAGTTAGGCTATCCTAACTCTTCTTTAATATAAAGGGTGATTTGATGAAGGAATATCTAAAAATAGGGCAAATAATAAATACTCATGGCATAAAGGGTGAAGTTAAAATATATCCATTAACCGACGATGTAAAGCGATTTAATAAATTAAAATATGTTTTTAGGAAAATAGAAAATGAGTATGTAAAAACAAACGTTGAAGCAGTAAAATATATTAAACAATTTCCTATATTAAAGCTCTCAGGGATAGATTCAATGAATGATGCTGAAAAATTAAAAAGTGAATATATTTATATAGACAGAGAAAACGCTGTTAAATTGCCTGAAAATACTTATTTTATAGCTGATCTTATAGGACTTGATGTATTTGACAATAAAGGAAAAGCACTTGGGAAACTGACATCTGTCTTTTCTACTGGAAGCAATGACGTATATGAAATTACTGCAGAGGATGGAAAAACTTTTTACATCCCTGCAATAAAAGATGTTGTCAGTCTTATTAATATTAATGAAGGTAAAATGATAATAAATGTTATCGAGGGACTGCTATGATATTTGATGTATTAACTCTATTTCCCGAAATGTTTGATATATTTAGTTACAGTATTATAAAGCGAGCCAGGGATAATAATTTAATTCGTCTTAATATATATAATATTAGAGATTTTACAACTAATAAACATAGGAAAGTCGATGATTACCCCTATGGGGGCGGCGCAGGTATGGTTATGCAGGCTGAACCTATTTATAATACTGTAGATTACGTTAAAAATATATATGGTTATAAACCCTATACTATTTTAATGTCTCCTAAAGGAGAAGTTTTCAATCAAAATATATCTAAAGAATTAAGTAACATAAATCATGTTATGTTAATATGCGGTCATTACGAAGGAATAGATGAAAGGATAATGCCTTTGATAGATAGAGAGATATCTATTGGAGATTTTGTTTTAACCGGTGGAGAAATTGCCTGTATGGCAATAATCGATTCAGTATCAAGACTAATACCAGGAGTTTTATCCTCGAATGAAAGTTTTGAAGATGAGTCCTTTTATTCTGGACTTCTTGAATATCCCCAATATACAAGACCGGAAGAATTTAGAGGAATGAAAGTTCCTGATGTTTTATTATCCGGCCACCATGAAAATATAAGAAAATGGAGAAGATACGAGTCCCTTAAAATTACTTATAAAAGAAGACCTGATCTTTTGAAAAAAATAGATTTATCTAATGAAGATATGAAGATGCTTGAAGATATAAAAAATAGAAAAAAAGAGAAATAAATGTTGTAATAAAAAAAAATATGTGTTAAAATACAATATGTGTATTACGGGCGTTCCTCTGCAGCAACGTGTATGAACGTCTATGAAGAAGGAGGTTAGTAGTATGGATATTATAAGAGCAATTGAAGCTGAGCAGATGAAAAAAGACCTTCCAAGCTTTAGAGTGGGTGATACAGTAAAAGTTCATGTAAAAGTAAAAGAAGGAAACAGAGAAAGAATTCAGATTTTTGAAGGCTTAGTTATAAAAAGACAAAATGGCGGTTTAAGAGAAACTTTTACTGTTAGAAGAATAGCTTATGGAGTTGGCGTTGAAAGAACATTTCCTGTGCATTCACCAATGATTGATAAGATTGAAGTGACAAGAAGAGGTAAAGTAAGAAGAGCAAAACTTTATTATCTAAGGAAAAAAGTAGGAAAGTCAGCTACAAGAGTAAAAGAAATAATAGAATAATGAATATTAAAACAGGGCCAAGAGGTCCTGTTTTATTTTATCTTAATTGCTAAGTTTTATATATTAGGTTAAAATATATTAAGAATTTTAAAAAGGGCAGGGTAATATTATGAATATACAATGGTATCCAGGTCATATGGTAAAATCCAAAAGAGAAATAGCGGAAAGTTTAAAACTAATTGATATTGTAATCGAAATATTAGATGCAAGAATACCAGAAAGCAGCAAAAATCCAGAAATAGATAATATTATTGGGAATAAACCTAAAATTGTAATTCTAAATAAATGCGATCTTGCAGAAGATACAGTTACATATGAGTGGATAAAATATTTTAAAAGCAAGGGATATAATTCAATCGATGTTGATTCATCAACCGGTAAAAATATTCAAAAAGTATATAATATAGTGAAAGAAACGATTAAAGATAAAATTGAAAGACAAATGGAAAGAGGAATAATAGGAAGACCAATAAGAGCTCTTATATTAGGTATACCAAACGTAGGGAAATCAACATTTATTAATAAGCTCACTTCAAAGTCTTCAGCAAAAACAGGGGATAAACCAGGGGTTACAAGAAGCAGACAATGGATTAAAGTAAATAGCAGTTTTGAACTTTTAGATACTCCAGGCATTCTCTGGCCTAAATTCGATGATAAAAAAACAGCTCTTCACCTTGCATTTACACGAGCAATAAAGGATGAGGTATTGGATATTGAAGAATTATCCTTTGAATTTATAAAAGAAATAAGTCAAATAAAACCAAATGTTATAACTGAGAGATATAACATAGAACTTTCAGATAATCCTATTGAAACTATAGAGAGGATTGGAAAAAAGAGAGGATGTGTAGTATCTGGCGGGAACATTGATATTATAAGAACTTCAAATATTATACTTGAAGATTATCGAAATGGGAAAATGGGAAAGATTTCGCTTGAAAGGCCAAGAAAGGTTGATTGTAATGAAAATGAGCGTTGATGAAATCAAAAAAATATTATCAGAATGCACATATGAACAGTTTATGAAGCAAAAGGAAATCCTTAAAGATGACGATAGAAAAAGCATTAAAAATCTTATATTAAAATATGAAAACAAATTTGAGATGCTTAAGGAAAAAAATGAAGAATACAATTATAGAAAAAGATATGAAACAGAACTTTATGAAAAAAATTTTAAATATATTGCTGGTGTTGATGAAGTAGGAAGAGGGCCTCTCGCAGGTCCTGTATATGCAGCAGCTGTCATATTAAATCCCAAAATAGATATAATAGAAATTAAAGATTCTAAAAAGCTGTCCCATTCTCAAAGAACTAAAATATCAGAAAGAATAAAAAATAATTGTATAGATTTTTCAATAGGTTATGCTACTGTTGAAGAAATAGATAATATTAATATTTTAAATGCAACAAAACTTGCTATGAAAAGAGCAATAGAAGGATTAAAAATAAAGCCTGATTATCTTTTAATAGATGCACTAAAGCTTGATGATGTTTTAATACCTCAAATGCCGATAATAAAGGGAGATGATTTATCTGTTTCTATAGGAGCTGCTTCAATCATTGCTAAAGTTGAAAGAGATTCATATATGGATAAAATGTCAAAAATATACCCTCAATATAATTTTGATAAAAACAAAGGATATGGTACAAAAGATCATATAGATTCAATTAAAAAATTTGGTATTTGCGAAATACACAGAAAAGGATTTGTTAAAAATTTTATTTAAATAGGTGATAAATTTATGTTGAATAATAAACTTACAGGTAAATTGGGGGAAGAAATTGCGGTAAAACATTTAAAAGATAATGGATACATAATCATTCAAAAAAATTATAGAACGAAGTATGGGGAAATAGATATTATTGCAAAGGATGACAATTTTTTAGTATTTGTAGAGGTAAAAGCACGAAGGAGCCAAACCTTTGGATATCCAAGGGAGGCTGTGGATGTATATAAGCAGTCAAGAATAAAAAATATAGCAAGTTTATATTTAGCATCAAAGAAAAATTCAAATTTTAAAGTTCGTTTTGACGTAGTTGAAATCATTCTTGATAATAATGATAATGTTAAATCTATTTTAATAATTAAAGATGCTTTTGATTAAAATAATTATACATTTTATCAAAACACTTAATTTGGCACATTACGGAATTGATTTATATATTTTTTCTTAAAAGTACTATATAACATATAGTACTTTTGTTTATGTTAAGAATTTCTGGAAATAATCATTACTGATAGAGGTGATAATTTGTTAAGCAAGACTTATTCAATATCTCTTATTGGAATAAATGGCTTTGTTATTGAAATAGAAACTGATATACATAATGGTCTGCCAGGACTTAATATGGTTGGACTTCCTGATACCGTTATAAAAGAATCTAAAGAAAGAGTTCGCTCTGCAATTAAAAATTCAGGATATGAATTTCCTTTAGGCAAAATAATAATTAACTTTGCTCCAGCAGATATCAAAAAGGAAGGACCATGCTTTGATTTAGCTGTTGCAATAGGAATATTAATGAGCAGCGGCAAAATAAAGGATACAGATATAAGAGACTGCATATTTATAGGAGAACTATCTTTAAATGGTGAAGTTAGAAGCGTACGCGGTATACTCCCAATGGTTCTTGAAGCAAAACGTTCAAAATTTAAAAAAGTTTTTATTCCTTATAGTAATATTGAAGAGGTTAAATTTATAGATGGTATTGATATATATGGAATATCATATTTAAATGAATTAATAGATTTTTTTAATGAAGATATTTATTTAGAAAAAATAGAGAATAAAAACTTTGAAAGAATAAATATTTCTAAATATGATATAGATTTTAGTGAAGTTATAGGGCAAAAATTTGTAAAAAGAGCTATAGAAATTTCAGCTTCAGGAAATCACAATCTTATTATGACAGGCCCCCCTGGAGGCGGTAAAACGATGATAGCTCAAAGAATTCCTACCATTCTTCCACCTTTATCCTATGAACAAGCTATAGAAGTTACAAAATTATATAGTATAGCTGGAATGTTAAAGGATAATAATAAAATTGTTTTATATCCTCCTTTTAGAAATCCTCATCATACAGCATCATCAATTTCAATAATTGGAGGAGGAACAAATGCAGCGCCTGGAGAGGTTTCTCTTGCACATAACGGGGTGCTTTTTCTTGACGAATTACCAGAGTTTAAGCGCGATACACTTGAGGCTCTAAGGCAGCCTTTAGAAGATGGAATCGTATCAATATCAAGAGTAAAAGGTAAATATACTTATCCTTCTAAATTTTTATTAATTGCATCGATGAATCCCTGTCCCTGCGGATATTATGGTTATCAGCTAAAAGAATGCAGCTGCACTCAAATTCAAATAAAAAATTATCTAAATAAGATATCGGGACCATTGCTTGACAGAATAGATTTACATATAAATGTTGAGCCAATAAAATTTGAAGAAATAAGCAGCAATAAAAAGGAAGAAGGGTCGGAAGAAATAAGAAAAAGGGTAATGAAAGTGAGGGAAATTCAAAGTATACGCTATAAAGATGATGAAATAAGCTATAATTCTCAAATGAAGACTAAGCATATAAAAAAGTATTGCAAAGTTGATAAAAAGGGACTGCTGCTTCTTGAAAGCGCATTTAAATCATTAATATTAAGCACGAGAGCATATAATAAGATTCTTAAAATATCAAGGACAATTGCTGATATGGACGGAAGTGAAGAAATAAAAGAAAACCATATAGCTGAGGCAATTCAATATAGATCTCTTGACAGAAAATACTGGGGATAATTAAAAATATGGAGGATGCTATGGATGATAAAATATTTTCTCTTTGGTTTCATAATTTGAAGATAAAAAATGAAATCAAAATAAATGCATTAAAAAGCGGAATAACACCAGAACTTTTTTATAAAATGGATACTAAAGATTATTTAAAATATAATTTAAACATAATTGAATCAGAAATGATAAAGCAATCTAAAGATTTAAGTATATACAAAGAAATTATCAGCTATTTAAAATTAGAAAAAATTAATATAGTTTTATTTTGCGATGACGAGTATCCAGAAATATTAAAAAATATAAACAGTCCACCAGTTGGATTTTTTATTAAAGGAAAAATGCCTAATCTAAATAATTCATTAGCAATAGTAGGGGCACGCAAAGCCAGCGATTATGGAAAAACTGCTGCATATAAACTGTCATATGATACTGCTTTAAGAGGAATTGTAATAATAAGCGGTATGGCAAGGGGAATAGACACGAGTGCCCATAGAGGAGCATTAGACAGCAATGGAAAAACAATAGCTGTAATGGGCAGCGGATTTAAAAACATTTATCCGTCTGAAAATAAAAAACTCATGTATGAAATATCAGAAAATGGATGTGTTATAACAGAATATTTTCCAGATATTAAGCCTTATTCAAGCAATTTCCCTGAAAGAAATAGACTAATAAGCGGTCTATCTAAATATACTATGGTAGTAGAAGCAGGAGAAAGAAGCGGTTCACTGATTACTGCAGAATTTGCGTTAGAGCAAGGCAAAGATGTTTTTGCAGTACCAGGAAATATTTTTAGTCCAAACAGCATTGGAACAAACAGACTAATAAAAGATGGAGCTAAAATTATACTCAGCAGTCAAGATATATTAGAAGAATTTAAACTTGAAAATATAAATCATAATAATATAATTTTTGATGAGATGGAATCTAAAATTATAGATAGTCTAAAAGGTAATGGTTCTACTATTGAAAATCTATCGGAAATGCTTAATATAGATGCGGCAGATTTACTTTCTATGCTAAGCAAACTCGAGTGTAAAGGAATTATAAAAAGAGCTTATGGAAATTATTATATAAAATGCATAACTTGATTTTATGTAAAAGTTTGTTATAATACAGTTATTGTACATTGTGTAAATTTTACCGGAGGTGTTATTTAAATGGCTCAATCCCTTGTTATAGTTGAATCACCAGCTAAAGCTAAAACTATAGGGAAATTTTTAGACAAAAACTTTAAAGTTAAGGCATCAATGGGACATGTAAGGGATTTACCTAAGAGCCAAATTGGTGTTGATGTTGAAAACAATTATAATCCTAAATATATAACCATAAGAGGAAAGGGTAAACTCATTGATGAACTTAAAAAAGAAGCAAAGAAATCTGATAAAATCCTATTAGCAACAGACCCTGACAGAGAAGGCGAAGCTATTTCCTGGCATCTTGCTGCAATACTTGGTCTTGATAGTATGAATAAATGTAGAATTGAATTCCATGAGATAACAAAAAAAGCTGTTTTAGAAGCAATAAATAAGCCAAGAACAATAAATAAGAATTTGGTTGATGCTCAGCAGGCAAGAAGAATTTTAGACAGACTTGTTGGCTATGAAATAAGTCCGATACTATGGAAGAAAGTTAAATGGGGACTTAGCGCAGGAAGAGTTCAATCCGTTGCTGTAAGATTAATATGTGATAGAGAAAAGGAAATTAAAGATTTTATTCCAAAGGAATATTGGTCTTTAACAGCCAAATTTAAAGAGGGAAACAAAGTTTTTGAAGCTAAATTCTATGGAAACGAAAATGAAAAAATATCTATTGACTCTAAGGAACAGGCAGAAAAAATAATAAGTGAAATTGAAAATGGAGAATATATAGTAAAAGAAGTAAAAAAATTAGAAAGGAAGAAAAATCCCCTTCCGCCATTTACTACAAGTACCCTTCAGCAAGAAGCATATAAAAAGCTGAATTTTACAACAAAAAAGACAATGTCAGTTGCTCAGCAGCTTTATGAAGGTATAGATTTAAAAAATGAAGGTACAGTAGGACTTATTACATATATGAGAACAGATTCTGTAAGGATATCTTCTCAGGCACAGGAAGATGCATTTAAATATATTAATAAAAAATATGGTAATAGCTATACACCATCAACAAAACGAACATTCAAAACAAAAGCAAATGCTCAAGACGCTCATGAAGCAATAAGACCAACTATGATAGATAGAGATCCTGACAGTATTAAAGATTCTTTATCAATAGACCAGTATAAATTATATAAATTAATTTGGTCAAGATTTATTGCAAGCCAAATGGCAGAGGCTGTATATGACACTACAACTGTTGATATAAAAGCAAATAATTATTTATTCAAAGCAAGTGGAAGTACTTTAAGATTTTCCGGATTTTTGACAGTATATGATTTTGATGATGACGAAGATGAGAAAAATAAAATACCAGAGTTAAAAATTGGTCAAGTTTTAAATCTAAAGTCATTAGATCCTGCTCAACACTTTACTCAGCCCCCAGCTAGATTTACTGAGGCTACTTTGGTTAAAGCTTTAGAAGAAAATGGAATAGGAAGGCCAAGTACCTATGCTCCTATTATAAGTACAATATTAGATAGAGGATATGTAATTAAAGAAAAAAAATCTTTATATCCCACAGACCTTGGAATAGTTGTAACAGAACTTTTAAAAGAGTATTTTAAAGATATAGTTGATATAGAATTTACAGCTCAAATGGAAAATAAATTAGATGAAATAGAAGATGGAAAAGAATACTGGGTAAAAATAGTTGACAATTTCTATACTCCATTAAAAAAGCAAATAGATTCTGCAGAAGAAAAAATAAATAGAATTGAAGTTGAGGAACCTGTAGAAGTTACAGATATTAAATGTGATAAATGTGGTAAATATATGGTTATAAAAAAGGGTAAGTTTGGTAAATTCCTTGCCTGCCCAGGATATCCTGAATGTAAAAATACTAAGCCTTTACTTGAAGAGATAGAAGCACCTTGTCCAAAATGCGGTGCAAAGGTAGTGATAAGGAAAACTAAAAAAGGTAAAATATTTTACGGATGCAGCAGATATCCAGAGTGCAACTTTGTAAGCTGGAATAAACCAACAAAAGAAAAGTGCCCCGAATGTGGAAATATACTATTTGAAAAGAATTACAAAGGTCATAAACAATTAATTTGTTCAAATGAAGAATGTAAATACAAAAAAAGTGAAAGGTGATATCTATGGAAGTTAATGTTATAGGAGCTGGTCTTGCGGGAAGTGAAGCTGCTTTTCAGCTTGCAATTAGGGGAATTAAAGTGAATCTTTATGAGATGAGGCCTATAAAGTTCACACCAGCTCATCACACAGATAAATTTGGAGAACTTGTATGCAGCAATTCTTTAAGATCTAATCAAATCGAAAATGCTGTTGGACTTTTAAAAGAAGAATTAAGAATTTTAAAATCACTTATTATGGAGTGCGCAGACAAAAATTCTGTTCCAGCTGGAGGGGCACTTGCTGTAGATAGGCAGTCTTTTTCTGATTGCATAACAAATAAAATAATGGCTCATCCTAATATTAAAGTTATAAGGCAAGAGATAACAAATATTGATACAAATAGCTATACTATTATTGCAACAGGTCCTTTAACTTCAGATTTGCTTTCTGAAGAGATAAAGAAAATTACTGAAAGTGAGTATTTATTTTTTTACGATGCAGCAGCACCAATTTTAACATATGAATCAATAAATTTAGAAAAGGTGTTTAAAGCATCTAGATATAATAAGGGAGATGAAGAAGCTTATATTAATTGTCCAATGAATAAAGAAGAATACGAACGCTTTTATTTTGAACTTATAAACGCTGAAAGAGCCGAACTTAAAAGTTTTGAAAAGCAAATCGTATTTGAAGGATGCATGCCTGTTGAAAAAATGGCTGAAAGAGGAATAGATACTCTTCTTTATGGGCCATTAAAGCCAGTAGGATTGATTAATCCTAAAACAGGCAAACAGCCCTATGCAGTTGTACAATTAAGACAGGATAATTCAGATGGAACTTTATACAATATAGTTGGTTTCCAAACTAACCTTAAATGGGGAGAACAAAAAAGAGTATTTGGATTAATCCCAGGTCTTGAAAATGCTGAATTCGTAAGATATGGTGTTATGCATAGAAATACCTACATAAATTCAACAAAACTTCTTCTCCCGACTCTGCAGATGAAAAAATACCCTAAAATAATGTTTGCAGGTCAAATTACAGGAGTAGAGGGATATATTGAATCTACATCGATGGGAATGCTTGCAGGGATAAACATGGCAAGGATTGTAAGTAATAAAGAGCCCTTTATTTTTCCTGAAAATACTGCTATAGGTTCTCTGTCAAAATATATTTCTAATAGCACTGTAAAAAATTTTCAACCCATGAATATTAATTTTGGAATAATGCCGCCCTTAAAGGAAAAAATAAGAGATAAAAGATTAAAAAATATGAAAATTTCGCAAACAGCAATAAATTCATTAAATAAATATGTCGAAGATAATCGAATATGTATTGATTATTAATTCTTTTTATGCTATATTCTTATTATTGTTTTTTATTCAAACTTCAAAACATTTCACACTATTCTAACAATATTAAATTCAGGGGGAAGGTGGCAAAATGTTTAAAGCAACCACCATTGTTGCAGTAAAAAGAGAAAACGATGTGGCAATAGCCGGAGATGGTCAGGTAACTTTGGGAGAACATACTATAATTAAGGGTACAGCAAAAAAAATAAAAAAAATATATAATAATAAAGTATTGATTGGGTTTGCAGGATCAGTTGGGGATGCATTTACTTTATCTGAAATGTTTGAAGAAAAATTGCAGCAGCATAGCGGAAATATAAAAAAAGCAGCAGTGGATCTTGTTAATGCATGGAGAAACGATAAAATATTAAAAAAGCTTGAAGCTTTAATGATTGCTGCAAATGAAGAATGTATTCTCATAATTTCTGGGAGCGGGGAAATAATTGAGCCCGACGATGGAATCGCTGCTATTGGCTCTGGAGGAATGTATGCACTTGCCGCAGCAAGAGCATTATATAGACATTCTAATCTTTCTGCAGCAGAAATAGCAGAAAAATCATTATTAATTGCTTCAGAAATTTGTGTATATACAAATAATAACATAATAGTTGAAAATCTATAATAGCCTGTGGGTAAGGGGGTAATATTATGGAGAATCTAACGCCAAAAAAAATCGTTGAAGAACTTGATAAATATATAATTGGGCAAAATGACGCAAAAAAAATGGTTGCTATAGCATTAAGAAACAGGTATAGACGAAGCCTGTTGTGCAGCGATATTAAAGAAGAAATAATGCCCAAAAATATTTTAATGATAGGACCCACGGGTGTAGGAAAGACAGAAATAGCAAGAAGGCTTGCAAGGCTTATTAATGCACCTTTTGTAAAGGTTGAAGCAACAAAGTTTACTGAAGTGGGCTATGTGGGACGAGACGTTGATTCAATAATAAGAGATTTAATGGAAGAAGCAGTAAGAATAGTTAAAGAAGAAAAATATAAAATTACAGAATTAAAAGCACGAAACCTCGCTATTGAAAGAACTGCAGAACATCTTGCCCCAAGTCAAAAGAAAAAATCTGATTTTATAAATCCATTTGGCTATCTTTTTGCAAATACGCAAAGTGATAAATCTTATAACGAAGAAGATGAAGAAGATGATAATAGCGACGATAACTATCTAAAAAAGGAGCAGATTAAAAAGCAGATTGAAATGGGACTTCTTGATGATACAATGATTGAAATTGAAGTCGATGATAATTCATCAGCACCTTTTGATTTAATAGCTGGCGGGAATTTGGATGACTTAAATATTAACCTGCAGGATATGTTTGGCAGCATCTTCCCAAAGAAGAAGAAAAAAAAGAAGGTTACCATAAAAGAAGCTTTAAGAATTTTTCAGCAGGAAGAAGCCGATAAGCTGATTGACATGGATGATGTATATAAAGAAGCAAAAAAACGTGCTGAAGAGCATGGAATTGTCTTTATAGATGAAATCGATAAAATAGCTGGAAAAGGTAGTTCCCATGGACCTGACATTTCGAGAGAGGGTGTACAAAGAGATATACTTCCAATAGTTGAAGGAAGTACTGTAAATACAAAATATGGACCAATTAAAACAGATTACATGCTTTTTATTGCTGCAGGCGCTTTTCATGTATCCAAAGTTACTGATTTAATACCTGAACTATTAGGCAGATTTCCTGTACATGTTGAACTTCAAAATCTTTCAAAGGAAGATTTTGAGCAAATACTTCAAAAGCCCAAAAATGCATTAACAAAACAATATATTGAACTGTTAAAAACTGAAGGAATAGATTTGCAGTTTACAAATGATGCGATAAGTAAAATAGCAGAAGTATCTTTTTATATGAACCAACAATATGAAAATATAGGTGCAAGAAGACTTCATACAGTACTTGAAGAAGTATTGATGGATATTTCATTTCAAGCACCGGATGTAAACGAAAAAAAGATTATAATTGATGATTCATACGTAAATGATAAAATGAAAAAATACATTAAAGAAAAGGATTTGAATAAATATATTATTTAGAAAGGTGAGGATAAATTAATGCTTACATTACTCGATAAAACACGTATGTTAAATAAAATACTTCAAAAATCTGCAACTGAACCTGTTATATTTACTGATATCTGTGAACTATTAAGTAAGATAATGGACTGCAATGTATACGTAGTGAGCAGGAAAGGTAAAGTTTTAGGATACAGCCTTTTTTCAGGCTTTGAATGTGAAATTGTAAACAATAAAGTACTTGCTGAACAAAAATTTCCTGAAGAATATAATAATAAAATATTAAAGATTACTGAGACAAAGTCAAATATAAAAGAACAAGGGCTTTGTGTATTTGAAAACGAAACAGAATGCCTGCATCATAACAAGATAACTACTATTGTTCCAATAATGGGAAATAGAGAAAGGCTTGGAACTCTAATAATTGCAAGATATGATTCTGAATTTACGGATGAAGATCTTGTGCTTGCTGAATACAGCGCAACAATTGTTGGAATGGAGATAATTCGTTCAAAACAGGATGAGTTTGAAGAGGAAGCAAGGAAAAAAGCTGTTGTACAACTTGCTATTGGAACGCTTTCATATTCAGAACTTGAAGCTGTTGAACATATTTTCAGCGAGCTTGAAGGAAATGAAGGACTTCTTGTAGCAAGTAAAATTGCAGATAAAGTTGGAATTACAAGATCTGTAATAGTTAATGCATTAAGAAAATTTGAAAGTGCAGGAGTTATTGAATCTAGATCCCTTGGAATGAAGGGAACACATATTAAAATATTAAATGACAAATTGCTTGAAGAACTCAAAAAGCTTAGAAGCTAATCAACTTCTAAGCTTTTTTCTGTATAAAATTAATAAAAAAAGGCAAAAATACTTATTGATAGTTTTGTTTTTTATCTACTCGTCAAATTGAAAAATAAAATGTAAAAAAATTTCTATATTATTACAGAGATTTCGCACTTGAAAATTTTTAGGGCGATAAGCCCGTTGATTTATAATGGTTAAGAAATAGTAAGTAGAAATTAGGTATTTTCCGATTTTTACTGGAAAATATAGAGAAAAAAATTGCATAAAGAAAGCATCCTTTTTATAATAGTTTTACCACAAACAAACATAAAAAGGATGCTGATGAAATGAACAAAAGTTATTTAAAACAAATGCTCACTTACTTTTCTAAAGTATATCATCTTGGAGAAAAAATCAATACCTTAAATAAAAAAAGAGTGAAATCCCCATTTGAAATTTCAACGATTACATTTGTA
>NZ_FUYH01000016.1 GCF_900167605.1 Caloramator quimbayensis | reverse complement strand
TTACTCACTTTTTTTAAAAATACAAAAGCCTGAGAGCCCTTGATAATCAACGGTTCTACAGGCTTTTTGCTTCTCGCAACTGTCAAAGATGAGATTTTAAACTTATAATAAATCAAAGTAAATTATAACATATATTTTATCTTCTATGTCAATAAAAAAACATTTTTATTCATAATCTAAAAACTAATTAATACTTTTTGAAATAACTTTTCCAATTACTTTAACTGATTTTAATGCTTCATCAAGGCTGTTCTCATTAGAGCCTACTTCGAGCAAGATAATTTTTGAAGATAAGTCCTGATTATATATTCCTTTTTTATACATTATTCCTCTCGAATAGTTTGGATATAAATATTCAAAAACCCCATTAACTTTTTTAGCAAAAACTTCACTTTTAGAATGATATTTATTATTTGTACCTACAACAAGCATTACCCTTGCATATTTTTCATTATTAATTATAGCTGTTGTACGATTTCTGCTGACATCTCCATCTCTATGAAGATCTATTATAATTTTTAGGCTTGGATATTTTTTAACATATTTTTGTATAGTTGGTCTTGACTTTGCATATGCACCTTCTCTTTTAGGAAGGTCATGTACAGTTGTATCATGTATTGTTGCTATACCATAAACATCCTGCAACTCCTTTTTTAATTCCTCACCAACCCTGCATACCCCTTTATCAGATTCAGTTGTATAGTTTTCGTTTGGTTTATTTTGAGGGTTATAATTTTCAGTTGTATGTGTATGATAAATAAGCACCAAAGGTTTTTTAGGATCAAGCTTTAGTTTTTTTACCGGTTCAGTTTTTGCTGGTATAACTTTCTGTTCTGTTTCTGTTTTGTTAGTATTGTTATTGCTGCTATTATTTTGATTAGTAGAATTATTATCGCTGTTTGTATTATTACCCTGCTCAGTATTATTTGATTGTTTATCGCTATTATTTGCAATATCCTCCTGAACAATTCTTGGTACAACAACAACTGGTCCATTTTCTTTGTTAGTTAAAGATGTGATATCTATCAATTCAAGCATTGGTATCTGAGAAGTTAAATAGCTTCTATTATTTGAAATATCAATACCTGTTAAATATTTAAATATTATTGATATTAATTCTTTTTTATCTTCTTCATAATCATTATAATCCATTGCTGTTTCTATATATGCATTTGATTTATCTATAATCCTTTCATATACCTGAAAAGAATCATATAAGCCTGCAGCTATGCTCGCAGGATAAATAATAGGAATTATTATTTTTATAAGAATATAAATACCAGCGATAAAAAAAATGATTTTTCCTATTATTTCATCTCTGTACATTCTGTTCATTCCCTCATCCCCTTTTGTGCTGAACATGAGAATATAGTTCTTTACATTATATGAAACGGGCATAAATTATATAACAAAAAAGCAGCCAAAGCTGCTTTTAAATCTTTAATGTATTTGAAAAATAATACTCTAAGTTAATGTACATATCTATTTACATCCTTAAGTTCAATTGCAGGATGCAGGCAGATATTAATACCATTTGCTATTATTTTTGACATGTCTTCAATAAGGCTGTCTATCTCTTTAGGGGTTACCATTAAATCTCCAATATAGGGATTTAATATTTCTCTTATCATGCCGTACTTTTCTTCTTTGTTCACTTTTTTGAGCATATTATAAAATTCTTTATTATCTTTACTCTGTTCAATTAAAGTATCTATCATCAAGTCTATAGTATCATTAGACATAGTAGCAGCATCAACTACTGTTGGAACTCCTATTGCAATAACAGGTATCCCAAGAGAATTTTGTGTGAGTTCCATCCTTTTATTTCCAACACCTGAACCTGGACTTATTCCCGTATTACCAAGCTGTATCGTAGATATAACCCTTTCCATTTTTCTCGACGAAAGAGCATCTATAGCAATTAATACATCCGGTTTTATTTTTTCAATTATTCCCTGAATTATTTCTGCGGTTTCTATGCCCGTTATTCCAAGTACACCTGGAGAAATTGCACAAACAGAATAAATACCTTCTTCGATTTGATCCGGCATATATTGTTTTAAATGCCTCGTAATCATAAGTTTTGATACAACTTTTGGCCCGAGGGAGTCTGGGGTAACGTTCCAATTTCCCAGTCCCACTATTAAAGCTGTCTGATTTTCTTTTAATTGTACTATTTTGCATAACTGTTTTGCTAAGGACTTGCTTAACTCATCATGAAAATCTGCATCATAATGTCTAATCTTAGGTACTTCCATAGTAATATAAGTTCCAACAGGTTTTCCTATTATTTTAGCCCCAACTTCATTTTCTATTTCCACCGTCGTAATTTTAATGCTATCTTTCTCCTCTTCAACATCAACCTTAACTCCAGGAACTTCTCTTTTATTAGATTTTTTATATATTTCTCTAGCTTCAACTGCAAGATCCGTCCTTATACTAAACATAACATTCCTCCTTTTTTATCTATTAAAAATATTTTTTCCAAATTATTTTATTACTAAACCAATAAATATAATATTTAATCCATATTTTACTTGAACTAAGTAAATATTAGTGTTATAATATCCCTTGTTAATGAAGAAACTCGTACGCAGATTCCCCACAATCTGCCCTTATATATTAATTTTGAAAAGGAGGGAAATAGATGGCAAATATTAAATCCGCAATAAAAAGAATACAAATTACAAAAATAAGAACAGAAAGAAATAAAATGGTTAAGTCTTCAATAAAGACAGCAATAAAGAAATTCGAAGCTGCTGTTGAAAAGGGAAATTATGATGAAGCAAAAGCTCTTTTATCTCAAGCTTCTCATTTAATAGATAAGGCTGCTGCTAAAGGAGTTATCCATAAGAACAATGCAGCAAGAAAGAAATCAAGACTTGCTATAAAGCTTAATAAAACAGCTGCAAATCAATAATTAATCTGCAAATAAAAACACCCTTTTGGGTGTTTTTTATTTGCATAATTCAACTATCAGCATTTCAAGTGCAAGATTTGGTGAAAGCTTTCCATTCTTTATATTAAAATCTGTTTCAAGACATATATCAAATGCTTTTTTTAATATTTTAAAATTTATGCTGTTTGACTGATTTATTAGATTTTTAAAAACAATATCATTTTTAATTTTTAATATATTTTTTATTTCGGAGTGATTTTTCCCAAGGAGCAGGTATCTTTTAACGTTATAAATCAATCTATATTGCCTTATTATCATAGAAAGTATTATAAGATGATTTTCTCCTTGAAACAATAACGAATTTAATATATTTTCAGCTATATCAGCATTTTTCTTTATAATAGCATCTATTAATTTAAAAATATTGCTCTCTATACTCTTTGAAGTTACAGCATCGATATGCTCCTTTGTTATAACTTTAACCTCTAATGCATATGCACAAATCTTATCCACTTCTACTTCAAGTTCATCTATTGATGAAATATCAGATGTTAAATATGCGATTTCAGCTTTTTTAATTTCTTTTCCTCTCTCTTTAAACATATCATATGCAACTTCTTCAAGTTCTTTAGATTTTAATAGTTTATATTGTACAAGATATCCTATGTTTTTTACAGAAGTAATAAATTTATTATTTAAATCAACATCATCCTCATAGGATATAAGAAGTATTATATTTTCTGGCAGATTTAAAATATAATTGTTTAAAAATGAATATGT
This sequence comes from Caloramator quimbayensis, assembly GCF_900167605.1. GTDB lineage: Bacteria > Bacillota > Clostridia > Clostridiales > Caloramatoraceae > Caloramator_B > Caloramator_B quimbayensis. Next base: position 56,094 of record NZ_FUYH01000016.1, on the reverse strand, counting down.
ATCCCTATATAACGCTTTGTCTATTACGTCATCATTATCTTTATAATTTGATTCAGTACTCGCTTTGTCTAAACTATTATCTTTTTTGCTTTTCTTAAAAAAATCAGGATTTTTTATATGAATCAATTTTCTATCAGAAAAAAACGGAAGAGTCTCACAAGAGTTTAATATAGAATCAGAATTAATTCCTTCACCTGATAAAGTTACCAAATTCATTTCAGGAAAAGACGATATTAAATCGTACATATTTTTGATGCTTTTTCTGATTAAATTTTTTTCTTGTCCACAAATAACATATACGCCTTTTTTATTTTCAGAAATACACTTTATAAAATCTTTATAAGTATTTATTATCATATTCATCACCTTAAAAATTATAATTTTCACCTAAAATAAATTTTATAGCCTTCTCCAAGGGTTTCAATAGTTATATTCCCGTATTCATCGGTTCTAAAAACTTTTATTCCTCTTTCTGTTAAAGCTTTTATTACCTTTTGTGATGGATGATTAAAGTTATTTTTACCAACGCTAATAATTGCAGTGGATATTTTACTGTTGTCAAGCATCTTATAACTTAAGGATTCTGCTGAACCATGATGAGGTATCTTTACGACATCGAACTGTCCCAAAATATTATCCATAACATCCCTTTGTGCATCGGCAGTTAAAAGCATTGAATATTTTTTATATTTTACATTCATAACAAGACAGGTTTCGTTGCCATTTAAAGTATTATCTTTTTCTGCATCAGGATAAAGTATATCTATTATTAAATCCTTTATTTTTATTCTATCACCTGATGACAATTCAACAAAATCATATTTATTATCCTCAGGATTTTTATATGTTAAGAGACTATCAACATTAAAATTTTTAATAATATATTCAAGCCCTCCTGCATGGTCTGAATGCATATGGGTTAAAATCAAAAGATTAATTTTATTATATCCGCATCTTTTTATATATGGTACTACTACATCTTTCGCAGCACAATAATCCATAAAAGCTGGTCCTGTATCTATTAATATAGAGTATCTTTCAGGAGTTTCAATAAATATACTGTCTCCCTGTCCCACGTTTAGGAAATGAATTTTTAATAATGGAGGATGATAAAACAAACTAAAAATTATACAAAATGCAAATAAATACTTTATTAAATTTAAATATATATTTTTTATCTTTATTTTTACAAGTTTGAAAGTAAGAATAATAAAAGCATAATAAAGTATTATAAATGTTAAACTGGGTCTTCCTGTTGTCCATATTAAGTTTATTTTAGTTAAAATTTTTACAATATTTATAAATAAACCGCCTAAATATAAAACTGGATAAAAAATAAAATCGACTTTAATAATAACATAAATTATTGTGGTAATAAAGCTGAATACTGTAAGCAACGCAATAAAGGGAGATATCAAAATATTTACTACAACTGATATTAATGATATATATCCATTATACCAGATAACAATAGGAAAAGTTGCTAAAAAAGCAGACAATGCAACCGAAATCTCATCTTTAAATAATTTTAATTTTTCAGGAATTATATCTTTGATTTTCCCATCTAACACAATAATTCCGTAAGTAGCAGAGAATGAAAGTAAAAAACCTGCGTTATATATAAAGTAACTATTAAAAATAAGCATTATATATCCAGCGATTGTCAGTATACTTAAAGAATCATTCATTCTATTTAAAATTTTAGAAGTTGTAACCAAAACAATTAATAAAAAGGCTCGTATAATAGATGGCTGAAAGCCTGAAAGAAATGTATAAATTAAACAAAATATAATGCTTATAGAATACCTAAGCTTAGACGGAGCATTTCTTAAAATAAACTTTATAAAATAAAATATTATGCCTATATTAAAACCCGATACGGCAAGTATATGAGATATTCCAAGCTGATTAAAATTTTCTCTGTCTTCATAACTCATATCATCATCATACCCAAATATAAGGCCGCAAATAAATGATCCTCCAACATTGTCCATACTTAAAAGTTTATCAATAATTCTATATTTGACTCTAATAGGTATAGTTATAATGTTATTTCTTTTTGTTTTCTGAATCTCATAATTATAACAATTAACATAAGCATTTATGCTATATGCATTCATTATTAGATTTTTATAATATGGTTTATTTTTTATCTCTCCCGTAAACTTTATATAATCTCCAGCATTAATATCTTTCTTTCCATATACTTTAAGCTGAATTCTATAATTGCAATCAAAATTTTTTACTATATAGCTTTCTCTGTTTTTCTCAACAACGAAACCTTCTAAAATATTTAAGGATTTTATAATTTTATATTTATTATTATAAATATTTCCATGAACATATGCTGCTGTAATACCAATTATAAAAAAAGCAGCAATAAAAATTCCAAGCCATTTTTTCTTTTTATATATCATAAAAAACAGTGCAGATAATACTGCACCTAAATAAAAAAAGTTTCTGCTACTATAAAATAAAATTCCTAAAATAAAAAATGGATATAAATAAAGAGCAAGTCTTTTCATTTAAAACACCCTTAATATATTACATCTCTCTATGATTATTATCTAAATAGTGTAAATTAGCATTTATATTTACTATATGAGCATTTTTATTATGATGAATTTCTATATCATCAGGTTTTCCATCATCATGATGATATTTTAAATAGTTTTGAAGTATTTCAGCTGCAGAATCTCTCGTCAAACTTTCATAGGAATTGAAATAATCATCTTCAGGGATTTGAATTGTTATTTCATAGATATCATTTTTTTTAATCCTTTTTTCTAGTACATTATTATACACACAATCACCTCTTTATTATTTTTTCCATATTTTTAATCATTAAATCATAACAATAAAAAAAACTGCCATTTACACGGCAGTATAATATATAGGTCTATCTATTTATTTTTAACTTAAACATAATTCCTGATTTTTCAGCAGCAAGCAATATTGGAATAGCAACTGCTGCGCTGACTCCTCCCTGTATTAAATTTGCAGGAACGTTGGGATAAGCTGTACCGACTCCAAACATAAAATATTCATAAATAAAATAGCCCAGCACCATCCATAGTGCAGAAAGGATTGAGGCAACGACAATAGACTGGGATTTTAAATTGCCCTCTTTATCCTTTTTAACTAACATAGCAAGTATTAATCCTTCAATACCTTTAATTATAAAAGTAGCAGGTGCATATATAAAATAGCCGCCTAAAATATCAGCAAAGGCAGAACCCAGTCCTCCTGCGGCAAAACCTATTTTTCTTCCAAGAATTGCTGCAGTAATAAAAATCATAATATCTCCAAAATTGATATAACCCATCTTCGGGGATGGTATCCTTATTATCATCGTAGCTACTGTAACCAGCGCTATAGCCATTGCTGTATAGACAATATTTTTTATTTTGCTTTTTTCATTTACCATTTTTTATTCCCCCTTATTGTATCGATACATTGTTTATATCTAATCTTCAAATAAATAATAATCATTTTTAGGGTTTTGTCAATACTTTTTTATGGTCTTATTTATATTCAAATGGAAAAAACCTTTATCCATTTATGTTGGATAAAGGTCTTATTAATTAAGATTTCTTATTATAAATTTTTATTATCTTCAGTTTTGTTATCTTCAAATTCAATTCCTACTTCTTCCTTCAAATCTTTTTTATAAAACTTCTTTATTATTAATGGTAAAATAGATAGTAAAATCAAAAACACAATAGATAAAATAAACTGACTCGAATAAATGTTATGAAGGGAACTGCCAAAATTGCTATACACAAATGTTCCTGGAATTATACCTATTATTGTGCCCGCACTATATTTTAAAATATCAATATCAGAAAGTCCGCATATATAGCTTACAACATCACAGGGAAGAATCGGTATTACTCTCATAAGGAATGTAACTGTAAATCCTTTTTCACGAAATTTGCTATCTATTTTCTTGAACTTCCCATTTAATAAGCTTTCAACCCACTTTCTTCCCCAATATCGTGCCAAATAATATGCTATAATTGAACCTATAGTGCTTCCAACTACCGTATAAATTGTCCCTTTAAGAGAACCAAAAAGCAGTCCGCCAAGCACAGAAAATAATCCTATAGGCAATAAAATAATAGGTCTTATTATACAGAGCAATAAAAAAATAATTGGTGCAAGTTTTCCATAGGACTCAACAATTCTTTCTACATTTGATATATCATATAGTTTAAAATATACAACAACAACTACTACTATAATAATAAAAGTAATTAATGTTATAATTTTTCTATAATTAATTTTATTATCTTCCATTTAAAGTCCTTCCATATCTTTATATTTAATAGTCATTTAATTCTTTCAAAAAACTTCTTTTATTTTCAGTAATTTGTTCATAAGTTAAAGGATCGATAGCACCTTTTTTTAGTAATTCATCAGCATAATTTAAAAAAAACTGAATAAGTTCAGCAAGCTGTTGTTTATTATTCATATTATCACCAGCTTATAATTTTTATTTTCTTTTTTATAAATAATAATATTCTTCTAAAAAAGGAGATGGGTTTAAAGTCCTCAGTTGAATATAATTTATATTCGTAAATTTCTCCTGTAGTTGTATTTTTAACAACAACCTTTCCTATCTCATCCCCCTTCCTTATTTTCTTTGTCATGTTGTTATTTAAAACTGCATTTTTTTCTATAACTTCACCATTTTTTTTTAAAATAAACTTATCGTTATCAGTTCTTCCTTCCACATATCCATTCTTATACATTTCACTTCTAAATTTAAAAATTTCATTTTTATCTATTGTTTTTATAAATTCATAATTTTTTTCACCATATTCTAAAATTTTTTTACTATCTTTTATTCTATCAGCTTCTGTGTCTGCTCCTAAAACTACTGCAATTATCCTAAAATCTTTATGATTTTTATCCTTTGAATTTACTTTTTCTGTTGATAAAAGACAATACCCCGCTTTATCTGTATGACCAGTTTTTATGCCATCAACTTCTTTTTTTATATTTAGTAATTTATTAGTATTTTTATATTTAGTATTTTTGTAAACCCATTCTTTTTTAGATGTAATCTCTATAATTTCTGGGTATTCCTTTAAAAGGTTTCTTGCTAATATTGCTGTTTCCATTGCTGTTGTATAATTCTCAGTTATTTTTTTATCCTTTTCTTTAAGGCCGGTAGGATTTATATAAAAAGTATTTTTAAGGCCTATTTCTTTAGCCTTTTCATTCATAGCATCCGAGATATCTTTTCCTGTAAGATTCTTATAAAATTCCCCTAACTGAAGGGCACTATCGTTTGCTGAATGAATGAGCATTGAATTAATGAGTTCATTTATAGTTATTCTTTCCCCTTTTCTAAATCCTGCTCTTGTAGCATCTGATGGAATGGCATAGCTGTTTGCAGTAATGATTTCACTTACTTTAATTCCCTTTTCTTTTAGCAAATCCATTAAAACATAATATGTCATTATTTTGGTAATAGATGCCTCATTTAAAATCCTATCTTTGTTTTTATCATAAAGTATCCTGCCCGTACTATATTCCATTAATACAGCAGCTTTTGAATTTAAATCTATCTGCTCCTGCGCAAACGCTTTAATATTAGATAAAAAAAATATAAATAGTATAATTATAAATATTTTTCTTTTCATCTTTACACTCCAATTTTAATTTTAGCAATATTTTCCTAAATAATCAATACTAAAAAGTTATAAAAGTCTCCTGATTTTGAAATCAGGAGACTTTTTTTATTTAGCTTACAACTTCTATTGATTCTTTATTAACTAATAGACCTTTAATTGCCTTTGTAGGACATTTTAATGCACAGGCATTACACTGAGTGCATTTTTCATAATCAATTTTAGCAAGATTGTTCTCAAATATTATTGCTCCAAACTGACATGCTCTTTCACACATCCTACAGCCAATACATCCTACAGCACAATTATCCTTAACATCTTTTCCTTTGTCCTTTGAATTACACATAACTCTTACTTTATTGTCTACAGGAACTATTTCAATAAGTCCCTTAGGGCAGGTCTTTACACATTTACCACAACTTGTACATTTGTTTTCATCAATAACTGCAACACCATTAACAATGCTTAATGCTCCAAATTCACATACCTTTACACAGCTTCCAAGACCAAGGCATCCATAGGAACATCCCTTATAGCCTCCCCCTGAAAGTAGAGCTGCATCTCTACAGTCAGCTATACCTGTGTATTCATATTTATTCTTTGCATTGCTGCATGTTCCATTACATTTAACAAAGGCAGCTTTTCTAACTGATGCATCCACTTTAAGTCCAAGAACCTCACCTATTTTTTTTGCAGTCTCCGAACCTCCTACAGGACATGCATTTGGTGCAGCTTCACCTTCAACCATAGCCTTTGCACAGGCATCACATCCCGCATATCCACAACCTCCGCAGTTTGCTCCTGGAAGAATGTCCCTTATTACAGGAACACGCGGGTCAACCTCTACTGCAAATTTCTTTGAAGCATATCCTAAAAGGGAGCCAAAAACTATTCCGAGCCCTCCTAAACTAATCATAGGAAATAAAATATTATTTAAGCTCATTTAATCACCCCCTATTTTATAAGTCCTTGGAATCCAAGGAACGCTATTGACATTAATCCTGCTGTAATTAGTGATATAGGAAATCCTTTTAGTGCAAGAGGCATACTTTCGTTGTTGTCTATTCTCTCTCTAATACCTGCAAGAAGAACTATAGCAAGAAAATATCCGAGGGCCGCCCCTACACCGTTTGCTATAGATTCTATGAAATTATAATTTTCATTCATGTTAATAACCGCAACCGCAAGAACAGCACAGTTTGTTGTTATAAGAGGAAGATATATTCCAAGAGCTTTATATAATGCTGGACTTGTCTTTTGGATTACCATTTCAACAAACTGAACAAGTGCTGCAATAACTAATATAAAAGCAACTGTATACAGATATTTTATGTCTAATGGCACTAATATAAAGTGATATACAACATATGATATTATTGATGCTAAAGCCATAACAAATGTAACTGCAAGTCCCATACCAAAGGCTGTTTCTGTCTTTTTAGATACTCCGAGAAATGAACATATTCCAAGGAATCTTGAAAGAACGAAATTATTTATGAGAATTGCACTAAAAAGTATAATAAATATTCTCATTTTTTCTCACCATCCTCACTTTGCTTATTCCTTTATTTTGAATCACATTTTCCGCAAAGTCCGCAGCCTGCACATCCTGGTTCAACAAGCTTTGGCGCCTCTCCATCCTTTGCATTTTTAATTCTATATAAATTTATAAGCGCCATTAATATTCCAAGAGTAAAGAATGCACCAGGTGCAAGTATCATAATTATGGCTGGTTTATATGACATAGGCATAACTTGGAATCCAAATACTTTTCCTGTACCAAGAAGTTCTCTTATTGTACCAAGAATAGTAAGTGATAAAGCAAATCCGAGTCCCATTCCAAGTCCATCAAACATTGAAGCAAAAACTCCATTCTTTGATGCATATGCTTCCGCTCTTCCAAGAATTACACAGTTAACAACTATAAGAGGTATGAATATACCAAGAGACTTATAAAGCCCTGGTACAAATCCCTGAAGTAAAAACTGAATAAGTGTAACAAAGGAAGCAATAACGACTATATAAGCAGGTATTCTTATTTTTGAAGGAATAAGTTTTCTAATAATAGAAATTGCTATATTAGAAGCTACAAGAACTGCAGTTGTAGCAAGTCCCATTCCTATCCCGTTTGTTGCACTCGTAGTAACAGCAAGTGTTGGGCACATTGCAAGAACCTGTACAAATATTGGATTTTCTTTAAAAATACCATTTTTTAATCTTTCTAAAGCCACCTTCATCACTTGCTTCCTCCTTTCAAATTAGAGGTATAAAAATTAATTGCCTCATTTACGCCTTTTGTTACTGCTTTAGAAGTAATAGTAGCGCCTGTGATAGCCTGTATCTGATTTGGTTTTGATGCAGTACCTTTAACTACTTCCAAAGGAGGATTTATTGCCTTATCCTTATATTGTCCTGAAAACTCTTTGCTTGGTGCATTTGCTCCAAGTCCTGGAGTTTCTGAATGAGATAATATTTTTATACCGCTTACTTTTCCGTCAGTTGATATTCCAACCATCATTTCTATCATTCCGCCATAGCCCTTTGGTGTTACTTTAATTGCATATCCTACAACATCATTTCCTTTTTTGCCTTCATTAACTTCTTTAACTATGCTTCCATCAGGTATTGCTGCATCTAATTTATTAAACTGATCTGCCATTGGGAGTATTTCTCTCATAGCTTCATTATTTGCTTTTATTGCCTGCTGTGCAATTGGTTCTTTAGTAATTGAGTAAGCCCATCCAAGAAGGCATCCAGCTATCGCTGTAACTATTAAAAGTATAGCACCAGGTTTTAAATTTTCCTTCATTTACTTCACCTCCCCAAATACCTTTGGAGCCGTATACTTGTCTATAATCGGCACGAATAAGTTCATAATAATTATTGAATAGGAAACTCCTTCTGGATAACCGCCATATATACGAATTATTGATGTTAAAAGTCCGCATCCTATTCCCATTATTATTTGTCCTAATGGAGTTATAGGTGATGTAGAGTAATCAGTTGCCATAAATATAGCCCCAAGCATAAGTCCACCTGCAAATACTTCATATACAGGATTTCCTGACATGAATCCATGTCTTCCCAATATTCCCATTAATACAAATACTGTTCCGATATAGGTAACTGGTATTCTCCATGATATTACTCTCTTATATAGAAGATATAATCCTCCAATAATAAGAGCAAGAGCTGAAGTTTCTCCAATACATCCTCCAACGTGACCTATAAAAACATCAAATAATGATGGAAGTGCTGTGCCTCCTTCTTTTAATATTCCGAGAGGTGTTGCGCTTGATACTCCATCAACAGCCCATGAAGTCATCTGTACTGGCCATGATGCGAGTAAAAATGCTCTTGCAGCAAGAGCTGGGTTCATGAAGTTTTGTCCAAGACCTCCGAAAAACTGTTTAACTATAATTATTGCAAATATACCACCAACTACTGGAATCCAAAGCGGAACTGTAGGTGGAAGGTTAAATGCAAGTAAAAGTCCCGTTACAGCAGCGCTGTAGTCTCCTATAGTCACCTTTTGTTTTGTTAGTTTTTGCCATACATATTCTGAAAGAACACATGATGCAACAGATGCAATCATTACAAGCAATGCTTGAATTTTAAAGAAATAAACACCTGCAGCTGCAGCTGGAAGCAGCGCTATTACAACATCTCTCATAATCCCCTTAACAGTATCGTTTGAGCGAATATGAGGGGAAGATGAGACCGTAAATTTCATTTCAGCCATAATATCCCTCCTATTTTAGCTTTTCTTTCTATTTGCAATTACTGTTCTCTTAGCAGTTCGGAAAGATTGAACAAGATGTCTCTTTGCCGGACATACAAATGAACAGCTTCCGCACTCTATGCAGTCCATACCATGAAGTTTTTCAAACTGCTCTAAATCATTTCTTAAGGCAAAGGAATTTAATGCTGCCGGAAGTAAATTCATTGGGCAGGCTTCAACACATTTTCCGCATCTAATACAATTAGATTCTTCTGGTATTGCAGCTTCTTCTTCTGTTAAACAAAGTATTGCAGAAGTACCTTTAACAACAGGTATATCGATTGAGAAAACTGCGATTCCCATCATAGGACCTCCTGCTATTATCTTTGCAGGTTCCTTTTTAAATCCTCCACAAGCTTCTATAAGTTCTCTAAAGGACATTCCGAGCCTTACATTTAGATTTTTAGGCTCAGTTATAGCCCCACCAGTTACAGTTACAATTCTTCTCATAAGAGGTCTTCCTCTTAATACAGCTCTTTCTATTGCAACCATAGTTTCAACGTTTTGAACTATACAACCAACATCTGCTGGAAGCTTTCCGGATGGAACTTCCCTCTTTGTTATTGCATAGATAAGCTGCTTTTCTGCTCCTTGAGGATATTTAGTTTTTAGTACCTTAACTTCTATATTTTTTTCATCTTTAACAACTTTCTTAACAGCCTCAACAGCATCCATTTTATTGTCTTCTATACCTATATATCCCTTTGCCTCTGGGAACATATGAAGAACAATCTTTAATCCATCAACAACCCTTTGAGTTTCTTCAAGTAAAACCCTATGGTCGGACGTTAAAAATGGCTCACATTCTGCTGCGTTAACAATAATAGAATCAATTTTCTTATCAGGGGGAGGGGACAGCTTTACATGAGTTGGGAATCCAGCTCCACCCATTCCAACAATTCCTGCTTCTTGAATTATCTTTATAAGCTCATCTTTAGAAAGGTTTTTATAATCCTCTCTTTTTTCCATACCTTCAGCTTTTTCGTAAAGTCCATCGTTTTCAACTATAACTGAAAGTATCTTTGAACCATTAGGATGAAGTACAGGTGCAACATCTTTAACAGTTCCTGATACACTGCTGTGTATTGGAGCTGAAACAAATCCCTTAGCTTCACCTATTTTTTGTCCAAGTAATACTCTATCTCCTTTTTTAACAATAGGTTCACAGGGTGCACCAATATGCTGTATCATTGGATAAACAAGAATCTGTTTTGGTAATAAATATTCAATTGGCTTATGCTCTGTAAGGTGTTTCCTATGAGGTGGATGTACACCTTTTTTAAATGTTAGAATGCTCATAATTTAACCTCCATTCTATTTATGAAATGAAGTCCATATTGTGTCATATAAATTTTTATTACTGACATTACTCGACCATACTTAATTATTTTATATTATTCTTTACAACTTTGCAACAATGTTAATTTATTAACTTAGCATGAATATTGTGTTATATTTATGCGTTTTTATTTATATATATATATGTATTAACGTTATTACTTTCATTATTCTTCTTCTGTTTCAAAATAAAAAACAAAAGCTACCATAATCATCATTAAAAAACATATATTTTTGTTTATTTATAAAATAATTAATCTATAATAATCATAAATATATAATAAAATATTTTTTAAATTTTATTTTTAATCTAAATATGCAGTAATAGTAAATAAAAAAGGCTATAAATACTTAAATTAAAGTATTTATAACCTCAAATGTTCTGCATTTTTCTTTGAAAGGTTTTTCAAATTCCATTTCTGCATCTTAAAAGTAAAATTAAAAGAACAAATTTCTCCTAACCCTTCTTTACTCTTATAAAGCCTTTCTACCGCCTTCAATTACCTGTATCTTAATATCATGTCTATCAACTTTGTCTGATATTTCATCTAATTTCATCTAATTTCATTTCAATTCTTTTAATACTTTCTGTATTTTGAGCATAACCATCGTATAATGTTTTCTTAGTTTCATTTAACTCATTTTCTAATTTTAAAAAGCTCTGCCTCATTTCTATATGTAAAGCTTCAAATCGTCCTGCAATATCAGAATACATCTTTTCTTGACTGCCTTTTAAATCAGCATACATCTTTTCCATTAATTCAAATAATTTTTCATTATCCATCTTATCTCCTCCAGTAAATTTATTATACCATTTAAGAGAAGTATGAGAAAGGACTATTTTTCTTTTATATTTAAGGTCTTTTTTATATAAATACAAAAAAAGAATTGCAATTGCTTTTATAACAATTGAATTCTTTGATTTTGATTATTTTTGGCGGGAGTATGTGGGAATCGAACCCACCCGTCGTGGTCTCAGCACGGCAACACGGTTTTGAAGACCGGCAGGCACACCAGCACCTATCTACTCCCAAAGATGACGATATATATTCTATCATATAATTATTATATTATCAAATACATTATTTGGAACTTATTATTTTTTTTAATATAAAACTCTTTTATCTTCTAATCTTTTTGTAAATTTTACTGTATCAAAATGTTCCAATAATGCAACTGCATATTTTCTGCTACTGCCTATTTTATCTCTAAATTCTCCGAGGGTAATAAATCCATTATTTTCAATAATATTGCGAATTAAATTTTTTGCTTCTTCATAATTCTCTTTAGTCAAATACATTTCTTCATTTATTTTTATGATTTTATCCATATCTACTAAGGATGCAAAAACCATTTTAGCTGATTTTTCTTCTTTTCCAAAACCCTTAAGCATATCTTCGGCCTTTGGAGGTTGAAAATGTGCTTCCTCAAATTTTTTTATAATTTCCTCTTTTATCTTCTCTTGTTTATCATCAAATTTTATCTCAAATCCCTTCAGCCAAATATAATTTTCACTTAAATCGATAGTATCTTCCTTTAATAAAAGCAGCAATTCATCGTATAATCTCTGTTTGATATTTTTCCCAAATAATTTAACTTTAAACTCTTCTTTAGGCATTCCTGCTTTTAAAGGATTTAAACCATGATAATCTTTAAGAAGTTTTGACGCATTTTCCTTTTGATGTTCTATATATTTTATATGTATATATACATTTCCGTCTCCGCTTTTAATTTCGAATATTTTACCTTTATTTATCAAATCACTTATAATATCTTCGGCATTTAATACTCCTTTACCAGAAAGTTTTATGATATCTTCTTTTTTTGGGAAAACGTTGCTGAATTTTTCTATAGTTTTTTCTACTACTTCTGATGGATTTCCTTTTTCTTTTAAAAGCAGCTCTTCAATTACTTTTTTATCATTTATTTTATGCTTTGCAGCATTAGGTTCAAGTATTGTCCCTCCTCCAATCGTATGCATTGGAGAGTAACTTCTTATAACGTATTTATCTCCCCTCCTTGCTGCAATGCTTCCCTCAAGCCTTATCTGAATTAGAGCAGTATCACCAGGGTTTACAATTTCTTTATCGAGTATTATAACCCTTCCTAATATCTCGGAGGTTCCATGATATAGTCTTATTCTATCTCTGTTTTTTAAAGGCTTTTCAGCATCCTTTAAATATTTTAATCTGCAATCTATAATCAAGGAACTTTCCATAGCTCCAACCTTTGATAGTACATCTCCTCTTTGTACTTCATCAGTTTTTACCCCGGATAGATTTACTGCTACTCTTTGCCCTGCACCAGCTTCCTTTACTGATTCTTCATGAACTTGTATACTTCTTATTTTTGTTTTTATTCCCTTGGTATATATTTCACACAAGTCTCCCTCTTTAATCGTACCTGAAATAAGCGTACCCGTAACAACAGTACCAAATCCGCTTATTGTAAATACTCTGTCTATTGGAAGCCTAAAATCAGTCACAACATCCCTATCTTCAATTTCCTGTGTCATTTCATCTATTGTTTTCGTTAATATGTCAAGTCCATCACCATTTATCGATGAGACAGGAATAATTGGAGCCTCCTTTAAAAATGTTGAGCCTAAGTATTTTTTAATATCGTCAGCTATCATTTTAAGCCATTCATCATCAACCATATCCTTTTTAGTAATAACAACAATACCTTTTTTAATGTCTAAAAGTTCGAGTATATTTACATGCTCTACTGTCTGAGGCATTACTCCTTCATCTGCTGCAATAACAAGCAGAACAACATCAATGCCTCCAACACCAGCAAGCATGTTTTTTATAAATCTTTCATGCCCAGGGACATCTACTATACCTGCCCTTTTACCTGAAGGCAAATCAAAATATGTAAATCCGAGGTTAATAGATATTCCTCTCTCTTTTTCTTCCCTTAGCGTATCTGTATCCCTTCCAGTTAAAGCTTTTATAAGCGTAGTCTTACCATGGTCTATATGACCTGCGGTACCAATTACGATATGCTGCATAATATCACTCCTGAGAAATCTTATATAATGAATCTGCTATAATTTTATATTCTTCTTCAAATAACGTTCTAACATCGAACAACATTCTGTCTTTGTAGATTCTTCCAATTATTGGCACATCGAGACTTCTTAATAGGTAATCCATTTTTTCCAATGACATATTCAATGGTTTTATTGCAACAACATAGGTCTCAAGGTTCTCAAGAGGCATTGCTCCGCCTCCAACCTGCGAAAATTCCTTTATTATTTCAACTTCACAAAAATCTTTCAATCTTGATTTGAGCATCTTTGATAGTTTCTGGGCGCTTTTTCTTAAAGTTTCAATATCGAGGGTTAACATTCTAAGCACTATTATTTCATTTATTGCAGTGCTTTCATCCAAATAAAGTCTTAATGTCGCTTCAAGGGCTGCAAGAGTCATTTTATCTATTCTAAGTGCGCGAGTAAGCTGATTTTTTTTCATTTTATCTATATACTTTTTCTTTCCAGCTATAATTCCTGCCTGAGGTCCTCCAAGCATTTTATCACCACTGAAGGTTACAACATCTATTCCTTTTTTAATGCTCTCCTGAACAGTGGGTTCATAGGTCAGACCATATTTAACCATATCTATAAAAACGCCGCTTCCTATATCCTCAACAACAGGTATATCATATTTTTTCCCAAGTTGCATTAAATCCTCAATTGAAACTTCCTCAGTAAAACCAAGTATTTTATAATTGCTCTGATGAACTTTTAATATTACTCCTGTATTATCGTTTATCGCATTTTCATAGTCATAAAGATGTGTTCTGTTAGTAGTTCCAACCTCAACTAATCTCGCACCGCTTTGTTCCATAACAGCAGGAACTCTGAAAGATCCTCCTATTTCAACGAGCTGCCCCCTTGAAACTATTGCCTCCTTACCTTTTGAGAGCGTTGAAAGGACAAGCATAACCGCTGCAGCGTTATTGTTTACTACCATTGCAGCTTCGGCACCAGTTATTTTACATATAAGTTCTTCCACGTGGCTGTATCTTGAACCCCTTACACCCTTTTCAAGGTCAAACTCCAGATTGCTGTATCTCGAAGCAGCATTTATAACCGCATCAATCGCTGATTTTGATAGAACTGCTCTGCCAAGATTTGTATGCAAAACAGTACCTGTTGCATTTATTACCCTTTTAAGATGCATGGAACTTTTTTTCTTTACTTTTATTAAAACATCATTAACGATGTCCTCATATTCAAAACTTTTCAATTCTCCACTTAATATTTTTTTTCTATATTCATCAATCGTTTCTCTTACCGATTCTAAAACAATATTTCTTGAAACATCCTTTATAGAAATAATATTTATATCATTTAATAGTACATCAACCTTTGGCAAATATGAAAGTAATTCTCTACTTTCCATTAAATATTGCTCCTTCCTTAAGTTTACTCAACGTATATTCTTTTTTCTTTATACTCTTTTACATATCCAGCAACAAAAGCATTTATTCCTGAATTTTTCAGCTCGTCTAATAGTTTTAATCCATCTTTCTCTGGAAGCGAGTATAAAAGTCCTCCTGAAGTTTGTGGATCCACCAAAATGTCTATAATGTATTCTTCATCTATTAAAACTTTTAATTCCTTTTCAATATGCTTTTTGTTTCTATAGGCTCCTCCTGGAATAATTCCCATCATTGCATAATCCTTTGTACCAGTTATATATGATATATTCTCACTGATAATGTGTATAGAAACATCGCTTCCCTCTGCCATCTCGAGAGCATGGCCTAAAAGTCCAAAGCCTGTTATATCTGTACATGCATTAATATCGTATTTCGATGCAACCTCTGCTGCATATTTATTTAATGTAGACATAATTTTTATAGCTTCATCGATTTCATTTTTACTTGCAAGTTCCCCTTTGATTGCAGTATTAATAATTCCAGTTCCCAAGGGTTTTGTTAGAATAAGTATATCCCCCGGTTTTGAATTGGCATTAGGCAAAACCTTATTTGGATGCACAATACCCATTACTGATAAACCATATTTAGGAACTTTATCATCTATAGTATGTCCTCCTGCAATTACTGCTCCAGCCTCAATAACCTTGTCTGCTCCTCCTTTTAAAATTTCGCCAAGAATTTTCATATCCATGCAGGAAGGAAAACATACAACGTTCATTACAAGCACAGGTTTCCCTCCCATTGCATAAACATCGCTTAAGGAGTTAGTAGCGGCTATCTGGCCAAACATATATGGATCATCAACTATTGGAGTAAAAAAGTCAATAGTTTGAATAATCGCTGTGTTATCATCGATTTTATAAACAGCAGCATCATCTGATGTATCTATTCCAACCATTAGTTTTTCATCAAAAGTTTTAGGTAAATTGCACAGAACCTGTGCAAGGGCATCTGGCCCTATTTTAGCTGCTCATCCTGAGGCTTCTGTCATCTGAGTAAGTCTTACACCGTCTATCATAAAATCACCTCTTATTATAAATAAACTTACAAGCTTATTTTATATGACTTGGATAGATTCTTCAATATCAATAAACGGATATTTTATCTTTTATATTTTCAAACATCTTATCCCCAATTCCACTTACCTTTTTAATATCCTCAATTCTTTTAAATGGTCCATTTTTATTTCTAAAATCTATAATTCTTTCAGCAAGAGAATCACCTATTCTTGGAAGAGTTTTTAACTGTTCTTTATCTGCAGTATTTATATTTATTTTATTTGATAAATTAATTTGAATATTAGTTTGAATCGAAGATGATGAAGACTGAGTACTTTCAACTTTTATATAGTCTTCATCCTTAAGTTTCATCGCAAGATTAATTGAATTTTTATCTGCCCTTTCTGTAAATCCCCCTGCAAGTTCAACAGCCTTTTCCGCTCTATCTCCATTTTTAAGGGAATATACTCCGGGTTTTTTAACCTCACCCGTAATATAAACCTTTATATCATCCATTTTCTCAATATTTTCTTCTTTGCTTATAGCTTTTTCATTCATAACTTCAATTTTTGAAGCGTTTTTATTTTTGAAATATGAAAAAGATAAAGTAAATATTAAAATTAAACTAAATACTAAAATCCCTATTTTTTCTCGCCTTGTTAAATCCATAAATATCACCATATAGAATTTTTTACATATATATAAGTTTTTAAACCCATAAAACTGTATATTGATGATTTTTTTTGATATAATAAAAAAAGCACAATAAAAAGGAGGCTTTACATGTTTAAAAAATTAATTTCATTTATGATTATTTTTTTAATACTTTTTTATCCCCTAAAATCTTATGCGGATAATTTAGATGTTTCTGCAAGGGGATGTTTGCTTATGGATTTAGACTCAGGAAAAATTCTTTACAGTAAAAATATAAATCAAAGGTTTGCCCCTGCAAGTACAACAAAAATCATGACTGCCATTATTACTCTTGAAAAATGCAATCTTGATGAAAAAGTCGTTGTTGGAAAAAAACCTCCCTATGAAGAGGGGAGCAAAATATATCTGCTTGAAGGAGAAGAACTTACAATAGAGCAGCTTCTTTATGCAATGATGTTAGAATCCGCTAACGATGCAGCTCTATGCCTTGCAGAGTATATTTCTGGTTCAAAAGAAAATTTTGCTCAGCTTATGAATCAAAAAGCAATAGAGCTTGGCTGTAAAAATACTAATTTCGTTAATCCAAACGGTCTTTATGATGATAATCATTATACCTGTGCTGAAGATCTTGCAATTATTGCAAGATATGCTATGGAAAATCCTATTTTCAAAAAAATAGTTGCAACAAAATCCTATCAAATACCTCCAACAAATAAGCAGCCACAGATTAGATACTTACACAATCATAATAAACTTTTAACAACCCGAGGATATAAATATGAAGGTGCAGATGGAGTAAAAACAGGTTATACTATAAAAGCAAATCATACTTTTGTAGGCTCAGCGACTAAAAACAATATGCATCTTCTTACAGTGTTTTTAAACAGCGATAAAAACTATTATGCTGACTCAAAAAAGCTATTCGATTATGGTTTTAAAAATTACACTACAAAAAAAATACTTAGTAAAGATGAACCTTTCTCGCAAATCAATATCGACAGCAATACTTCAATACCTGTTTTTTGTGAAAAAGACTATTATGTTACTTATAAAAATTCAGAAAATATTAATGTAGATAAAAATGTTGTATTGGATAGTTCTTTTAAATCAATTAAGAAAGGACAAGTAGTTGGATATGTTGAATTATCCTATAACAATAATAAAGATAAAATAAATCTTATAGCTGAAAAGGATTATGATGGAGGAATGTATCAAATTCAGTCAAATAAAAATGGAGATTATAAAAAAGTTATACCTAAAAAATATATCTATATTCCTGTATTCACATTTATAGGGCTTTTTCTATCGAGAGGTTTTTATATTAAATATAAAAAGAAGGTCAGAAAAATCTGACCTTTAATTTTCTTTAATTACTGCAACAGCCTCAATTTCAACCATAGCATCCTTAGGAAGCTTTGCTACCTGAACTGCTGATCTTGCAGGCATTTTATCTGTAAAATATGTAGCATAAACCTCATTAACTGCTGCAAAGTCATTCATGTCCTTTAAAAATACTGTTGTTTTAACAACATTTTCAAGTCCTGTTCCTGCTGCTTCAAGGACTGCCTTTACATTTTCAAGGGATTGTTTTGCTGCAGATTTTATATCGCTTGTTACAAGTTCTCCGTTTTCAGGATTTATTGGAACTTGTCCTGAAGTGAACACAAAATTTCCTGCTTTAATAGCCTGTGAATAAGGTCCTATTGCTGCAGGAGCATTTTTTGTGCTTATTACTACTTTTTCCATTTAGAAACCTCCTTAAATTCATATTAATTATATTATACACCATTGATTTTTATAGTACAATTTGCTAAAATACATTATAAATCAATAAAGGCTGTGAAAAGAAGCAGTAAGATATAAAAAGTTTAAGAGAGCTGCTGTGTGGTGAAAAGCAGTACTTGATATATCTGAACTCGTCTTGGAGCTGTCTGGATGAAAATTAGTAATCCAGGCCGGATTTTTCCGTTATAAATTTAAGTGGATAGTATAATACTATCAATTAGAGTGGCACCGCGGAAATTCTTTCGTCTCTAAAACGAAAGAATTTTTTTATTTATACATATAAATAAGGAGGAAGAATTATGGCAAATTTTGAGTATAATCCAAAAGAAATTGAAAAAAAATGGCAGGATATCTGGGATGAAGAAGAGGCTTTTAAAACAAGCACAGATAGATCTAAGCCAAAATATTATGCCCTCGTTGAATTTCCATATCCATCCGGACAAGGTCTTCATGTAGGTCATCCAAGACCTTATACCGCCCTCGACATAATATCAAGAAAAAGAAGGATGGAAGGATATAATGTTTTATTCCCTATGGGCTGGGATGCTTTTGGTCTTCCAACTGAAAACTTTGCAATAAAAAACAAAATCCATCCAAGAATTGTTACCGAAAACAATGTATCAAGATTTAAAAATCAGCTAAAATCCCTTGGATATTCCTTCGATTGGTCAAGGGAAATAAACACAACTGATCCTGAATACTACAAATGGACACAGTGGATATTTCTAAAGCTCTTTGAAAAAGGTCTTGCATATAAAACAGAAATGCCTATAAACTGGTGTACTCAATGTAAAGTCGGTCTTGCAAATGAAGAGGTTGTAAACGGCGTTTGTGAAAGATGCGGAGGAGAAGTTGTAAGAAAGGTTAAGAGCCAGTGGATGCTCAAGATTACTGAATATGCAGAAAAGCTACTTAATGACTTAGATTTAGTTGATTATATTGAAAAAGTTAAAATATCTCAAAAGAACTGGATAGGACGTTCCGAAGGTGCTGAAGTTGATTTTAATATAAAAGATACCGATGATTTCATAAGAATATTTACTACAAGACCTGATACATTATTCGGCGCTACTTATATGGTTCTATCTCCTGAACATCCTCTTATAGATAAATACAAAGAAAAAATTACAAACTATGATGAAGTTTTAGAATATAGAGAAATTGCAAGCAAAAAATCTGACTTTGAAAGAACTGAGCTTTCAAAAGAAAAAACTGGCGTACCACTTAAAGGTATAAGCGCTGTAAACCCTGTAAACGGAAACAATATACCAGTCTGGATATCCGATTATGTTCTTATGACCTATGGAACAGGTGCTATAATGGCAGTACCAGCCCATGATGAAAGAGACTTTGAATTTGCAAAGAAATTTAGCCTTCCAATAATTGAAGTTGTTAAGGGAGGTAATGTAGAAGAAGCCGCTTATACTGATACTGAAACAGGTATACTTGTTAATTCAGGATTTTTAAACGGTTTAGAAGTTAAAGATGCAAAGGGAAAAATAATAAACTGGCTCGAAGAAAAGAAAATAGGTAAAAGAAAAGTAAATTATAAACTTAGAGACTGGGTATTTTCAAGGCAAAGGTACTGGGGCGAGCCTATTCCTCTTGTATACTGTGAAAAATGCGGCTGGGTTCCAATACCAGAAGAAGAGCTTCCACTTACACTGCCTGAGGTTGAAAATTACGTTCCAACTGAAACTGGAGAATCCCCTCTTGCAAATATAAGGGATTGGGTTGAAACAACTTGTCCTAAATGTGGCGGCCATGCAGAAAGAGAAACCGATACTATGCCTCAGTGGGCAGGATCTTCATGGTATTTTTTAAGATATACCGATCCTCATAACGATAAAGCTTTTGCATCAAAAGAAGACTTAGATTACTGGCTCCCAGTTGATTGGTATAATGGAGGTATGGAACATACTACTCTTCATCTTCTTTATTCAAGATTCTGGCACAAATTCCTTTACGATTTAGGCTATGTTTCAACTCCTGAACCCTATCAAAAGAGAACATCTCACGGAATGATACTTGGAGAAAACAATGAAAAAATGTCCAAATCGAGAGGAAACGTTGTAAATCCAGACGATATAGTTAATGAATTCGGTGCAGATACTTTAAGAACCTACGAGATGTTCATAGGCGCTTTTGACCAGAGCGCAGCATGGTCACAGCAGGGAGTTAAAGGATGCAGAAGATTCCTCGACAGAGTATGGAAAGTACAGGATATAATCGTTGATGGCGATAGTTTTTCAAAGGAACTTGAAGTTAAAATGCATCAGACTATTAAAAAGGTCAGCTTAGATTTTGAACAGATGAAATTCAATACAGCAATAGCGGCTATGATGTCTCTAATAAATGACTTTTACAGCAATGGAAAAGTTACAAAGGGAGAAATCAAGACCTTTCTTATACTTTTAAATCCAGTTGCTCCTCATATCACAGAAGAGATGTGGCAGCTTTTAAAGTTTGAAGGAAGAATATATAATCAGAAATGGCCTGTATGGGATGAAGAAAAAACTGTTGAAGATACTATTGAAATTGCTATACAGATAAATGGAAAGTTAAGAGGAACTGCTCTCATTTCCCTTAACGAAGAAAAAGAATCTGTAAAAGAAAAGGTAATGAGCATCGATAAGATAAAGGAAATACTCGAGGGAAAAACTATAATAAAAGAAATCTATGTTCCAAACAAGATTTATAATATCGTTATAAAATAGTAAAATAGAACCTCCTTTTGGAGGTTCTATTTTTTATACATTTACTGCAATCGCATCAGCCCAAAGTCTTTCAATATTATAAAATTCTCTTTCATCCTTATGAAATACATGGGCTATTACATTTCCGTAATCCAAAAGTATCCAGCCTGCTCCATTATATCCCTCTCTATGGCTTAAAGTATAGCCTTTTTCACTCATCTTCTCCTCAATTTCATCTGCAATCGCTCTAACCTGAACAGATGAATTGCCGCTGCATATTACAAAGTAGTCAGCAATAGGAGATAAATCGGTTACATTTAAAATCTTAATGTCCAAGGCTTTTTTATTTGCTGCTGCAGAGCTGATATAATAAGCAATACCCGCTGAACTTTTCAAAAGCATAACCTCCTCACTTTTCTTCTTAATATATTTATATGCTGTTTGAAAGAATAGGACAATAATTATTTTATAGCATCACTGCCTAAAATTACAACCACATCAGCTTTATCATTATTTTTGTTAGCTGCACTTATTTTCCCTAATCCTATATCTTCATAAACATCATTCCCATATACTTCTTGATTATAGTAATTTATAACAGTTGTATTTAATTTTTTACTATAATTCCCTATTTCAACTACATCATACCCGAGAGATATAAGTTTATTTTTATATTCAGATGCAAGTCCATTTTTTCCCGTTGAATTTAAAATAATAACCTTAATATTTTTCTTTTTAGAGCTTTCTGTATTATTGAGTCTAAAATGTGATAAATAATTAGTATTTTTTTCTTTATCATATATAAAATATGATATACCTCCAATATATTTAGGTTCACCCTGAAGTATTTTTTTCTCAATGGATGATTCTTTAATATTTTTTAACTTAAATAAATAGCTTACCATAGTCTTAGAATCCATATTTGTCTTTACATTTTTTGATAATGTATCAATTAGCTTAGGTATTTTAACCATTCCTGATGGTGTTTTTAATTTTTTAAATACATTTATAATAAATTCCTGCTGCGTAGAAATTCTTCCTAAATCCCCCATGGCATATCCGCTGCCGTCGTTGTTTTTTCTCCATCTTACAAATTTTTCTGCTTCCTCACCATTAAGATGCACCTTATCGCCTTTATTAAAGTGTATTTTAATATCATAGGCATCATAATTCATATCAAAGGGTACTACAACATCAACTCCTCCAATAGCATCAATACACTTTTTAAAGGCTTCATAATCAATTTTAATATAATAGTTAATTTCTATTTCTAACATCTTTTCTATAGTTTTTACAGTAAGAGGTACTCCTCCCATGGCATGGGCAGCATTTATTTTTTCATAGTGTCCGTTTATTTTAACTCTTGTATCCCTTGGAATAGATAGCATATAAATTTTGCCTTCTTTAGGGTAAAAACTTGCCAAAATCATAGTATCAGTTCTTTTAGGGCTGTTACCCTTTTTATTATCATAATCCCCTGCATCAACTCCAAGCATTAGTATGTTTACAGGTTTATTTGCTTCAACCTCCTTTGCTGGTAATTCTGATGATGTTATATTGTTTTTAAGGGACATCAAATATCCTAAAGCTGCTGCTGTAGTTACAATAAATACAATACAAATAAAGATAAATATTTTAAAAACTTTTCTTTTCTTTTTTTTCATAGCTTTCAACCTCTAAAATTAAACTATTTCTAAATTCTATCGTAAGAGGATGTATAAGGTTTTTCCTTTGCAAAATATATGTAATCGTGCTATCAGCCGACATTATCAGTGCTTTATTAATATCTATATAGGCCTGATTCCTTATTTCATCAAGTCCTTTAAAATAATTCCTGTTTTCCTCAATAATATCGGCAATATAAATTATTTTTTCAAGCATAGACATATTATCTCTGCCAGTTGTATGATAATAAACTGCATTTAGTATATCTTCATCATCGATTTCAAACTTCTCTTTGCTATATAAAGCCCCAACAGGACCATGCAAAAGCTGTGGAGATTTTATCTGTATCTTATCAATATTTATACGATAAAATAATGCCTTTTCAATTAAATCCTTATCCTTTAAATTCTTCTGGCAGTCATGGATTAAGGCAGCAGTCTTACATTTTTCTATATCTACTCCATATCTTTCTCCAAGCTTTACTGCTTCCTTTTCAACACCAAGGGAATGAATGTATCTGTCAGCATCGAGAAGATTTTTTATTTCTCTTTTTATATAATCATATTCCTTCAAGTTTTTCACCTCTATAGAGCTCATTTTTAATTATATAATTAAATACAGCCTCAGGAAGCATATATCTATAATTCAAACCCTTTGATATTCTTAATCTAATGTCTGTAGAAGATATTTCAATATCTGGTATTTTAACGTACTTTACATCTGCATTATACTTTCTTTTTTTATATTCAATGTCCTCATGCATTTTTATATCAAAGCCTCCTCTGTTAACTACAATAAAAGATACCATTTCATATACTTTATCAGCCATCTTCCATGTATCAGACTCTTTAAATGCATCATACCCTATAATAAAATGCAGCTTATCCTTTGAATATATACTCTTAAGTTCCATCAAAGTATCATAGGTATAAGTATATCCTTCTCTTTTAATTTCAATATCGCTGACTTCAAATTTGCGATTTCCGTTTATTGCAAGTTTAATCATTTCATATCTGTTCTTTGCAGGTGCAATATTATTATCCTTATGGGGTGGAATTCCAACTGGAATAAAAATTATTTTATCAAGTTGAAACAAATTAAGTACTTCATCTGCTGCAATAAGATGTCCTATATGTATCGGGTTAAATGTTCCTCCATAAATACCTATACTGAGCATAGTTTTTCTTCCTTTTTTATTTATTAACTTTATATATTATAACAAATAAATTTATATATTTAAATAAAGGCCGGATTATTAATCCAGCCAGATTATTATGGAAGCTTAATAGATGGTTTTTCCTTTGACTGCCTGTAAATTATGAATCTATTTCCTATGACCTGCACAGGCTCTGCATTTATCGCTTCACAGATAATATCGCATGCTTCCCTTGATGTTAAAATAGAATTTTTTAATACATTGCATTTAATTATCTCCCTCGCTTCTAATGCCTCATCTATCTGTTTTAAAAATGCATCGTCTATTCCATTTTTACCAACATGAAATATTGAATCGATGTTGTTTCCAAGGGATCTTAAATAACTTCTCTGTTTCCCAGTAAGCATATTAGCACCTCTATTCAATGAATTCAAATTCAAAATCATTCATTCTTACGATGTCGCCTTCTTCAATTCCCATATCCCTAAGCTGCTGAATTACACCCCTCTTTTCCAAAACTTTGTGGAAATACTTTAAAGATTCGCTGTCATATATATTTACGCTCTGCAAAAGTCTGTCGACAAAGGAACCACTTATTACAAAGGCTCCATCATCAGCTCTTTCAATATCATATGTAAATCTTTTTTCCTCAGCCACATATATATCATCAATCTCTTCCTTTTCAACCGGAAGAGTCTGCAGCATCTGTGCAGCATAAAGCATAAGTTCTTTTAATCCTTGGTTTGCAGCAGCTGAAATCTTAAATATTTTTATATTTCTTTTATCCATTTCAGCCTTAAGCTTTTCATAATTCTCCTCATTTCCCAAATCTGTTTTATTTGCTGCAACGATTTGTGGCTTCGATGCAAGTTTTTCACTATAAAGTTTTAATTCTTCATTAATTTTTTCAAAATCCTCAATAGGATCTCTTCCTTCTATCCCTGAAACATCTATTACATGTATTAAAAGCCTCGTCCTTTCTATATGTCTTAGAAAATCTATTCCAAGACCTGTTCCTTCATGAGCTCCTTCGATTAATCCCGGGATGTCTGCCATTACAAAACTATTTATTCCTGGAAGGTCAACAACACCAAGGTTTGGAGTTAAAGTAGTGAAATGATAATTTGCAATTTTAGGTTTTGCACCTGTTGTCATAGAAAGGATGGTTGATTTACCTACATTAGGAAATCCTATAAGACCTACATCAGCTATTAGCTTTAACTCGAGATTAATCCATTTTTCTTCCCCAGGCATTCCAGGTTCAGCAAAATCTGGTGCCTGCCTTGTAGGTGTTGCAAATTTAGCATTGCCTCTTCCTCCTCTGCCTCCCTTTGCAACAACAACGCTTTGCTCATCCTCAACCAAATCGGCTATAATTTTATTTGTATTGGCATCCCTTATAACTGTTCCTGCTGGAACTTTTATTATAAGGTCATTACCGTCTTTACCATACATGTTGCTCTTTCCGCCGTTTTCTCCCCGTTCTGCTTCATATTTTTTCTTATATTTAAAATCGAGAAGAGTTCTCATATTGCTATCAACTTTAATAACTACATCTCCCCCATCTCCCCCATCTCCTCCGTCAGGGCCTCCAAAGGGTACATATTTTTCACGTCTGAATGATATGGCTCCATTTCCTCCGTCTCCAGATTTAACAAAAATCTTGGCAACATCAACGAACATAGTTTCACCTACTTTTATATTCATATATTTATTCTATATTATTTTTTCAAATAACAATCTATGGTATGCATTTTTCCTGTTATAATAAAAAGCACCCATACGGGTGCTATTTTACTGAGCAATTTCCTGTGGATAAACGCTAACCTTCTTGCCGTCTTTCTTATATCTTTCAAATCTAACGATTCCATCTTTTAATGCAAATAATGTATCATCCTTGCCGATTCCAACGTTTTCTCCTGGATGTATCTTAGTTCCTCTTTGTCTAACGAGTATGTTTCCTGCAAGAACAAACTGTCCATCTGCTCTCTTGACTCCAAGTCGTTTGGACTCACTATCTCTACCGTTTCTAGAGCTACCCACTCCTTTTTTATGAGCCATTAATTCCACCTCCTCCGAAAAGGTTCTATATAAGTAGTTATGCTTCTATCTTTTCAATCTTTAATTGAGTATAAGGTTGACGATGACCTTGCTTTTTCTTGTAGTCTTTTTTGTGCTTAAACTTGAACACTATAATCTTCTTAGCTTTTCCTTGCTTTAAAACCTTTGCTGTAACCTTAGCTCCTTCTACAGTTGGTTTTCCAACAACAAGCTTTCCATCCTTTGATACTACAAGAACATCGTTGATTTCAACAGTAGAGTCTACATCAGCAGCGATTTTTTCAACGAATATTATATCGCCTTCCTGAACTCTGTACTGTTTTCCTCCAGTTAATATAACTGCGTACATACCTGCACCTCCTCTATCCAGTCTCGCCACGACAAGGCAGCATATTGCATTTACAGGCCTTTCATGAGCGGTCTACAAATGCCATTCTAACATAAACATATATCCTTGTCAATCTAAAACTTTATATTTGCTATTCTTCAACCTTTTTTTTAATCACTTCAAAATATTCAGTTGTTTCTGATGGATTAAAATGGATTTCAATACCATATATGTCCTTCATATCTGAAATAAAATAAGAAAATCTGCTTTTTACTTCAGATAAAATATCTGCATTAATTTTTATGGGTATTCTTGATTTTTTATAATGAGTTAGCACTTTTAAACATTGATTTTCAATTAATTTTAAGACATAGGCTGTTGTATATGTATTTATTGAATTCTGTTTTAATATAAGCTCGTAAAGGCTCTTACCTTTTTTAGCTCTTGCCATTTCCAAAAGTCCAAGCTGAGTAAAGCCATAAATTTTAATCTTAACTTTATCATTAGACAGGTTTTCAGTTAATGTTTCAATAATAATCTGCCTTTCCTGTTCATCAGTCATATCTATGAAGTCGATTATAATTATACCTGATATGTTGCCAAGTCTTATTGCCTCTGAAATAACTTTACAAGCTTCAATATTTGTATTAAGAATATATTGTTTTTTACAATCCTTTGTTTTTATGCTCCCAGAGTTTACATCTATTACTGTCAATGCTTCAGTCTTATCAACAATAATATTACCACCTGAAGGAAGAAGTTTCTTCCTTTCAAGTATTTCAGTAATTTGTTTTTCTATAGCTGATGCTTTAATAAAAATTTTTTCATCACTAATCACTTCACATTTTTTATGCAGATGTTGAGAAATCATGTTTTGAATCATTTCAACATCATTTTTTCTGTTAACATATATCTTTTCAACATCACCTTTTATATATTCTCTGATTGCGAAACCAAAAAAATCTCTTACATCAAAGAGCAATCGCGGAGGTTTTATATATACAGCTTTATTTATATTTTTTTCCCATAAACTTATTAAAAATAAATACTCTTTTAATATATCGTCTTCCTGCACAAATTGAGCCTCTGTTCTCAATATAAAACCATAATTATCAACATAAACCCTCTTCGCTTTTTCTTTGAGTTTTTTTCTATCTTCATTTTCAATTATTTTTTTTGAAATTCCTATATAATCACTGCCAACAAGAAGTACCATAAATTTCCCTGGTATGCTTATTTTCTGTGTCAATTTAGGCCCCTTATCTTTAGTATCCTCTCTTATTACTTGTACTATAACCTCTTGATTGCATTTTATCTTATCTGCATTTTCCATTTCTTTTATATGAAGTATTCCGTTTTTGCCAATGCCTATATTGACAAAGGCTGCTCCAAGAGAAGGAACAATATTTTCTACTCTGCCTATATAGATATTGCCCGTTATATTTATATTGTCATAGTTTTCAACATACAAATCTTTAATTTTATTATCTTCAAAGACTGCAATTCTGCTTTGAGTTATCCCTCTGTCAATATATACCTCTTTCAATCAATCACTTCCCCTTAAAATAAGACAGCAAATCAATCCATTTATCATTTTTTATGCAATATAATTCATTCCTTTTTATATCTGGATGGCCATAAATTTTACCATCTGACTTTTCATACAATAACTCTACAACAGTATTAGGCGATAGATTTCCTCTGCTGCCACATGATAATAGGAGTTCTAATTCATAGCTGTTTCCTTCATATTTTTTTATAACTATATCCTTTATATATGGTCTTATGTTTTCAAGCTTTTCCCCTGATTTTGTCTTTTTGATTTTTTCAATAGTTTCATCCTTTAATATTAAATTTATTGTATTCTCAACAAGTTCAACTCCTTCATCACATTTAAGTATGACAATATACTTTGCCCCCTCAACTAATGACATTGAAGGTTTCATTTTTTCTTTAATATGCAAAGCATCTATTATTTTTATTCCCTCTGGAAGAACTGAATTAAGAGATTCTACAATCTCCTTTTCCTCTAAAACTCCTTCGAATTCTATATCAGCATATTCGCAGCTGCTCTCAATACCAAGGGATAGAGGAGATGCGACAGATATGCTTGCATGGGGATTAAACCCCTTTGAATAAGCTATCGGAAGATGCGCCCTTCTAACTGCCCTATGTAGAGTGCGCATAGTATCCAGATGAGATATATATTTTGCTGAATCCTTCTTACTGAATTTTATTAAATAACGCTCCATTAAAGCAATTTCCCTCCTTTGAAAATTGAGTTATGCCGCAGCCAGTACATGCAATCCTGCAGTCTTTAGTAAGCTGCCCCTCTTTAGCCTTTTTTAATTCTTTTTTCAGGTATTCCTTACTAACACCTATATCTATAAAATCCCAAGGAAGTATTTCATCAAGTTCTCTTTTTCTTAATGCATAAAAGTAGGGGTCGACATTGCACTCAGAAAATGCTTCCATCCATGATTCAAATTTAAATAATTCCTGCCATCCATCGAATTTACAACCTTTTTCCCATGCTTTAATTAAAACCTTTGTAAGTTTCCTGTCCCCCCTTGAAAAAACTGCCTCAAGAAAACTTATAGGTGTCTCGTGCCAATTATATGTTATATATCTGCTTTTTATTTTTTCTTTTAAATATTTTTGTTTTTCCGATAGGCTCTTCATTGTATCCTGACTTTCCCACTGAAAAGGAGTAAAAGGCTTTGGAACAAAGGAAGATGTACTAAGTGTAACATTAAGACCTTTATTTCTTTTATCCTTTGGTATTGAAAAATAGGTATCAACAACCTTTTGACCTAAAGCTGCAATTCCTTCAACATCTTCTAATGTTTCAAAGGGGAGTCCAATCATAAAATAAAGCTTAATAGTGCTCCATCCTGATTCAAAAGCGCTTTTAACAGACTTTATCAAATCTTCTTCAGTAACTCCTTTATTTATGATATCCCTCATCCTTTGAGTTCCTGCTTCCGGTGCAAAGGTAAGCCCCGTTTTTCTTACCTTCTGTATTTCATTTATAAGATCTACAGAAAAAGAATCTATTCTTAAAGATGGCAAAGACAATGAAACTCTATCTTTCTCATATTTTTCAACAAGACTATGAACAAGATTTTTAATATCTGAATAATCGCATATACTAAGTGATGTCAAAGAAATTTCCTCATAACCTGTGCTTTTTAATAATTTTTCAGCAAGTTCCATAAGCTTATCTGTTTTCTTCTCTCTAACAGGTCTATATATCATTCCTGCCTGACAAAATCTGCACCCTCTTGTACATCCTCTAAAGGTTTCAAGCATTATTCTATCATGAACTATTTCTGTTAAAGGAACGATGATTTTTTCTGGAAAATATGATTCATTTAAATCCTTTATATATCTTTTTCTTATTACATCTGGAATATTTTCCTTTAAGGCTATCCTTCTTTTTATAGTACCATCATCGTTATATTCAATATCATAAAAAGAAGGCACATATACCCCTTCAATGGATGCTGCCTCTAATAAAAATTCCTCTCTATTTTTTTTAGACTGCTTCCACTTAATATATATGTCTAATACTTCATCTATCACTTCTTCTGCTTCCCCTAATACAAAAAAATCAGCAATATCCGACAGGGGTTCAGGATTATAAGCACATGACCCGCCAAAGAT
Source organism: Caloramator quimbayensis (assembly GCF_900167605.1). Taxonomy (GTDB): domain Bacteria; phylum Bacillota; class Clostridia; order Clostridiales; family Caloramatoraceae; genus Caloramator_B; species Caloramator_B quimbayensis. The sequence goes on along the minus strand of NZ_FUYH01000016.1, from coordinate 25,878 downwards.
TACAAAAGGATCTTCCCTCTTCCTATCCTTTGTTAGAAATGGTATGTTGCTTAAATCGAGCATATTAATAATATTTGTATAGCTCATTTCATATTGAAGAGTAAAGCCAACAAAATTAAACTCCTTTAATGGAGTTTTAGTCTCAAGAGAAAATAAAGGAATATTATTTTTTCTCATCAATTCTTCCATGTCAGTCCAAGGTGCAAAAGCTCTTTCGCAATAGCAGTCTTCTCTTTCATTTATTTTATGATATAGTATTTTAATTCCAAGATGTGACATACCAACTTCATAAACATCTGGAAAGCACATCGCAAATCTTACTTTAACATCTTTTAAATCCTTTTTTACCTGATTAAATTCTCCTCCTGTATACCTTGCAGGTTTTGTTACTCTGCTAAGTATTTCATCTCCTATGTATATCATCTGAATTCCTCCTGTAGTTTATATTATAAAAACTTCAATATCACTATAAAGCTGCTATATATTTTTTCTCAATTTATAGTCTTATTATACATCCAAAAACTATAGCATTCAAATTTGTTTGTTATTTCTTTAAATATTCTTCTACATTTACAGGCTCGCCGTTTTTTAATAATGCAAATATGATACAATTCTCTGAATTTTTATCTTTACCCGAAAGTCCTATAATACTTCCTTTGGTAACATCTTCACCTTCACTTACTTTTATATCCGATAAAAATCCATATCTCGATTCAAAGCCATTCCCATGATTTATTATAATTGATATCCCTGTTTCCTCATCATTCTCAACTCTTTCAACTCTCCCATCATAGACAGCTTTGACTTCTGCTTTTTCTGTCGTTTTTATTTTAATTGAATAACTATTATCTTTATCTGTAGAGTTAATTATACTGCCATAAACTGGCATACTGTCAATCATAAATTCACTTTTTTTAGAAATCAGTTTATTAAAGACTTCTTTAGTATTTGGAGCAAAATTATTAAATATTTCAACTGTTTCCTTAGTATAATCTTTATAAAAACTCTCCTTAACTTTACTGCTTAATTTAGAAGTAATATCATTATTGACAAATTTCAATATTAAAAGTAAAAGCATTATTATCAATACAGCTAAGAGCTGAGTTGAAAGTTTTTTCATGTATGTATTATCGTTTCTATTTTTATAGTAGGGTCCTTGATAATTCATATTTTTACCTCCCAATTTATACTAAAGTTCTTTATTCATTTAATATATATTTATATGAGTAAAATTAAATTACAAAAAAGAAACTAAAACTTATTTTAAATTTATAACATAATTAAAGCCCATAATAGTGAACAGCCAATCTTTCATTTTGGCTTCTTATTATGGGCTTTACTCAATATTTTTTTATTTTATAGCACAATTTAAATCCTTTTAAATAGTATTAATTAGCATTTTTGCGGTTCCAAGATTTGTAGCAAGAGGTACATTATGAACATCACAAATTCTAAGAAGAGCTGTTATATCTGGTTCATGAGGCTGTGCTGTTAATGGATCCCTTAAAAAAATAACAAGATTCATTTCTCCGCAGGCAACCATAGCACCTATTTGCTGATCTCCTCCTAATGGCCCGGATAAAAATCTATTTACTTCAAGACCAGTTTCTTCATTTATTATTTTTCCAGTTGTACCAGTTGCATAAAGTTCATGCTTTATTAAAACATCCTTAAACTCCTTTGCAAATTCAACCATTTCATTTTTCTTTTTATCATGAGCAATAAGTGCTATTTTCAATTAAATTCCCCCTTAAAAGTTTATTTTTTGTCTTCTCATACCAACATTTAAAATAAGTGCTATTGATATTATGCTTGTTAATAATGAACTTCCACCATAGCTTACAAGAGGAAGGGTTATTCCTGTTATAGGCATAAGCCCTATATCCATTCCAATGTTTTGTAGTATTTGAAATAAAAACATCGTTATTATTCCCATTATCATGTAAAAACCAAATTTATCCTTTGAAGTATTAGCAATTCGTATACTCTTGTAGATTATATTTAAATAGAGAGCAAACAAAAGCATTGCTCCAAGAAATCCCCATTTTTCTGCAAAAACACAAAATATAAAATCTGTATGGGATTCAGGGATGAATTTACCATTAGTTAATCCCCCAGCCCAGCCTGTTCCAAAAAATTTTCCCGATGCAATAGCAGTTTTTGCAAGCAATGCATTATATCCTTTTCCAAGTTTATCCATTTCCGGCCTGAAGAATACAAGGATTCTATCCTTTTGATAAGGTTTTAAAATATTAAGTTTCCATATTCCTACAACAGATATTATTGCTGCAATTGCTCCTCCATATATAAATTTTAAATCGAGGCCTGCCATAAAAAGCATTCCTATAATCGTAACAAAAAATATAAGATTTGTTCCTGTATCAGGCTGCAGCTGTATAAGGCCCATAGGAATTATTGATACAATGATAAGTTTTATCAAATTTTTAGGCTTATTAATATTATCCATATCCTCCATAAGCTTAGATAGGGTTATTATAGTTGTAATCTTTGCAAACTCTGAAGGCTGTATTCCAAAGGGACCAATTCCAAGCCAAGACTTTGCATTGTTTCTTACGGAACCAACTGCCAATACAACTATAAGCAAAAATATACTTCCGGCGTATAGAATTTTGTAATAACTTCCAATTGTATTATAATCCACCATTAATATAAAAAAACCAATAATAAGAGAAACGATAAAATATACTATTTGAAAAACTGTAGTTTTTAAAACGCTCATGCTTATGCCATCAGATGTGATAGCAAGAGTAGCGCTACCAATAGTAATAATGCCTAAAACCGTTATACATATCATGCTGAAAATTATACTATAATCTATATTTTTAAATAACTTTTTATTGATTATCATATGAAATACTCCTCTTAATAATAGTCAGATTGATTATAGCATAATTTTTATTTTTTTAAAACAAATAAAAATTTAACAGAGTATTAAAAAAAGATAAGAATATTTTTATTCTTATCTGTAAAATACTTACAATCAGTATTTGCTTATTTCTTTCATCTTCTTTATTGGAATATTAGCAACAAGAGCTGGTACTTCACAGCCTTTTTCTCCCGATTTTGTAAATTTAATTTCAAGCCCCTTCTCATCGATTTCAGCATAATCCGATATAATCTTAATAATATCTCCCTTTACAAGTTCAAGAAACTGAGGAGAAACATTTGCCCTGTCATGTATCAGAATAAGCTTAAGCCTTTCCTTTGCAATGTCCTTTGACGGAGGTTCTTTACCAAACATTTTTAACAAATCCATAATTACCCCTCCTTACTTCTTAAAAAAGAATTTTTTAAGCGCTGAAAAAAATCCTGTATTTTCATCCTCAAAATCTATAAAAGGAACTTCCTCACCTGTTATTCTTCTTACAATATTTTTATATGCTTGTCCTGCTTTAGCTCCTTCATCAGTTATAACCGGCTCCCCTCTATTAGTAGAGATTACTATTTTCTCGTCCTCAGGTACAATTCCAAGAAGCTTAATAGCAAGTATGTCCGTCATATCATCGATATTTAGCATTTCTCCTTTTTTTGTCATCTCATATTTAATTCTATTTATTATTAGCTGATGATTGTCAAGCCCCTTTGCCTCTAATTTCCCAATTATTCTGTCTGCATCTCTAACAGCTGATACTTCAGGAGTCGTAACTACAACAGCCATGTCTGCTCCTGCTACAGCATTTTCAAACCCATGCTCAATTCCAGCAGGACAATCAATAACTATATAGTCAAATTCTTCTTTAAGTTCATTAACTAATTTTTCCATCTGTTCAGGTTTTACAGCTGTTTTATCTCTTGTCTGTGCTGTTGGAAGAAGATAAAGATTTTCATAGCGTTTATCTTTAATTAAAGCCTGCTTTAATCTGCATACTCCCTCAACAACGTCCACAAGATTATAAACTATTCTATTTTCAAGTCCAAGATGCAAATCCAAATTTCTAAGCCCTGTATCAGCATCGATTGCAACTACCTTTTTTCCAAGCATTGCAAGCCCTGTGCTGATATTTGCAGTTGTTGTAGTTTTCCCAACTCCGCCCTTTCCGGACGTAACAACAATTGATATTCCCATTTAAATCCCTCCATTACCAAATGTGTTTATTAGGCAAATATGGTTCAATAATTATAGCGCCATCCTTTATTCTTGCTATTTCAGGTATTTTTGGTTTCTCATCGTAACTATCTGGAGATCTTGCTATTAAATCCGCTATTCTAAGCTGTGATGGCAATAACTTATATGCAGCAACAATTGCTCTTTTGTTGCCATTTAATCCTGCATGAGCAATTCCTCTAAGCACTCCAAGAACTATAATATTACCAGATGCTGTAACTTCTGCGCCTGAATTTACATCACCTATAATTACAATATTTCCATTGTAATTTACATTTTGTCCTGATCTAATTGTTGACCTATAAAATTTAGTTCTTCCTTCATATATTCCAGTAAAAATTTTTTCATTTCCTTCAATTATTTTATCGGAATTATATCCTAAAATGTTTATATTAAAAATATTTTTAAATTCATTTTTGAGCTTAATATAATCTTCATCTTTTATATTCATACTCTTATCTACTATGTACATATCACATCCGCTAAAAAAGTCTTTTGCATTTTCAATTTTATTTTGCAGTTCTTTTTTAACTTCATCAAAGGTACCTGAATTAATATAGGCTATAATTCCATTTTTATTGCCTTTTATCGTAATATTGTCCATTGCAAACCTCCAGAGGCTATATATTTTTATATTCTTCAAAATATTTTTTTTTCCTTCTTTTTTGTATTCTTTATGTCTACTATTTTATCATACAAATCTTTATAAAAAAATATAATAATCATTATTATTCGACAAAATAGGTAAATTTAAATATTTTGCTGTAAAAAAAGCCCATATTACTACAATAATAATTATATAGTAATACAGGCTCTATTTTATACAATGATATTATATTTTATTTATTTGGTTTTTGAGCTGAGTTTTCATTCAGTCCGAAATATGCATCATATATTGATCTTGCTATACCTGCAACATATCCTCCGTGCCCTGCATCATAAATAACAACTGCTACAGCTATTTTAGGATTATCAACAGGTGCAAAACCTACATACCATCCATAAGCAGCCCTTCCATGATTTTTTTGGCCTTCACTTACAGACGCACTTCCTGTTTTTCCTGCAGTTGGCAATGAATAATTTTGAAATGCTGATGCAGCAGTACCTCCTTCTTCAGTAACTTTTGCCATTCCAGATTTTATTAATGATAGATTTTGAGGATCAATATCTATCTTATTTATAACTTCAGGCTGTATATCCATCTTTACAGAACCGTCAGAATTTAGAACCTGTTTTATAAGATGAAGTTTATATCTAGTACCTCCATTTGCAAGAGTTGAAATATAGCTTGCCATTTGAAGAGGAGTCAAAAGCGTTGAACCCTGACCTATAGCTGCATTTAAAAGTTCTCCCCTGCTGTTAGCTTGAGATTCAAAGGAATTAATTTTTCTTTTAATATAGTCAACTGCTTTTTTCCCCTGAGAAGTATTGCTGTCAATTTGAAGTTTTTGAAGCTGCTTTTCATCAAACTCTCCATTAAGAAGCATTTGTTCAATTATTTTATATTCCTGAGTACCCTTTGTTATCGCTATTGAACCATATTTCGTTTCTGATAACGTTTTTACTATTTCATTCATAGCGCTGTTTATATATTTAATTTTATACTTGAAAGGATTGCTGACATCTCCAGGTTTTTCATCTATTTCAATTCCAGTATAAGGAGCTTCACCAGTTTGGGGGTTTGAAGAAAGTCCAAATTTCCAAGCCCAGTTTGCAAATCTTTCATATCCTAATCTGCTCGCAGTTTCAAAAAAGAAATAGTTGCATGATACCTGAAGAGCTTTTGATACATCCACAGGTCCATGGCCTCTATGCTGTTCATTCCATATCCAGCAGGCTCTATACTGGTCATATTTCCCCTTACAATCAATAATCGTTGAAGAATTTATTACATTCTCTTCAAGAGCGGCAAGAGCTGTTAAAGGTTTAAACGTTGAACCTGGAGGACCTGAACCCATAGTAGCATAGTTAAACATAGGTTTAGGGTTTAAATCATATATATCTTTAACATTTGGATCACCAAATAACTTTTTTACAATAACAGGATCTTTAATAGAACCGGTTTCAACAAATAAATTAGGATCATATGAAGGATCATCAGGACTGCTTTTTAGTGTCGTACTTGCAAGGGCAAGTATTTCCCCTGTATTTACATCTACTACAACTGCCGCACCTCTGTTAGCATTAGGATATGGTTCATCAGTTTTAATCTCCCCTGTAGAAATTTTTCTCATAGTATCCTGAAGAGCTTGTTCTGCAACCTTTTGAAGTTTTAAATCAATTGTCGTTTTTACAGTATCTCCAGGAATAGGATCAAGAGATGCTATTTCCTTTATGATTCTTCCATATTTATCAACCTGAACATATCTTACTCCAGGCTCTCCTCTTAATGCAATGTTTAAATCTTTATTGTTCTCGAGAGTTTTTTCCAGTCCAAGCTTGCCAACCAATTCTCTGCTTATATCATAACCAAGACTTTTATAAAGCTCTGACTCGCTCTCGTCGATTTTTCCAAGATATCCAAGAAATGCAGAACCCACTTCATTATTAGGGTAATATCTCATAGGATCGACTTTACAAATGATACTTGGAAGTTCTTCACTTTTACTTTGAATTGAAAAAGCTGTTTTTTTACTTACATTTTTAGCTATATAAACAGTTTTGTATTGAGAATAACCAACTTCTTTAATTGTTAATCTTAAAGAAATTAATTTTTGTATTTCGTCCATATTTAAATCGTTTTTTAAAACGATATTCCCATTGTCATCCTTTTCTGTTAGTCCAAAATTATCTGATAGGGTTAAAAAGGTACTTTTAGCATCTAAATTTTCGTCTATTTTGTATTTTTTCTTAAAATTCTTTTCTAATGTAATTTTTAATTTTTCACTAGTTGTATTGAATTGAAAACTATAATTATTTTCCTCTATTTTTATAGGTAAATTTTGGGTGTTAATCTTATCTGCATCGCCATTTTTAATTATTATCCTAATAACCTTTATAAGAGTGCTATTAATTTCTTCATTTTTCTGTTTTGGGTTTATATTAGCATAGGTAATATTAAAACTCTGTTTATTTGTAGCAAGCTTTAAACCATTCCTGTCTAATAGCTCTCCCCTTGACGCAAGTTCATTTATTTCCTTTCCACCCATATTCTCTGCTACACTTCTATAATAATCTCCTTTAATAATCTGAAGATATATTAGTCTTGATATCAGCAGTGTAAATATTACTGCAACAATTATCATATATGCAGTAACTCTATCAGGTTTTTTTTTCATCATATCACCATTCCTAAAATTTCCATTCATCACTCATTATATCTTTTAAGCATATATTCTTTGTAAATCCGTATAAAAATAAACTTACTATTGAATTATAAAGTGGCTCTAAGATAAGAAGCTGAAAAACATGATGCCTAAATTCAAATTTTATAGATGCAATATAAAAATATGAAAAGTAAAAAACTATTTTTAAAATAGTAAATATAAAGGTAAAAAAAGCAGGTATTATTAGAGAATCTTTAAATATTCGCTTCTGTACTTGACTTAAAATGTATGCAGAAACAACATAGACAATTGAATTAATTCCAAACAAAAATGGGAAAAAACAGTCTCTAATAACACCGCAAAATAATGCAAAAAATACACTTTCTATTTCATTTCGTAATAGAGCAAAAGAAATAATAAACACAAAAACTATATCCACTGCAGCTCCAAAAAAATTTATTTGCGAAATCAGTGCCTGCTGTAAAGCGATTATTAATAAAGATATAAATATAATATAAGTATATTTTTTCATAAAAATCTCCTCATTTAATTACAACCATAACCTTTTGAAGCTTTGAAAAATCTACAGAAGGTTTTATATAAGCAGTATTCATGAGATTTGACTCTTCTTCTATTTTTATTATTGTACCTATTTGAATGTCTGAAGGTATAAGTATATCTTCATTGTTAATTATATTTGAAGTCACGATTAAATCTCCAGGCTTTGCCTTAGTTTCAAGAGGAAGATAATCTATTTTACACATTTTTTCCTTAAGTGAATTACCTTCTCCTACAACCATACCATCTTCTCCAGTAGAAGAAACTTTTCCTGGAATATTGGACTTTTCATCAAGTATCGTAAGCACCTTTGATGTATTCTTATTAACCTCAATTACTTGTCCAACAAGTCCCTGACTCGCCAATACATATTGACCTTTTTTTATGCCATCGTCTTCTCCTACATCTATAATTATAATATCAAACCAGTTTTCCCCAACTTTTCCTATCACATTAGCAGATGTGAATTTAGTATTTTGATGGGTGTTTTTAAGATTTAAAAGGCTCATTAATTCTTCGTTTTCCCTTTTATATCTTTCATATTCAATAAGTTTTTTGTTTAAACTTTGTATTTCTAAGTTAAGGCGAAGATTTTCCTTTCTTAAAGAAGTAATAGATGATATATAATAAACCATATTATTTATCCTTTGCCCTGCAATATAAATATATTTTTGAACAGGAGTAATTGTAGAAGTTATTGCACCCTGAATTATACCCGTATTATCTTTTTTATTTGCAGTTATTCCAACAAAAATAGTAAAAGCAAGGCAAAGAACAAGTACTATAGTAAGTAACTTGTTCTTTAAAAAGTCCATCTATATCCCTCTTTCTACCTCGATTTTCGTGACGATGCATAGGCTCTTCCAAATTTATCTATATGTTCAAGAGACTTTCCTGCTCCGAGAGCAACGCAATCGAGAGGACTGTCAGCAATACGAACAGGCATATGAGTCTCTTTGTTTATAAGCTCATCAAGACCTTGGAGAAGCGCTCCACCGCCAGTTATCATTATACCCTTATCCATAATATCTGCAGCAAGCTCTGGAGGTGTTTTCTCGAGGGTTGATTTTATCGAGTCAATTATTGCAGAAACAGGTTCTTTAATCGCTTCCCTTATCTCTTGTGAAGTTATAGTAATTATCTTTGGAAGTCCTGTTATCAAATCTCTTCCCTTTATTTCCATTGTCTTTTCTTCTTCCCTTGGAAACGCAGAACCAATTGTTATCTTAATCTGCTCAGCAGTTCTCTCACCTATCATAAGATTGTATTCTTTTTTAATATATGTTACTACCGACTGATCAAGTTCGTCTCCAGCAATTCTTAATGACTTGCTCGTAACTATACCTCCAAGGGATATAACCGCAACCTCAGTGGTACCTCCGCCTATGTCAACAACCATGCTTCCTGTTGGTTCGCTTACTGGAAGTCCCGCACCTATAGCAGCTGCCATAGGCTCCTCCATAAGGTACACTTCGCTGGCCCCAGCCTGCTTCGTAGCCTCTTCAATAGCTCTTTTTTCTACCTCAGTAACACCTGATGGAAAACATACAACAATCCTTGGCCTTACGAAGGAACTGTTATTTGTAACCTTTTTAATAAACATCTTCAGCATCGTCTGGGTTATATCAAAATCAGCTATTACACCATCCTTTAAAGGACGAATAGCAACTATATTCCCAGGGGTTCTTCCTATCATTTCCTTTGCTTCATTTCCAACTGCAAGAACTGCCTTTGTATTATCATTTTTTATTGCAACAACTGAAGGTTCTCTAAGTATTATACCCTTTCCCTTAACATATACTAAAGTATTAGCTGTACCTAAATCTATTCCCATATCCTTTGAAAATCCAAATAAAGCCATCTTATTTCTCCCTTCATTCTAAGATTAATCATATTGAATCTATCATAAATATTTATATTATACCTTTTTCTTTCAAACTTATAAAGCTTCCATCACCAATAATTATATGGTCGAGCAAATCTATTCCTATAATCTTTCCTGCTTCAATAAGCCTTCTTGTAATATTAACATCTTCCTGGCTTGGCGTTGGATCACCAGAAGGATGATTATGAAGTACAATTATTGAAGCACTGCTCTTTTTTATTGCTTCGCTGTATACTTCTCTTGGATGAACTATAGATGAATTAAGATTTCCAATAGATAAATCTTTAACATCTATTACTATATTTTTAGTATTTAAAAATATAACTCTAAAATGTTCCTTCTTAAAGTATCTCATATCTTCCATAACAATCTCTGCTGCATCTTTTGGACTATTGATGCTTATTATTTTATCATTACGGTAATTTCTAAGTCTTTTCCCAAGTTCAATCGCTGCTTTAAGCTGTGCAGCCTTTGCATTTCCAATGCCCTTAATCTGACTTAATTCCTGTATAGTACAGCTTGATAAAAACTCTAATCCTTTATTTTGTGCTATCAGCCTATTAGATATGCTAAGTGCATTTTCAGATTTTGTGCCTGTTCTTATAATGATAGCTAAAAGTTCAGAATTAGACAATGCTTCAGGTCCGAATTTAATAAGCCTTTCTCTTGGTCTATCTTGTACAGGTATATCTTTTATTGTTAATTCTCTTTTCTCCATATCAAATTTCTCCTGTCAAAAGATTTACCCCCATATTCCCTAAAGCAGTATATAATTTGTTAACTGGAAAACCTACTACATTAAAGTAACACCCCTCAATTTTTTCAACGAAAAGACCTCCAAAACCTTGTATGCCATAGGCACCAGCTTTATCGAAGGGCTCCTTCGTTTTTATATAATCCATAATTTCATTTTCAGTTAAATTTTTAAAATATACGAGAGTTTCTTCATAACTTTTATATATATTCTTCTCTTTCTTATCAATTATACAAATTCCAGTAATAACTTTATGACAATCCCCACTAAGCTTTGAAAGCATATTAAATGCATCCTTTTCATCTGAAGGCTTTCCAAGTATATCCCCGTCTTTATAAACAACAGTATCTGCTCCTATTATTATGCAATCTTCTCCTACTTTTTGAGCTACATTAGAAGCCTTTCTTTCTGAAAGTTCACATACAAGTTCGTAGGGTGATAAAAAATTCAGCATCTTTTCATTATACTCCGATGGAATTACATCAAATTTAATATTGAAGGTATTTAATATTTCAATTCTTCTTGGAGAATTAGATGCTAGTATAACTCTTTTCACAATACCACCTACATTTTTTTATAAATAAAATATCCAAAAATCATGCCAAAAATCGATAAGATATTTATATTAAAATTGATGCCAAAAGTTAAGGATATCAATTTTAAATTTAACGTTACTGGGTTATTCATCCCAATAGCAGTATAATGCTTTAAAAAAGCAAGATTTTTAAAATTTTGACCTATTGCCTCACCTAATGCACCTCCTGCAAGTCCACACAACAAAACTATAAGTATAAGATACCTATATCCCCTAACCATTTTGCCACTCATTGACAATCCTCTCTTATAATTATTGATTAAATAAAGCATTTTTAAACAGATTTTTTATTTTTCTACTTATATTAGTTTAACATTTTACACAAGCAAGCACAAGTCGTTTAAAAGTTAATGTATAAAGTTTAATATATTATTAAAAAATAAACAAAGCCAGGGAAATTACTTCCCTGGCAGATTTTGCAAGCTGTCTACTTATAAATGTTATCGGCTTCTGTCTCTGATTAGTTAAAATCTATCTCTCTTTACATAATGAGTATGGAGATACTTATGGCTTACTTCGCTGTTAGGTTCTTTTAAGAATTCATCATATAACTTCTTAATATATGGATTCTTGTGAGATTTTCTTAATGGAAGGTCTTTATCCTCGCTATATATTCCCTTTGCTCTCTCTAACCTTACATCTACTTTTTCTTTTACTTTAGCATTTACTATAGGCTGTCCTCCTCCATTTACACAACCGCCTGGACACGCCATAACTTCAATGAAGTCAAAATGCTTTTCACCGCTTCTAACCATTTCAAGAACTTTTCTTGCGTTAGAAAGTCCATGGGCAACAGCTGCATTGATTTTTCTTCCATCTGGAAGTTCAATAACTGCTTCCTTAATATCTTCAACACCACGAACAGCTGTATAATCAACTGTTTCAAGCTCTTTGCCTGATAGAAGTTCAAATATTGTTCTTAAAGCTGCTTCTGCAACGCCTCCAGTTGCACCAAATATAACGCCAGCTCCGGTTGATTCTCCAAATGGATTGTCAAATTCTTCATCGGATAGATTTATAAAATCAATTCCAGCTTCTTTTATCATCTGTGCAAGTTCTCTTGTTGTTAAAACGTAATCTACATCAGCAAGACCATCGCAGGATAATTCTTCCCTATTTTCTTCAAACTTCTTTGCAACACAAGGCATTATTGATACAACAACTATATTCTTAGCATCTATACCCATCTTTTGTGCAAAATAGCTCTTTATTAGTGCTCCTTCCATCTGATGAGGAGACTTACATGTTGAAAGATTATCGGTCATATCAGGATATTGGTGTTCTACGAATTTTACCCATCCAGGACAGCAGGAAGTCATAAGAGGAAGGTTTTTGCCTGTATTTAATCTCTTTAAAAGCTCTGTACCTTCTTCCATTATAGTTAAATCTGCCGCAAAGTCAGTATCGAATACCTTGTCAAAGCCAAGCTTTCTAAGTGCCGCTGCCATCTTACCAGTTACTCTTGTTCCCATTGGAAGTCCAAACTCTTCACCAATTGCTACTCTGACTGCTGGAGCTGTTTGTACAACAACATATTTTTCCTTGTCATTTAGGGCTTTCCACACATCTTTTATGTTTTCCTTTTCATGCAGTGCTCCAACTGGACATGCTATTATACATTGTCCGCAATTTACACAAACAGTTTCTGATAATGCTCTGTCATATGCGGGAGTAACATTTGTGGCAAAACCTCTTCTTGCCCATCCAATAGCATGAACTGTTTGAACGTTTCCGCAGGTACTTATACATCTTCCACAGAGTATACATTTTTCCTGATCCCTTACAACTGATGTTGAAGAATCATCTATAATACCTTTTGTTCTCTCTCCCTCATACTTTATGTCTCTAATATTTAATTCCTTTGCTAACTTTTGAAGTTCACAGTTTTCACTTCTAATGCATGTTGTACACTCTCTTTTATGATTTGAAAGTAAAAGTTCAACAACTGTTTTTCTTGCATCTCTTACTTTTTGAGTGTTAGTCTTAACATCCATATTGTTTTCAGCAACAAGTGCACAGGATGCTATAAGTCTTGGTCCTACTTCAACGAGGCAGGCACGGCAGGAAGCAGGATTATTAACATCCTTAAGGTAGCAGAGAGTTGGTATTTCAATACCTATTTTCCTTGCAGCCTCAAGTACGGTTGTGCCCTTTGGGACTTCAAGTTCTATACCATCTATTTTAAACTTAACCATTTCCATAACATTCACCTCTCATTTGCTTCATTATTTCTTAACTATTGCTTTGAAAGGACATTTTTCCATACAAGCTCCGCATTTTACGCACTTGTCCTGATTAATCTCAAAATGCTCTTTAACTTTTCCTGTTATAGCTCCAACAGGGCAGGCCTTAGCACAAATACCGCACTTTTTGCATATATCATCTACTATTGTGTATTTCATAAGAGCTTTACAAACTCCAGCAGGACACTTCTTATCAACAACATGAGCTATATATTCATCTCTGAAATATTTTAATGTTGAAAGCACAGGGTTTGGTGCTGTCTGTCCAAGGCCGCACAATGCAGATGCTTTGATTTCTTTTGCTAACTCTTCAAGTTTATCAATATCTTCTAATGTTCCCTTACCCTGAGTTATTTTTTCAAGTATTTCAAGCATTCTCTTAGTTCCTATTCTGCAAGGTGTACATTTTCCGCAGGACTCGTCCCTTGTAAAGTCGAGGAAGAATCTCGCAACGTCTACCATACAGTTGTCTTCATCCATAACTATCATTCCGCCAGAACCCATCATTGAGCCAAGGGCTGTAAGCGTATCATATTCAATAGGTGTATCAAGGTGCTCAGAAGTTATACATCCTCCAGATGGTCCTCCTGTTTGGACAGCCTTAAACTTTTTACCCTTTGGAATTCCTCCTCCAATTTCAAATATTATTTCCCTTAATGTAGTTCCCATTGGTATCTCAACAAGTCCTGTATTTGTAATTTTTCCTCCAAGTGCAAATACCTTTGTTCCTGGGCTCTTTTCAGTACCAATACTTCTAAACCATTGTGCTCCATTTAATATAATAGCTGGTATATTAGCGTAAGTTTCTACGTTATTTATTACAGTTGGCTTTTTCCACAATCCTGATTGTGCTGGGAAAGGCGGTTTTGGTACAGGCATACCACGTCTTCCTTCAATTGACTGCATTAGAGCTGTTTCTTCTCCGCATACAAACGCTCCAGAACCTAACCTTAATTCAATATCAAAGCTAAAGCCTGTCCCAAGTATATCGTCACCTAAAAGTCCATATTCCCTTGCCTGCTTTATTGCAACTTCAAGCCTTTGAACTGCTATAGGATATTCTGCTCTAACATATATAAATCCCTTGCTTGCTCCTATGGCATATCCGCCTATTGCCATAGCTTCAAGTACAGAATGCGGATCTCCTTCAAGAACAGAACGATCCATAAATGCTCCTGGGTCGCCTTCATCTGCATTGCATATTATATATTTTTGATCTGCTTTTTCCTTTGCAGTTAATTCCCACTTTATTCCTGTTGGGAAGCCTCCGCCTCCTCTACCTCTTAATCCTGATTCTTTTACAACTTTTACAACTTGTTCAGGAGTCATTTCAGTTAAAACCTTTTCGAGGGCCTTGTATCCATCAAATGCAATATATTCGTCTATATTTTCAGGGTCAATAACACCGCAGTTTCTAAGTGCTATTCTGAATTGTTTCTTATAGAATCCAAAATTGTTCAATGATTTTATTCTATCATCTTCCATAGCTTCATGGTAAACAAGTCTTTTCAATATTCTACCTTTTACAAGGTGTTCTTCTACAAGTTCAGGAACGTCTTCCGGCTTTACCTTGCTGTAAAATGCTCCTTCAGGATACACAATAACTATAGGACCTAATTCACAAAGTCCAAAACAACCAGTTCTAACAACTTCAATTTCATTTTCAATACCATGTTTTTTTATTTCATTTTTTAAGTTCTGTAAAATAACCATTGATTCAGATGATGTACATCCTGTACCACCACATACTAATACCTGTGAACGATAAAACGCCATATCTTACCCTCCCATCAATCGTTTTGTACTGAATAATCGTTCAGTACTTTTCCATCAACAACATGCATAACATATTCATCAACAACTTTACCTTCAACTACATGTTCTTTTACGATTCTTCTTGCTTTGTCAGGAGTCATCTTTATATATGTTACCTTTTCTTCACCTGGTCTTATAACTTCAACAATAGGCTCGAGTCTGCAAAGTCCAATACATCCAGTCTGTGCAACTATAACATCCGATAATCCGAGTTTGCTTACTTCATCCATAATAGCTAAAAGTACAGGTCTTGCACCAGCTGCTATTCCACAAGTTGCCATTCCAACTACTATTCTTGTTGTAGTCCTATCTTTTCTTTGATTTACAACATCGAGGGTCTTTTTTCTTATTTCTTCAAGTTCCTTTATTGTCTTCATTAATATACACCTCCACCGATTTCATCAATACCTTCTTTTATATATTGTTTAATCCATTGAAGTATGTCTGGTAATGTCAAATCCTCACCTATCACCTTTTTTATCTCTCTGCTGTCAAAATTAAATTCCTTTTCATTTACAATATGTTTATATAAAATATCCACCTGAGGATAAAGCAATACGCTCATAATAGTATCCTCAATTCTTCCTAATGGAGCTCTGTCTATATGACTATATTTCATTACAGCTTCAATTTCTGTACCTTTATCCTTTGCAGATTTTATATCTAACCTGCCTTCACATCTTAAACAAGCTGCTTCAAACAGCGGAATTCCAAGACCAACTTTTCTTGTTTTACGTGAAGTCACAAATGGATCCTTTACTTTTTCTATATCTTTCTCATCAATGCCGCATCCATTATCCTTTATAATTATTTTTAATATATCACTATTTTTATCTTCTATAATTTCGAGGCATATTAGAGTTGCCTTCGCACTAATAGAGTTTTCAATTATATCCATAATGTGAAGAGATAATTCTCTCATATTTATTCCTGCTCGTATTCTTTTAATATACCTGGAACATCATCTGGAGTTAACCTTCCATAAACTTTGCTGTCAATCATCATAACAGGTGCGAGTCCACATGCACCAAGACATCTTGTAGCTTCGAGGGTGAATTTTCCATCTTTTGTTGTATCATTAACTTCAACATTAAGCTCTTCAGATATTTTATCAATAATCTGCTGTGCTCCCTTTACATAACATGCTGTACCAAGGCAAACTCTTATTATATGTTCTCCCTTTGGTTTTAAAGAGAAAAATGAGTAGAATGTTGCAACACCATAAATCTCAGACATAGGAATATTAAGCTCATCAGAAACTTTTTTAAGTACATCCTCTGGAAGATAACCATAAATGTTCTGTATTTGTTGCAGAACAGGCATTAAGCCACCCTTAACGTCCTTGTAGCTGTTTATTATTTCTAAAGCCTTTTCTAATCTGTCATCTTTTTCATTGCATCCACAATTGCAGCAGCATTTTTGCTCATTTGGCATGAATACCTCTCCTTTCGTTTGTTAATTAATAAACAATTTTATGCAAAAAATATTATATGTTATTCTGGCCAATAAAATCATATAGGGATTTTATTGAAAATATTTCATTAGCCAGATTTTCAAGCACGGATTCCTTTTGATTTTTTTTCATAAAAATTAAATATTTATCTATATTCTGAATTATTATATCATTAGTTGCTTTAAAATAATCTATAGTTTTTTTATCTAAATCAGAATTCATAATCTTAATAGACAGCTCTTTCAAAATCTCATTTTCTTTATTAATCTCTGCTAATAAATTATCTGTATCTGAATTATAATTATTTATGTAACTTAATTTTATTTGGCATTCAATAATACTTTTTACGCTTTTAATATATTCTATTAATTCTGCATCATCACTATTTTCTGCTAAATTTAAAGGAATTTCTTTTACTACATAATCGTACTTCAAATTTTTAAATTTATTCTTTAAATCTTCAAAATCATTGTTATCTGATATACCTGCAATAACTCTATAAATGTCCTTATCCTTAACAACTGCACAATCTACATTAACTTCTTTTAAAACTTTTTTTAGCATTTCTGCATTAGCTTTGCTTGTAAATACTCCAGATTGAAAATAATATATATTATAGATATGGTTATTTGTATTTGCAGAAACAACTGTTTCTTTTTCTTGTTTAGGTTCTTTTTTTGTAATTGGAATAATAAAACATTTCGCAAGAATACTTCCAAAAACAATTGCAGCTATTGGTAATACAACAGTAAACATTAAAATTGCTTTAATTTTTTTAGAGCTCTTAACTTTACTTAAAATTTGCCTATACATTAAATTCATAACAACACCGCCCTAATACTCTTAAAGCCCACATTAATTATAACAGAATATTAAATATATTGAAAGTTTTTTTATTTAAAAAAAGTTCATTTTGTTCATTTTGTTAATTTTATTAAAAAAGATACCAGTTCAAAGGTATCTTTTTTAATTAACAATTCGGGTTGCACCTCTATATCTTGAGGCATAATAATTATCAGATAAGCTTGTTGTAACAACACGGCCTGCTCCAGAGGAAGCATGAATAAACACGTTATTTCCAATATAGATACCAACATGGGATATACCTGCTCCGCCGGTTTCAAAGAACACAAGATCTCCCATTTTTAAATTGTCTTTAGAAACTGCAAGTCCAATTTTGGATTGTTCTGATGCTGAGTGTGGAAGATTAATCCCTGCAGCTTTGTAAACATACATAGTAAATCCTGAACAGTCAAATGCTTTAGGTGAAGAAGAACCATAAACATACTTAACATTTTCATATTTTTTAGCATAATTTACGATTCTTTGAACATCTCCTTCTCCTAGTACAGCTCCAGAGCCTCTAGAATAAGCTGCCCCTCTTTTTGAAGTAGTTCGTTTTGTTGTTTTCTTCTTTGAAGAACTTTTTGTTGTTTTTTTAGAAGTTTTATTACTGTTTGAGGTTTTAACTGATGTCTTTTTCTGATTAGATTTAGAAGAGGTTGATGCTTTTGCTGAAACTTTTAAATCAGTTATTGGAATAATTAAAAATAAAACTAAAGTTAGAATTAGTAAAAAACTACTCTTTTTCATCAATATTCTCCTTCCTGCCTCCGAAGTTAGCTGACGGGTTTGGGAGAAGGATTCCCTACCGGCTAAAGCCAGATTCACCCCTACCTTGGTTCCTCCGTACTCAATTAGAGATTCGGCATTAAATTATTCATATATATCATAAATCAAAAATAAATTTTTTTCAATCTCTATTATTGATAATTCTAAAAGGAAATTATTGTTATTCAATTTGTTTTTTATATATTGTCATATTCTTATCATTTGATATCATGCCTTTAATAGTTCTAACCATCTTATAATCATTTTTATTCCAAAAATATTTTCCAGATATATTATCATCCACTACAAGAGCGCAGAAAACTTTTACTGAATAGTTTTTAATAAAAAATTCTTCTATATCTTTTATTATGCTCGTTCCAAATCCTTTCATTCTATATTTTTCTAATACTATTATCGACATTAGCCAAAGTTCTTTTTGAATATTGTTTTCAATTCTACCTTTAATTATCCCAATAAGTTTTTCTTCAATATATACTCCGCAAAAAAATTCTAAAGAATTAGTTAGTGTTTCAAGATATCTTTGCATTATGTCATCAAAAGTAAGATAATTATCTCTCCCAAGGGTCTTATAACTTTCTTCCGAACGATTGATACAATTAAGGGCTTCATTCAGTTCCTCCAATTTTATATTTCTGATTACGTAATCATTTTTAATTATCTTAATCGGAATCAATATTTCTCAGCTCCTAACGCTCTTTTTAGGAAATCAAAATTTAAATATTCCTATATGTTTTATTCTATATAATATTTTAAATTCCTTTTTTATTTCTTTTTCTTAAAAAGATTTATTTCAAAAGTATAATATCTTTTTGTATTCAAGGTAAAAAAATAAAAGCCTTGATTTCTCAAGGCTTTTTTGGTGCGAGAGACGGGACTTGAACCCGTACGCCATAAGCACACGCCCCTCAAGTGTCTGACTCTTGTGTGAAAGTATTATTTAACAACAAATGGTGCTTAAATGGCATATTTAATATAATTTCTATATCTAACATACCATTTTCATCTTCTGCTATTAAGATTTTACTTATCAACATTTGCAGGTGTGCATTTGAAAGTTTTTTATCATTTATTATGTTGTTTAGCATATCTATACTATGCTGTATACCTAACTTTGCATTATCATTTATTTGTTTCATTTCTTGCAGAGTTTTAATTTGTTCATTCAGTAATTCAATCTCTTTTTCATTATCTTTAATTAATTCCATAAACAACTCTTCATTGATTATTTTTTTTGCTAATTGCTTTGCATATTCTTTTGCTTCATTTTTTAATTCTATAATATTAAGTTTTAATTCTTCAATTTTTCTTGAATAATCTCTTTTTTTGTAATTCCATTCTTTAATAAAAACATCTATTTTACTAAGATTATCCTCAGCAACTTCTTTTAATCTAATTAAATATTGATAAATCATATCATCTAATTCTATTTCATTTATTCTATGAGAAGAACATACATTTTTACCGAATCTATGATACCCATTACAAACATATTCAACATAACCATCTCTTTTTTTTGCAACAAAACTTGCTCCACAATTTTTACATTTTAATAAACCTGCATATCTATGGATTTTACTATTACACGATGCTCTAACGTTATTATTCGTCCTGTTTTCTCTTATTTTTTGTGCTAACACCCATGTTTCCTTATTTATTATAGGAGGATAAAAATTTTCATGGATAATATGTTCTTCTTCTGGTAAATCTTTTTTAAATTTATATATTACAGAACGTGTTGAAACACCACAACGTAGTACCCCTATATAAGCATCATTACTTATTATTCTTTGTATTGTCCTGTCGCTCCATACTTCTCCACCAATCCATTCTTTTCCGGGGTGATATATTTTATTATATAATTTCTTATGATACCATGCAGGGGTATGATATTGACGTTCATTCAAATATTGTGCTATTTTTTTACTGCCATATCCATCAATATATAATTTATAAATTAATCTTACTATGTCTGCACATTCTTCAAATATTTCGATTTGTTTTGTAGTTGTATTTTTTATATAACCAAAAGGTGGAATAATAACAAACCCATCTTTTTGTTTTTGTTTAAATCCTGCTCTTATTTTACGGCTTATATCTTTAGCATATTGTTCATTAAGAATTTGTTTAAATCCTATTAGAATATCGTCATTTTCATTTAAGCTATCAATATTTTCAGTTACGGAAATAAGTTTTACATTGTTTTCTCTTAAATATTCTAAAAATAAAGCCGAATATGCCTTATGTCGCCCTATTCTGCTTAAATCTTTTACAAGTATAATATCTGCTTTTTTTAATTCAACTACTTCTTTTAATTTATTTAACCCTTCTCTGTCAAATGTCATTCCTGAAATATTATCATCTTCAAATATTTCAATTATTTTGTAGTTTTTAGATTTAGCATAATCATACAAAATTTGTTTTTGGTTTGTGAGTGAGTTTTTCTCATCATCTTCATCTCTGGATAATCTTACATATCCATAAACACGTTCCTTATTCATGTTTCCCCTCCTATGTATAAAAAATTCACAGAATATTTTATTACAATGTCTATTCTGTGAACATTATACACTATTAAACAAACTCAATCAATTATTTTATTTTCTTTTGCATAATCAAATATTATCTTATAAAGGAAATCGTTTAAATTATCTTCATTCCCTTTATATGTATAAGTTATAGTCCTTATTCTACTTTTATTATCTAAATTATTAAAAGTTTCTTTATAAATATTATTATTATTTTCAATTTTAACTAACTGATAAATAATAATCACTCCTTTGAATATGTTTATTAAATAAAAAAGGTACAACATAGAAGTTGTACCTAATAAAAAGTGCGTCAAATTTAACACACCTTTAGAAAATATTCTTTATCTGTATTCTAAACGGTTCAGATATAATAGTACCTGCTGTATTTTTAACCCATAATTTCACATAACCTATATTTGTACTATTTGCTTTTACTATACAAGTGTTAGCATTAGCATCTTGACTCTGTATTGTTGCAAGTGTAGTAGGATTAACCCCATCATCACCAGTAAGGTAAAATTCTGATGTTTCAGTAATTGGCTGTCCATTATCGGTAAATGTTGCAGTATATGTTGCTGTTTTATCTTTGACTATTGAAGTATTGCCACTAATAGAAACACTGTAATTATGCTGTGGTAAAGCAGTAACTAAAATAGATATTGTGTCATATACATTCGGATTATCCGTTAAGTAAGCGGTAATAATACATTCTCCTGCTTCTATGGCTGTAATAAGTCCGTTTGAATCAACTGTTGCAATAGAAGTATTATCACAACTAAAGGTAACTGTTTTATCAGTTACAACATTTCCGTTTAATTTAACCTGTGTATTTAACTGTAAAGTGCTTTCTGCTTGTATACTTGCTGTTTCTCCGTTTGTTATTTCTAAAGTATAAATATAATCTCCTGCATTGGCAATTTCATTTATTAAATCATCACTTGATATAATACTATCTAAATCACAATAAAGTATTAATAAACCGTTTTTAGTTCTATCTATTCCCGTAACCTTCCATGCTTGCTTCATTTTTATAAATCTTTGTCCTATAATGATGTTTGTACTATCTGCATTATCCTGCATAGTTACAACAATTTTACCTGCTGGAATACTTAAATATTGGTTTGTTTCTATATCAAAAACCTTTGAATCAATTATACAAGGGAATTGTTTTACAATGCCTTGAAAGTTAAACTTTATATTATAGTTACATTTCTGGATTATACCTTTATAGTAACTATACCTTTTATGCCCTATATCACTAATAATAAGCCATTTCTCATTTAGCCAATTGATTAAATCCCCTCTTTTAATCTCTGCTGTTGTGGATACAATCCTAATATCTGCTTGTCTATTAACTGGAAGATTACTTATCAATGCTTTTGTTGATGTTGTGTCATTATTTATATAAATATTATCTCCTGCCATAATAAGTGCATAAAAATAATCATTTTGTGGAAAATCAAATATATTCACTTTATCAACTCCATTTCATTTTATTAGAATGTAAACTTAATTTATACCCTTTTTAATATGCTGTCCGACTTTTTTGTCGGATAGTTTGGACAAAGTAAAAAGCGTAACATAAAATGGTTGAAATGCTTGATATATCTATGTTGGAAGGCATTTTCTAAAACTTAATAAAAGGGGGTAGTAGTACAATTGTATTACCCCCCTATATCATAAGCCCTACAACCCTTGAAAATACTACATTCTACAATTTAAAAAGCGTTACATTTATCCCTATGTTTTTGTACTCTTAATCTTGTCTTTTCTTTTTTAATTTTATCTTTACATTTAGGGCAATACTGCCCATTCTTTTTATCTGTTGTAAATTGTTTATTGCATGATTGACATACTTTATTATAAAGTTCCTTTGTTTCCTCTGCATCTGGAAGTAATTGTTTATATAATTCTTTATCTAAAGGTAAAATTGAATTTATAAAGTATTTGCAAAGTACACTATACATACAATTCATTTGCGGACAATCTATTTCTAAAAGAATACATTGTCCATTATCATAATTAGCACATTCTTTTTTAATCAATTCCTTTATTTTATTTGCCTGTTTTATATCTGTTGTAATCTGCATATTGTTTCCTCCTGTGTTATTAGTTCCTAAAAGGAAATAAAAAAGGTGTTCCCAAATTGGAAATACTCTATGACATCGACATTGTCGACATCATCTTTTAAGGGGTAGTTAACTTTACTACCCCTTTTATTCACAAATTAATTTATGAATATATCGTTTATAATAAATATGTTACCAACATAGCCACTAAACCAGCAATAATACTTATTGTTGCTATTTGCCAATTTCTTTTAGGTATTATATATTTTTCCAACCTATCAACTTTTGTTGATAGAATGTCGATAGATTTTTTCATATTAGTAACTGCTTCAAGAATCATATCAATTTTATTTTCGTTTTGCATACTGTTTCCTCCTTATTTGTTTCTAAATCATAAATAAAAGGATACTCACAATGTGAATACCCTATTCTCTAAATATATAAGTCCAATTTGCACCATCTGCAATATTATCTGCTGTTTCATCTGCTGGAAGTAACCTTATTTTTCTTTCTAACTGGGATATTCTATTTTGTATACTATCAGCAAAGTCCATTATTGATATATCCTCATTCTTATAATTCTTCATAAGGTTTGGATTATTTGCAATTGCTTCAAGTACACTTAAAACAGTAGAATATATTGCTCTTTTGGCTGTGTTACTTGTAGGGTTATAATCCAAAGTAGGATTAGTTATACCGTTTTCCTGTGCAAGTACGGTTAATTCGGTATCACTAAAGGAAATGTCTTGTAATTCAAGTTTAATTCTTTCTAAATAAGTCATAATAAAACCTCCTGTAATTGATTTTAAGGATTATTTAAAAATGCCTTCAAATGCATACCTGTATTAATTTTTTCCGAGAGCCCTTGAAAATAGTGGCTTCCCAGAAGTTTAGCGAAGTATAGTTCGCTAAACGACTTCTACAACCATTGAAAATACTATGTTTCTAAAAGATTTTCGTAAATAAGAGGAAGAATATTTTATTTTATTTTATTTTTATAATAAATATTAAATATATCAATAGTAAACCTTGCATTATACCCTAAGGTATAAAATGAGGTATACCTTTATTCAATAATTGCCTTTAATTGATATGCTCTAAACAAGTTATATCAATGTTTTTTGTGATACAATAGGATAAGCATTTTAAGGGGTGGGGTGGGGTGGACTATTTTATATTTTTTTAAACGGTGAGAAAGTGGTTAGCTAAGGACGCAAAATTCAAAAAGGGGGTATCAACTTCCTACATAATTGTTATTATATAGTGAATACCTTAAAACCCTTGATAATACTACATTTCAAAAATTGTTTATTTACATTTAATAAAATTTTTGTTTTATTTAATATCATATTTGCTTATATATAAGTACACTAAATCCCTTGATACTGCTACATTTGTATTATTTATACACAAAAAACATTATGCTAAATGCGAATTTCTCATAATGTTTTATGATTGTGTAACCCTTGATAATACTATGTTGGCAAAGGTTTTAGATAAAGAAAAATCACCATTGTATATATTTATAATTATACATTTTATTGTATAATTATACACATAATAACAAGGCGGGAATGAGTGAACATTTCCCTCTCCTCTCCAATCCACTATTTTCAATACTTCCATGTTCCTCTCAATCCCCTTTTACCTACTCAAAAATACTACAAACAAATAATACTAATAAATATAGAATATCCAATTAACACAATATGTTGTATTATTAATTTTCATTTCTACTATATGTAGTATCATTTTGTATTTTCTGCATCTCTGTTGAAACATCATAAACATATGGTGTTCTTGATAGTGCTGTTTCAAGTGATATAAGTCCATTTTGCTTTAGTGTAGTAATGTTGCTGATTGTCTCTGCTGCGTTTTGTGGTATGTCATATTCAAAGGTACAACTAATATTACCTGTTGTTTGTATTCCCTTTAGTTGTAGTAATCTTCTTATCTTGTCCCATCTTTGTATAAATCCATCAAGTAAACTATCTTCATTTAATCTTGCTTTTACACTTGCTAAGGAATACATCATTCTTATAGATGTTTCTGATAGGTTAGATATTTCTACTGAGTTCATGGCTATTGCAGGTGTTTGAGATATATTTAATAATTGTGTCATTAGAATATCATATAATGCTTTAAAACTTGCTGAATCCATTTTATTCTGGATAATACTAAAATCTGCTGTATCATCTATCTGTAACATAAATCCTACTGCATTTGGGTCTATTGTACCTTTATTATCTTTAGTTGTTAGTCCTGTTCCTTTTAGTACGGGTATTCCTGCTATATATTTATAAAGTCCATCATGGTATTTACTTATTAAATCTTCTAAGGAATCTAAAATACTCATATAATCTTCTAAACTGCTTTTACCTCTACAAGAATCCGTTTCATTTATAGTTTTATATTGAATTGGTAATCCCGATATGTTCTTATATTTTCCTGTAATGTGTAATTCTCCGCTATCATCTGTATATTGTATAACTTCATTATCAGTATACAAAATATAATAAGATATACCATCAACAATATAAAATTCAATAAATGCTATCATATTACCCATTTCATCAAATACAGGGTATGAATCCTCTGGAGGAATAATCCTGCTTGTTATATTTCCGTTTTGGTCTATATAAATGTTTAGTGTAAAATATAAATACAAAGAGTTGCAGAAATAAAATACAAATAAAAAAATGGAAAAAAGTCATTGCCAACATCCTCAAAATAAACTACCCTTTAGTTGATGAGGCTAAAGGGGGTAGAAAGGAATGTTAACAATGACTCAAGTTAAGAATATCAAAAAGCTGTACTATAGTAAAGGGAAAAAAGTAAATGAAATTGTTAAAGTTACTGGGCATAATTACAGAACAGTAATAAAATATCTTGAAAAAGCTGATTTTAATCAAAGTTTAGGTAAACAAGAAGGAGATAAAAGAGGACGGCCTAAG
>NZ_FUYH01000018.1 GCF_900167605.1 Caloramator quimbayensis | reverse complement strand
TCATCGCTGAATAGGTTGCCATTGAGAAAGTTCATTCTTTTTATGGCATATCTGTTAGACCTCCCCGGGTAAGAGCAACCGCCTTCATCCCATATACTCGCCACATTTACTGTATGAGGTTCGGGTAGTGTTGGACTTTGTTTTGTACAGCAAACTCGTCCGCCTCAAATCAGCCTCGTATGTGGTTCTTGTTCATCGAGCCGAGACTTTGCCTCCGGCTTCCTTCAGATTCCACCTCACGATGGACACCCTTGCCATTGGCTAATGGTTCCCACTACCAAGCCCATAGCGGACTTTCACCGCCAAGCTGTTGCCCATGCCGGGCGCACTGAAAAAAGCTGCAAAGCAATGCTTTGCAGCTTTTAATCATATATTTATTCCGTTTTTCTTAGTAAATTCATCAAAGTCCTTTTCTACTGTATCATACAGCTTTTTTTCAAGGAACATACTATTTGATTCTTCAAAGTTTAAATCAGCCTTTTTATCCTCTGTTTCAAATCCTTCTGTATATAGAACCTGCACTCCTTTAAAATTCATCGGAAGCGGAACATAAACATTTTCAAGATTATTATAGGCTTTATTTAATCCTTTATAATTTATTATTTCCTTGGAAATATTTTCGACTACATCCTTCATATCTTTTAATTCTATTCCAAATTTATTAGAGAGTTTTAAAAGAATGTTAAAGTTATCAATGCCTATAGCACTCTCTACAGCTCTACTTAAAGCCTGAACCTTTCTATCGGACCTTGTATAAGTTCCGTATCCTTCCGCTGAAGCTGATAGAGGTACTACTATATTGGAATTTTTAGCTGTATCAGTCATTAGTAAATCAAAGACTGCAAGAGGTTTTAAATCCTTCAATTCATCTGATACATCCTCTCCAAATACTATAAGGCCTTTAATCTCACCGCTTTTAGCCTTTTCAAGTATAGCCTTTCCTGACATTTTAATTCCCATATCGATAAAGCCCTGAGAGTTTGCCTTTGAACGTATTATTATTATACCGCTGTGAGGCTTCCCAACTTTTCTGCAAATCGCTGCAGCATCAGCTAAAAGGCATAAAGCAGCATCAGTTATAGTATCTTCATCAACAACTATTATAGCCTTCTTCGCTTCTGCATACATTTTTGCAAGGCGTTTATTATCTTCTGAAATTTTTACATCTGAAACAAAGTTCTTTAATTCATAAAAGTTATTACATGTTTTTATGACTTCATTTTCGTCCACATGGTTCTCAATCAAAGCTTTAAGGAATCCCTTTAAAAAGTCTATATTATTATCAACTTTATAGCTATAATGCGCCCATTCATTCATCCTCGTATATTTATCACAAATTGATATAAGTTTTGCCTTCTTTGATGCATCTTTTATTCTAACAGCAGGCACAGGATGATTTTCAGCAACATTTCCAAAGGATATTATAAGCTCAGTGCTGTAAAGTTCATCATAGCTGTTAGTGGAGGCATTATATCCAAATACCTTCTCTAAGGCTCCACCTTTTATAGCCATTGAACCTACATACTTTGTATTTAATTTTTCAGCTATTTTTCTTATAATATAGGCCTCTTCGTTTGTAAACTTAGGAGATACTAAAATTCCAATGCTGTCCTTTCCATATTGTCCTTCAATAAGCTTTGCTTTCTTTGAAATGAGAGAAAGTGCTTCATCGAATGTAACTTCAGATTTTATATCCCCTGAAACTACAAATGGAGTTTTAAGTCTTTCATCGCTATTTATATGTTCTATTCCAAATCTTCCCTTTGCGCAGAGTATACCGCCCTTTTCCTTGTCAGG
This sequence comes from Caloramator quimbayensis, assembly GCF_900167605.1. GTDB lineage: Bacteria > Bacillota > Clostridia > Clostridiales > Caloramatoraceae > Caloramator_B > Caloramator_B quimbayensis. The sequence continues at coordinate 52,789 of NZ_FUYH01000018.1, read as the reverse complement.
TAAAGATTTAAATACTAAATCGCCTTTAGACTGATATACAACTTCACATCCAGCACCGCAATAGCTGCACACTGATTTAGTATTGTTGAATTCAACAGGAACCTGTTTTTTAACCGAAGCTGTATCGATTAATGCTCCCGTTGGGCAAACATCTACGCATTGACCGCAGGATATGCAGGAGCTTTCATTTAATGGAAGGTTAAACTCTGGAATAACTACAGAATCAAATCCTCTTCCTTTAAGACCAAGGGCAGTAATTCCCATAACCTCTTCGCAGGTTCTATAGCAAAGACCGCAGAGTATACACTTATCAGGGTTTCTAACTATAAATGGATGAGTCTTATTTATATCCCTCTTATGCTTTTCACCCTTTATCTTATCAACCTTTATGTCGTACTTTTGTATATAGTTTATAAGCCTGCATTCAAAATAGTCATGGCATCCGCACTCGAGACATCTTGATGCTTCCTTTAATGCCTGCTCCTCTGTTAGTGCATTTGAAATAGGCCTGAAGCTTATTTTTCTTTCTTCACCTTTTATTACATACTGCTCCTGTCTTTCCTGTTTTTCTCTATCTTTAAAATCCTCTTCCTTTAAGTCATCCTGAACTATATAACATGGATTTTTTACAGAAACAAGGCATCCATTTAAATAGCTGTCTATAACATGGGCAGCATTTTTCCCTTGTGCTATAGCTTCAATAGCTATCTTAGGCCCTGTTGAAGCTTCTCCTCCTGCAAAAATTCCTTCCATACTTGTTTCAAAGGTATTTGAATTAACTAAAATAGTTCCTCTTTTTGTAGTTTCAAGTTCCTTTACGCACTCAGGGTTAACCCTTTGTCCAATAGCTGATACAATAAGGTCGGCTTCGAAGGTTATCTCTTCGCCTTCAATTGGAATCGGGCTTCTTCTGCCTGATTTGTCAGGCTCTCCAAGTTTCATTTTCTGGCATCTTATAGCCTTTGCCCTTTTACCATCCCCTATTATTTCAATAGGTGCAACGAGGAATTTGAATTCTACTCCCTCTTCCTCAGCTTCCTTAACTTCTATTTCTTCCGCAGGCATTTCTTCCTTAGTCCTTCGATATAATACCTGAACACTCTTTGCTCCAAGCCTTACCGCCGTTCTTGCAACGTCCATTGCTGTATTCCCGCCGCCGATTACAACTACCTTCTCCCCAAGATAAATAGGTTCAGAAAGTGTTGCCTTCCTTAAAAACTCAATACCTCCAATAACCCCTTCCATATCCTGTCCTTCGCAGCCTATAGGCATGCTTGCCCAAGCACCTATTGCAATAAATACTGCATCATAGGTTTTCTTTAGATAGGATAGAGTTATATCCTCACCGAGTTTAGTATTGCAAATAATTTCAACGCCCATCTTATTTAAAGTATTTATTTCCGCATCAAGAAGCTCCTTTGGAAGCCTATATTGAGGTATACCATATCGAAGCATACCTCCTGGGTAGGCCTGTGCCTCATATATAACAACCTCATGCCCCTCCTGAGATAGAAAATATGCACAGGAAATTCCTGCAGGACCTGCTCCAACTATTGCTACCTTTTTACCCGTTGAAGGCTTAACCTCAGGCACAAAGGTTCCCTTTTTTACATCTATTTCACCTATATATCTTTTTAGGTCAGCAATAGCAATTGGTTTATCAACCATACCCCTTCTGCACTCGCTCTCGCAAGGATGAGGGCACACCCTTCCTATACTTGCAGGAAGAGGTATAACCTTTTTGACAAGTTTAATTGCCTCATCATACTCACCGTTTGCAATAAGCCCAACATAACCCTGGCAGTCAGTATGGGCAGGGCACGCATTAACGCAGGGTGGTCTGCAGTCTCCTCTATGATCCGATGATAAAAGCTCGAGGGCTGTCTTTCTTGCTGCTATCGTTCTTTTTGTATCTGTTCTAACAATCATACCATCAGCTGGATATGTTGAACATGCCCTAACAAGCTTTGGGCTTCCCTCAACTTCAACTACGCAAAGCCCGCAGGAACCATAGGGCTTCGTCTTTTGATTATAACAAAGATTAGGAATATCAATTCCATTTTCAAGAGCTATCTGAAGAATAGTTTTATCATCAGTTGTTACTATCTCTCTGTTATTTATATTAACTCTTATCAAAGACACCTTCATCACTTCCTTTTCTATTCAGTATATATTGCATTAAACTTACATATTTTTATGCAATTTCCACATTTTATACACTTATCCTGATCTATAATATGAGTCTGCTTTCTCTCTCCATGTATAGCATTTACAGGGCACTGCTTTGAGCACATAGTACATCCAACACATTTTTCCGCATTAATCTTATAAGAAATAAGAGATTTACATTGCCCTGCTGGACATTTTTTATCCTTTATGTGAGCTATATATTCATCCTTAAAATATTTTAAAGTTGTTAATGCTGGATTTGGTGCTGTTTGCCCAAGGCCACACAGTGAGCCGTCTTTTACGCTGTAGCAAAGTTCTTCAAGCATCTCAATATCTTCTAATGTTCCATTACCTTGTGTAATCTTATTTAGAATTTCAAGCATCCTCTTTGTACCTATTCTGCAGTATATACATTTACCGCAGGATTCTTTGCAGGTAAAATCGAGGAAGAACCTTGTTATATCTACCATACAGGTAGTTTCGTCCATAACTATCATACCGCCGGAACCCATAATAGCTCCAGTTTTATTAATTGATTCATAATCAACAGGAGTATCTAAAAGTTCTTTAGGAATACATCCTCCGGAAGGTCCTCCCATCTGAACGGCTTTAAATTCCTTATCATTTTTTATTCCTCCGCCTATATCATATATAACCTCTCTTAAGGTCATTCCCATAGGAACTTCAATAAGTCCTCCTCTTTTTATCTTTCCTGCAAGGGCAAATACCTTAGTACCTTTGCTCTTTTCAGTACCGTATTTTGCAAATTCAGCTCCACCGTTTTTAAGTATCCAAGGAACATTCGCATAGGTTTCAACATTATTTATATTGGTAGGCTTACCAAAAAAACCTGATTGTGCAGGAAAGGGTGGTTTAAGCCTTGGCATTCCCCTCTCCCCTTCGAGGGATGCAATAAGCGCAGTTTCCTCTCCGCATACGAAGGCACCGGCTCCCATCTTTATTTTAAGCTCAAAATCAAATCCGGAATTCAATATATTTTTTCCTAAAAGGTTATTATCCTTTGCCTGCTCTATGGCAAGATTTAATCTTTCTATTGCAAGAGGATATTCTGCACGAACATAGACAAAACCGTTATGAGCACCTATTGCATAGGCAGCTATTATCATACCTTCAATTAGAGAATGAGGATCTCCCTCAATTACGCTTCTGTCCATAAATGCACCTGGATCTCCCTCATCTGCATTACAAACAATATACTTTTCGTCTCCCTTTGAAGCTCTTGCAGCATTCCATTTAAACCATGTGGGGAAACCTGCTCCTCCTCTTCCTCTTAATCCCGATATTTTAACTTCTTCTATAACCTCCTGCGGAGTCATTTCCATTAGAACCTTTTTAAGTGCAGTATAACCTCCAGATGCTATATAATCCTCTATTTTTTCTGGGTTTATAATTCCGCAGTTTCTAAGTACAATTCTAACCTGCTTTTTTAGCTGAGGATAGGGTTTTTTATCCGTGGAAACTATATATTTTTCAATGGGGCATCCCTTTAAAATATGCTCATCTACTATTTCTTCTACCATAGATTGAGTTACATTTGCATAGGTATAAGTTCCATTATCGTCAATAATATCAACAAGAGGCTCATAATAACACATACCTATACATCCTGTTGATATTATTTCAATATCAATATTCTTTTCTTTAAAAATCTCTTCAAATTTTGACTTTATCTTTCTTCCGCCAGCTGCAATACCACAGCTTCCAAGCCCTATTCTAATTTTCATCACTGTTTCCCCTCCTTTCCTTCTCATAAATTTCCCTTATAATCTTTCTTGCACTGTCAGGAGTTAAATTCCCATAAGCCTCCCCATTTATCATCATAACTGGTGCAAGGCTGCAGCATCCTAAACATGCAACATCCTCTAAAGTAAAAATTCCATCTTCAGTAGTCTCACCAGGTTTAATATTAAGTTCTTCACAAATCGCTCTGCTTACTTCCTCTGAACCGTTAACATGACATGCTGTTCCCTGACATTGAAGTATTATATATTTACCCGTAGGATTTAACCTGAATTGTGCATAAAAAGTTGCAATACCGTATATTTTTGCCCTCTTATTGCCTGTCCTCTCAGCAATAAGATTAAGTGCTGATAAGGGAAGATAACCGTAAAGCCCCTGAGTTTCCTGAAGTATACTTATAAGGCTTGCGCTTTGCCCTTCATATTTTTTAAGTATTGGCTCCATCAAGGATAAATCTACATTTTTATCATCGAAGTTTAGAGCTAATTTTTTATCACATGAGCATCCCACATTCATTCCTCCTTTTCATAATTATACAGTGGTTTTTACGCTATTTATATTTTTATTTTTTCACAGAAAATTTGCTATGTCAAATATTTAAATTTTAACAAATAAGTATATCTATTTTATTCCATTTACCCTCTAAAAACATTAAGCTCTCAAATGAGAGCTTAATGTTTTTAATATAACTTTTTTATTAAAAATCAACATCTTTGCCGTTATATATATATTCAAGAAGTTTTTCCATAGCATTATCATCTATAGCTCTTGGGTTAGAACCTGTACATGCATCAAGAACTGCATTATGAGCAATAGATTTTACATTGGCTGCAAAATCCTGTTCACTTACTCCATAGTCTTTTAATGTTAGAGGTATTTCCATACTTCTATTAAGGTCTCTTATCATTTCAACAAGTGAATTTACGAGTTCATCTTCATTCTTCCCTGAGAGTCCAAGATTCTTTGCTATAGCTGAATATCTTTCCTTGCATTCCTTTGCATTATATTGAATTACATAGGGAAGATATATTGCATTTGCACATCCATGAGGTATATGGAATACAGCACCAGTTTTGTGGGCTATTGAATGAGTAATTCCTAATAACGCATTGGAAAATGCCATACCTGCAAGGCACTGTGCATAGTGCATCTGCTCTCTTGCATCCTTATCTCCATTGTAGGATTTTATAAGATAATCTTTAATCATAACAATCGCCTGCATAGCAAGAGGGTCTGAGAAAGGCGATTTTAATGATGCAACATAGGCTTCTATAGCATGAGTTAGTGCATCCATACCAGTATGAGCTGTTAAAGTTTTTGGCATAGTCTGCGCAAGTTCTGGGTCGACTATAGCAACATCTGGAGTAATGTTAAAATCAGCTAAAGGATATTTTATCTTAGCCTTATAATCAGTTATAACTGAAAATGCTGTAACTTCTGTTGCTGTACCGCTTGTAGATGGAATAGCTACAAATTTAGCTTTATTTCTAAGCTCAGGAATTCCAAAAGGAACTATAGCCTTTTCAAAAGTAAAATCAGGATATTCATAGAAAATCCACATAGCCTTTGCTGCATCTATAGGTGAGCCTCCTCCCACTGCGACAATAAGATCTGGCTCAAATTCTCTCATAACCTGTGCACCCTTCATTACTGTTTCAACGGACGGGTCTGGTTCAACACCTTCAATAAGTTTTGTTTCAATTCCTGCTTCATGAAGATAACTTTCTATTTTGTCAAGGAAGCCAAACTTTTTCATTGAGCCTCCTCCCACTACTATAACTGCCTTTTTACCCTTTAAATTTTTTAATTCCTCTAATGAGTTCTTTCCAAAATAAATATCTCTTGGTAGCGTAAATCTTGACATGATTTTTACCTCCCTTAGTATTATCTGAAATTATAATAAGCAAACTTCATGCCAGTTAGTTAATTAACAAACAATGTAGTGTAATCAAGGCATAAAAAAATCCAGCCTAAAATCGCTCAATAATAGTACAGATTTAGGCTGAACTATTGTCCTATTTTAGTACATTGTATTATTTTCTAACAACTATAAATCTATATTGTATTTTTTCATCTTTAAATACAGTGTATTTCTGCTAATATTCAATATTTTTGAACATTTCGTAATATTATTTTCATACTTTTTTAAACAGTTTATAATGGCTCTTCTCTCTAATTCTTCAAGAGGTCCTATAAATTCATCAGATAAAGTATTTCTTTCATATACTTTATCTTCCTTTATTTCATTTAAATCTTGAAATTTATTCATCAAAAACTCTGTATTACCATTAAAGTTTACTGCACTCTCTATAAAATTTTCAAGTTCTCTGATATTGCCCCACCAGTTATAGGATAAAATCTTATCATATAATAGTTGATTTAATTTAGGTATTGGTTTTTTAAGCTTTAAAGATTTAAGTTCAAGAAAATGTTCTATTAAAAGTGGAATATCCTCTCTTCTTTCCCTAAGAGGAGGAAGAAGAATTGGAATAACTGATATTCTATAATACAAATCCTCTCTGAAATTTCCTCTTTGAACCTCACTTAGCAGATTTCTATTTGTAGCTGCAATTATTCTGACATCAACCTCTATATATTTGCTGCCTCCAATTCTTGTAATACAGCCTTCCTGTAAAGCTCTCAGCAGCTTTACCTGCATATCGGGAGTCATTTCTCCAATTTCATCCAGAAATAATGTGCCTCCATTTGCCAGTTCGAATTTCCCTGGATTGCCTCCTTTTTTTGCCCCAGTAAAAGCTCCTTCATCATAACCGAAAAGCTCACTTTCTATTAAATTTTGAGGTATAGCACCGCAATTTATTGCTACAAAGCCATTGTCCTTTCTGCTGCTGCTGTTGTGAATAGCTTGTGCCAGTATTTCCTTTCCTGTACCGCTCTCCCCTGTTATCAAAACAGTAGAAGGGCTGTCGGCTATGCTCTTTGAATATTCGATTATTTTTCCCATACTGCTGCTTTTATATATAATATCTTCAAAGGTATAACGGGCTTTCATTCCAGTATATTTATTTATAAGGTTATATACATTCTGCATATTTTTAAAGCTAATCACTGTTCCTAAAAGGCTGTCCTTTTCATCTTTTATAGGATGAATATTTATTATATATTTTTGAGACTTTCCGTTTATTTTAAAATGAATCTCCTCATCAACTATTTTATTTCCTGATTTAATTTTCATTTCAATCTCATTCCATGAAGGAAGTATCCTCTGAACATGCTGTTCATTTAAATAATCCTTGCTACAGTTAAACATGCTGCAGGCAGCCCCATTAATATTTTTAATCAATCCATCTTTATCAACAGCAATTATTCCAAAGTTTATAGATTCTATTATAGTATTTAAATAACTATAGGTTTCAATAAGTCTATTATTTGCTTCATCGCTTTTAATTTGATTTTCAATAGAACGGACAGCAGCAACAACAAGTCCAAGAGTGTGGGGATGTACAAGATTGCTGTTTCCAGTCAAGTTAAGAGTTCCAATTATTTCACCCTTTATATTATGAATCGGTGCAGCAGAACATGTCCATCTATGATATGCCGTAATAAAGTGTTCCTTTGCTGAAATTTGTATAGGCATATCTTCTTTGATTGCTGTTCCCATAGCGTTTGTGCCTATACTGTTTTCATTCATATATGCTCCTACATCCAAATTCATTTCTTTTGCAGCAAGGATTATATCCTTATCCCCTATTGTACTTAATATACAGCCTTCATTATCAGTTAAAACTATAAAAAAGCCTGAACCTTCTAAGAAATCATAGAGTATCTTCATAAAGGGAGAAGCTATTCTTATTAAATCTCTATTCCTTTTAATTAGAATAGGTATTTCTTCTTTGCTTAAAATCTTCTTAGGATAAACTCTGTTTATTTCTATTCCATATTCATTTGAACGTTCATGGGACTTTTTTATTATTTCATCATGATAATTTATTTTCTTCATCTTATCACCTTCATCGTTAAATGCTAAAAAAGGGTGTTTAAAACACCCTACTCAATACAAAAATTACTTTCCTTTTTTATTTATTTTATCCATAAACTTATCTGAGTTTATTACATATCTTTCATGAATACCTTCACCTATTTTTTCTACTTCATCAAAGGCTTCAACTTTAAATACGAGTTTTTTGCCTTCTATTTTTATAAGCTCCGCATTTATGGTTACTTTCATCCCTAAAGGCGTCGCAGCTATATGAGCAATATCAACCTTTGTCCCTACAGTAGTATATCCGACAGGAAGATGAAGATCAACTGCATTTTTTGCAGTGCACTCCATAAGAGCTATCATGGCAGGAGTTGCCAAAACATCAACTAAACCGCTTCCATATCTGCTTGCTAAATGTTCATTTTTTACATCAGTTTCAAAGGATGAATTTAAACCAACTTTTATTTTATCCATTACTTCAATTTCGCTCAATTTTTTTCCCCCTATTATATTATTAAGAGCGGAACTTGCGTTCCGCTCTCTTTATGCTTGATTGAATATAGTTTCAAATTCTTCAGCTTCAAGCTTTTCCTTTTCGAGAAGAGCCTCAGCAACCCTATGAAGTCTGTTAATATTTTCTTTTAGAAGATTTTCTGCTCTATTATATGCGCTTTCTATTATTCTCTTAATCTCCTTATCTATAAGTGCTGCTATCTCTTCACTATAGTTTCTTGTTTTATTAAAATCTCTTCCAAGGAAGACTTCATCGTGTCCTGTTCCAAATTCTATAGGCCCTAATGTTTCACTCATACCATATTCAGTAACCATCTTCCTTGCAATGCTTGTAGCTCTTTCTATATCATTTTTTGCCCCAGTGCTTATATCGTTTAATATTAGTTTTTCAGCTACTCTTCCTCCTAAGAGGCCTACGATTTCCTCTTCAAGTTCCGTTCTTGATGCATAGTATCTGTCTTCCTGAGGAAGGGACAGAGTATATCCTCCTGCTCTTCCCCTTGGTATTATACTTATTTGATGAACAGGATCGGCATTAGGAAGAAGTTTCATAACAACTGCATGACCTGCTTCATGATATGCAGTAAGCCTCTTTTCCCTTTCGCTCATAACTCTGCTTTTCTTTTCAGTTCCAGCTATAACCCTTGTTATTGCTTCTTCAAGTTCATCCATACCTATGAGCTTTTTGCCTCGTCTAACGGTTAAAAGCGCCGCTTCATTCATCAGATTTTCAAGGTCTGCACCAGTAAACCCTGGTGTTCTCTTTGCTAAAACATCTAATTTTACATTTTCATCTAATGGCTTATTTTTAGAGTGCACCTTTAATATTTCTTCCCTGCCCTTTACATCAGGAGAATTAACAACTATTTGTCTGTCAAATCTTCCAGGTCTTAAAAGTGCAGGATCCAATATATCCGGCCTATTAGTTGCAGCAACAACTATTATGCCTTCGTTTGTTCCAAATCCATCCATTTCAACAAGAAGCTGATTAAGAGTCTGCTCCCTTTCATCATGGCCTCCTCCGAGTCCTGCGCCTCTATGTCTTCCTACTGCGTCTATTTCATCTATGAAAACTATGCATGGTGCATTTTTCTTAGCATTATCAAAAAGGTCTCTAACCCTCGATGCTCCTACTCCAACAAACATTTCAACAAAGTCTGAACCGCTTATGCTAAAGAACGGTACTCCAGCTTCTCCTGCTACAGCTTTTGCAAGAAGAGTTTTACCTGTACCAGGCGGTCCCACAAGCAATATTCCTTTTGGAATTCTTGCCCCAAGTTCAATATATTTTCTTGGCTGCTTTAAAAAGTCAACAACTTCTTGAAGCTCCGCTTTTTCTTCATCTGCCCCAGCAACGTCATTAAACGTTACCCTCTTTTTATCATTAGTAACCAGTTTTGCACGGCTCTTGCCAAAGTTCATGACACCCTTTCCACCACCGCCGCCTTGCGACTGTTGAAGGAAAATGAACCATATAACCCCAAGCATTATAAGCATTAATATGTTAGGTATCGCTGATACCCATACAGGGAATCTCGTTGGAGGTATGAATTCCACTTTAACCTTCTCTGTATGAGTTTTATTATAATCTGTTATATAGCTTTGGAATGAGGCTTTATCTCCTATATTTACAGTAAAGGGTGTTCCATCATTGAATTCACCGCTTGCATCTCCGATTTCGGAATCGATAACCACACTCTTTACATTATTATTCTGAATTTCTGTTATAAGCCTCGTATAATCTATTTTAGCCTTTTTTGTTGGGCCATTCCCATACAATGCTAGGGCTACAAAAAAGGCAAATATAATCAAAATCCATGCGCTGGCACTCTTAAAAAATGACTTTTTCATTATAGCCCCCCTTTCATATTTAGGTCGTTACTTATAAATTTTATCATATAATTTATGTATAAACAATTAACTTATTTAATCCTTTTTGTAAACTTCTTCTTTAAGTATACCTATATAGGGTAAATTTCTGAATTTTTCTGCATAGTCAAGTCCATAACCAACTACGAATTCATCTGGTATAGAAAAACCTATATAATCCGCCTTAATATCAGCCTTTCTTCTATCTGCTTTATCGAGTAGACAGCATATTTTAAGATTCCTTGGATTTCTTGCCTTTAAATATTCATAAAGATACTTTAGAGTTGTTCCTGTATCTATAATATCTTCAACTATGACAACATCTTTATCTTCAATATCAAAGTCGAGATCCTTAAGTATCCTTACAATTCCAGATGTATTTGAAGACATCCCGTAGCTTGAAACAGCCATAAAATCCATCGTTACATTAATATTCATACTTCTCATTAAATCTGCTACAAATATTACTGAACCCTTTAAAATCCCAATTAAAATAACATCTCCATCAGGAAAATCTTTTATTATTTGATTTGATAGCTCTCTAACTTTATTTTTTATTTCCTCCTCCGTCAATAGTATTTCCCTTATTGCTTCATTCAACAATATCACTCCTTTTTATTTTAATTTCAAGAATACGCTTAGTATTTTCATCTATTTTATAGTTTCTCGTATCCCTGATTTTGGGTATCCACAATATTTCATTTCCTAAGGCTATTAAGGGAATCTTTTCTCTAACTTCTCTTGGAATTTTTTTATCAATAAATATGTCCTTTATTTTCTTTCTTCCTTCCATGCCTTTAGGGTACATATAATCCCCATCTCTTCGGTTTCTAATACATAACTTATCTTTTATTTTATCATAATCAAAATATTTTATGAACATAGTATCTTTATAAGTATCATTACTTTTATATATTATTTTAGTATATACTTCAATATTTTCGTAATCAAGAGTAACTTTCCCTGGAATTTCAAGTTCAGATTCAAAGTTTTTCACATTTATCTTCTTTTTAATTTTAAATATATCGTATTCTATTAAACATTCAATATTATCTGGCAAAGATACTCTTTTACCTGTATCCTCGTTTTTTATTATTTCAATACACTCTTCTATGTGTTTGCCTTCTATACCATTAAGGTTTCCCTTCAAATCCTCAATAATACTTCTTAGAATTCTTCTTTTAATTGCAGTATGGAGACAATTAAATTTTTTTGCATCGTATCCATCCCTCAGTTTTATAACTTCAATACATTTTATTGCTTCATTTTTTATAAAATTCTCCTCATCCCTTATAATCTCAGAGGATCTATAAAGGCTCTCAACTATATTGGAATTAAAATAATTTTTTATGTAAGGTATAACTTCAAGCCTTATTCTATTTCTAATATATATGCTCTCTTCATTTGTACTATCTACAATTGGATTTAGGTTATTAACTTTACAGTATTCTTCTATCTCTTCTCGGCTGCATTCTATTATAGGCCTTATATATTTATTATCTCTCACAGGTTTAATACCGCATAATCCGCTTATGCCGGATCCTCTAAAAAACCTCATAATCATTGTTTCTGCCTGATCATTCATATTATGGGCAAGTGCGATTTTGTTTGCTCCAACCTCTTTTGCCACTTCGCTAAAAAAGCTGTATCTTATATATCTTCCTGCTTCCTCGAGAGACATCTTTTTTCCCTTAGCAAATTTTATGACCTCTTCACGTTTTAAAAAGAAGGGAACATTGAGTTTTTCACATAATGACTTTGAGTACTCTTCATCCCTAAAAGCTTCATCCCCTCTTATCATATGATTAATATGTGCAGCATAAAGTTTTATATCATAATCTTCTCTTAAACTATGTAAAACATGAATTAATGCTGTAGAATCCGGGCCTCCAGAGAAGCCTATTACTATTTTATCGCCCTTTGAAATCATATTATATTTATTAATTGTATTTATTACTTTCTTTCTCATTTTAACACCACTTTAAAACAATTGCTCTTTTAATTTTTTCCTTTACTCATACATATATACCAATATACCAGATAAAACTTAAAAAAAAAAGCTGGATTATCCAGCTTTAAATGTTTTTCCATATTTTTGATACCATCACCGTCATATCATCACCGATTTTATTCCCATAGTTTTCTTTGGCTTTATACAAGAGGTAATCTGCAACATCCTTAGGATTTCCGCTATCAAATTCATTCAAAGCTCTCTTTATCCATTTTTCCTTTTCAGGATTAGAATCAATAACCCCGTCTGATACCGTGATAATCATATCACCATTCCTAAGCTGAATAATCTGACTTTCAATATCTATATCATCAAGTATACCTACAGGAAGGCTCATGCTGTTTATTACATCAACATTAAAATTAGATTTTATAAAAGCAGGAGCACTTCCTATCTTTACAAATTCTGCAACACCGCTGTATAAATCTATAAGCCCCATATCTATTGTTGAAAAGCATTCATCACAGGACCTTAAAACCAGTACAGAATTTATTGCTTTTATTGCAGCATTTCTTTCAAATCCTGCTTCCATAAATTTTTCAAGCAAAGATATAGTAGTTTTGCTTTCATTGGAAGCTGACGCACCGCTTCCCATACCATCGCTAAGTGCAATCATATATCTTCCCTGACCAATATTTCCAAACGTATAATTATCCCCGGAAATGTTTTCTTTTGATGCTTTAGAAACTGCAGTTATAATATTATAATTTACTGATTCAACAAACCTGAATTGACACATAAAGCAGTTTTTATCTATAGTACATTTATTAGACTCTCTTTCCATATTAACTCCGAGGGTTTTTGATATTACTGCCGCATACTCCCTGCTGCACAGCTGTTTCCCTGAACAAGGTTTCCTATAGACAGTAACTTCAAATTTGTTCCTGCTGTTTTTAATTGCAAGAACATCCTCAAATTCAAGACCTTTTCTATCAAGAGCAACTTCAATTTCATTCTCAATTTCATTTTTAAACTCAACTGTAGTAGCAACTTCATCTATCATATTTTTTAATAGCTGTGAAATGCCCTTTGTCTGTTCAGCTACAATTTTTCTTGAATTAGTTATTTTTTTTCTCCACCTGTTATTTAATCTTAATATTTCAAAAAGATGATTTGCCTGTTTTGAAAGTTCATTTGGTCTCCTGCACTTTTTCTTTAAACTTTCAGGTATATCCGCTGAACTTATCATTCCTTTTTTCTCAATGTACCTTAAAAGCTCAATAAAAGAATCATAGGTATAGTATAATTCTTTATCCCAGCAGGAATTTCTCCTCTCACAATTTATGCAGACTTTATCTGCAAGTTTTTCAACAAGTTCATTTATTTCTGATTTTTTAGAGAGCTCATTATTAACATTTTCTTCTAATATTTTAGAGAGCGAGGACACTGTATTGAATATGTTATTGAGTTTTAATCCTGTAATATCTTTTATTCTTTCTATGTAAGATTTTTGAAGCTGAAGTTCTTGTTTTTCTCCGTCTAATAAAATAGAAAATTTATCATATGCCCTTTGAGGAATCATAAGAAAAATTATAATAGGTATAATAGTATCAAGAAAAATCATATTTATATCTGTTAATCCAATAGTATAAAAATATAAAAGAGCAGTTGATGTTATAAAAGCTATACAGGTGATTATCTTACCAACTTCCTTAAATATACCGCTTATAAGTCCGCAAATAGCATATATTCCAACAGCAACAGGCATCTTTGTATCGCATATGCTTATCATAAACCCAAGTATAGCTCCAATTGCGCAGCCCATATCAGCTCCTTTTACATATCCAGTAACAAGCACCACGAAAAATGCAAACATGTTCTTTAGTGAAATCCCATAATAATTTACATCCCACATCCCCGAAACTATACCTGCAATTAAAATACCAATACATATCAGCTCTTCTTTTGAAAACACTTTCCTCTTTCTATTACTTAATAATGCCGGCATACCATATGTAAATATATAGCAGGATGCTAAAATCATCATAGATTCAAGCAGTGATAAAACCACATCATAGGTTAAGAAGCCCTTTGATAGAAATTTTATATGAAAAAATATGCTGTTTATTAAATTAAATATAAATGCAAATATAGACATCTTAAATATTTTATTTTTATTTTCTTTTAACAAAAATGCTATAATCATGAGAAAAAGGATAGTTAAAACGTGATAATAGGCTACATAACCTTTAAAAGTGCTAATATATCCAAGGATAGTAATAAGTCCTGAAACAAACATGTTTTTCTTTGATATAAATCCGCAGGCAGCTAAAAAGAAGGCTATGCCAAAGGGCATTAATGATTTAAATACAAAAACTCTTGGTAAAAAAAACATTGAAATATAGAGAAGCAAATATTGATAACCAAAAAGTTTCAACTTTTCCTTTTCACCAAATTTAAATTCTCTATTCACTCTTTTATATGGCACAGCTGCTCCTTTATACATCATATTATCACCCCACATTTTAGATGTGAGGTTATTATATCAAATATATTCAAAAATGTTTGTCATTATGAATACATTAAATTTGAAAAATTTATGACATATATTAATAAAATAATATAGTAATAAATAATCTTCGACTTAAATCAGATAAAATATGCTAAAAATACCTGCGGCATATAATCTAAAAAAGAAGAAAAAAGAATTAAAAAAATCCTAATAATGATAAAAACCTTTATTAAGCATTTCAATAAATCTTAATAAAGGTTTTACTATAGGAGTTTGAATTAAATAGACATAAAAAAAACACCTAACTGGTGCTGTTTATGTATTTGGTGGCGGCGAACGGATTCGAACCGCTGACACTTCGGGTATGAACCGAATGCTCTGGCCAACTGAGCTACGCCGCCATTTTGGTTGCGGGGGAAGGATTTGAACCTTCGACCTTCGGGTTATGAGCCCGACGAGCTACCTAGCTGCTCCACCCCGCGATATTAAATTGGTGCCGGAGACCGGGGTCGAACCGGTACGATCCTTTAGGGATCGCAGGATTTTAAGTCCTGTGCGTCTGCCTGTTCCGCCACTCCGGCGAATCGCTCTTGCGACAATATAAATTATATAACGATTTTAGATTTAAGTCAACATGATTTTAAAATATTTTTTTAGTAAATTATTTACATCTGTTATATATTATTTTAAAGATAGGGAAAGAAGATTTTAATGCTTAAACTTCTTCCCCATACCCCTGCTTGCAAAGAACATAACCCTCAAAGCTTTATATATTATTCTACTGCCTTGAAATCTTTTAAATTTATCTTCTTGCATAGCCTCCACTGCGTTTTGATTCCTGATTCTTCTTTATATCCTGAAACTTTTCTTCACTATCCTTTAAAAACTTTGCTAATCTTTCTTCAAAGGATAAAGCTGTAACCTTTTTCCTCTCATAATCCCAATCTATTTCAACTGGTTTGTTTGTCTTTTTTTGAGGATTTGCTTGTCTTATCGAAAGACTTATTTTCCCATCATTATCAATTCCAATTACCTTTACTTTAACCTTGTCCTTTTCTTTCAGATGCTGCCTTATGTCTTTTACATAGGTGTCTGATATTTCTGAGATATGAACCAATCCTGTTTTCCCAGATAACTCAACAAAGGCTCCAAAATTAGTAATATTAACTACTGTGCCCTCTAAAACGCTTCCTATTTGCAGGGTCATATTGTAGAAATTCCTCCTTAATAGTTTTTTAATATTACCATTATACAAAAATTTATTTTATCAGTCAATTTCTATTAAAGCTTTAACTTATTTTTTCTTATTTTTATCTATAAACAAAGTTTCACCAGGTTTTATAAGCCTAAGTTTATCCCTTGCAAGTTTTTCAATATAATCCTCTCTTTGCATTATATTAAACTGCTCATTCAATTGTTCATTCTGCATCTTAATCTTTGAAAGCTGGTCATTATATTGCTTGTACTCCTTATTCAGCTTGTTCAAAATCAACTGCTGTTTTACAAATATCGCTCCAAAAAATAATATTATACATAGTAAAATAACCAGCTCACTTTTTTTCATATCTATTCTCCTTTGTAATGTTTTATAAGTTAATATTCTTTATCTTATCTCTTTTTCCTTCTTAAATATAAATTTTTTATTTTTAAAAACTTTAACTATATATTTCTTAATTTCATATTTCATTAATTTTAATCCATAGCCTATTAACTTTATCGGATAAAAAATTAAAATCACTAATATCCTGATAAATTTAATAAAATAATATATTATAAATCTTAAAGTTTTCAATATGCCCCTGCTAAACAGCTTAAAGTATAAAAAAATCCCGATTATAATTCCTACAAAAGTATAATACCTTAACTCTCCATTATTTGTATGGAAAAAAAATATAAATACTACTATAGCAGCTAATATCCAAAACAGCAAATCAGAGATTGCAGTTATGAATTTATTGGGATTGTTAAATCCCCTTAGGATTCTATAAACATCAAACATTATACCTATTATTATACCTGCAAGTGCTGTATATAGAAAATAAAATATTTGAATATTTATTGGAAGTATCATAATGAATACTCCTTTGAAACTTTTATAAAACTATTTAAACAATTTCTTAATCATACTTTCTTTTTTCCCTGCCTCCTTTGTAGTGTATACCATTGATATGAAATCTCCTTCAATACACATATCCCCATTATCCACATTTAGTTTATTCACCTTCATGTTCTTTCCCTTTATATTTAATCCTCCCATCTCAGTCATTAGCACAATGTTTTCTTCATTAAACGTAATCACGTTAATGACTCCAGTTATATCTATCCTTTGCCGGTTATCTATATGAACTATATGATTATGTTGAGATTTTAAAGATTTATTTTCCATATAATCCCTCCAATCTCATATATTATTATGCATTTACTCTTAAATTTATGACTTGATTTTTTAACTTACTAACACAAACTCACATTATTCTCACAATATATCCACAGAGTTATCCACAGATTGTGCATAAAAAAAGTCAAGCTTTGCTTGACCTTTTACTCTATTTCTTTACCGCTGATTATTTTATACATCTTTTCAGCCTCTGCTTTTGTTACATGTTCTGAAACATCGTTTACCTGAGCCTTTATAGCCCCCGATGCATATTGAATCTCTATTATATCTCCAACTTTAACATCAGTACCAGGTTTTGCAACCCTTCCATTTACTAATACCTTACCCGTATCACAAACTTCCTTTGCTACGGTCCTTCTTTTTATTATCCTTGAAACTTTTAAAAATTTATCTAATCTCACAATAACACTTCCTTAAATTTAAAAAAACCAGGTACAAGACCTGATTTTTTTACTTATTTACCTTATCCTTTAATTCTTTTCCTGCTTTAAATACTGGAACTTTTGATGCTGGGATTGTTATTTCTTCTAATGTCTTTGGATTTCTTCCTTTTCTTTCTCCTCTTTCTCTAACTTCAAATGTTCCAAATCCAACAAGCTGAACCTTGTCGTTTCTTTCTAATGCTTCTTCGACACTTTCCATAAATGCTTTAAGTGCCTTTTCTGCATCCTTTTTTGTTAATGCACTCTTTTCTGCTATTGAAGTAATTAATTCTGCTTTGTTCACTTTAATACCCTCCTTAGTTAATCTATTAAATAGATTACAGTAGTTAATTCTTCATAAGTTCAAAAAATCCTTCTTTTTGTATTATTTTTTTTATTTTTTGCCTCATCCCAAAGCTGATCCATCTCTTTTAAAGTCATGTCCTCAAGTTTTTTTCCATTTTTTTCTGCTGACTTTTCAATGTACTCAAATCTTGTTATAAACTTTTCTATCGTTTTTGTCAAGGCAAATTCAGGATTTATATCAAAAAATCTTGCAACATTTACAACAGCAAACAATAAATCACCAATTTCTTCTATTATATTTCCATAATTATTTGTTTTATATACCTGAAGAAATTCATTAAGTTCCTCTTTAACTTTATCAACTGCTTCATCTACTTTATCCCAGTCAAAACCAACCTGTGCGGCCTTTTCCTGAACTTTATAGCTTCTTAAAAGTGCTGGAAGGGGTTTTGGTATTGCTTTTAAATTATCCGTATATGACTCTATATTTTTTTCATCTCTTTTTATCTTTTCCCAATTTTGAAGAACATCTTCAGATATTTTACATATGTCCTCACCAAAAACATGAGTATGTCTTTTAATCATTTTATCTGTTATTCCATGTACCACATCCTTTAAATTAAATTCCCCAAATTCTTCTGCTATTTGACTATGGAATACGACTTGCAGTAATACATCTCCAAGTTCTTCACAAAGGGATTCCATATCATCATTATCAATAGCATCAATAACCTCATAAGCTTCTTCAATAAGATATCTTTTAAGGCTTTCGTGGGTCTGCTCTCTATCCCAAGGACATCCATTTTCACTTCTAAGTTTTTTCATTACCTCCGTTAAATCTTCCATATCATACCTTATACGCTTAGTTGATGGCGGAATATATAGACTTGTAAGGTAATCAATCCAGTCCACTCTATCAATCTCAAACAGAGGCATTTTTTGTATTTTTTCAAGGTCTTTTACTCCTGCAGCCCTTATTAAAAATACTTCCTGCTCATCGCTGTAATACTCCATTAGCTTTATCTTTACATCAGAAGCTACCATTTTTGAATATATTTGAGTTATGATATTTCCAACATTAATATCGGGCATCTGTTTTTCAATCTGAAGAGCGTCAATTATTTTTAACCCATCAATAGGATCGACTTTAAGCGCATTTACTATTACATCAACAAAACTTAATGCAGGTATAACCTCAACATAAATTTCCTTTTCCTTTGCATAGTTTAGTATTAAAGATACTGACTTTTCAGCAACAAGAGGATGCCCAGGCACAGCATAGACAACATCCTCTAAGTTTACTATATGCCTTGCTATTTTCTCATAAACATCATCAAAATTATCGCTTTTATCATAAAAGCTATCGAAGGTTTCAAATTTTACTCCAAGACTTTTTATATAGTCAACACAAGGATGTTTATCTGTCCTCAAATATAGATTATTAGCATCTTTAATTACATTTATACATTTTAAAGTTAAATCATCCCTTGAACCTGGACCTAACCCTACTATCTTTATCATCAGTTCATCTCCTTATTAAACTATTCTTTTAATTTCACTAAAAGTTAAAGTTTTTGTTAAAAGCAGCATAACTAAATAGGATAAAATTCCTGATAAAATTGATATTATTGTTGTTAGACTTTTTGTTAAAGTTAAACTATAAATAAAAGTATAACTAATCATAACAACAAAAACCATAGTAATTGTACATATCAATGGTTTAATTACTATTTCCTTAAAGTCAATTTTAACCTTTGTATATTTTACCACAAGTATAAAATCAATTAAAGCAACAATAAAATAAGCTATAAGTGTTCCATAAGCCGCAGATTTTATGTTTAAAGCCGGAATAGGTATAAATATTATATTTATAATTATTTTAATTATACTCCCAAATATCATTATACAAACAGGAATAAAAGTTTTCCCGATACCATTAAGTATACTTGTTGAAGCTTGAGCAATTATAATAAAAAATGCTGCAATAGATAATATCTGCATAAGATTCCATCCTTGGCTAAGGCCCTGAAATACTAAGGAAAGTATTGGTTCAGCGAGCACATAAAGTCCGCTGCAGCAGGGAAGGGCTAATATCATCGCAAGTTTATACGACATTTTTATATCCCTGTTTATTTTCGTTCTGTTGCCTATTGCAAAACTTTCAGATATGGCAGGGACAGTGCTTTGTGAAAGTGCTATCGAAAGAGTTAGTGGTACGTTTATAAGTACAAAGGCCTTACCTGTCAACTGTCCGTAGAGTACAGTAGCATATTGTTCATTAAAACCAGCTATTTTAAGCAATCCTACAACCATTATTGAATCTATCAGCGACATTATTGCCCCTATTGCCTGACCTATTGATATAGGTATTGCTATTTTAAATATTTCAATTAAAATCAAAGCAGCAGGAGACGATGGCTGTTTTTCCATATATCTTAATCTCTTTTTTGAGTAACATAATATCATCCAAAAAAGTCCTGCTATTGAACCTGCTACGGCTCCAAAGGATGCCCCGCCTGCAGCAGCTGATATGCCATATGGAAGCAGTAAGTACGCAAGCCCAACGCCAAAAATAACACGCATGATTTGTTCTATTATCTGAGACGCTGCTGGTGGAGTCATATCCTGAATACCTTGAAAATAACCTCGAAAAGCCGATAAGGCACATGTAAAAAAAGGTGCAAGTGATATTCCAAGAAGTGAATAATAGGCATCTTTACTCCATCTCAAAGAGTATATTATGGTTTTTGAAAAAATTATTAAAAATATACTTGATAACCCTCCGAATATACCCATAATTATGAGTGCAATTTTAAATATACGATAAGCTTCTTTAGTTTTGTTTAATGCCATTCTCTCTGATATCATTTTAGATATTGCAATAGGAATTCCTGAGGATATACCGAGAAGAAAGGTATATAATGGATAAGTCAGTTGATATAATCCTATACCTTCTTCTCCAATCATATATATTAATGGTATTCTAAAAAAGAATCCTAATAGTTTAGCAATAATCCCAGCAATACCGAGTATGAGCGTTCCCCTTACAATATTTTTTTTCATCCATATCCCCCTGTTAAATTAATCGAAAGAGCTTCTAATTATATTTTCTTATAATAAAATATTAGAGTTTTAAAAATTATATGCAAAACAAAAGCAGCCTAAGGCTGCTATTTAAAAATTATTGTTCCATCTGTTTTCCTAAAAATACAGCTGCTGTTTCTGACAGCTTTTTCTCCTGATCTCCCATGCTGACATTTTCATCCTTTGACATTATAATTACTGCACCAATTGCATCACCTTCAGCTACTATAGGCGAAATAACCTGAGCCATATATGCTGTGCCATCTTCTTCATCATTAGTTATAGCAAAGCCTTTTCCGCCATCCTTTGCATTATGCATAACAGTCTTTCTTTCGTTTAATATTTTTTCAACATCTTCACTAATCCTTTTTTCCATGTATTCTTTCTTTGTTGCTCCTGCAACAGCTATAATTGAATCTCTATCGCATATAAGTATTGCATGACCGATGGATTGCTGCAGAGCTTCAGCGTATTCCTTTGCAAAATCGCTTAGTTCTCCAATTGGAGAATATTTCTTTAGTATTATTCCTCCCTCACGGTCTGTAAAAATTTCAAGAGGGTCTCCTTCTCTAATCCTTAATGTACGTCTTATCTCTTTAGGTATAACAACTCTTCCTAAGTCATCGATTCTTCTTACTATTCCGGTTGCTTTCATTACTTTACCTCCTTAAATGTGTATTAGATTATATATTTTACCTTAATATTAATTTCTTCAAATTACAGAAAATTATACCCAAAATAGAACAAAATTTCTTAATTTTTAACATAAAAAAAATACTTAGGAAAAACACCTAAGTATAAAGATAAATTTTATCTTTTGTCCTGTTTTTTCAGATAATTTAAATGGCAAAAAGAACAAACTCCATAGGAAGATGGTCTTTGCATGTATCCGCATCCCATGCATTTTTGCTCTCTGTTTCTGTAAGGACTTCTCTCAATGCTTCTCAAATCTATACTTACATTTGTAAAATTTTTTTCCATAAAAATCACTCCACCTTTTATTATTTATATTATACATTATATTTGTATCATTATTCATATCCTTATTATAATTCATTATATTTATATATTCAAGTATTTATTCATATTTTTTGTTTAATTATCCATTTTTGCATCTGCAAACCTTTCAAGATATTTCAGTACTATGAATATTTATTGTATACATAGTAAACTTTACATAGATAATAGTAATTTTTTTATTCGTTTACTGACAATATGTTTATTTTATATTCAGTGTAATATAATATTTTACATATACTTTTTATAATAATATTTTCAAAATTAATGGAGGTTAATATGACTATAATTTTACAATTCTATTAAATGAATATAAAAAAAATGATTCTTTAATAAATTTTTGGGGAAATCTAAAATAAATATATAATATATTTGATAAGACTAAAATTATTCCAAATGTAAAAGTAGACGAGAAAGGAAGATATGTTATATATTAAAACTATAAAAGCTGTCTCAAATTAAATATTCTTATCTTTGAGACAGCTTTTATAACATCTTGAAATTTTATAAAGCTATTTTGCCCGATGCAATCAAAGCAATCATTACAGCCGAAACTAAAACTAATACAGATATTGCAATTGTTTCAGCTTTGCTGAATTTTTCATTTTTCTCCTTCTTTGCCATATAGTAAACAAACAATCCTATTGTGTATATAATTATTGCAAGTCCAAAATACATCAATCCTACTGTATATATTACATAAACAGAGTATATTGTAGCCAAAACTGCTATTATTGTTTCAGAAGCCTTTCCTTTTTCATTTATACATATTTTAATAGCATATATAGTTGATAAAAGGTATGGAATTAAATAAACTGTAGTTGCTAATGTATAAGCTATATTATATGCGCTCTGAAGCTTTTCAGAAAGGAGTCCAAATATAAAAATAAATGTAACTATATTTGTTAATCTCAATGAGTTAATCGGTACTCCTGCAGCGTTTTCTTTTTCAAACCATTTTGGCATTACACGGTCCTTCGCTGCAATGAATGGGAGTTCTGCTGTTAATAATATCCAGCTCAAAAGAGCACCTGATACTGAAACTAAAACTCCAAATCTTACTATCGTCCCTCCAACGCTTCCAAGGGCAGTAGCAGCAAGAACATCTGCGAGAGGTGTTCCAGCACTTGCAAGCTTATCTGCTGAAATAACACCCATAGCAACAACGGATATTAACATATAAATAATTAAAGTAATAAAAAATCCAAGTATTGTTGCCCTTCCAACAGTTTTTTGATCTGTAGCTCTTGTTGACATAACAACCGCAGCTTCAATACCTATAAAGCACCAAAGAATAGTTCCCATAGCTCCATTTATTTGGCTGTATAGGTTTGTACTTTCCTTTGTTGCTGCAAGAAGATTTTTCCAATCAGGTACACTGAATATGCTCGATTTCCAAACGAATAATCCAAACAATATAACAAGTAATAGAGGAATTATCTTGGCAATTGTAAACAATGCATTTATAACGCTTGCATTTTTAATTCCTCGGCTAATAACATAATGATACAACAATAGCAATAATGAACCAAGAATAAATGAAACAACAGGCTTAAGTCCTTGGCCTTCTGGGAAGAAGCTGTTAATAGTTTTAAAAATTAAAAATATGAATGCAACATTACCAATAACTGCACTAAACCAATATCCCCAGGCAGAGCTGAAACCAACAAGATCTCCAAAACCTTCCCTTGCATAGGAATAAATACCTCCTGTAAGCTCTGGCTTTTTATTAGCTAGCATTTGGAAAACCAGCGCAATCATCAAAACTCCAAAACCGCCTAACAGCCATGCAATAACTGTTGCCTGAGGATTGGCGCTTCCAATTAGGTCTGTAGGGCTGTTAAATATACCTGCACCTATCATGGAACCTATAGCAAGCCCTGTCAGTAGGAATAACCCCAGTTTTTTTTCTTTTTGCATAAATAAGTCCCCCTCATTTAAATTTATTTTAGGACATATAGTCCAAAAATCACAAAGCAGCTATAATTTCATTTATGTTTTTTCTGAATTGTCCAAATTGTCTTATGATTAGGTATATTAATATTATACATCCATTGCATAAAATTTAGCAATATTTTGGTTCGCCATATTTCTACATATATTTTTATAGTAAACAAAAGGCCGCTATATAGCAGCCTATAATCTATCCTCGTAGCTTTTAATCTTTATCTTTTCTTTCCAAGCATTAATAGTTTCTTGGAACTTATCAGATTTTTTCTGTTCTAAAAGCATTCCACTTATTTCGTTTTTAACTTTTTCAAGAGGCACTAAAGGATACTCAGTTTTTTTGTTTACTTTTATAATATGATATCCAAATTGGCTCTTAACAGGTGTACTTATCTTACCCTCAGGCAGCGCAATAGCTGCAATCATAAAATCCTTATCATAATTCTTATCGCTGTAGTAAATGTCTCCTAATTCTCCCCCTTTATCTTTAGAACCAGGATCTGTACTGTATTTCTTTGCAGCGTCTTCAAATTTCATGCCCTTATCTATTTCATCCTTAACCTTTTTTGCCTCTTCTTCTGTATTAACAAGTATATGTGATACATTCATAACATTAGGCTTTTCTGTATAGTCATAGGAATTTTCATGATAATAATTAGTAATTTCCTGATCAGTTACTTTTACATCCTTAGTCTGATTATCATATAGTTTTTCAAAGATAATGCTGTTTCTAACAAGTTCTTTATAATCATCTATAGTAATTTTTAAATTTGAAAGCTGTTCATTGAACTTTTTCTCATCGCCAGCTGCTTTTTTTGCTTCATCTACTTTTTTATCTACATCGCTGCTTAAAGTTTTTTCATCTGGAATAAGATTAAGCTCCTTTGCTTTTTGAAGATATATTTTTTCATCTATCATCTGTTCAAGCGCTTGAGACTTCAATTCTTTAAGATATTCCGCATTTTCTTTTTTATCAAAAAATCCTTTACCGTAATATGCCTCATACTGTGCTATTTGAAGAGACATTCTCTTATCAAATTCTCCCTTTGTAATTTTGTCGCTGCCTACAGTTGCAACCACTGTATTCTTTACTCCTTCAGGTGTCTTAGCTATTAAATCACACCCTGTAAGACCCATTAAAAATAAACCGATTGATAAATTTAGAATTAACTTTTTAACTTTCCCCACTTTAATCCCTCTCTCTCTTAACGTATAAAAATATTATAATCTATTTGCTTATATTATGCAAATCACTTATAAGTTCCAAAAATTTCTTTATTAAATTTACATTCTGAGAAATATTTTTAATTTTTAACTTTATTATTGGCTGAGTAGTACTGCCATAACTTAAAGCTCTATCCATCTTAAGGTTTACATCTCTTAAAACATCAATACTTATAAAGCTTGCATCTTTAAAATGAATATATATGTCCCTTTCTACCTGCTTAATATTTGTTATCTTTAACTTTTTACTCAAAGATTTTATATAGGCTATATTTATTAGATTTTCAACTGAAGGCGGAATATCTCCAAACCTATCAATAATTTCTTCTTCAACCTCAATCTTATCTTCCATATTCTCAATTGAAGCAATCTTTTTATATGTTTCTATCTTTATCATTTCATCCCCTATGAAATTATCAGGTATATAAGCATTAGTTGTTATTTCTATAGAAGGCTCAATATATTCCTCCTCTGCATCACCCTTTAGCTCCCTTACTGTCTCTTCAAGAAGCCTGCAGTATAAATCATATCCAACAGCAGCCATATGTCCATGCTGCTGAGTTCCTAACAGATTGCCAGCTCCTCTTATTTCAAGGTCTCTCATTGCTATTTTAAAGCCAGAACCAAACTCAGTAAATTCCTTTATAGCCTTTAGCCTTTTTTCAGCAACTTCAGTTAAAATCTTATCTTTTTTATAAGTAAAATAAGCATAAGCAAGCCTGTTAGATCTTCCAACCCTTCCTCTAAGCTGATAGAGCTGTGATAAGCCCATTTTGTCTGCATCATATACGATTAGAGTATTTACATTGGGCATATCTATTCCTGTTTCAATAATGGTTGTACATAAAAGCACATCCCCATCGCCTGAAATAAATGATAAAATAGCCTCTTCAAGCTCCTTTTCGTCCATCTTTCCATGCCCTATGGTAATCTTAGCCTCTGGAACCAATTTTGTTAAAGCCGATTGCATGTCCTTTATCGTTTCGACTCTGTTATATACGAAAAAAACCTGTCCTCCTCTTGACATTTCTCTTATTATCGCATCCCTAATGATGTTTTCGTTATATTCCATAACATAGGTTTGAACAGGATATCTCTCCTCAGGAGGAGTTTCAATTATGCTCATATCTCTAACGCCAATCATGGACATATGGAGCGTCCTTGGGATTGGAGTGGCTGTAAGCGTTAAAACATCTATATTTTTTTTAAGAAGTTTTATCTTTTCCTTGTGAGAAACTCCAAATCTCTGCTCTTCATCTACTATTAAAAGCCCTAAATCTTTAAACCTGACATCCTTTTGAAGAAGCCTATGTGTTCCTATTACTATATCTATATTGCCTGAATGAAGCTCTAAAAGAGTCTTTTTTTGCTGTTCTCTGCTTCTAAACCTGCTTATCATATCTATAGTTACAGGGAAATCCATAAACCTTTGCTTAAAATTGTTATAATGCTGCTCTGCAAGTATCGTAGTTGGTACAAGAACCGCAACCTGCTTGCCATCCATAACTGCCTTAAAAGCAGCTCTCATAGCTACTTCAGTCTTGCCATATCCAACATCACCGCAAAGTAGTCTGTCCATGGGCTGCGTCTTTTCCATATCCCGTTTAATTTCTTCTATAGCTGTCAGCTGGTCTGGAGTTTCATCATAGGGAAATTCTTCTTCAAACTGCTTTTGCCATGGAGTATCCTTTGAAAAAGCATATCCCTTTATAGTCCTTCTTACAGCATAAAGCTCAATTAAGTTTTCAGCCATTTCCTTTAGCGATTCTTTAACCTTTTTCTTTGTCTTTGCCCACTCGCTTCCTCCAAGCTTATAAACCTTAGGAGGGTTGTCATCCGCCCCTATATACTTTTGAACCATATCAAGCTGTTCTGCTGGAACATAAAGGGTGTCCCCGCCTTGATATTGTAAAAGAAGATAATCCTTTTTTATTCCATCTATTTCAAGCTGGCTTATGCCCTTATAAATTCCTATTCCATGATTTACATGGACAACATAATCTCCTGCTCTTAAATCTGTAAAACTTTGTATTTTCCCTGCTTTTTTTGTAAAGGTTTTTTTTCTCTCAGTTTTTTCTTTGAAAACCTCTTTATCAGATATTACGATAAGCTTTAAATCAGGGAATTCCATTCCTCTGCTCAAACTTCCAAAAGTTACTACTATACTCCCTGCTTTTATCTCATTAACCTGCTCGCTGAATATCGCATCTATTTCCTCGTCCCTAAGGCTTCTTGCAAGTCTTTCAGCTCTTGCTGCTGTACCTGCCATGATAAGTATATGATATCTATTCTTAATTTTACTTTTAATTTCGTTTAACAAAAATTCAATGTTGCCCGATATAGGATTCATAGATACAGCATTGAAGTTAACAACCGACAGAGGCTTTATATCTTCAACTACTCTTGGAAGCATGTTTAAAGCTATGATATTATTTTTTTTAACAGCATCGAGTATATATTCAGGAGGCAAAAAATACTCCCCCTGTTTGGGCATTACATCCCCTTTTTCAAGAAGCGCCTTAAAGGTTTCCTCAAATTCATCATATGATGTTTTAATCCTTTGAGCTATTCTCCCCGATTCATCGAGTATTACTAAAGGATTATTAAAATAATCTATAAAGAAGTTTGATGAATTGTATAAATATAACATGTAACTGTCAATGCCTTCAAAGTATTTAAAATTTCTGAGCTTTTCTATATTTTCTTTTACCCTTTGTTTTAGTCTGTCTGCCGATTCTTTATTTTTCTTTGAAAATGATTTATATTTTAATTCAAAGTCCTTCTCTAAATTGTTAATTATTAATGGTATTTTTTCAGATTCTATTATTGTTTCCCTTGCTGGATAAATCAGTGCCTCATCGACTTTACTTCTGCTTCTTTGGCTTATTACATCAAAGGTTCTGATTGTGTCGATTTCATCTCCAAAAAACTCTATTCTAAAAGGTTCATTATAAAGAGGGGAAAATATATCTATTATTCCTCCTCTTTGGGCAAATTGGCCAACACCTTCTACCATTTCAACCCTTTCATATCCAATTTCTATAAGTTTAGCGGTTAAATTCTCTATTTCAAATGAATCATTAGGTTTTAAAAGGATATTGTTTTTAATAAATAAATTCTTTGGAGGCATATTATAGAAAACTGAATCTATAGATGCAACAACTATTATAGGCTCTCCAGATAGTATTTTATATATAGTTTTGAGCCTTTCTGTTTTAACCTCACCAGAAGTAACGTCTACATTAAAAACCATTTCTTTAATAGGGAAATAAAAACATTTATCTGTAAAAGTTTTAATATCATCATATATCTTTCTCGCTTCAATATCATTATGTGTTAATATTAAAATCTGTCTTTTTAAAGAATCAAAAAGACAGCACGAAACATAGGCCTTTTGAGATTCCGAAAGGCCGTGAACTTGACATGGAGTTTTTCGTGAATTTAATGATGAAATTATGGCCTCATAGCCTTCATGCTGTCTAAACACACTGTTTAAACCTTCAAACCTCAAGAATCCACCCCCTTTTAAGAGTACATTTCTATTCTTTACTAATTTTTAAACAATTATACTTATTCATAGCGCTTTGTATTCCATTTTTTATTATTTCAATTACTGCATCTGATGATGTTTCTATAACTTTACTTAAAACTTCCTTTTCATTTTGAGAAAACTTTCCAAGAACATGGGATATCATATTTTTATCTGGACTTCCTATTCCTACTCTAACTCTTGGAAATTCATTGCTGTTTAATTGATATATTATGCTCTTCATTCCATTATGGCCTGCATCGCTTCCTGAAGGCCTAATCCTTATCCTTCCAAACATTATATCAACATCATCATAAACAACGATGACATTTGAAATTGGAATTTTATAAAAATCTACAGCCTCTCTAATACTTTCACCGCTTAAATTCATATATGTAGAGGGCTTTAAAAATATAACCTTCTCATCTTTAATCATACATTCTCCAACAAGGCCTTTAAATTTTATCTTCGAGATTTTAAAATCAAGCTTATTCGATATAAAATCAACAACCATAAATCCTATATTATGTCTTGTATCAGCGTACTCATTTCCAATATTCCCAAGGCCTGCAACAAGATACATTTAAAACACTCCTTCTTACTAAATAACATATATTATATCATATCATAAACATTTTATTTAAAAAAGAAAAAGGCCAAAAGGCCTTATCTACCATTTGAATCCTGAAGCTTTATCTGCACATTCTGGTATCTTCCGGATCTATATATTTTCATAGTTACAACATCGCCTACTTTATGCTTTGAAAGTATTTCTGTTAAGGAATCAGAAGTATCTATATTTGCCCCATCAAGAGCTACTATTATATCTCCAGGAAGTATTCCTGCTTTTTCAGCTGCTCCATCTCTTACAACTCTTACCACATATCCTCCAATTGGAACTTGATTTTCCTTTGCTGTATCTTCATCAATAAATTGATATTCAATACCTATATATGGTCTTGAGACATATCCGTTTTTCATAAGAGATTGTATAATCGGTATCGCTTCATTAATTGGAATTGCAAATCCCATGCCCTCTGCATCAACATTTTTTAAAGTATTTATACCTATAACCTCTCCTGCAGTATTGCAAAGAGCACCTCCGCTGTTTCCTGGATTTATTGACGCATCCGTTTGAATAAGCCTGTATACTTTACCATCAAGGTAGAGCTTTCTATTAACAGCACTTACTACCCCCGCAGTTACAGAACCTGCAAATTCCTCTCCAAGCGGATTTCCTATTGCAATTGCTGTATCCCCAACTCTTACTTTAGATGAATCCCCAAACTTTGCAACTGGAAGGTTTGTAGCATTTATTTTTAGTACTGCAAGGTCAGTTCTGATATCGCTTCCTATTACCTTTGCAGGTAACTTTTTCCCTCCTGGAAGGGTTACAGTTACATTTGTAGCTCCATCTATTACGTGTTCATTTGTTACTATATATCCTGACTTGTCAAATATTATACCCGAGCCGCTTCCCTGAAGAGCTGTTCCCCCTCCCCAAGTTCTAACGTTATTGTCAACTCCAACAATTGCAGGACCAACAGCATCAGCAACTTGATTTATTGAATTCTTTGGTATGTCCGCCGTTTCATTGTTTTGAGACAGATTTTTAATGTTTTCCTGTGACTTTTCCTGATAGACATATCCATTATCATAGTTCTTTTTAACATAATATCCCCCAAGAATACCGCCTATAGAAGCTGAAAAAAATACAATCAGTATAAGTCCTAAAAACCTCATAAATTTCTTTGGTTTTCTTTCTTCAACAAATCTTACGCCGCTTTCCCAAGAGTTATTATTAAAGTCCATTGCAGCACCTCCTCACATTTCTAATTTAATTATAAATATGCTTTTTTAATAAAATATGAACTATTATTGAAAATATTAAGAATTAACTTAGGCTTAGAGTAAAAGTAAATTTGGTACCCTTATCTCCTGACTCTACCCATATAGTTTGCTTATGCTGATTTATAATCTGCCTTGCAATAGAAAGCCCAAGTCCTGTACCTCCGCCTTTTGAACGTGCTTTATCAACTTTATGAAATCTATCCCAGATATATGCTATTTCATCCTTTGGTATAGAAGGTCCATTGTTAAAAACGCTAACAAGCAACCTGTCTTCTTTTATCTCTGTTTTAATCTCGATTAACCCTTCCTCAGGAACAAATTTAATTGCATTGTCAACAAGATTAGTTATAACCTGATCAATTCTGTCCCTATCTCCCTTTACTTTTAACTTATTGCCTGTTAAAACAACCTCCACATTTATTTTCTTTTTATTAATCTTATCTTCAAACTTTATTATTCTTTGTCTTATAAGCTCATTTATATCAAAAGTACCTATGGATAAAGAAAATTCACCGGATTCTAATCTTGCAAGGTCTAAAAGATCATTTATAAGTCTAATAAGCCTTTTTATTTCATCGTAAACAATTTTTAAATAATAGGATGTCTTTTCCTGAGGTATCGTACCATCTATAATACCCGATAAAAAGCCATTTATTGAAGTCATTGGAGATCTCAGTTCATGAGAAATATTTGCAATAAAACTTCTCCTCATTTTTTCAAGATTTTCAAGGGAATCTGCCATGTAGTTAAAGGATTTTGCTAAATCTCCAATTTCATCATCGGATGTCAGATCAACTCTTCTGTCAAATTCTCCCTTTGATATGAGTTTTGCTGTTTCATTTATCCTTCCAAGGGGTTTTATTAGTATTCTATCTGAAAAATAATATATTATAAAGGCAGAAATAAGTATGGCAAAGAAAGCAGCCATCCAAATAACAAAGAATACTCTTTTTAAGGCATTAGTTATTTCATTTAAAGGTGAATGTAAAAATACAACACTTCTAACCTGACCGTCTATTATTATAGGCATTCCAACCGTCAGCATTGGTGTTGAAAACATTCCCTTAAAACTTCCAGTCTTTACTATTATGTTTCTTTTTCGGACCTCATCTATTTCGGTACTTGTAATTTGTTTACCTGTTATTTTGTCCGTTTCATCCCCAGAATATCCATAGATATATCCATAATTATCTATAAGCCATATTCTTGCATTTAAAAGCCTGTCGATAACAGACAATTCATATTTAAGCTTAGATGCATCAGCCTTTCCATGAACATAGTTTGAAACTATGCTGTTAAGATTTACTCCTTCTCTAATCAGTTCCTTTGTCTTCTGATCTTTATAATAACTGTAAAACCAATAAGACAAAAATACTGCAACAAGACTATAGGATATAACAAGTATTATAAAATACGTGGTTATAAGCTTAGTAAAAAGGCTTTTTTTCATTTATTTCACCTCAAACTTGTACCCTACTCCCCATACAGTTTTAATCTGCCACTCTTTATTATCAGGAAGTTTTTCTCTGAGACGCTTTACATGAACATCCACAGTTCTCGAATCCCCTGGATAATCATATCCCCAAACCTCATACAAAAGCTGATCCCTTGTAAATACCTTATTAGGATTTGAGGCAATAAAATATAAAAGCTCAAACTCCTTAGGAGGCATTTCCATCTCTTGACCTTTATATTTAACTATATATGAATCTGCATCTATTATAAGATCTGAAAATTCGAGAGCTCTTTTCTGAGTCTGAGGCTTATATCTTCTTAATACAGCCTTTATTCTTGCAACAAGTTCTTTAGGTTCAAAGGGTTTTACTATATAGTCATCTGCTCCAAGTTCAAGTCCTAATACCCTGTCAAAAGTTTCCCCCTTTGCTGTAAGCATAAGAACAGGAACCGAAGATGTTTTTCTTATTTCCTTAAGCGTTTCATATCCATCCATAATCGGCATCATTATATCAAGAACAATTATATCTACCGTCTTATCCCTATAAATTTTTATAGCTTCAGAACCATTATGTGCCTTGTAAACCCTGTATCCTTCCTTTTGAAGATAAAGTTCTATTAAATCACAAATATTGCTGTCATCATCAACGACTAACACCTTTGTCTCAACCATATTAACCCTCCTCATATTTTTATTAATATTTTCTCATTTTAAGCGATTAAATTCAACTTCCTATACCTTTATATATAAAATGTTCAATATAATTTTACAAAATTAAAAGGATGCAAACGCATCCTTTAATCAAACAATTTACTTACTGATAAATCTTCATATATTCTCTTTATAGCCTCAGCAAAGACAGGAGCAACTGAAATAACCTTTATCTTATCGATTTGCTTTTCTTTTGATAGAGGAATAGTATTAAGCATTATTAGTTCTTTTATTTTAGAATCTCTTATTCTCTCTATTGCCGGACCTGATAAAACAGCATGGGTGCAGCAAGCGTAAACTTCCTTTGCTCCAAGATCCATTAATGCATTTGCACCATTTACAATAGTCCCAGCAGTATCTATCATATCATCAACAAGTATTACCTTTTTATTTTTTATATCTCCTATAACGTTCATAACTTCTGCAACATTTGCCTTTGGCCTTCTCTTATCTATTATAGCTATAGGAGCATGAAGTCTGTCTGCAAACTTTCTTGCTCTTGTTACACTTCCAAGGTCTGGAGATACTACTACCACATCTTCATCACAAAGCCCCATATCGAGGAAATATTTGCTTAATATCGGTACCCCTAAAAGATGATCTACAGGTATGTTGAAGTAACCCTGTATTTGAGCTGCATGTAAATCCATAGCAAGAACTCTGTCTGCACCAGCTGCATGTATTAAATCTGCAACGAGTTTAGCAGTAATTGGATCCCTCGCCTTTGCCTTTCTATCCTGTCTTGCATAGCCATAGTATGGTATAACTGCTGTTATTCTTCCTGCAGAAGCTCTTCTAAAAGCATCCATTAAAATTAAAAGTTCCATTAAATTGTCGTTTACAGGTGCACAGGTTGACTGTACAACAAATACATCTGCACCTCTTACTGTTTCATTAATATTGACCGAAATTTCTCCGTCGCTGAACCTTCCTACTTCTGCATTTCCAAGTTCTACTCCAACTACATCAGCAATTTCTGCCGCAAGGTCGGGATTGGAGTTGCCTGTAAATATCTTTATATTTTTCCCGTGTGTTATCATATATTTTCCTCCTGTATAATTTATTTTTTCCAAAGACCTCTCTTTTCAACCCATCCTTCCTTATTCACCTGTTTTTCTCTTGCAACTGCCAATGCCCCATCTGGAACATCATCAGTTATAGTTGAACCTGCAGCAACATATGCATTGTTTCCAATCTTAACTGGTGCCACAAGATTCGTATTGCATCCTATAAAAGATTTGTCTCCAATTATAGTATTATGCTTATTAGTGCCATCATAATTTACTGTAATAGTTCCACAGCCAAGGTTGCATCCTTCACCAATCTGCGCATCCCCAACATATGTTAAATGGGGCACCTTAGTTCCGTCTCCTATTTTTGATTTTTTAACTTCAACAAAATCTCCTATTTTTACTTTTTTACCTATCTCAGATTCAGGTCTTATATATGCAAAGGGTCCAATTTTGGCATCACACTTTATAATACTTTCCAAAACAACGGAATACTGGCACTCAACTCCATTTTCTATAATACTGTTAGCTATCCTGCTGTTTGGCCCTATTATACAGTCCTCACCTATTGAAGTATTACCCTCTATTATAGTATTAGGATAAACAACCGTATCTTTCCCTATCTTTACACTTGCATCGATATAGGTACTAAGTGGATCAATTATTGTAACTCCATCTTCCATCAGCTTTTTATTTATTCTCTCTTTCATAACGATGCCTGCTTCATAAAGCTGAACCCTTGAATTTACTCCCATAAATTCTGTAAAGTCAGAAACATATGCTCCAATTTTCTTTCCGTCTTTTTTTAAAATTTCAATAACATCAGTAAGATAATATTCTCCCTGTGCATTATTATTATTTATTTTCTTTAGTGCGAACAAAAGCTCTGAAATGTTAAAGCAATAGGTTCCTGAATTAATCTCTTTAACCTTTCTTTCATCAGATGTAGCGTCTTTATCCTCGACTATCCTTTCAACATTTCCGTCATTATCTCTTATGATTCTGCCAAAACCCTTTGGATTTTCAACATTTGCCGTTAGAATCGTAGTGGAAAAACCATTTAAAGAATGATATTGAAGTACATTTGAAATGGTATTTGCATTAATAAGAGGAGCATCACCAGCAAGAACTATAACAACACCATCTTTTCCCTTCAAAAAGTCCTCACAGCACATTACTGCGTGACCAGTACCAAGCTGCCTGTCTTGTTCTACCGTCTTAACTTCACTTCCAAGATGAGACTTTACTATATCTTTACCATGACCTATAACTACCACAAAATCATTAACTCCTGCAGATTTTATAGAATCAGTTACATAATCTATCATGGCTTTGCCGCAGATTTTATGAAGAACCTTTGGCAGTTTAGATTTCATTCTTTTGCCTTCACCAGCAGCCAGAACTATACCATAACAACTATCCATACACTGCACCTCAATCAGTTTTAAATTCTTAATTAACCTATTATATTATATTTCAATACTGAACTTTATTCAATTGCAATTGAATTTTTCAAAATATTTTCATAAATACATATAAAAAGGAAGCCTATTGACTTCCTCTTTATTCTTGATTTACTTCTGCATCGGAACTGTTTTTTACCTTTTCATATTCAGCAAGAATTGCTGACTGGATAGCTTCTCTTGTTTCAGTGTTGATTGGATGAGCTATATCTTTAAATTCTCCATCGGGAGTCTTTCTGCTTGGCATAGCAATAAAAAGACCATTCTGCCCATCTATAACTTTGATATCATGTACTACAAATGCATTGTCAAATGTTACTGAAACAATAGCTTTCATCTTACCTTCATTAGTTATTTTTCTTACTCTAACATCTGTAATTTGCATGGTTTCACCACCTTCCCAGTTGCTTATTACTTTATAATTCTTCATTTTTTTTAATTTTCCTGCTATTTTAACATAAATTTTAAAAATTTTTTTAAATTTGCTTTGAAGGATATAGTACAATCTCTCCGCTTTCTTCATTTACAGATTTAAGCTTCATTAATGATACATAATCATCAACAAGCCTCTTGCTCTCGGTAAAAGATTCAATAAGTATTCCTATTCCTACAACTGAAGAATCAAATTCTCTCATCAGTTCAATTATTCCATTAGCCGTTCCTCCAGCCTTCATAAAATCATCAATAAATATGCATCTGCTTCCTTTTTCCACCGAGCGCTTTGAAAGGCTCATGGTCTGTATTCTTTTTGAAGAACCCGAAACATAGTTAATACTTACTGTTGAGCCCTCTGTAACTTTGCTGTTTCGTCTGACTATTATTAAAGGAACATTAAGAGCTTTTGCTGTCATAAGCGCAATAGGTATTCCCTTAGTTTCTACTGTAATAACATAATCAGGATTTTTATCTTTAAAATGCTGACTAAATATAATACCAATTTTCGAGGCAATATCTGGTGAATATATTATATCATTCATATATAAAAATCCGCCTGGAATAATCCTTGTAGGATTCTTTATCATATTGCAAAGTTCATTTATAAACTCTGTCTCTTCATTTTTTGAAACGCCAGAAACATATTTTACCCCGCCAGCAGCACCTGGTATTGTTTCAACAACACCGCATTCGAGGCTTTCAACTACACCTTTAATTATTGCAATATCCTCGCTTAAAGTAGACCTTGCAGACTGAAACAAATCTGAAAAATATCCTAAGCTTATCACTTTATTAGGATTATCAGAAAGTATTTTTAATATTGCTGCTACTCGTTCCTTTCTATGTAAACGTTTCAAAGTACCACATCCTATCATTCTTATATATTTTTGTCATAAAAGTTAAATTTTATTCATAAATCTAATAAGAAGGCTTAAAATACGAATAATTTTATTTTTTTTTATCATATATTTCATTCTAAAACAAAAAAGTATATATTTCAAGAAAATAATAAGTATTGTATAGCATAAACTTATTTTTTATTATTATATAAAAATGTATTATGTTATAATTATTTTGTCCATAATTATTAATAATAGATACTTAGGAGTGATTATATGTTTGACCTTTATAATGATGTAAATAAAAGAGTACATTTTATAGGCATAGGCGGAATAAGTATGAGCGGCCTTGCTGAAATACTAATAGATTATGGTTATAATGTATCCGGATCCGATAGAGCAGCCTCAAGACTGACAGAAAAGCTTTATAACCTTGGTGCAAAAATATATATAGGTCATGACGCTTCAAACGTCCACGGAGCAGATATAGTTGTTTATACCGCTGCTGTTAAGGAAGATAACCCAGAACTTATAGAGGCTAAAAGATTAAATCTTTTAGTTATGGATAGGGCGGAGTTTTTAGGAGAAATAATGAAAAAATATGAAAAAGGTGTAGCCGTTTCAGGAACCCACGGCAAAACCACTACTACCTCTATGATATCCCTTATGCTCCTCGATGCAAATCTTGATCCTACTATAATGGTTGGAGGAGAAGTGGATGCAATAGGAGGAAATGTAAGGCCTGGAAAAAGTCCATATTTTGTAACCGAAGCCTGTGAATACAAAAAGAGTTTTCTCAAATTTTATCCCTATATCGGAATAATACTTAACATCGATGCCGATCATCTCGATTGCTATAAAGATATAGATGAAATACATGAGACTTTTTTAAGCTTTGCTAAACTAATCCCTGATGAGGGCTGTCTTATTGGTTGCAGTGAAGATAAAAGAGTAATGGACATAATGAGCAAAGTTGCCTGCCATAAAATAACATACGGATTAAGCAGTGGAGATTTTTCAGCTTCAAATATAGCTTATGATGATAAGGGCTGTGCATCCTTTAGAGCGCTTTATAATGGAGAATTTTTTTACGACTTCAAACTCTCAATCCCCGGTGAACACAACGTATTAAATGCTCTATCTGCGATTGCATGCTGCAGTTTTCTTGGAGTTGACAAAAAAACAATGTTTCAAAGCCTTATAAACTTTAAAGGAACCCATAGAAGGTTTGAAAAGAAAGGTGAAAAAGATGGAGTTACTGTAATCGATGATTATGCTCATCACCCAGCAGAAATAAAAGCAACTCTTAAGGCTGCAAAAAATTATCCCCATAAAAAGCTCTGCTGCGTTTTCCAGCCCCATACCTACAGCAGAACCATAGCACTTTTTGATGAATTTTCTAAGGCATTTAACGATGTAGATAAGCTGATACTAACCGATATATATGCAGCAAGAGAAAAGGATACGGGAATTGTAAGCTCTGAAATGCTCTGTGATGCGATTTGTAAAAATGGTGTTGATGCAGAATATATAAAATCCTTTGATGAAATAGTAGATTATGCAAAGAAAGAACTCTCAGATGGAGACTTATTAATCACTATGGGTGCCGGAGATGTTTATAAAATTGGAGAAGAGTTTTTGAAATAATTTATATTTAATTTTAAAGCCCATAATACTAAAAAACAAAATTTTGACTTTTAGTATTATGGGTTATTCACTACTTGACATTGCATAATAGCAGTGTTATTATTTTTATATAATCTATTATGTATTACAAAGTAGGTGATTCTTTGGCAAGTACAACACAAATACTAAAGGGACTTCTTGAAGGATGCATATTAAAAATAGTAAGTTCAAACGAAACCTATGGCTATGAAATATGCGAAAAACTCAGCTTATATGGATTTGAAGAAATATCCGAGGGGAGCGTTTATCCTATTCTTATAAGGCTTGAGAAGAAAAAACTGCTCTACTCTGTTTTAAAAGAATCTCCTTTAGGCCCTATGAGAAAATACTACTACTTAACCGAGGAAGGCCATAAAGAGCTTGAACAGTTCATATTATCATGGGAAGAAATAAAAAATAGTGTGGATAATGTTTTGGAGGGATAAAATATGTTTTTAGAATTAAACCTTAAGAGGCTCAGATTAAAACAGCAAAGAAAATTAAGCGAGACAAACCTATATCTTTTTAAAAGCATTACAATTTATATAAGAAACAGTAGCCTTACAGATGTAGAAAAAGAAGAAATTCTTCAGCAGATACTCGATATGCTCCTTGAAGCACAAAACCAAAACAAAACAGCAAGCTTTGTCATAGGAAAGGATTATGAAAAATTCTGTGATTCCATAATAAAAGAATATTCAAGTGACAAAAATGTATTTTACACAATCTTTAATTTTTTTCAAAATTACTTATTCTATTTGATTTTAACTTCCTTTTTTATGGCTGCATTAAATAGGATGGATAATTCTATTGCTGCCTTTGGAATCAATGTAAATCAATTTATAATAATAAGCTTAGTATCTCTTATAATAATACCAATAGTAAAAAAAGCTTCTCAGGAAAAATCCTATTTAACATCCCTATCTCAAAGAATAATGCTCTCCGGCAGGCAAAGCGGCAAGTTAGAGGTATACGGCTTGGCTCTTATGGCAGTAATGATAATAATTTTAAAGTTTATTCTTGGAAGAATATATGGAGAAGGTATTTTCAGCTACGTCATTACTTTAAACTCAAGTAAGATGTTTTTAATAGCAGCACTATTCTTAATTGTTATTATGGAATTTTATAACAACAGATTTTTTAATAAGCTGATTGAAAAAAGAAAATAAATTCTTTGTATATAACAAAAGAGCTTGTAACATTAAAAGTTGCAAGCTCTTTACTGGTCGGGGCGACAGGACTTGAACCTGCGGCCTCATGGTCCCGAACCACGCGCGCTCCCATCTGCGCTACGCCCCGTAAATATTAAAGTTTAAAAAAATTGGTTTAGCATAAGCTAAACCAACTGGTCGGGGTGACAGGGATTGAACCTGCGACCTCATGGTCCCAAACCACGCGCGCTCCCATCTGCGCTACACCCCGATGCCTGACATTGATAATTATATATCAGATTTTAATTTTTTGCAAGCATTATTTTTTATTTTTATTTAGCATCTGACATTTTGTCAGATGCTAAAACTATTTATCTTTGCTCTTGTTATGTTCAACGCCACGTCTTGGAACACAGGATGCAATAAATCCAATTATTATGGATTGTATTGATGGTGCAATTATATTAAGATATCGCTCATATCTTAAGGCATAAACTATTAATGCAGTTATAACGTTTACTGCAATAGTAACTATAAAGATATATATTACAAATCTCGAAAATGAACTTATGTATTTTTCCCATATCCTATGCCTTTTTTCACCTGATATCAAAGCTGAAAAAAGTGCAAAAGAAACGATTATAATTACTATATCTGCTATAGCTACAATCGGGAAAACTTTCATAATATCCCTCCATTCTTTAATATTATTTTGCACCATTTATGACTTTTGATGTATTATAAATAAAAGATATAAAATATTTAATATTACAAATAATTCTTAAATTTGATATAATATTATAAAATATTTATAGGAGGGATTGAGTTGGGGTAGAAAAACGTAAATATGAAAGAGCAAGGATGGATTGTGAAATTTTATATCCAACTTTAATATATAATGGGGAGCAAAGAACCTTCAAAGAAGAAGGGCATCTTTTTGTGTTAAACGTTTCCGAAACCGGGATATGCCTTCAATCAAATTTTTTTATTCCAGTTGAAAGTTTTTTGTCCTTTTATTTCAGGGTAGAAGACAACATCCCCTTCAAGGCTCTTATAAAGGTTAAATGGAGTAAAGCAGAAAACGGCTGGTATACATCTGGAGGGGAATTCATATCTCTAAATCTTAACGACATACATATATTAAGAAATTATGTAAGCAAACATAAATAAACAGGCATATGCCTGTTTATTTTTTTCAATATTATGCTATACTACATATGTAATTTATAATATGGAGGAATTTTCATGGCAAAGGTGTATCTTGGTTATAAAAAAGGGCTTAGAGTTGAAGAAGGGCATCCTTGGGTATACTCTAATGAAATTGAAAAAATTGATGGGGATTATGAAGCTGGAGATATAGTTGAGGTTTATAATTTCAAAGGAAGATTTATTGGAAAAGGGTACATAAATCCAAAGTCACAGATAACCGTTAGAATTATGACACGAAATAAAGATGAAGAAATAAATGAAGATTTTTTTAGAAAAAGAATAGAAACTGCCTATGAATACAGAAAAAAAACAATAGAAACAACCTGCTGCAGAGTAGTTTTTGGTGAAGCCGATTTTCTTCCTGCGCTAATAGTGGATAAATATGGAGATTACCTTGTAATACAAACTCTCGCTCTTGGAATAGATAAATGGAAGGACACTATAGTAAAAGTATTAAACGAAGTAATAAATCCAAAGGGTATTTATGAGAGAAACGATGTTCCTGTAAGAGAGCTTGAAGGCCTAAGCCAAGTAAAAGGTTTTTTATCTGCTCCCTTTGATACAACTGTGGAAACTTCAGAAAATGGCGTTAAGTTTTTCGTAGATATAGCAGAAGGTCAAAAGACAGGCTATTTCCTTGACCAGAAAGAAAACAGAGCATCTCTTAAAGATATAGTTAAAGGTGCTGATGTTCTCGACTGTTTCTGCCACACTGGCTCTTTTTCTCTTCATGCAGGATATTACGGTGCAAAAAGCGTACTTGGGATTGATGTTTCTGAACATGCAGTAGAATTCGCAAGAAGAAATGCTCAGTTAAATAATCTATCAGATGTATGTAAATTTGAAGCACATAATGCTTTCGACGTTCTTCACAAATGGGCAAAGGAAGGTAAAAGATACGATGTTGTAATCTTAGATCCTCCTGCCTTTACTAAGAGCCGCTCTGCAATAGAAGGAGCTCTTAGAGGATATAAGGAAATTAACCTTAGAGGTATGAAGCTTTTAAAACCCGGTGGATTTTTAATAACATGTTCCTGCTCGCATTATATGTATCCTGAATTATTTATGCAGGTTATAATGGATGCGGCAAGGGATGCCAAAAAGACCATAAGGCAGATAGAATATAGGACTCAGGCAAAGGACCACCCCGTGCTTTGGAATTCAGGAGAAACCTTGTATCTTAAATTTTTAATCCTTCAAGTAATATAGACTTAAATTTTCAACTAAATCCATATGAATATAACTTATGAAAAAATAAAGCTTCATTAAAAATCTTCTGCTTTTTAATGAAGCTTTATTATAGCTTATCACACTTACAGCCTTATGCTCCCATTCCTATACTCAGGTACGACATCAAAAACATCTTCCCTAAAGCAATATTTTATATCATCCTCAAGTCCTATAGATATAAGATATTTATAGTGATATGCGTTTTTTACATAGGATATTACATCATCCCTATTATCTCTATAGGATAGAAGAGCTGCTGCAGCAAAATCATCTATCTGTACATCTTTTTCTTCAACAGCATCATTTATTATTTTCCCTGCACATATAAAATCATCGAGGGAGAACTTTCCATACGTACCCGCGCAAACGATAAAAGCATCTTTATCATATTCAATTATTTTTTTTGCTGCTGCTTTTCCATTCATCATACAGCCAATAAATATCTTTTCTGCCCTCATTGATTTATTTATAGCTTTTGTTCCGTTTGTT
This sequence comes from Caloramator quimbayensis, assembly GCF_900167605.1. GTDB lineage: Bacteria > Bacillota > Clostridia > Clostridiales > Caloramatoraceae > Caloramator_B > Caloramator_B quimbayensis. The sequence goes on along the minus strand of NZ_FUYH01000018.1, from coordinate 10,635 downwards.
GTTGTAAGAACAATCCTTTTCCCAAAAACCGCTTCCCTGCTGTATTCTATTGGGGAATTACTAAAATCAAATCCATCGATTTTAAGAGCCCTTCTCTCCCCTCCAAGAAGAGTATTTTCATCTTTATATTTTAAAGCCTCATCGATTTCAACTGCAGTTACAACCTCAGATGCTCCATTATAGAGGGCAGTTGTTATCACAGATGTTGCCCTTAAAACATCTATTACAACAACATTTTTTCCCTCCATTTCTTCTTCTTTTATATATTCAATAGATGGTATCAAATTAATCCTCATAAAAATCAACCCCCATAATATTTTAACCTATTATGGGGGAAAAGTATAAACAAAATATTCCATATCATTTTGATTTAAGACGATAAATTGTTAGAAGAAGCTTAAATACCATTGCTTCCTCAAAGGATTTTATATCAAGCCCTGTAAATGATTTTATTTTTTCTATTCTATAAAGAAGAGTATTCCTGTGAATATAAAGTCTCCTTGCCGCCTCACTAATATTTAAATCGCACTTCAAAAATTCCTCTGCTGTATTTATAAGCTCCCTGTCCCTTATGACATCAAAAAAACCATCATATATTCCATCGTAAAGTTTTTCTAAATCATTTCTATCTAAGGAATTAATCAAATCATAAATTACCATTTTTTCATAAATAAAGTATCCGTTCTTAAACCCTAATTTTTCAGCAAGCATTGCTGAAAGTTTTGCATCCTCAAAAGAGTGCTTTATAGTATATTTATCTTTAACTATTCTTCCCGATCCTATTATTATATTTATACCTCTTTCATCCCAAATCCCATTTATTATTGAATTTGCCTCATTTTCAACATCTTCAAATTTCTTTATGAGGTATATTCCACTCTCATCCTTAATAATTTCTACATCATATCCGCTGTAGATATTAAAAAGAACATCCTCTACGTCTTCCGTGCATTTTATATATAACGAAGTATATCCTTCATATCTCCCTATTAAACTTTCATAGGATACATCATTTTTCAAAATATACTCAAGAGGCTGCACAAAAACTGCAGCCTCTTTTCCCCGTTCATAAGATGATATTAACCTAATTAAACTAATGGCATCCTGTGAAAGCAAGCAATCTGCACTAATAATAATTCTGTCACATCTAATATAAGTTAAATTATCCCTATACAAGATATCATCTGTATAGCAAAAACCAATATTGCTCCCGCAAATAATATTACCTTTTAAATCATATATACCTATATTGCATTTTAGTGCCTTTTCGATACCTTCACAAAAGCCCATAAAATCCTCCATTAAAAAACAGCCAATTCTGTTTCTTTATCAAATATATGAACATTGCTCATCTCAAATGCAACTTTAATAACCTGCTCAGTTTGAGCCTTACTTGTTGGCGCAACCCTTGCTATTATATTATTTTCCTCGCAAACAAGATACAAATAAGTTTCTGAACCCATATGTTCAATCAATTCAACTTTAGCCTCAACAACTGTTTCAGGATTTTGGCTTACAGCATCAACGCTGTCATCTATGTGCTGAGGTCTTATTCCAAATACAACGTCTTTTCCAACATATCCTTTTTCAATAACTATATTAGCTTTATCCTGTGGAAGACATAGTTTTACTTTTCCAAAGTTTACAAAAACTTTCTCTCCTTCTTTTGTAAGCTTTGCATTTATAAAGTTCATTTGAGGACTTCCCATAAATCCTGCAACGAATATGTTTGCTGGATGCTCATATATCCTCTGAGGGCTGTCTACCTGCTGAATTACTCCATCCTTCATAACAACTATTTTTGTACCCATAGTCATAGCTTCCGTCTGGTCATGAGTAACATATATAAATGTTGTATTTAATCTTTTATGAAGCTTTGAAATTTCAGCTCTCATCTGTACCCTTAGTTTTGCATCAAGATTTGATAAAGGTTCATCCATTAAGAATACTTTAGGTTCACGAACTATTGCTCTACCTAAAGCAACTCTCTGTCTTTGTCCTCCTGATAATGCCTTTGGCTTTCTATCTAAAAGATGTTCAATGTCAAGACTCTTTGCAGCTTCTCTAACCTTCTTATCTATGACATCCTTTGGAATTTTTCTAAGCTTTAATCCAAAAGCCATGTTCTCATAAACAGTCATGTGTGGATATAGTGCATAGTTTTGGAAAACCATCGCTATATCTCTATCCTTTGGTGCAACATCATTACATAGCTTGTCTCCTATATACAATTCACCAGAAGTTATTTCTTCAAGACCTGCAATCATTCTTAAAGTAGTTGACTTTCCGCATCCTGAAGGTCCAACGAGAACCACAAATTCCTTATCTTCAATGTCGAGATTAACATCCTTAACTGCAGCTACATTTCCAGGATAAACCTTGTAAATATTCTTTAATAACACCTTTGCCATAACAAAACCCCCAAATTCAATTATTTATTAAAATTTTAACATCAATTAAATATTATTGATATATCAAAATTATATGAATAGTTTGTACATATTAAACAAAAATCAATGCGCAATAGGTGTCTTGTAATTATTTTTCTGCCTTTCATCTTTAGTTTCCCTTAAGAAAAAGTTGAGCTTATCAAAAAACAGAATGATTTTATCGATTCTTTTTTCTAACTTTTTACGGCACAAGCTTATCACTCTATGCTCCTCGTTAAAACTCATATTACCCCCACCCCAATCATATTTTTTCACTTTCATTATAGGCCAACAATTTTTAATTTTCAACAAAGTTAAAGTTTTTACAAAACATACGGAATTATTATTATTGCTATATTTTATTAAAAGGGCTTTAATTTTTGCTCTTTAATGTCCATCTTCCATATTCCTTCGTATTTTTGCTCTTCAGATGTTGCATCCTTTGAAGGTACTACTTTGAAAGACAGCTCTTCAAAAGATATGAAAGCTGGAGAAACTATCCCAAACCTATCAGGTAAAAACTGTCTGTCAACGATAAGTTCAACTATCTCTCTCTCCTGAACTTTATACATTTTTATTCTATTTAAACCCGAAGGAGGTATATATTCAACTATAATAAACTTTCCATCCGGCGAAAATGCCGCCGTTTTAATTTTTGCTTCTACATAAAGATCGAGGGTTTTTATAGAAGGTAATTGGACTTTCTCCTTCTCCTGTCCTTCCGCTCCAGTTTTGCTTTCTTCATTTCCCGAAGACTCTTCTTTATTTTTTTCATCTCCCCCTCCCTCTAATTTGATTACCTGCTTGCTGTCCTTAGTATTTTTATTCTGCTGAATACTCTGCTGCTCATCTTCTTTCATACTCAATATCGCAATAAAAGCATAGGTAACATCATTTTTTATACTCCCTCCTGACGCACCCGCTGTCTTTAAAGTACCCTTTGTTGTAATTAATATATTTTTCCCATCAGGAGAAATTGCACAGGGACCAAAACCATCTTTAGGAAGAGGAATCTTTTGACCTGGATATAAAGTATTGCTCAAACTTATAAAATCAGGCATCTCACTTAAAGATAATATTTTTTCTCCTTTTATCTTGTCCCCTTCCCTTTTATATAAAACTTTATTTTTCTCATAAATTTCAGTGCTTTTTTCTTTCTCTATTTTTGATATGACCATTTTATTATTCTTAAGTTCAACTGTATATTTGTACAAATCGTCTGAAAAATAAGGTATGTCCTGTCCGCTATTGAATAAATGAACCTTAAAAGCAGCACTCTTCCCCTCGTTTTGACTTTCTTCAAGTCCGCTGTCATCAGTATCAATTTTATAACCCACAGGCCTTGAACTTGAAGATACGGGAATGCTTTTAATCTGGGATTTTACCTCATCATTATAGAATGACTTCATTCCATCAAAGTCACCTTTTAGTACATAGGCTAAATAATTGTTAATAAACGCAGAAGCTGCATTTTTGTCTATTTTGTTTTCACTCTTATTTACTTCAACCTTGTTTGATTCATTTGATTTTTTCTTCTCATTTCCGGGGCAGCCCGTTGTAAAAATTAAAATTATTATCAAAAACATACAAAACCATTTTTTCATATTATTCACCTACCCTCGGTATTACTACTTCAAATAGTATATATTTTATTAATTCTATTATTCCTTAAATATACTTATTTTATTATTATAGTTACTTTATTAAATTCATTGCTTTGGAATTTTTATAAATCTAAAAGAATAATATTTTATGTAACAATATTTGGAGAATAATATGAAAGAAGATTTTAAAATAGCTTCTGTTTTCATAGGAATAATAATAGGTGCAGGACTTGCTTCTGGTCAAGAAATACTTCAATTTTTCAGTTTATACGGCATAAAAGGTTTTTTTGGAATAATTCTGTGCTGTATAATCTACATCTTTATATCAACTATAATAATAGCTTTATGTTTTAAACTAAATTTTAAATCCTATAAAGAAATAATATATTCAGTACTTGGGAAAAAAGTTGGAGCGGTTGTGGACGTATTCTTAACATTTTTTATATTTGGAAGCAACATAATAATGATATCTGGCGGAGGAGCAATGCTAAATGAATATTTAGGAATTAATAAAACCGCAGGAACTCTAATCATGGCATTTTTCGTCTTAATAATAAGTTTTTTCTCTACACAGGGCCTTATTACAGTAAATGAATTTATAGTACCTCTTTCAACTATATCTATATTAGCAATAGGTTTTTTTGTTTTAAAATCCTGTTCTTCAATATATCAAGTACACTCTATTTTCAAGAATATTATTCCTATGAAAAATACTTGGCTGCTTTCTTCCATTCTTTATTCTTCCTTTAACCTAATGAGTGCAATTGGCGTACTATGTCCAATGACTGCAGAGATAAAAAACAAAAATAACTTTGTAAAGGGCTGCATCTTAGGAAGCATAGTATTAACAATTATTTCATTAATAATAAACTATTCTATACTTTTATACTATCCTTACAGTTTTAACGTTGAAATCCCAAATCTTTATATTGCAAAACAATTTGGTATAATACTTCCTTCTTTTCTTACAATAGTAATATGGCTTGAAATGTTTTCGACGGAAATAGGAAATATCTATAGTTTATGCAAAAGAATTTCATATTCATATAAAATATCCTACAGAATTTCAGTTTTAATAGTAATAACAATATCTGTTCCCTTCTCTTTTATTGGATTTACTAATTTAATAAAGTTATTGTATCCTCCCTTTGGTGCAGTAAGTTTTGTATTCGTTTTTGGATGTATATTAAAATATTTTACTCTAAAATAGAACTTAAAATACGATTAAGTTTTGACCATAATTTGTAATCATTTGAAAAATATTTTTTAAATTTTTAATCCATATATCTTTAAAATGTTATACAATATTTTATATAATATGATATGTTAATATTAGAGATTGTAGGTGATAGCTTGAGAAGAAACAGAAGAAGAAAAAATTATAAAGGAATTTTTATTTCAATGTTTATTCTTATTTTAATGAGCATTGGACTTTTTTATATATTTTTTTTAAAACCACTGAACATTACCTGCGGAATTGTACTTGATAAGAAAGAATCTAAAAATAATATATCATTAAAAATATATTACAAAGATAATATTAAATGGATAAATATACCAAGAAGATTTTATAGACCTGATTCATTAGCATATAATATACACCTTAAAGGAAAAAAAATAATATCAATATCTCCATCAAAAGTATATGCAGGTAAGGTACTTATGAAAAACAAAGACCAAATTGAAATTGATTCATCTACACTTAATCTGAGTTCGTATGTTCTCTATTATCAAATAATAGACGGAAAAATAAAAAAACTTCCCAATAGCAGCGTGATAGTAGGATACTCTTCCTATAAGTTCATAGCCGACGAAAGCGGAAAGATTGGTGCTGTGCTTGTTGATATACCCGATATTGATGCTTTAAGAATTGGTATATCTAATGCTGACTTTACCTCATTAAACCACTCAAGTATAATATTTTCATCAAAAAAAGGTCTTATAGTAAAAACTGAAAAGGGTGAATATAAAACTAAAAAAGACGAGAGTTTAAAGGCAGATTTAAAAAACCATTTTATTTCACTCTCTATATATAAAATAAGCAAAACAACTGAAGAAAAGGTTTTAGACCTTGGACTATTCAGTCAAAGGATATATGTTTCATCTTCTTCAAAGGATCCTATTTCAATATCAAGCCTTAAAAGGAAAAACGGGTATACACCTTTATATTACGGCGAGCTTGAAATATCTATAGTAGATAATAATATGAGACTTATAAACGAAACTAATATTGAGGATTATTTAAGGTTTGTTGTTCCATCTGAAATGCTCAGCTACGGAGGTCTTGAAGGTTATAAAGTTCAAGCTATTGCAGCAAGAACCTATGCTCTTTCAGATACTCTATCGGGCCGTTTTGCAAAATACGGTTTTAACCTTGATGATACAACCTTAAGCCAATCCTATAACAGTCAGCCCTCCAATTCAATATGCGACAAAGCTATAGAAGAAACGAGAGGTAAAATTCTTTCCTATGATAAAAAGATAATCGATGCAAAATATTTTTCAACATCCTGCGGTGTTGGAGCACCCTTCAATGAAATATGGTTTAATACAAACAAAGATTTAAAAAAGAACTCAAAGCCTTATCTCGACTTTAAAGATTATACGAATAGCGGCATTAAAGATTTGTCTAATGAGGAATCAGCTTCTAAATTTTTAAAGGATTGGACAGTAAAAGCCTACGACTCTAATTCCCCATATTTCAGATGGAAAATAGAAATTGATAAATCCGTCTTAAGCAAAACAATAAATGAAAACATATATTCAAGAGCTAAAAATAATCCTGAATTTTTTAAAAAGAAATGGTTTCTTAATATATATAGAAAAGCAGATATACCTAAAGAAGGCATAGGAAACATTAAAGACATATATATAAGCAAAAGAGGAAAATCTGGAATAATAATGGAGGCAGTTATAGTTTCAGATACGGGAGAATATAAAATTATAAAGGAGTCCAACATTAGAAACGTTATTACGCCTAAAAGCGATAATTTTGATATAACGCCTTTATACGGAGATAAAATAAAAAATGCATCAGCAATTCCTTCTGGTTTTTTTATAATCGACAAACAAGTGACAAATAATAAATTGCAGGGAATAACATTATACGGCGGCGGCTTTGGGCACGGGGCAGGTATGAGTCAATATGGTGTTATAGGCCTTGTTCGTGAAGGAAAAGATTATGAAGATATTTTAAAGATTTTTTATAAAAACATCGAAATAACTGATTATAAAGAAATAATAAAAAGCAATTTTTAAAGAGCCCATAGGGGCTCTTTAAATTCCTTCAAAATTAAAATCCGGTACATACTCAGCAGTAGAACTCTCATAATCTTGAATATATCCATTTTTAAGTCCTTTAGAAACTGCATAATCTATTAATGATTCATAATGTCTCTTATCAATTTTCTTATTAATCTCTTTATAATTATTTGCATCATGCATTGGAGTATACTGGCTCATAATATTTAAATAAACTTCTGTCGGGAAATTATCTAAAACAAAATCAACTATTTTTTTGGAATCAAATAAAAGTCCTGGCAGCATAAGATGCCTTATCATAATACCTTTTTTAATAATACCCTCACTGTCAAAAACCGGAGAGCCTACCTGTCTATACATCTCAAATACAGCCTTTGAGGCATATTCAAAATATCTCGGAGCTTTTGAATATTTAATGCTGTATTTGTCATCATAGTACTTAATATCAGGAAGATATACATCTATAAGCCCTTCAAGGAGCCTTAATGTTTCAACTCTCTCATAACCGTTAGAATTATATATAACAGGTATTTTAAGCCCTTCGCTCTTAGCCTTAATTAACGCCTCACGTATTTGAAGGGTATAATGGGTTGGAGTTACAAGATTAATATTGTGAGCTTTCTTATCCTGAAGCTCTAAAAAAATTTCACATAGTCTATCTACAGTAATCTCCTTTCCTTTACCATCTTGACTTATATCATGATTCTGGCAGAAAACACATCTTAGATTACACCCTGTGAAAAAAACAGTTCCTGAGCCTCTTTCCCCAGATATACAAGGCTCTTCCCACATATGCAAAAAAGCCTTTGCTGCCTTAATGCTGCTATTTGCTCTACAGTATCCAATCTCTTTATCTCTATCAACATTGCAAAACCTTGGACATATATTACATTTTATTTTCAAGCAAATCATTCTCCTATTTTATTTTCTAATTTATAAACTGCCTGTTTTTCTTGGAGTTTTACTATAACCTCTTTATAATTAAACAATATATAAATTAACCATGCAATAAAAATACCAGAAACCGCATCATAAATGTAATGTTGTTTTACGAAAAATGTAGAAAAAATTATCAAAATAACAGTACTGCTTGATACTATCTTTGTAAAAATATTTAAGTTGTTGTCTCTATTAATATATATTCCAAAAAGTACAGCATCAAACACATGAATGCTTGGAAAGCAGTTATATGGGTTGTCCCTATTATACACAAATCTCATCAGATAATCAAATACATCGTTTCCATGAATTTCAGGGCGGGGAACATATGTCGGAAAAGCATAGTAAATAATGTAACAAATCATCATACCCGCATTAATTCCCCATAGAATCTTAAAATACTTTTTTTCATCTACTACCGAATAATAAAATAGGAAAAAACCAAGATATATATACCAGCCTAAATATGGTATGACGAAATACTTATTAAAGGGTATCATACTATCTATAACGGTTGGTATATGATATACCCTTCCTCTATAGACATTAAGATATCTATAAATTGCAGATGTAAAAATAATAGATATAAGGGAAAATAGCCTTCCGGCTACTTTTTTATAATCTTTAACAAGTATTTCAATCATCTTTCTCATTAATAATCCCTCGCTATAATATATCTTGTCTACTATTTTATAAAATCTTTATTAAATATTGATGCATATTCTGTGAATTTTCTATTACTTAATTATAAAGAGCATATTTTTCTGTTCTGCCATATGCAAACACTTTATTTTTTCCCTTGAGTTTACATTCAGAATATAGAACCTTATCTGCATTTCCTACAATGTCTTCTTTATGAGGTCCATCCTCTGGGAATGAAGCAACCCCTCCGCTAACTGTAACTGAAATATCCGCAGCACCTGAATGTATTATTGTGCTTTCTATGCTTTGTCTAATTCTTTCAGATATTATTAATGCATCTTCTTTTCCAAGATCTTTAAATATTATAACTATTTCCTCTCCTCCATATCTGCATGCAACATCAGTTTTTCTAATGGATTTTAAAATTACTCCCGATATTCTCTCTAACACTTCATCTCCAATAAGATGCCCATAAGTATCGTTTATTTGTTTAAAATTATCTATATCATATATTACAAGGGAAAAATTTGTATTTGTTTTTATTAATTTTTCTATTTCTCTATTAAAAACTCTTCTATTGTAAAGCTTTGTTAAAGAATCAACCTCAGCTTTATTTTTAATACCTCTATAGAAGATATCATTTTCTATTGCAAGGGCCATCTGGTTTGATAATATACTTAATATATCTTCAATTCCTTTATAAGTAAAGTCTAATAACTCTTGATCTCCTCCAATCAATATGAGTCCTTCAACGTTTTCACCTATAACTATTGGAACGAGAACCATAGAATTTACTATTTCTAATAATCTTCCCTCTATTCTCACTTTCTTATCTTTTTTTATATCTTTACATACGTATATTTTACCTTGCCTTACAATTTTTAATGTAATTGAATCCTCAGTAAGATTAAATCCTAAATCTCCAATGTCTATTATATCCTTACTATTATATGCAACTGGATAACTTATATTATCATTATTAATGTCAAAAGTATATATTGCACAAAGAGTATATGGTATGAGCTCATTTAGGCTTACAAGCAGGTGCTTACACTTGTCCCTAAAATCTCCGTATTTTACAATATCGCAGGTTACTTTAAGAAGGCTTTTTATAGCCTCATTTCTGTCAAAAAGCTTTCGATATATATATAAGCAGTAATGAGTAATCAAAATATTAAATAAGACTAATGCTGTTCCTATAATCCCTGAGGCTTCATGTACTATACAAAGCAGCGCTGTTAATAAAATGGACACTATTAAATTGATGATTAAAAATTCACTGCTGTCTTTATCAAATCTATAGTATTTACCTTCTTCTATAGATATATCTATCTTTATAATAGTCAAGTTAATCAATAAAAATATCCCTACAAATCCTATAGATATTAAAATAATATTCAATATCTTGTAATCGTAGGTAAAATTTAAAAAATAGCAGAGATTTCGCACTTGAAAATTTTTAGGGCGATAAGCCCGTTGATTTATAATGGTTAAGAAATAGTAAGTAGAAATTAGGTATTTTCCGATTTTTACTGGAAAATATAGAGAAAAAAATTGCATAAAGAAAGCATCCTTTTTATAATAGTTTTACCACAAACAAACATAAAAAGGATGCTGATGAAATGAACAAAAGTTATTTAAAACAAATGCTCACTTACTTTTCTAAAGTATATCATCTTGGAGAAAAAATCAATACCTTAAATAAAAAAAGAGTGAAATCCCCATTTGAAATTTCAACGATTACATTTGTAGTTTTGTTT
>NZ_FUYH01000047.1 GCF_900167605.1 Caloramator quimbayensis | reverse complement strand
TTCTTATATAGCGTGAAGCCCGCTTACGCGGTCTTGACGCTGACTAACTTAATTTAAGCTCTCACCACTAAGCACTCAGTGTTAAGTGCTGCCTCCGCTCGACTTGCATGTGTTAAGCACGCCGCCAGCGTTCGTCCTGAGCCAGGATCAAACTCTCAAGATAAAATCCTGAAACTCATTTTTGATGCTTATTTGCATCTTTTATGGTACGTTCGCTTATCCACTGTTCAATTTTCAAGGTTCAAATACTCTCTTCTCAAGACGCTTTATTATATTATCATGTCGTATCTTTATTGTCAACTTCTTTTTTCTTGCCATCTTTTTACTTAATCATCTGCTCTTTCAAAAGACAGCTTAGTTAGTTTATCACGTCTTTTCTCTTAAGTCAACTCTTTTTTGTTTGGAAGTTTTTTCTCTTAACTTCCTTTATTCTTTGCCGCTTCAAGCGACTTTTATATGATAGCACATGCATTTATTTATGTGTTTTTATTATTATCCTTTTAATCAATTTATATTCATAAATCTTTTTATTTCTTTATATTTCTTTTTATTATATACCTCGATACACTAAGCTCCGTTGTTGTAATATTATAAGGTCTCCCCCCTTTTTACATATAAAAATAACCTGACACATCATAAATTGATATGTCAGGTTATCATCAACTTTTGGTGAGCCACCGGGGAATCGAACCCCGGACACCATGATTAAAAGTCATGTGCTCTGCCGACTGAGCTAGTGGCTCAAAACCTTAGCGCAACGAAATTTATTATATCATAGCTTTTTCTATATGACAATATTTTTTTTAAGAATTTTATATATGAATATATTTCCAGAGTGTTTAACATCACATTAACTATATATCAATGAACCTTCTTCTTTTTATTTCTCTAATATGATTAATAATTGAATAAAATGCCCCTCCAAAAGTATCTATCATTACATCCTTAAAAGAAGGACCTCTGCCAGCTATAAACATTTGGTGAAATTCATCACTGCAAGCATAAAGAAAAGTAAATAGTAAAGATAAAAACAAACTCTTTTTACGGCTTAAATCTATATAAAGCGCATTAAATATAAGATAGCAAAGAATAAAATATTCCGTAAAATGTGCTGTCTTTCTTATTATATAATCTGTTTTGCTTTTAAATATATAATCTATATTTATATTCAATGATTTTAAAATCTGCAATATAAATCTATTATTGTTAGAAGAATCGCTTCCAGTTTGATTTGAAAACATAAAAATAATCAATGCCCATAAAAGCACATAAAACCATCTTTTATACTTTTTATTCATTTTATATTTCCTTCCAAAAATTTTATAAGAGTTATTTTAACATATTATATAGAAAGAAAAAAGCCTCTAATAGAAAACTATCAAAGGCTCTTTGAATATTTATTTTATCTTGATTAATCCTATTGAATTTAAAAACACAAGGATAAGCAATACTGGTGTTACAAATCTTAATATTAATAAATATATATTTATTAATTTAGTATTCTTTAAAGTACCTTCATTGGAAAGCTCATTTACTATACTTTCTTTTTTATTGAAATATCCAACAAATACAGCTATTAAAAGACCCCCAACTGGAAGTAATATATTCGAAGATATATAATCAAACAAATCAAAAAAACCTTTTCCTAATATGCTAACCTTACCTAAAACACTTCCTTTATCTACAGAAAGAGTTGCGAGTATTCCGATTATAGCCATTATCGCAGTTGTTGTAATAACGGCTTTTTTCCTATTCATTCCCTTTTCTTCAGTAAGGTAAGCAACAGGAACCTCAACTAATGACATCATAGCAGTTGTTGCAGCTATTGATGTTAAAAAGAAAAATGCTACAAGAAGAAGATTCCCTAGAGGAATTTTTGAAAAAACAAGTGGTATAGTTATAAATAAAAGTCCTGGGCCTGCACCTGGTTTCATTCCAAAGGAAAATACAGCTGGAAATATTGCAATACCTGCAAGAAGAGACACTATTGTATCAGATATTGCAACCTTTGCTGACGTTGCAATCAAATTATTATCCTCTGTAAAATAACTTCCATAAGTCATCATAGTTCCCATACCAAGCGAAAGCTTAAAAAATGCAAGTCCTAAAGCTGTTAATATTCCTGCTGCAGTCAAGCTTGAGAAATCAGGTTTAAAAAGGAATGTAAATCCCTGAGCAGCTCCTGGGAGAGTTATTGCTCTTATATCACATATTATAATCAATATAAATAATACCGGCATTAGTGTTTTTGTGATTCTTTCTATTCCTTTTTGAACCCCTGCAATAAGTATTAATGAGACAACAACTAAAACAATCATTTGCCATAGAATTGGAGGCATAGGTCCAAGAATTGTTTTTGTAAACATTGCTCCTGATGCATCAGGATTTATTCCCGCAAAATCTCCATTTATAGCTCTAAACAAATATGAATAAACCCATCCAGCAACACAACTGTAAAAAAACATTATTAAAAAAGCCGATACTATACCTGCAAATCCAATTGTTTTCCATCCCTTTGAAGCACCTATTTTATCAAAGGCACCAACAGCATTTTTTCTTGTCTTTCGTCCTATATAAAATTCACATACCATTACTGGAATTCCTATAAAAGCAATACATATTAAATAAACGATTAAAAATGCTGCTCCTCCATTTGCACCTGTTAAATAAGGAAATCTCCATATATTCCCCAGACCTACCGCTGAACCAAGTGTTGCAAAAAAAACTGCAATTCCTGATGAAAAATTTTCCCTTTTCAAAGATTTTTGATGTTCCTCCATTGACATACCCCTTTCATAAAATGTTTAAATTATCAATAATTTAACATATTAAATTTCTAAAATCAACAAAAAAATATTGATTTAACTAAACTTAATAGTTTCTAAGATTTATAATATAATTATTATTCATACATTAGAATGAATAAATTTAAAATTGCTTTTTTTGAATAATTTTATTCATAATGAATAGGGGATATGTCAGAATGGCTATAAATATTTAAAATAATATTTATAGCTTCATTACTATTTCCTTAAATTTTTTCCCTCTCTCTTCAAAATTTTTAAACATATCAAAACTTGCACAAGCTGGAGACATAGTAATAATATCTCCTTCCCCTGCCATTTCATATGCCTTTTTAACTGCATCCTCAAGATTTTCTGCATCTATTATAGGGAGATTTATTTTTCTTCTTTCCATTTCTTTCTCAAAGGCTTTCTTTATTTTTTCCCTTGTTGCTCCCATAAGAATAAGTATTTTAATTTTATCTATTCCTCCTGTTGCAAGTTCTTCAAAGGGTATTTTTTTATCATATCCTCCTGCAATAAGTATAACTTTATTTTTAAAGGATTTAAGTCCTGCAACTGTTCTTGTAGGGCTTGATGCAATAGAATCATTGTAAAATTTTATTCCATTTATTTCCCTCACTAACTCAATCCTGTGTTCAACCCCTGTAAAACTTGTTGCTACCTTTTTCATACTCTCTGATGAAACAAAACCATATACCGCCGAAAATGCAGCTAAAAGATTTTCTACATTATGCATACCAGGGAGCTTAACATCATCGATAGAGCATATGCTGATACCATTACAAATAAGTTTTTCTCCATCAAAATATGAAAATGCAGTACTATCCTTCATACTAAATGTTCTTAGGCTGCTTTTTACTTCTCTTTTCATTGAACTGGTTATTTCATTATCATTATTTAGTACTACGATATCATTTTCACATTGATGCAGAAAAATATTCTTTTTTGAGTTTACATACTCATCCATTCCCTTATGAATATCTAAATGATTAGGACTTAAATTAGTTATAATAGATACATCAGGAGAATAATTAACATCCATCAATTGAAAGCTTGAAAGTTCAACTACAACATAATCTTCTTTACTAATTTCTTCAATTCTGTTTAAAAGAGGACTTCCTATATTTCCCCCAAGAAAAACTTTATATCCTTCATTTTTTAGCATTTCATATATTAAAGTTGTTGTTGTTGTTTTTCCATCGCTTCCAGTTACACCAAATATTTTAGCAGGGCAGTATTTCAAAAACTCACCCATCTCAGAAGTAACATAGGCTCCTTTTTCTCTTGCCTTTATTAAATATTCATTGTCAGGCCTTAAAGAAGGAGTTCTAAATATAATATCGCAATCAATAACACCTTTAAGATATTCTTCTCCAAGATAAAGTTTTACACCTAATTTTTTTAATTTTTCCTCTAAATCTCCAAGAGATGTCTTTTTATCACACGCTACAACCTTAGCTCCATAGTTTAACAACATTTCTATAAGAGGTGTATTGCTAACTCCTATACCTACTATTGCAACCTTTTTATTTTTTACATTATCTTTAAACTCTTTCAATCTATCTTTCAATATTATTCTCCTCTCTACCTTTGATATAATCCTTTAATTTAAGTATATCATCATAATAAATATGTTTTAATTCCCTATTATATATAATACTTGCAGGATGATATAGTGGAAAAAGAACAAATTTATCAAGCATTATAGCTTTTCCATGATATTCTCCTATAGTTGCTTTTTTATCCATTAAAATTGCCCTTAATGGAATATTCCCGAGGGTAACGATTATATTAGGACAAATAATTTCAATTTCTTTTCTTAAGGTTTCAACAGACATTTCAATCTCCTTACTATTTGGAGGCCTGTTCGATTTTCTTCCTGTTTTCTCATTTATCTTATAAGGTCTTATCTTAACTACATTAGTTATGTATATCTCATCTCTTTTAAGACTTAGCAAATTTAAAAATTCATCGAGATTTTTTCCAGCCTGACCTACAAAGGGTCTTCCCATTTCCTCCTCTTTTTCACCAGGCGCCTCGCCAATCAGCATAATATCTGCATTTTTATTTCCTTCTCCAAAAACTATCTTAATGTTTTCCACTAATTTATTATCAACTATATTTCTATATTCCTCTTCAATCTGCTTAAATTGTTCCAATTGTACTCCTCCTAATCATGCTTAACATGCTCAAGTCCTTGCTTAAATAGATTTACAACATGGTCGTCATCAAGAGAATAAAATACAGTCTTACCCTCTTTTCTATATTTAACAAGCCTTAAATTTCTCAATATCCTTAATTGGTGTGAAACTGCTGACTGGGTCATACCTATAATGCATGCAATATCGCATACACACAGTTCATTTAATGAAAGTGCAAATAATATCTTTATTCTTGTCGCGTCCCCAAGAACCTTAAAAAGCTCCGACAATTTTAAAATGTCCTTATCTGATATCATATTACTTTTAGCAAAATTTATCGTTTCCTCGTGTATTTTATTTTCAGTGCAAACATCTATAGTATTCATAATATCACCACTCAAATTATATATTTATAATATTTATTTTACAACAAATACATACATTAAAAAAGTAAAATAGGTGGTTTTTGTTTCCACCTATTTTACTTCGGGCAAATTTTCAAGATTAAAATCTCTTCCTTCTATTTTTTCCTTTCCTTTTTCATCACAAACTATTCTTACACCGCTAAGTTCACCTTTTTTTATCATATATACTGCCTGTTCATTATCTATTATAGATCCAGTATTCAATTCATAACCTATAATATTTTTTTCTCCATCTTTAATAAGTTTCTCTATCTTGAGGCTTTTCAATATATCACCTACCTTACCTCTGGCAAATTATCAAGATTATTTATATCCTTCCCATCAGGAACGCTTCTTAAAAACTCCTCTCCTTTTTTAGAAACTCCAACAGTAACGCCCTCTATCTCACCCTTTTTTGCAATATTAACTCCTTCATCCTTTGTTACAATCTTTCCGTTATCCAGTTTATATGCAACAATTTCTCCTTTATTATCATGCTTTACTCCAATTATCTTAAACAATTACTTATCCCTCCAACTTTATTTTGTAATACTTTTATTGAAAATATACTTATTTATAAAAAAAGCCCTATCACTATTTTGTGAAAGGGTTATTATAGCATTTTTAGTTTTTCTCTTATATTTTTAAAATCCTCCCATGCATCTTTCTTTTTACTTGGATCCCTTAAAAGAGCTGAAGGATGATAGGTAGGTAAAATGTAGAAATTTCCTTTTTTATACCATATTCCTCTATCTTTAGTTATTCTTATATCACTTTTAATTATGTATTTAGCTGATGTTGCCCCAAGACAAACTATAATTTTTGGTTTTATAATAGAAACCTGATATCTTAAATAAGGCAGGCATTTTACTACTTCCTCTTCAAAAGGAACCCTGTTATTAGGTGGTCTGCATTTTACTATATTTGCAATATATACATCTTCTCTTTTAAGCTCAATAGCTGCAAGCATTTTAGTCAATAATTGTCCTGCTTTTCCCACAAAAGGCCGTCCTGTATTATCTTCCTCTTCCCCAGGCCCCTCGCCTATAAACATTATTTTTGTATTAACATTTCCTTCACCAAAAACAACATTTTTTCTTTTATTACATAATTGACATTTGTTACATGTCTTTATAATTTCACTTATTTCTTCAATGCTATACATTTTTTCACCTTCTATTAAAATGAATAATTAAATATATCTTTAAAGGGGTGAAATAATGAAATATATATTTATTTTTATAATTATTTACTTTTTTTTCTCATTAATTATATCATATAAACTAAAAAATTCTAAAGAAAAATATTTTATATCTAAAATTTTTATATACTTTATAATTTCAAGTATATATATTTATATTGAAGAACTAATACCTATTCCTATTGGTATTTTTATATCAATAATTTTATTAAAAATGGATAAAAGGAACAGAATATCAAAAATTGTTTGCATTATTTCTGGATTTTTATGCAGTATTATATGTGTTATATTATATTACTTATTTTGATAATAAATAGTTATATTTTTGTATAAAATAAAAAATTATTATATTTTATTTTTTATATATTGCAAAAATAATACTGATTATGATATACTTATAATTGTTAAAAAATATTTTAGCAATTTAGAACCCTTTCATATAACATATCCCCATGATTGAACCCTATTAACTGACCTTAGCCAGGTGAACCCCCTGGCTTTTTTTTATCTATAATTCTTATTCTTAAATCATACTGCAGCATATTAAAAGAATATAAATCTTAATAACTTTATAAATACAAAAAAGCTCTAAGAATTATCTTAGAGCTTTTTTATTAATTGGCAACCACCTACTTTTCCAAGCCGTCTCCAGCTCAGTATCATCGGCGCACCTATGCTTAACCTTCGTGTTCGGAATGGGAACGGGTGTTACCATAGATGCCTAATCACCAAATATGGTGGAGATAAAGAGATTCGAACTCTTGACCCCCTGCTTGCAAGGCAGGTGCTCTCCCAACTGAGCTATACCCCCACGAATATTAAATTATGGTGGGCCTTCAGGGATTCGAACCCCGGACCGACCGGTTATGAGCCGGTTGCTCTAGCCAACTGAGCTAAAGGCCCAGATTAACTGGCAGCCACCTACTTTTCCAAGCCGTCTCCAGCTCAGTATCATCGGCGCACCTATGCTTAACCTTCGTGTTCGGAATGGGAACGGGTGTTACCATAGATG
>NZ_FUYH01000049.1 GCF_900167605.1 Caloramator quimbayensis | reverse complement strand
TAGACCTATTGATATGCGATGAATGGGGATACATTCCAATTGACATTGAAGGGGCTAAACTATTATACCAGGTTATAGCAGGATGCTATGAGAAAAAAAGCATAATATTAACTACAAACCTTGAATTCAGTAAATGGAACAGTATTTTTTTCGATGAAAAGCTAACAAACGCTATACTTGATAGGATGGTCCATCACAGTCATTTACTAATATTTGACGGCCCCAGCTGGAGGCTCCAAAATTCATTAATGAAATACAATTAATTTACAATTATGGTAATGCGGATGTTGCAAAGATTTTTTTCAAAAGTTTGTATTTAATTATTGCAAAACACAGAATTTGAGAATGATGGCTCACAGTATAGAAGTGAGAGAAGAATTCTTGTAAGAAACCTTTCGCCGAAAGCAGTGCTTCAATTTGTAGCAAATTATTGTGAAAGTGTAAACCCTGATATATTTCATATAAAAGGGAAAAAAGAGGCAAAGGAGTTTCGAGGAGTTGCTATACTTCTTATGCGATCATTGTGTAACATAAACTACAAAGAAATCTGTGCCCTCGCAGGGAACATCACCATATCCCAGGCAAGCAATCTTTGTAGCTTTGGATTTAACGTCATTAAAAACAATAAAAAATATCAAAATATAATAGAAGATTTTATAAAGGCAGCAAACGGTTAAGCTTTATACATAAGATTATTAAAATTTAAATTTTATTATAAAACTACTTTTAAATTAAAAGCATCCATTATACTATTAGTTTCTCTACAATAATCATTTCATATATATCATAATTATTTGGACAAGCCGTAAAGATTAAATCATTTTATTTTTACACAATAGTAATTAAATAAAAAAATATTACTACTACTCTTAAAGGACTTATTCAATTTTTTGCATAATTTAATATTTGAGATACTAACGCAAAAACTATATCTTATTTTCATCCCTAATGGTAGTACTTGTGGCATCGGCACTTGTGCTGAATAAATATAAAAGAACCGTCCCTTTGAATTTATGCTGGGGCTAAGCCCCAACATAAATTTTACAACAGTTTTTAAAAATTATTCCTTTATAAAAATATCATTATAAAAGAACTGTCCCTTAAAGTTTAAACATAGCAAAATTAACGCAAAAAAGCAGATTATGATGCAAAAAATAAAAGATGCTTCTATTGATATATCCGAAACTTTACCAATTGCAACATTTACAGCTGAACTTAAAATATCACCACACATCGCATAAATTGAAAGTGCAGTTGCTCTATCCTGTATTGATATGCTTTTGTTTTCAATGTCAAGAATAATTGGTGATATCATTGCACTGCTACTACACATTAATGCAAGAGCAATTATAATTATAGGAATGTTTCTAAATATTAAAAAAGCCAAACATGATAATGTTATTGCAATAAAAAATATCATCAAACTTTTATTTTGTCCAAGTTTTGAACTTACAACATGAGTTTTCGCAGAACTTATCCTAACAAGCTGTAAAAAGGCTGTAAGCAATCCAAAATAAACTATATTAAACCCACAGTTTATAAGCTTAATCTGATACAAAAAAACTGCAACAGCCTGAACAACCTCATTTATAAGGCTTACTGCAAACATTAATAATATTATATTTTTACTTGCTTTAATAAATTCAATACATAATTTTATATTTATCCTGTTCTTATTCTTAACCTCAACTTCAGTTAAAAAGAAAGTAAAAATTGATGCAATTCCATAAAAAACAGTTGTTAAAAGTGCTGTACTATCTAATGAATACTTAACTAAGAATGATGATATGATTGAAGCTGAAAACAGCCCCGCATTAGATAGAGCGCTATATCTTCCAAATACCTTTTCACTTTCCTTTTCATCTATTGAGGAATACAAAAGAGCTATATCACAACCTGATATTCCTGAAAGTGAAAAAGCCATTAAAATCCTCTCCAAAAGGAACATATTAAATGAATGTGCTTTGTAGAATACAACCTTTGAAATAAAAAATAATATGTTTGAAACAACAAGTGTCTTTTTATAGCCAAATCTATCGGCAAAATATCCCCATGGAATCTCAAGTATAATCATAAGTATCCAAGATATAGATTCTATTATAAAAATACTTGATACTGCAAGCCCTCTGCTTTGTCTGTAAATAACTGCAACGGGGCCATAAAATACAAAACCCTGTAAAAATATAATTAAATACATCAGGTATACGTTTCTCTTATTCAAATTTGACACCTCCAAATCCATAACAAATAGACCTTTATTCAAGGTCTTTAAAAAAATTTATGTTTTGAAGGTATCAAATTAAATTATTCATAAATCATGCCCCTTATATTTATATTTATATTTATATTTATATTTATATTTATATTTATATTTATATTTTCATATTAAGATAATACCATAAAATACATTATTATACTAAATTATCAATCATTTGATTAATATTCCTTTTTATATAAATATATAGAACTATTAATATTATACCTGAAATCCCTATATAAACCATTTCTAAGACACTTGATGGAACTTTTATTTTACTTATTACTGCAAAAGATACACCCATAACCCCCATTGAAAGCAATATAAGTATAACTGGATTTATATTCTGTTTCATGGCTTTTTGAGGATTATCCCAATTAAGTTTAGGCCATTTAAAATCTATGATTATGCCAATAATATAAAAATCAAAAAGAAGAATATTACCAATTAGAAAGGCAATAATTATGCTTATAATTGGTATTTTAAAATACGCCATTAAACAGCATACCATAATACCACCTATTGCTCCAAATATAGCTCCGTGTAAAAATTTAGCTAAAATAAGTTGTTCTGCTTTTATAGGCAGGGACTTTAAAAAGTAAAAACCTTTTCCCTCCCTCGATATGCACGTTGATGTTATTGAGGTTGAAATTCCTAAAAACAAAATTATTATCCCGCCATATATCCCAATATGTTTTATTATATCTTTATTAGAAAGCATTACCGTTATTTCTTTCATACTCTCTTTATTAAAAAGTAGCACAAAATACATCATTACAGGAAGTAAAAATATAACCAGAGGCCCGTTTAATAAGTATATTGGTTCCCTGTTCATCAGCTTTATTTCTCTTAAAAGAAGAGTACTTATAATACCTCTGCTTTTAAATATTTTGTTATTTTCGCTTTTATTTAGTTTGTAATATTTTTTATTTATTTCATTGCCTCCTATTATACTGCTGTAATATATTTTAGACATTAAAATCAAAAGCAGGTACACAAAAGATACCGATAAAATCAAGAAAGCAATAATGTATAATATCCCTTGAAAGGTATTATATCCTAAAATACCTTTACTTAATAATATTGAAAGATAATAAACTCTTCCGAAAACATCAATTAGGCCATTTTGTTTTGTAAGAAATTCTATTAAATACTGTGGATTATTATTAACAAGAACCTTATTAATCAAATATTGGTATCCTATAGCAAAAGGTAGAACCAACAATCCACTCAATATCATAAGCAAATCCTTCTTTTTAGTTAGATTGCCTATCTTCATTAAAGGAATAACTATTAAATAGCATAAGACTAAAGGAATTATTGGAACTAAAAGAGATGCTATAACTAATATCAAATAAAATAAAATTCCTTCATTAGATTTTACACCATAGACTCCAAGCCCTATTCCCATAACAACAGCAGATGCAATAAGCTCAGTTACATATGAGTTTATATATTTTGCAAGCAGTATATCCCTTTTTCTTAAAGGCAGAGAAAGAATAATATCTCCTTCCTGATTCATAAAGTATCCTGTTATAACTGTTATCATGCCTAATATAAAAGTGAAAAAACTTGCAAAAATTATTGATATAGTTACTATTAATCCCTGTTGGTCTATTTTTCCTAAGAAATCATACATTCTTATATAAGAGTATAACATCATTCCAAAAAAGCTTGATAGTGAAAGCAATATAAGAAAAAATAACCCTGCAGATTTTATTGCATCCTTCTTATTATATTTTAAGTTTCTAAAAAATCTTTTTATTCCATAGGTTGAACTTATATATATTTTAGCAAGGCTTAAAGCTTTACTCATTTTCTATCAACTCCAAAAACAATTTTTCAAGAGATTCTTCATGCTTTTTATTTTTAAGTTCCTCCACTGTACCAACAGTAATTATCTTTCCTCCTTTTATAATAGCAATTCTATCACATATTTTTTCTGCAACCTCAAGGACATGGGTTGAAAAGAAAACAGTATTACCTTTATCCGCATGCTCTCTCATCATATTTTTTAGTGTAAAAGCTGCTTTAGGATCAAGGCCTACCATTGGTTCATCAAGAATCCAAAGGGGAGGCTTATGCATCAATGCTCCGATTAAAACAAGCTTTTGTTTCATACCATGGGAGTAGCTGCCTATGCTTTCACCTAAAACATCCTCAATTTCAAATTCCTTTGAAAGCTTTAAAATATTTGTTTTTCTTTCCTCTTTGCCCATTTCATAAACATCAGCAATAAAATTCAAATATTCAATTCCTGTTAGCCTGTTAAAAATCTCAGGGTTGTCTGGAACAAAGCCTATTTGCTTTTTAACTTCAATTGGATTATCCTTTATACTCATTCCATTTACAAAAATATTTCCTTCATCCATCTTTAATATACCAGTAATAAGTTTTATAGTTGTTGTTTTTCCTGCACCATTAGGACCTAAAAATCCAAATATCTCTCCTTTTTTAACCTCAAGATTAATCCCATCAAGAGCTTTTATTTTATTTTTTCCATAACTTTTTGATAAATTTTGTATTCTTATCATATAAACACCTCTCTGTAATATATTTAGATGTTTGTCTAAATATCTAAATATATTTTAATCCAGCTACATTAAATTTACAAGTAGCAAATCTCAAATTATCAATATAATTTTCATACAACAAACATTCATGATTATTTTTTTAAATGCATAAAAATTTTTAGTCATATTGTATCGTTAGAAAAATTAATTTATAAGGTTAATAATTTGTACTTTAAAAATAAAAGAACTGTCCCTCTGTTTTGAAAAAGGCTGTTTAACCAATATTGGTTAAACAGCCTTTTAAATTAATCTCCGTCAAATAGATTTCCTATTCCTCCAAGCATATTAAAAACATTTCCCTCATCCTTACGGTTTCCCCCTACATGTGGTGCTGCATGATATATTCTATCAGCGAGCCTGCTAAAAGGAAGGGATTGTACCCATACTGTCCCTGGCCCTCTTAAAGTGGCATAAAATAGTCCTTCTCCTCCAAAGAATGCCGTTTTGATATTTCCAACGTACTCTATATCATAGTCAACATTTCCTGTCATAGCAACAAGACATCCAGTATCAACTCTTAACCTTTCTCCAACAGACAATTCCTTTTTTATTATAGTACCTCCTGCATGTAGAAATGCCTTGCCATCTCCTTCGAGCCTTTGCATTATAAAACCTTCTCCTCCAAAGAAGCCAGCCCCAAGCTTTTTAACAAATTCAATTGATATTGACACTCCCTTTGCAGCACATAAAAAAGCATCCTTTTGACATATTATTTTACCATTATATTCTCTAAGATCTAAGGGTATTATCTTTCCTGGGTAAGGTGCAGCAAAGGATACTTTCTGCTTTCCATAACCTGCGTTAGTAAACAGAGTCATAAAAAGGCTCTCTCCTGTTAGAATTCTTTTGCCTGCATTAAATAGTTTTCCCATAAATCCACTATCATTACTATCCTTTGAAGAACCGTCCCCGAAGATTGTCTCCATTCTTATACCATCTGTCATCATCATAAAAGCTCCAGCTTCAGCAACTACGCTCTCTCCTTCATCAAGCTCTACCTCAACAAACTGCATATCATCTCCGTAAATCTTATAATCTACTTCATGAGCATAAGGCATAAAACCCCTCCTTTCATTATAATACCATTCTATATTAAAATTTTTCATATTTCTATATAAGTAATAATAATTTTAATATTTTATAACCATGTTTTAAATATCTTATCTTTTATATCACTAATTTAATCATATTATATCTTATAATTAATTATGGTAATACAAACAATTTAACTTATACATTTATTATATTTCCAACATGCAATTAATGTTTTAAATAATTTTTCAAAATAAAATTTAAGGAGTATAACATATCTAAAAAGATATATTATACTCCTTAATATTGGTGACCCCTACGGGATTCGAACCCATGTTACCGCCGTGAAAGGGCGATGTCTTAACCACTTGACCAAGGGGCCATGTATTATAAAAACTGGCAGCCACCTACTTTTCCAAGCCGTCTCCAGCTCAGTATCATCGGCGCACCTATGCTTAACCTTCGTGTTCGGAATGGGAACGGGTGTTACCATAGATGCCTAACCACCAGATA
>NZ_FUYH01000050.1 GCF_900167605.1 Caloramator quimbayensis | reverse complement strand
TAGATGCAAAGAGGCAGGAGTTTAAAGATGAACCTACGGAATACAGAAGCATGAGAAAGGTACTCGTTAGAGACTTATCCCCTGAAAAGATAATAGAAATAATTGCAGAAAGATTTAACATAGATAAACTAATGCTTAAGATAAAGAATTCAAAGGGAGTTAAGGAGGCAAAGGCAATATTGTGCTTTGCTTTAAGGAAGTTTTGCGATTTAAAATGTGCCGACATATGCAGGATACTTGGGAGCATGGGGCAGGCTAATGTATCGAGGCTGTGTGCTTTAGGTGCAGAACTTATAAAGGAGGAAAGATACAGAAACATTGTGGAGGAGATATTGGCGATTTAAATGTATAAGTAGAATAATTTTTAGAAGACTTAAAACAGTATATGAATAAGAATATGAAAGATTATAAAAAAGCAATATGATTTTGAGGCTAATATAGACAAGCTTTAAAAAATAAGATATTAGAACATAAATATACATAAAGTTATACAAATTATTTAGGAATTGTTTCCATTAAGTTTACAATTCAATTATCATATAATTGCACATCTGTTATATATAATCAGTTACTATTCAAATAGCTTTTCATATTTTATAGTGATGTTTCTAATTCTTTATTCTTCTCAAAGCAATAAATCCATTAAATAAGAAGACATTTCTTTAGATAAATGAGTGTAAATTAAAACTACAAGTACATATATTTTTAAGCCTAAGAACTGGGATTAGAAAAATGGGTAAAAGTAGGTATTGATAATGATAGAAAAATAATAAGTAACCGTCCCGCATATTGACTACTAATTATTGGAAGCATATAATATTGTTAGGATGTTCGGATAACCAGATGAATGGGGGTGCTGTTTTGGGGAGAATTGAAAAAATACAAGGCGAAATTATAAATAGTGTTTCTAAAAACATATTTTGCGCCGAGAAAAGAAATTCTATTCTTCTTGAGGGTGAGGTTGAAACTTATGAGGAGGTAATAAAGGCAGGTAAGTTAGCAACTAACAGGGGATATAAAGGAGTTATAAACAATATTAAAGTAAAGGGATTAACCCTTCCTTCGAGGAAACACCCAAAACTTATAGATAATAAACTTGAAAGGAAAAAGGTTGATGTACTAATAATAGGAGGGGGCGTTATAGGTTCGGCTATTGCAAGAGAACTTTCAAAGTGGGAAATTTCAATCCTCCTTATTGATAAGGAGGATGACCTTGCAGTTCATGCCTCATCAAGAAATAATGGAATGATTCACCCGGGAATAGATCCAAATCCTAAAACGAAAAAGGCATATTATAATGTGCAAGGCAATAAGCTTTATTCAAAGGTAGCAAAGGAATTAGATGTAAGTTTTGAAAGGTGCGGGAATATAGTGCTTTATGATGCCTGGTATGGGAAAATAATATCTCCTGTATTAAAGTTAAGGGCAAGATTGAACGGCGTTGAAGGCATGAAGTATCTTTCAAAGAGAGAAACAAAGGAGCTTGAACCCTATATTTATGACGATTTTATAGGCTCAGTAATTTTCCCAACAACGGGCATTGTCTCTCCTTATAAAATGACTATAGCCTTTGCTGAAAATGCTGTTTTAAATGGAGCTGAAGTTTCGCTTAATACAGCTGCTTTATCTATAAAATGTGAAGATAGGAAAATAATATATGTTGATACGAATAGAGGACGAATTTTTCCAAAGATAGTTATAAACGCTGCAGGAGTACATGCTGATGAAATTGCTGAGATGGCAGATGATAGATTTTTTACTATACATCCGCGAAAAGGGCATATATTGATACTCGATAAAAAAAAGGGACAGTTCTTAAATAGTATTGTTTCAAAGCCAGCTATAAATCAAAGTAAAAGCGGAACTAAGGGTGGAGGGGTTACAAAGACAATAGATGGTAATATTCTCGTTGGTCCAGATGCTGTTGAGCAGCCATTCAAAGAAGATTATTCCACTAATAAAGAAAATATAGATAACATAATTAATAAACATTTCCCAATACTACCTTTAATAAGTCCATCAGATATTATAACCTACTTTTCAGGGAATAGAGCTGCAACCTATGAAGAGGATTTTATTATTGAGAAATCAGAATATGTAAAAAACCTTATACATGCTGCAGGGATTCAGTCTCCAGGACTTGCTTCAGCCCCTGCAATTGCACTTGATATAGAAAAAATGGCAGTTGAAGTTTTATCAACGATGATGGAAGTTAAGCCAAAGGAAAAGTGGAATCCTTATAGAAAAGGGATACCTGAGCTTTTTAAGATGAGCGAGAAGGAAAGAAATGAATATATTAAAAAGAGACCTGATTATGGAATTATTATTTGCAGGTGTGAGGAAATAAGCAAGGGAGAGATTGTAGATGCTATAAATTCTCCTATTCCAGTTAATTCTCTTGATGCAATAAAAAGAAGGGTAAGGCCGGGAATGGGAAGATGTCAGGGCGCATTTTGTACTCCTTCAGTAGCAAAGATCATCGAGGAAAATGCAAATAAAAATATTCTTGAAATAACTAAGAAGGGGGGAGAATCTTATTTGGTAGTTGAAGAAACTAAAAAGGGAGGGGGTGCTCAATTTGGAATTTTATGATGTAGTAGTGCTAGGTGCAGGCCCGGCAGGCCTTGCAGCAGGGCTTTCATCATATGAAGAAGGGGCAAATACTTTAATAATAGAAAGAGAAAAATATCCTGGAGGAATTTTAAAACAGTGCATACATGATGGTTTTGGGCTTGTTGAGTTTAAGGAAAGGCTTACGGGTCCTGAATATGCAGAAAGATTTATTAAAATGGTTAGAAACAAAAAAATACCTATATTAACTTCAACCTTTGTAACTTCTATTAAAAAAGAAGAGGAAATCTTTATACTTTCTGTAGTATCAAAGGATGGGATAATAAAGGTAGGTGCTAAAGCAATCATACTTGCAAATGGGTGCAGGGAGAGAACATCAAAGCAAATAGGAATACATGGGACAAGGCCATCGGGAGTAATGACTGCCGGTCTTGCACAGTATTTTGTTAACATCATGGGCTATCTTCCATGTAAAAAATGTATTATTTTAGGAAGCGGCGATATTGGTCTTATAATGGCAAGAAGGTTGACTTTAGAAGGTGCAAAGGTTCTTGGCGTATACGAAGTAAAAAATTCTCCCTCAGGACTTACAAGGAATATAGTCCAGTGTCTTAACGATTTTTCAATACCTTTATATCTTTCAAAAACTATAACAAAGATATCTGGAGATGATAGAGTTGAAGGTGTTGAAATTTGCGATGTTGATGAAAATATGAAACCTATTAAAGGTACTGAGAAATTTATAGAATGCGATGGAGTTATTTTATCTGTTGGGCTGATTCCCGAAAATGAAATAGCAGAATCATTAAATGTTGAAATAGATAATGCTACTAAGGGTCCCTATGTTGATCAAAACTTTATGACTAAAGTTGATGGCATATTCTCCTGCGGCAATGCTCTTCATGTAAATGATCTTGTGGATTATGTAACAGAAAGCGGAAGATTAGCAGGAAAGTCAGCTGCAAAATATGCATCATCGAAATACAAAAGAGCACTTAATCCTATAGAAATCCCTTTAAATAAATTTTTATATGCAGTACCCCAATATATAGATATAAATTCGGATAATAATAAAGTTGTAATGTATTTACGCTCAAGAGATATAGTTAAAAATGTTAAAGTTATAATAAAAAGTAGGAATGAAATATTATATGAAAAAAGATACACACATCTTAATCCCCCTGAAATGGAGAGAATTGTATTTGATTTTAATAGGTCTTCTTTAAATGATTATAGTATTAAAATTTTAATGCAGGAGGGTTAGTATGGAAGAATTCACCTGTATTATATGCCCTAATGGGTGTAAAATTAAAGTAGAAAAAATAGAGGATGGATTTAAGGTTGAAGGGAATATTTGCAAAAGAGGATATGAATTTGCAATAAATGAAATGACTAATCCTAAACGTTCACTATGTACTACAGTTAAAACTTCATATAAAGATTTTCCGCGCCTTCCTGTAAAAACTGACAGAGAAATCCCTAAAGATATGATATTTAAGGTAATGGAGGAAATAAATAAGATTAACCTAACTCATATGGTAAAATCTAACGATATAATAATAGAGAATGTTTTAGGAACGGGGGCAAACATTGTTTCTACCTGTGATATGGAGTTGATTTTTAAGGAGGAATAGGTGTGTGTGATAGATTTGTACTTGCTATCGATTGTGGAACCCAAAGCATAAGAGCGCTTTTGTTTGATGAAAAAGGAAATTTAACTGAGAAAGGCAAAGTTGAGTTTGAACCCTACTTTTCAAATAATCCTGGATGGGCAGAGCAGGATGCTAATTTATACTGGGACAGCCTTTGCAGAGCATGCAATATTTTGAGAGAAAAAAAGCCTAAAGAGTTTGAAAAGATAATAGGCATTACTCTAACTACTATGAGGGATACTGTTGTTAATGTTGATGAAAATGGAAATGCTTTAAGACCTGCTATTTTATGGCTTGATCAAAGGATGGCAAAGTGTGAAAAGCCAATGGCATTTTATGAAAATTTAGCCTTTTCGGCAATAGGTATGAGAAGTGCAGTTGAGATTTCAAGGAGAAAGGGTAAGGCTAATTGGATAATTGAAAACCAGAGAGATATCTGGGAGAAGACATATAAATATCTTATGATATCAGGATATTTAACTTTTAAACTCACAGGAAAAATGATAGACTCGGTTGGATGCCAAATAGGCCATATACCCTTTGACTATAAAAATCTTTCTTGGCCTAAATCTCCTTTAAGCTATAGATGGCATATGTTTGGCGTGGACATAAACAGACTTCCTGACATAGTAAATCCAGGAGAAATTTTAGGTTATGTTACAAGGGAAGCATCTGTTTTAACTGGAATTAAAGAAGGAACGGTTATGATAGCTTCTGCATCGGATAAAGGGTGCGAAACCCTCGGCTGCGGGTGCATTGATACTGAAAGCGCATGTATTAGCTTTGGCACAACAGCAACAGTACAAACGACATCAGATAAATATATTGAACCCATTTCTTTTATGCCCTCATATCCTGCTGCAATTCCTAACAAATTCAATCCAGAAATTCAAGTATATAGAGGATACTGGATGATTAGCTGGTTTAAAAAAGAATTTGCAGCAAGAGAAATGATTGAGGCGAAGGAAAAGGGTGTATCTCCGGAGAGCCTTCTTAATGAAAGGCTCAATGAAATACCGCCTGGTTCACAGGGATTAGTTCTTCAGCCCTATTGGAGCCCTGGGCTTAAAATGCCAAAAGCAAAGGGGGCAATGATAGGTTTCGGAGATGTTCATACGAGGGCTCATATTTATAGAGCCATTATAGAAGGAATAAATTATGCACTGCTTGATGGCATAGAAAAGATTGAAAAAAAATCAGGAAGTAAGATTAAACAAATAATGGTCTGCGGTGGAGGCTCTCAAAGCGATGCAATTTGCCAAATTACTGCTGATATGATGGGGAGACCTGTACTTAAAGGCCAAACCTATGAAATGTCAGGACTTGGTGCTGCAATAAATGGATTTGTTGGACTTAAAATATATAAAAATTATGATGAAGCGGTTAAAAATATGGTTCATTATGGTAAAATCTTTGAGCCGGATGAAAATAACATGAAGATATATAAGGAGCTTTATAATAGAGTTTATAAGAAAATATACCCGAAGCTTAAGGAAATATATGATGAGATTCAAAAGATAACTATGTATCCAGAAATTTGGTAATGTCAAAAGTTCTATGAAAAATCACTGATTGTAAAAATGTGGTTACTCAAAAAAGCGCGTAGCGCAGCTGTCGCCCTTGACAAACATCATCCAAATGGTAAAGAGATCTTAACGAGGGCGAAGGGAACAGATATAAGGGCAGCACAAATAAGCCCTCGAAAAATTCAGCATACCATTTGTCTGATTTGTTTTTCAAGGGTTCGCTGTGCCGACAGCTAAGAAAGCGAGAGCTTCAGCAAAACAGATATAAAGGCTAAGCTACCTGATGTTTTAGAATATAATCCTGTGATAATTCAATGAGCTTGCCCCAC
>NZ_FUYH01000051.1 GCF_900167605.1 Caloramator quimbayensis | reverse complement strand
TTTCTTTTTTCTTTTATATGTTATTTCCTCAATAGTTGGCTCATCTTCTTTATCATTACTGTATTTTTCAGCCTCGTTAAAAAGAGATATTTGATCAACATTTAGCTGCTCGCTTGATTTTCCAAATATCTTCTTGTTTTTATTAAGGATTTGATTTTTTAGAAATTCCAATTCATTTTTTAAATTATTAATTTCTAAATCCTTATCAGCTAATTCCTTTTGTAATTTAGAAATTATATCTTTTGCATTTTCATTTAATTGGTTTTCTATATTTAAGCCAACCATTTTTGTACCTGAGCCTTCATCTTTTATAATATTATTATACCAAAAAACCTTGATTTA
Source organism: Caloramator quimbayensis (assembly GCF_900167605.1). Classification (GTDB taxonomy): domain Bacteria; phylum Bacillota; class Clostridia; order Clostridiales; family Caloramatoraceae; genus Caloramator_B; species Caloramator_B quimbayensis. The sequence goes on along the minus strand of NZ_FUYH01000051.1, from coordinate 5,626 downwards.
TCAAGGTTTAAAAGGATTTTTGCAAGTTTTTAATAATAGTTTTTACTGTCAATTGGCTTAAATTTTGAAACAGTTCTTACCTCATAACCTTTTAAAAGCCATCTTAATTCTTCTAAGTTTACTCCTAAGGCTTGCGCCTTTGTCATTGGCCATTTAAAACGCCCTTTTTCTAATCGGTAATAGTAGAGCCAGAAACCTTCATCAAAATGCAGTACCTTTAATTTATTCATCTGCTTATTACAAAATACAAATAATGCTTTTTCAAAAGGATCAAGTTTAAGCTGCGTTTGAACAATAAGAGCTAATCCATCGATGCTTTTTCTTAAATCTGTTACGCCGCAAGCAAGATAAACAGTATCGACATTATTAATGCTCAGCATCTTGATTGCAATTCCCTAAGTATAATTTTTATTAGCTCTGCTTCGCTTGCAGGTATAATTATATTAGCTTTTCCAATCTCTATACGTATATTATTATTTTTCTGTTCAGCATTATTTGTATTTTTAAGAGGTTTTAAATCTATTGCATGAAATACTGGTTTATTCGAATTATTAAATTTGTTTTTATGATAATAAAGCTGACGCTTAGATATATTGTTTTCTGTACAAAAATCATTTAATGTTCCTTCATAAGAAGAATATTTTTGTACGATATTTTCCCAAAATGCATTTTTTGATGTATTCTCCATTACAGATACCTCCTTTTTTATATCTGTAATTTTATCAGGAGTACCTGTTTATATCTATGCGGAAATTTTTTGACGCTTACTTTTTTCTTGTCTTCATTCTTCATAACAATACTCTCCTTTACTTTTTAGTTTAATTTTTGTAATTAAGCTATTAAGTTAAAAACAAATCCGCCAATAACAGCCGTAAGAAAAATTACAGCTACAATTGCAGCAACCAGTTTTCTCTTGAATATGCTTGCTAACATACTCATTTCCGGAATAGCCATTCCAGCACCACCAATAATTAAAGCAATTACGGCTCCAACACTCATACCTTTTTGCATTAATGCAACACCAATTGGTATTGCAGTTTCAGCACGAATATATAGGGGAATACCAATAACCGCTGCAATAGGTATTGCAAATGGGTTATCTGGTCCGGCAAACTTTAGCACAAAATCCTGTGGCATATATCCATAAATTACTGCGCCTATTCCAACACCAATCAACAGATAAAGTAAGACACTTCTAAAATCTGACCAAGCCTTTAAAAATGATACTTTTAATTTATCTTTGAAAATACTAGGGCGTTCCTCGTTATTTTCATGTCCACCAGACTTAATGCGAACTTTTTTTACTAATTTTTCTCCTCCTATTTTTTCAAGAATTATACCGAAAATAACAGATGCAACAAAAGTAACTAATAAATACACCAACGCAGATTTAAGTCCCATTAATGCAATTAACATTGTTAATATAATAGGATTCATCAATGGTGATGCGATGACAAACGACATTACCGCACCAAAAGGAATTCCCATGTTAAGAAATCCAAGTGTCATGGGAATAGTTGAGCAAGCACAAAAAGGTGTCACAGAACCAAGGAATGCTCCCATGACATTCGCAAACATACCTTTGCTAAGCATCCAATTTTTTATTTTCTCCTGTGGTAAGTACATAAGCACTAAAGCTACTATCGTGCTTATTCCAATAAATAACACTGTTAACTCAGCAGTTATTATAAAAAAGTATCGCAATGTATCTATGAATGTATTCAATTATTAACCCCCCAATTATCATTTATCAATTATTTTATATATCCTTTTTCTCTTATTGCTTTGTACAGCAATTCCATCACATCTCTGATATTGACAAGCAAATCTTTTTCTATGGAATCAAGCACTTCCATCAGATATTCACTATATCGATCAGATATTTTTTTAACAGCATTTAAGCCTTTCTCTGTTGGTTTCACACAGCATACACGCCCATCTTCTGAAGACTGCTCTCGCAATACATAGTCTTTTTCTTCAAGACGGTCGATAACTTTGCTTACTCCACTTTTTGTTATGTTTAATGCTGCTCCGATTTCTTGTATTGTTATGTTTTTTATTGCACAAACTTTTTTAAGTGCCATATATTCAACTAGTGATAAATCTTCGCAGCATTCACCATCAAATCCTTGATTCCCAAAATACCATGATAAATCTTGTATTAAGCTATATATTTCCGAAATATTGCTATCCATGTTTTACCTCCTCTCAAACAAATATAGTTTCCATCATCAACTATTATCTTAACTATTTTAGTTTCCATTGCCAACTACTTTATTATATGTTTCTTGTTATTTTTTGTGCGTAGTTATTTCTGCAATCTAACTAAAAAGCCACCAGAAAGGAAAACTATATCTGTTCTGATGACTACCTATCTTTTATATTTCTAAGTCAGTTTCAACACCTGAATCGAATTCAACGGTGAGCTTATCATCAAATTCCGATTATTAAGAAGACTATCATATTTCCAAAAAGTGATGTATGTTTATCTTCTGTTATTATTTATATACTATTATATATACTATTAGTACTCTCTTCCTACTGGCAGTAATCATTACAGCCTTATAGTTTCACTTCTATTTCTAACCCCGACTTAAACACCACCACTAGCATGTCATCATATACAATTGCTTTTTCAACCATTTTTCTGACCAGTTTATCATCAAACTCCGTAATATCACCCGTTTGCTTGTTAAGAAAGTCCGTCATCTCAGCAATCCGATCCCGCTTATCTTGGCGAAGAGCTTTTCTCGTGAGGATTTCTTGCCTCAAATCCCGTAACCGGTAAATCTCATTTACAATATTATCATAGCTTTCCTTTGAATTTGCCTTTTGGATCAACTCGGTTTGGAGTTCTTCCAGCCTTTTATCAATATCTGCTGTACCTTCATCCAAGTCCTCGCTTAATACGGTTTCAATATTCTTTTTCAGTATAGCCAGAAAAGAGTTTTTCCCGCTGACTGCTATATTGATGGCTTCTACAATCTTTTCTTTTAGCGTATCTTCAAGTATAGTGGAAGCGGTACAAAACAAACCGGTATTTTCTAATCGGCTAACACATCTCCATACGATTGATTTCTTTCCTCGGTTATTCCAATGAACCCTGCGGAATATTTCATGACAGTTGCCGCAGAAAACCATCTGTGATAAAGGATGATTATTGCTATAGTTTCTCTTCTTTCCATTCTTACTTATATGCACACATCTTCTTCTGACAAGCTGTTCCTGAACTTGCATAAAAATTTCACGCGGAATTATGGGCTCATGACTGTTTTCTACATAGTATTGAGGAACAATACCGTTATTGGGTACTCTTTTCTTCGATAAAAAATCTACTGTATAGGTTTTCTGCAACAGTGCATCACCGATATATTTTTCATTCCTCAAAATCTTATTGATAGTGCTGGTATGCCATCTGGGATTGCCCGCGCCTGTAAGAATTCCGTCAGCTTCCAGACCTCTTGCTATCTGCAGCATACTGGAACCTTCGAGGTATTCTCTGTAAATGCGTTTGACGATCTCAGCTTCTTCAGGTACGATAACTAAGTTGCCATCCTTATCCTTTGTATAGCCAAGAAACCGGTTGTGATTGATATGGATTTTTCCTTGCTGATATCGGTACTGAATACCCAGTTTTACATTCTGGCTTAACGATTGGCTTTCTTGCTGTGCCAAAGATGCCATAATGGTCAACAGGATTTCCCCTTTGGAATCCAATGTGTTTATATTTTCCTTTTCAAAGTAAACCGGAATATTTTTTTCTTTAAGCTGCCTTATGTACTTTAGGCAGTCCAGTGTATTTCTTGCAAACCGGCTGATAGATTTCGTAATTATCATATCGATTTTGCCCTGCATGCATTCTTCTATCATCCGGTTAAACTCTTCACGCTTTTTCGTGTTGGTTCCGGTAATGCCTTCATCCGCAAATATACCGGCTAACTCCCATTCAGGATTGCTTTTGATGTAGTTTGTGTAGTGCTCAATTTGCGCTTCATAACTGGTTGCCTGCTCCTCGCTGTCCGTAGAAACACGACAATAGGCCGCTACCCGAAGCTTAGGCAATTCCTCAGCTTTTGCACTATTCCCAATCCGCTTACGAGCAGGAATTACCGTAACATTCCTGATTGCCATCTGAAATCACCTCGCTCTTAATAAGACTATAAGCATACTCTGCCTGCTTAAATGGATCGTCGTATTGTTTATCTGGTATTGAAGCATGAAACCTAAAATTCAGGCATTTCTTTTCATTTCCCTTATGTTCATAAATCCTGCCAAGCGTCTCTGCTCGTCTGCGTCTTTCAAGTTGTGCTTTTTCGAATGTGTCTCTGCTGATAATTGGCGGATAGAATTTATCCTCAACATACCGTTTATCTGCCAGCATTCTTGCAATAGATGTGTGGTAGCGCTTAATACCCGCTTATTGGGCTGCTTCGGTTAAAGAAAGCCCAGAAAGATAAGTCTCAAACAGCTCCTTTACCTGAACCGCTTCTTTTTCGTTAACAACAGCCTTGCCGTTTTGAATGGTATATCCAAAAGGTATATGGCTCATCATCTCATCAACCTTTCCCTTAAGTTCAACCCGCATTTCATTTTAAAACCTATTTCTTCCTGTGAAAACACAATGATTTCTTCAATAAAATCCTCAAATATTTCGCTATCAAATGCATCAATCTGCTTTTCAGCTTTCGTTGCAAATTTAAGAAGCTTCTCAACCTCAACAAGGATAGTCTGACTCCCATCGATTGCGCGTTTTATGGCTTCTTTTTGTTCTTTTAATATGGCTGCTTCTTTGAGCAGCTCATTTTTCTGTGTATTAAAAAGAGCGGGTTCCAGGTACCCCTTGGCCATAAGTCCCATAATCACCTGAACCCGCTCAGTATTTTCTTTGATTTTAGTTTCCAACTCCTGAATCTTCGCTATATTATCTGAGTAATTTGTTTTCTTTAAGCTTTGCAGCAATGGTCTTAGAATGAACTTATGACCGAAAATAAGCTTATTAATCATAACAACGAAGGCCTGATGGATCTCATCCTCTCTGACAAACTTCATTGAACAAGCCGAAGCGTCTTTTATATGTTTTGTGCAGCACCAGGCAATATATTTACGGTCACCGCTGCCATGAATTCGACGCTTAAAACTGCTGCCACATTCTGCGCATTTGATTTTCCCCGAGAAAGAGTAGCGTTTTTGATACTTGCTGCTTCCCTTGATTACACCTTTTTCTTTTCCTCTTTGCTTTAATATCTCTTGGGCGGCTTCAAATTCCTCATGGGATATAATGGCTTCATGATGATCTTTTATCATGTATTGATCTTTTTCCCCACGATTATAATGCCGCTTAAAATTCTCATCTGTATAGGTCTTTTGCAGAAGGACATCCCCGTGTTACTGGTAAAATAAAATTGGTTCTTTCCAAAGTTAGTTGAAATTAAGTAATAATACCTTTTGCTTAAGAAGTTCAAAACTGCAACGACCATACATAATTCTCTTTATAACCTTTATTTTATTTATAATTCCTTCAGCTAAACCATTACTATATTCATATATTATTGCATTTTTTACCGCTTCAAAATCTCTTTCTATTCCTGATATATAACTATTTAATTCAGGTATGTTTAACTCTTTT
>NZ_FUYH01000053.1 GCF_900167605.1 Caloramator quimbayensis | reverse complement strand
ATATTTGAAGTAGCGGGAAAAGGCAACGAGCAGATTGTAAAGGACATTCTATTAAAACATAACTATCAAAAGACTGAGCAGATTAAGCAAACAGAGTATGAGTTTATATTAAAAGAGATTCAGGAGGCAGTAAAAAACAAAGAGGCAGGTAAATAAAACCTGCCTCATATAGGAGGAAAGCGATGACAAGGAGAGAGTTTTTGAATAAAGTTATAGAGATATATTTTCGTGACAACTGTAATGTTGATACCGCAATACAAACAGCGATTAAAGAATTAAATCTTTCAAAAGACGATTATATAAAGATAATGTACGGGATTAGCAATAAGAATGGAGGGAAAATAAATGGCTAAGATGGTTTGCCCAGTATGCAGAAACAAGATGGTTGAAATAAAGAAAGGTTTATTTGTATGTCCGTTTTGTAAAAAGGAAATTAAAAAGGAGGGCTAATATGTGGCTTTTAAAAGAAGAGTTTCTTAAGCAAGGTAGGTGAAATAAAAAATATGGCAAGACCTAAAAAACAAACAATAGAATATTTCCCTCATTTTGTTAATCACCATAAAACAATGTTTGTGCTTGAGAGTAAATTTGGCAATGATGGATATGCTTTTTGGTTCAAAGTATTGGAGCTCTTGGGAAATACAAATGGAATGTATTATGACTGTAATAATGTTGCTGATTGGGAGTTTTTACTTGCAAAAACACACTTAAACAGTGAAACTGCTAACAATATTCTTGATACTTTAGCTGATTTAGATGCAATTGATAAGGAATTATGGGATAAACAAAAAATTATATGGTCTCAAAACTTAGTAGACAATGTACGGGACGCATTTAAGAAAAGAATAACAGAAATGCCACAAAAACCAGTTATTGAAGAAAAAACCCCCGTTAATGTGGAGTTTTCGGAGTGGAAACCCCCTTTAAACGAGGTTTCCGGTGACGGAAACGGGGAAAGAAAAGAAAAAGAAAGAAAAGAAAAAGAAAGTAAAAGAGAGAGTAATAATAGTTTCCGCACCGAAAACTATCAATTAAATAATATTAATGATAATAAAAATAAAATTAACTCTCTCTCTCTTGATAAAAATATTATTGAACTTTGCAAATACTATGAAAAACTTAAACCAGGTGAAAGTATAGCAGCACATATTCCTAAGTTACAAATACTTATAAATGAATATGGCATGGATTGGGTAAAGGATGCTTTGGAAAAAACAATTAAAAATAAAAATAAATTTATTTTAAGTTACATAGAGGGGATTTTAAGGAATTGGAAATTAGAAGGCAAGGAGGAGTTAAATAGAGATGGACCAAATATCGGAAACAATCAATCGAATAATAGAGATGGCGAAATCGAATATGACTTTTCAAAGTATGGAGGATAGTTCTAAATATAACTGCACTGATTGTAAGGATACAGGCTGGATTATAAACGAAGATGGAACTTGTAAAAGATGCAAGTGCTATGAAAAAGACGTAATAACAAGGCTATGGAAAAACTTTGGCATTAATCCGGATGAGGTAAAAAAGCTAAATGAGTATGCTCCTTATGATGAACTCACTAAGAAAGCACGGGATAAAGCAATAAACTATATAAAGAACTTTGAAGATATACGTCAATGCAAAGAAAATAGTTTTGGATTATTTGGTCAGCCAGGAGCAGGTAAAACTCATATTATAGTTGCCATTGGAGCTGCATTGCTTAATATGGATCCTCCTGTAAAGGTTGTGTACATGCCTTATTTAGAAGCAATGAAATCTTTAAAGGCTAATGTGCAGGATGAAGAGTATTATATTAGGCTCTGCGGCAGATATCAGATGGCAGAAGTTTTAATTATTGATGATTTATTTAAAGACAAAGTAAAGAATGGAAAATTCATCAAGATTAATGGTCAATTTATAGGATTAACTGAAGCAGATATGAAGCATATATATCCAATTATAAATTATCGTTATATAAACAACTTACCTACTCTTATATCTACTGAATGTACACCAGATATGCTTATAGATTTAGATGAAGCATTAGCAGGTCGGCTGATTGAAAAATGTGGAGACAATATGGTTGTGTTTAATGGTCAGAAATATAATTACAGGATGAAAAAATATGAGAAGGTGAAATAATGAAAGAGCTAATAAAAGACGTTGATATGGTCATAATTAATGAACTTAAAAGAGCAATATCAGAACATGCTCCAATGAATAGCCAGCATGAAGGATTCGCAGTAATACTTGAAGAAGTTGATGAAGCAAATGAGGAAATCGAGAACATAGATACTGCACTGAAAATGCTTTGGGAAAGAGTTAAAAGAAATGATAATGCAGAAGATGAGGCAAAAATGCTTTTGAATTATTCCAGGTTAGCAGCAGCGGAGATAATTCAAGTGGCTACAATGGCCCAGAGATTTATTTTAGATCTAAAATCAAAAGATTCAAGGATGGTGACTAAGGGTGAATAAAGTTGTTTTGATTGGTCGACTAACAAAGGATCCAGAGCTTAAATTTACGCCGAGTTCAGGTATAGCAGTGTCACATTTTAACTTAGCAGTTGATAGAAATTATATTGGAGAAGACGGGAAAAGACCAGTTGATTTTATTCCAATTGTATGCTGGAGAAAGCTTGCTGAAACTGCTGCAAACAATCTTTCAAAAGGAAGGCTTGTTGCTGTATCAGGTTCTATACAAACGAGAAAATATACAGCACAGGACGGGACTAATAGGTACATAACCGAAGTAGTTGCTGAAATGGTGCAATTTCTTGATAAACTTAAAAATAATAATCAGGAGCAGGCAACATACACGGATAATACAAATAATAATTATGATGGGACAGGCTTCTTCCCTGTTGAGAATACAGACGATATTCCATTTTAAAGTTTGGGAGTTGATTATATTGAAATCAATTAAATTTATAATTCCAGGAGAGCCTAAAGCAAAAGCAAGGCCCAGAATGTCAACAAAAACAGGAATAGCATATACCCCAAAGGAAACAATACAGTATGAAAATTGGGTTAAGACTTGTTTTATAGAACAAGGTGGTAATAAAATAGACGGTCAAATAAGTGCAAAGATAACAGCTTATTATAGCATTCCTAAAAGCACTTCTAAAAAGAAAAGAGAGGAAATGCTTAAAGGGAAAATAAGACCTGTCAAAAAGCCAGATGTAGATAATATTGTTAAGTCAATTTTGGACAGCTTAAACAAAATAGCTTATGACGATGATAGCCAAGTTGTTAAATGTGATGTTGAAAAATTCTATGATGAAAATCCAAGAGTAGAAGTTGAGCTTAAGGAGGGAACAATATGAGTGGTAAATATACAGAACTTGCTTTAAAGACATATAATTATTTGCAAAAAAGAAAGCTTTTGAAGCAATACAATAGGCGAAGAGATGAAGCTCTTGAATTTACAATAGAAAATTGTTTGAGGACAAGGAAGAGGATGAAAGGATATTAAGGAGGAGAACAAGGTATGTTTAATATAAGCCATATATTATGTTTATCAATAGGAGCAATAATTGGATTTTTCTTAGCAACTCTTTGCAATGCGTCAAAACGAGGAGATAAATCTAATTTATAGGCAGGTGACTTTAGCATGGATTATCTCAGGGAAACAATTGAATACCTTAGGAATTATAACAACTTAGTTATAGCAAAAATGAATCTTGAAGATGAAATAAATAAACTTAATGCAGAAATTGAAGGCAGAGCAATAGCCTATAAAGATATGCCAGGTGGTAGCTCTATAGATGCCGAAGATATATTAATAAATAAGATTTTTAGAAGAGATAGAGCAGAAACTGAGCTTAAAGAAACAATAAACGCTATCGAAAGTATAGAAAATACATTAAATAACTTTGCTAAAGATAACGAAAAGTACGAAAAAATATTAAGAGAATGGCTTATAAATAATAAATCATTAGAGTATGTAGCTGAACAACTTGGAATTAGTGAAAGACATATCTATAGAGAAAAAAATAAAGCATTAAAAAAATATGCAATACAGTTGTTTGGAATTAAAGTGTTAAAATAAAAATGTCAATTTTATGTCATGGTATTTGACATTATATATGATATAATAGAGCCAAAGCGATAATGATTAAAAGCACTGGTTATAAAACTGGTGCTTTTT
>NZ_FUYH01000056.1 GCF_900167605.1 Caloramator quimbayensis | reverse complement strand
TTCATTAATGAAATACAATTAATTTACAATTATGGTAATGCGGATGTTGCAAAGATTTTTTTCAAAAGTTTGTATTTAATTATTGCAAAACACAGGTTCAAACGGCTCTGTTTGTTCAATGGTAATAAGAGATAGTACCTCATCTTTAGATGTTGGAGTTGAGATTCCTGCCGTTCCCGTTCCTGCTAATAAATTTATGGTCATGATAAACAAAATTACTGCTAAGTGCTTTCTCATAAATGCTTCCTCCTTGATTCATTATCTCCGTTCAAATACAAGAACGTTGTTTTCAAGGAAGTAATGTTTTCTCAACTAGCCTTAGGTATATTTATAAATAAACACCCGTTAACATCTACCTTGGGTAAATGTTAAGGGTGTTCTACTTTTTATATCTAAGGTATCGTTCAATGTAAACATCCTTGATATGGGACAAGCCGTTTTATATATTCAATTTTTCCAGTGTAAATAAGCCAAGCCCCCATCCGTCCTGCCATTGTCCGTTCCGTCCATCCTGTGCCTCTCCGCCACTCTTGACACCAGATATTCTTCTTCTCATTCGTCTTACTATTTGCATTTTTTACATAATGTGTATTTGTAATTACTTTTTTTTAATCAGTAAAGAATATATACTCTATCTGTTCTGCTGTTAGATTATACCTGCTTTTAATCTTTTTTATTTCAGTTCTGGTAAAATCTACGTGCTCATTCATCTTTTTTGATAGCGTTTGATATGTTATCTCAAGATAATTCGCTAATTCTTCCAGTGTATCTCCATTTTTATCTATCTGCTCTTTTAATCTCCATTTCATGTTATCACCTATATTCTCTTGATATTCCACATAATTCTTGCTCTAAACTTTGTAGCACATAGTAAGGACTTTCAGCCCATAAACCCGTTTCCTTATCTATTAAAATCTTATATGTTTCCGATTTATATAGTATATTGGTTGCTTCTTCAATGCTCTTAGCATATTTGTTCACTATCAATTTTATAACCGCTGATATTTGAAGCTCTATGCAAAACTCTATTTTCTGTTCGTTACCCTTACTCATAATACATAACCTCCAATATAAGTTAGCCTGCTTACAGCCCTATCCGTACCTATGTATATTTGATTTTTTAAATTCTCTGGCTCCAGCAAACTTATTGCGTATGATTTTACTGTAGGATAATCTGGATTTCCGTATACTCCATTCATGTATGCTTGAATTACTATGTTTGTATCATCATCTGCAACTGGCCCTATTACAATGTCATATGGATGCTGTTTACCTGCATGTGTCCTATTAAATACTACAAAATCAAGCCACTCAATATCTGCTGTTTTAAACTCTTTGAATGAAAGTCCTTCTATTAGTTTGTCTGCTTTGTATTCACTCACATATCCTTTTGTCTTTCTTCTTCTAGCCAGTAATTTTGCAAACTTCTCAGCCTGAATCTTTGATGATGTTGTATAGAATCCTTTTCCAAAATCTTTGTAATCTTTACCTTTACTTAAGTCTATAAATTGAACATTTACAGTTGATCCATGATATAGCATTAGCCATTCTCGATTAAAATAAGAACTCATACCTATTTCCCACCTTCACATTCTGCTATGTATACCTCTATTTCTTCTACGATACCATCCACACCAGTAAGATGAAGCAATTCATAGTTATCCTGTATAAACTTGCTTAAGTTATACTTGCTTATAACTTCGGCTATTTCTTCAGCCGAAAGGCTATGTTTTCTTCTATATGCTTCTATCACCTGTGTTTGAATACTTATTACTCTGTCCTCCATACTTCTACCCATGTCTCACCACTCCATTTTATTACCTAATTTAGACCTTTGAACCTCTGACATTATCTCTATTTGTATATGCATGCAACTTCATTAATAGTATATTTTGTACAATGAGTCCCTTGATTCAGTTAGATTTAGCATCACCCATTTCCAATACTATTGGTGTATATTTCTCATTGCATATGTAATCTTCTCGTATACTATGGTTAGCCTCTATACCCCAGTCTTTTAAAATAGTTTCCTCTGATTCTTTAAATGATATATCTTTCCATTTAAGAGCAGATGAATGCTAATCTCCACAGGTATCTAATAAGCATTTCAAGTTTAAAGCGTGTATTCCAGTAATGTATCCCATATCACAGTTTCCTAAAATTCCCATTATTATCTATTATGCCACATAATTTTAATTTTATCAATACATTTTTAACTTTTTCTTTAAATAATTAAACTTTTGTGTAACTGTATGATTCACAAGTAAACGCACTAAAGTCTATCATGCTTATTCCTTTGTCTGTGAAGCATTCTTATCAATTGTTATTGTATTACCATAAAAAGTTGCGATTGTTGCACAAACTTCATCAGTCTTGTATATCTCAACATCAGCATCCTGTGCCTCCCCGTCTCTATTCCTACCTTCTCCCCCTGTTCCTCATGCCTCCATCCGTCTTTTCTATCCGCTTTATTTAAAATTGTTATTGTCAATAAAAATTCGGTTCTTTCCAAAGTTAGTTGAAATTAAGTAATAATACCTTTTGCTTAAGAAGTTCAAAACTGCAACGACCATACATAATTCTCTTTATAACCTT
>NZ_FUYH01000062.1 GCF_900167605.1 Caloramator quimbayensis | reverse complement strand
CTGCAGGAGCTTAAGGAGCTGATAAGAGAAAGGGAAGAAGCTTTAAAAGAAAACGAGTGATTTTAACCTGGTGCTGTCGAAAGATAGTGCCAGGATTTTTTTTGCTAAAAATCAATTTTTTGGTAATAATAATAATAGTTAATCATAATTATGTAGTAAAAAAGTAAATTATAATAGTAATAGTTATATGACATAAAACGACAAAAAAATCACTGTTGATTAATATAGTGGGAGGGACTATAATTATGCTTAGAATAAACAAAAGAAATATTAAAAATTTTCTTGAAATCAAAAAATTAATATATAAAAAAGATAATATTATATACTTAAGTGAAATGATAATGGGGGATGCTAAAATGGGAGGAACGATTAGCATTTTTGATGTGGCTAATTATTTTTTGTCAAAAGAGTCAATGACGCATAAAAAATTACAAAAGCTTTGTTATTATGCTTATGCTTGGTATTTAACTTTATACAAAGAAAAGCTATATAACGAAAAATTTGAAGCATGGATTCATGGTCCAGTAAATAAGGATCTTTATGATTTTTATAAGATATATGGCTGGCAACTCATTCCTAAGCGAGATGTAACAATTAACATGGATAAAAAAGTTAAAGAATTTTTAGATATTATAATGATGAATTTCGGAAATTACTCAGCTGATGCCTTGGAATTAATGACCCATCATGAGTTACCGTGGATAAATGCACGCAAAGGCTTATCACCATCGGAGCCAGGGTTTGAGGAAATTAAGGATGAGGATATAGTAAAATATTATTCATCTTTACTGGAGGGAGCCCAAATTGAATAAACGGCTTCCTATTACACAAATAACAAAAAATAAAGAAGTTTTTAACAATTTGCCAAAGGCAAATGTTTCTTTTAAAGTTAATAATAATGTTGCTTTTTCTTTTAAGGATTTTAAATGTAAATGCATAAAAACAAAGGATTTTAATAATTGTTTTTCTAATATGTGGGAATATGCTGAATGGTCGTTGATTGTTATTAAAAGAATTTCTAGTTATTCAACTATGACTGTACAAGAACTTAAAGAAGGTGGAAGAAGTACAAGATGCCATCCGGTTTTAGGTAAAGATCTTGAAAAATTGAAAAATATTTTAAGTTTAATAGATTATAAACCTGAATTTTTGACCCAATTAGAGGAAGATGGTTTTTGGGAATTAACAATAGAAAGAGCTCTTGGAAGAATGTATGGATACTTTGTCGACAATATATATTATGTTTTACTTTTTGATCCCCACCATTTAATATATCCTGATCTTAAGATGGGTTGCCAATATGACTTACTACATAAAAATCATGACCCATGGAGTGAGATAGAAAAGATAGAAGATAGAATTTCAGGGTTATAACCCCCTTAGGCTTTTTCTTTTTGCAGGAATCTTCCTCCTCCACCGTCTGAAAGCGAGAGCTTTTGGAGCGGGTGGTTTTTACTATAGTTGAGTTCTATATATAAAACAGAAAACAATTTATAAACATAATAAATAACTACATTTTAAGCATATTTTATTCCCACACTTTTCCCACAATAGTTTTAGATAAAGGTAGTATGCTTTAGTTGGTTAAAGTATAAAAATCCAGTATTATCAATGCTTTTAGGGAATTATAGAAAGATATAAATATAAAAAATCGAA
>NZ_FUYH01000057.1 GCF_900167605.1 Caloramator quimbayensis | reverse complement strand
TAAAAATAATTTAAGGGAGGTTTTATTATGTTAAAAGATATATTAATGCAAGGCTTAACAATTCTTATTCAGTTAGTGGTGCTCTTTGTTATGGGAGCACTTTTTAATTACTTGGATAAAAAAATTGGGGATGAGAAGATAAAAAAATACTACGATTTAGCAAAAAAGGCAGTACAAGCCGCAGAGCAATATTTTGGTGCGGGTAAGGGTGTTGAAAAGAAGGCATGGGTAACAAGCTATTTAAAACAAAAATTTGGTGATAAATTATCCCCTGTAGACATTGATTTACTATTAGAGAGTGCAGTTCACGAGATGAATTTATTCTTAAAAGATAAAGGCTTAGAAAAATAGTTATAACGGACTTGCAGGATAACAACCTGCCCTCCTTAACAATAAAGGTGTGGTTTAGATGACCATGCCTTTTTTATTTTTTATAAAATGATTAAGGAGGAGTTTATATGTGTAATATAATAAATGATTTTTACGGAGTAACCGAAAGAAAGGGTATACCAGTTGTAAGTAGCAGGAAGGTAGCAGAAGTATTTGAGAAACAGCATGGTCATGTAATAAGAGATATAGAGAAAGTTTTAGCAGATTTATTAATTGGAGGACTATCCAATTTTGGAGAGTCCAATTTTATAAAGAGTAGTTATAAAAATTCTCAAAACAAAAGGCAACCAGAATATATAATGACCAAAGATGGATTTACACTTTTGGTTATGGGGTATTCGGGAGAGAAAGCAACAAGGTTTAAAGTAGCTTATATTGAAAGATTTAACCAAATGGAAAACTTTATAAAGTCCCTTGCAGAGGTTAAGGCAGACTTTCCAGAGTTTACTGATGCAGTTATGCAACTCTACGAAGAGCCGAAGCATTACCACTTTTCAAATGAAATAAATATGATAAATAGGATAGTCCTTGGCATGGATGCGAAAAAGTTTAAAGAAGTAAACGGATTAGGAGATGTACCATCAATAAGACCGTATTTATCTCCTAAACAGCTTGAGTATATAAAAATACTACAGAGGGTTGATATTGGTCTTTGTGTGGCAATAAAAGACTTTCAGCAACGAAAAAGCATCCTTCAAGACTACTTTAATAGAATAGTTTTAAAACAAATAGCATAACGATACCCCGGTGTAATGCCGGGGCTTTTTCTTATTTTTTGAATTTGGTTTTATTGTTATAAAACAAATTCATAGTCATATAATTTATTAAGAATGAATTATTGTAAAAAAGGGAATAATTTAGAGAAAAATTTAAAAAACTATGCTATTTTACGTATAAAAGTGAAATTTTAAGTTTGCCAATATCAATTTAGTTACATTTGGTTATATACAAATTGACGCTAAATAAGGGAGGGGTATAATTTTGAATAAGAAGAA
This sequence comes from Caloramator quimbayensis, assembly GCF_900167605.1. GTDB lineage: Bacteria > Bacillota > Clostridia > Clostridiales > Caloramatoraceae > Caloramator_B > Caloramator_B quimbayensis. The sequence continues at coordinate 1,020 of NZ_FUYH01000057.1, read as the reverse complement.
GGTTATTAAACTTAAAAAATATAAAAAGGGGGAGGGTAAGAATATGGAGAACGCTGTAGTAGAAAAAAAAGGGCTTAGTATTACACGTTTTTTTATTAAAGCCTGTAAGACTACAGCAAATTTTCAGCAGAAGCATGAATTTAATATTTCGTTAGAATCTAAAAGTAATTATTCTGATAACTTTGGCTTTACTGATGATGAATTAGACGACATATTATCGACAAATAATTTTAATTTTAGCAAGAGGTAAATATGGAGTTAATATTGGATGCCTGTACTCTAATTAAAGGCATGATTCAAAAGAGTGGTCCTGAAAGGCAATTAGTGGACTATATACAAGCTGGAGATGCTAAGCTTGTTGTATCTCAAGAAGCAATAACAGAGTATATCTATGCTCCATATAAAATATTTGTTGAAGCAATTAGGAGTGGAAGAATTAAAGATTACAATCGGGAACTAAACAATGCATATTACATATCAAATCGATTGGCAAAAATATTAAATTATAACTCGAGATTAGTAAATGTATATTCTAAGGTTAATATAATAGAAGAAGATGAAGCTGATAATAAGTTTATAAATTTAGCAATAGATAGCAAAATATATATTTTAGTTTCTAATGATACACATATTACGGGAATTAAAGATAAACTGCTGGATTTGCATAATATCGAAGTTTTGTCACCGATGGATGCTGTTTTTGAGATAAGTAAACAAAAATTAAAAAAGAAATTTAGCATGAAACCCTGAGATTATATTATAAAGAGTTAAGGTTTCATGCTATTTTTTATTATATTCTTTCCTCTTCTACATCCCTTTCCTCAACAAATCCTCCCGGAGTTGTCCAGCGTGCCGGGAGTTTTTCTTTTTGTATTAAAATTTTAACAAAATATCTAAAATAAGTATTGACAGCATCTACTACAAGTAGTATAACATAATTGTAAGGAAGGAGGTGAAGAAATGAAGATGGAGCAAAAAATAAAAGAGTTCAAACAAGTGATTGCGGCACTTGTAGAACTC
>NZ_FUYH01000058.1 GCF_900167605.1 Caloramator quimbayensis | reverse complement strand
AAATTAAAATATCCAGTAGAAGGCTTTGCAGCTTAATCTACTGGATTTATTTTATCAAAGGATAAATGAGGAATGAATACGGAAATTTTTTGACGCTTACTTTTTTCGCGGCAGGTTTTTGCATTTAACATATATTTATAAGGGTACCGGCATTATGTCTGTTGCAATAATACTGAAATAAGGTTAGGATGCCTTAAAGCTTTATGAAACTTGATATTATTCGTTTAGACGTATATAATATGAATTGCTAATAATTGTATGTTTGGGTGAATGTATGGTAACTGATTACATGTCTGTAAATGAAGCTTCAAAAAAGTGGGGCATTTCCGTCAGGCGCATACAAAAGCTGTGTGCGGAAAACAGAATAGACGGCGCTGTGCGTTTCAGCCGTGTATGGGCAATACCGAGAGACGCCCAAAAACCCATTGATGGCAGACTTAAGTCACAAAGAGAGAGGAAACAAAACAGAGCATGAAAATGCGGGAGGTGACAAAATGCTTCCAATATATCTGGCGATGCTTGACGGCGAAGAGGATAAAAATAAATTTGAATTGCTTTATGTTACATACAGGAAGCTTATGTTCTATGTCGCCAACCGCATCCTAAATGATGAACGGCTCGCCGAGGACGCTGTACATCAGACGTTTTTGAAAATTCTTGAGAATTTCGATAAAGTGGGGGAAATTTCCTGTCACAAAACTAAGAGCTACATTGTTACTATGGTTAGAAACACCGCCATCAATTTATATAACCAAAGAAAAAGGCGCACAACAATTCCCCTTGAGGATGTGGAATACTGTATAACGACCGAACCAATAAGCGTTGCGGAGGATTTGGATCATCTTGCAAGGGCGGTATTGAAGTTGCCTGTTATATATAAAGATGTGCTGACACTGAAATATGTTCAAGAGTTTTCAAATGAAGAAATAGCAAAGATGTTGGATATATCTGAGGCGGTGGTCAGGAAGCGGCTTGAGCGCGCAAAACGCAGGCTTAAGGAAATTCTTGGAAGGGAGGAAAGCGCCGATGTCAATTAGTTTTACGGAAGACATGCTTAAAGAAGCCGTTATTCAAGCGGACATATATGAGATAGAAACCCTGCCTACAGACGATGAAATAGAGTATGAGTTCTCAAAAAGGTTTGAGCGGAGGATGAGAAAGCTTATACGCCGCAGCAAAACGGGAAGCCCGGCCCGCGGAGTTGTATTTTTGCGCAGGCGTGCGGTCGCTTTTGTTGCTGCAATTATTATCCTGTTTGCGTCCGCAATGAGCGTATCGGCTGTGCGCGCCGCGGTATTTGAATTCATAACCGAGGTGTATGAAAAATTCACTCATATATTCTTTAATGAAAGCCGGTCATCTCAGGATGCGGCCGATGGATTTGCCATATATGAACCGGCCTATATACCGGAAGGCTTTAAACTGGTCAATAAAAACACTGACGGCCTTGTTCTGCTGGAATATGAAAAGGAAAATGATTTTATATCCTACAGCCAACAGTGCCTTGAAAACGTCTCAATCAACATAAATACAGAAGGTGTAAAACTGGAAGAACTTGAGTTCAAAGGTTTACCGGCCAAGTATTATTCCAATCAGGGCGTTCAAAGCCTGCTCTGGTACGATGATAAGTATATGTATATGGTGTCATCAACACTGGATAGAGACATCGTGTTTAAGATTGCGGAAAGCGTTGAAATTACAGACACGGACTTAAGTCCATAAAGTTCAGAAAATTTTTCTAAAAAATTTTTTATTTCCTGTCACAAAAGCCTCTTTTGATTTGTTTTATTTAATGAGAACAAAAATCAAAGGAGGTTTTTCAATGATCAAAAAGAGGTTTTTATCTTTTGCATTAAGTATCCTGCTTATTTTGTCTGTATTAACATCGACAGCATTGGCTGCAGAAGAAACTAGCGCAAAGCAGGATTCTGAAGTGTCCATTCAGTATGTTTACATCAACCAGGCAAGCACCTCGCTCACTATTTCATCAAGCGGAACGGCCACTGTGTATGGGTATGTGCAAAAAACACCGGCCGGAAAAAACATTTATCTCACATCTACTTTGCAGCGTTATTCTAACGGATCATGGTCAAACGTGAAAAGCTGGTCTAAATC
>NZ_FUYH01000059.1 GCF_900167605.1 Caloramator quimbayensis | reverse complement strand
TGCATGTAAACTAACGAACCGCCGTATACCAGACCGGTACGTACGGTGGTGTGAGAGGACGCTGAATAAAATAATTATTCAGCTCCTACTCGATTCATTATATAACCATATCAGAGTATATATAAAGTACATTATTTATTTTAGGGCTAACAATTTTTGCAGGGATTCCACATACTGTTACGTTTGAAGGTACGTCCTTTAATACAACAGCATTTGCACCTATTTTAACATTTTTCCCAATTCTAATCGGTCCGAGCACCTTTGCTCCTGCTCCGATTATAACATTGTCCTCTACTGTAGGATGTCTTTTCCCCTTATCTTTTCCTGTACCCCCTAATGTTACCCCATGATAAATTGTAACGTTATCTCCTATTTCCGCTGTTTCGCCAATTACAACGCCCATTCCATGGTCTATAAATAGGTTTTTGCCTATCTTTGCACCAGGATGAATTTCAATACCAGTAACCTTTCTGCCTATTTGAGATATGATTCTTGCAAGTACAAATTTCTTTTTTAAATATAATTTATGAGATATTTTATAAAATATTATAGCCTTAAGTCCCGGGTAGCAAAGAATAACCTCAAGAATTGATTTTGCAGCCGGATCATTTCTCATTATATTTTTTGCTTCCTGAATTATAGTCCTTAACATAAACATCACTCCAAATTAAATAATTCTGTTGACAAATATCTTTCACCTGTATCCGGGGCAATTGTCAAAACTTTCTTGTCCTTTCCTATATCCTTTGCTTTTTTAATCGCTGCACAAATTGCAGCTCCGGAAGAAATTCCAAGAAGAAGTCCTTCAAGCTTAGCAGCTTTTCTTGCTGTTTCAATCGCTTCTTCATTTGACACTGTAACTATCTCATCGATTATATACATATCAAGTATTTCCGGAATAAATCCTGCTCCTATTCCTTGTATTTTATGAGGACCAGCTTTTCCGCCAGAAAGTACTGGTGAATCCTTAGGCTCAACTGCAACTATTTTTATATTTGGAATTTCTCTTTTAAGAACTCTCCCAACACCAGTAATAGTACCCCCCGTACCAACACCGCATACAAACATATCGAGCTTTCCTTCAGTTTGTTTTAATATTTCTTTTGCTGTTGTTTCCATATGCGCTAAAGGATTTGATTTATTATTAAACTGCAGAGGCATAAAATAACCATTTTCAGCAGAAAGTTTTTCTGCCATTTCAACAGCTCCTCTCATTCCTTTAGAACCTTCAGTAAGAATAATTTCTGCCCCAAAGGCTTTAATGAGTTTTCTCCTTTCTATGCTCATGGTTTCAGGCATAACAATTATTACTCTATATCCCTTTGAAGCACCTATCATAGCTATACCTATACCTGTATTTCCGCTTGTAGGTTCAATTATTGTACCTCCTGATTTTAAAAGACCTTTTTTCTCAGCATCTTCTATCATCGATAATGCAATTCTATCCTTTATGCTTCCTCCAGGATTAAAATACTCAAGTTTTACATAAACCTGCGCCATTTCATTGCTTAATAAATTTTGAAGTCTTATTATTGGTGTATCTCCTATTGTTTCAAAAATTTTATTATATATCATACTATCAACTCCTTAACTAATTTTTAAATTTAATTACTGCAGTAAAAATAAAAAACCTTCTGCCTCTGAATACAGAGGCAGAAGGTTAATTCCGCGGTTCCACTCTGTTTGAGCATAAGCCCAACTCTTTTATCTGACACAATCATGTCATATCCCTATAACGGGAGAACCCGTAACAACCTACTGTATTCGGTCTAAAACTCACAGGGGCACTTCAACCATACTTCTGCATAAAACCCTCTCAGCCGCGGGGTTTCTCTCTGTATGCTCCATATAATTTACTTTCCCTGATCATAGTATTTAATTCATATTAAATTACTCTGATATCTTTTACTATATTATATTATCTTTTTTTAAAAAGTTCAATAGTTATTTTATATGATCAGAGATTTCGCAGCAAAATTCCAGTAGAATTTTTATTTTTACTGAAATTGCATTTTATTGTATCATATTGAAGAAATGGTATTCCACCAGCT
>NZ_FUYH01000060.1 GCF_900167605.1 Caloramator quimbayensis | reverse complement strand
CGGGTCTTTGACAGTTGCAATACAAAAAAAGTGCCTTAAAGCCTTGATACAGGCTTATTTTTTTGTCAAATTTTAAATTTTCATAGTGCACAATGTGTAACAATGTGTTATAATATAGATATAAATCTATGAAAAGATGTGAAAAAATGAGATTACAAATTGTTAAATCAAAAAATGCAGCATCCTTATATATAGTTAAATCTGTTTATGAAAAAGGTAAGCGTACTTCAAAAGTAGTTGAAAAACTTGGAACTTACGATGAACTTTTGAAAAAGCTAAATGGACAAGATCCTGTAGAATGGGCAAAAAAATATATTGAAGAATTAAACAAGAAAGAAAAAGAAGAGAAAAGAGAAATATTAGTAAAATACTCACCTGTTAAACAAATTGCCAAGGACGAACAGCATACTTTTAATGGTGGTTACTTGTTTTTACAAAAAATATATAACGAGCTTGGGCTGCAAAATATCTGTAAAAATATTTCAGATAGACATAAATTTAATTTTAATCTAAATTCAATACTATCAAGATTAATTTATGCAAGAATTATTTATCCATCATCTAAGCTTGCTACATATGAGCTATCAAAAAAATTTATTGAGCAGCCTGATTTTGAACTTCAACATATTTATAGAGCTTTAGAAGTGATTTCAGAAGAAATAGATTTTATTCAGTCAGAATTATATAAGAATAGTCTTAAAGTTTGTAATCGTAATAAAGGAGTCCTCTATTATGACTGCACCAACTATTTCTTTGAAATTGAACAAGAAGAAGGATTAAAACAGTATGGAGTATCAAAAGAACATAGACCTAATCCAATTGTTCAAATGGGACTTTTCATGGATGGAGATGGTGTTCCCCTTGCGTTTTGTATAAACAAAGGTAATACTAATGAGCAAGTCACTTTAAAACCTTTAGAGCAAAAAATTATATCCGAATTTGGACTTTCGAAGTTTATCATTTGTACAGATGCAGGGCTTGCATCTACAGCTAATAGAAAGTTTAATAACATACAGAATAGAGCTTTTATTACTACACAATCTATTAAAAAATTAAAATCGCATTTAAAAGAATGGGCATTAGATACGAAAGGATGGCATCTTAGCGATTCAGACAAAGCATATAATTTAAACGAAATTGATGAAGAAGCAGATTTTAATAAAATTTTTTATAAGGAACGTTGGATAAAAGAAGATGGGCTTGAACAAAAACTTATTGTGACATTTTCTTTAAAATATAGAAACTATCAAAGAACTATAAGAGGTAACCAAATAGAAAGAGCTCAAGAGGTTATTGATACTAATCCTACAAAATTGAAGAAATGTAATGTTAATGATTATAAACGCTTTATTTCAAAGACTCACTGTACACCTGACGGTGAAGTAGCCGAAAAAGAATTATACAGCATTAATGCTGATTTAATAGCACAAGAAGCAATGTATGATGGTTTTTATGCAGTATGTACAAATATAAGTGATGATGCTGCCGCAATTATAAAAATTAATAGAAGACGTTGGGAAATAGAAGAATCCTTCCGTATTATGAAATCAGAGTTTAAAGCAAGACCAGTATATTTAAGAAGAGATGATAGAATAAAAGCACATTTTACAACTTGTTTCATTTCCTTGATGATATATAGGTTATTAGAAAAAAAACTTTCAGAAAAATATACGTGTAGTGATATTATATCAGGCCTTAGAGAAATGAATTTTTATGAAATTAAGAATGAGGGCTATATTCCAATCTATACAAGGACTGATTTTACAGATGATTTACATGATAAATTTGGCTTTAGAACGGATTATCAAATAATTAATATGAAACAAATGAAAAAAATTTTTAAAGACACGAAAAAATAAAAAACATTACTCACTTTTTTTAAAAATACAAAAGCCTGAGAGCCCTTGATAATCAACGGTTCTACAGGCTTTTTGCTTCTCGCAACTGTCAAAGATGAGAT
>NZ_FUYH01000064.1 GCF_900167605.1 Caloramator quimbayensis | reverse complement strand
AATCGGAAAATACCTAATTTCTACTTACTATTTCTTAACCATTATAAATCAACGGGCTTATCGCCCTAAAAATTTTCAAGTGCGAAATCTCTGAAATATTAATACATAATATCTATGCCGATAAGATTTAATTAAAATATACAGTTAATAAATTAAACATTACTTAAAACCTTTGTTGTAAATCCTTCTAAATTAAAATATTTTATATATTTATCTATAGAATCTTTTATCTTATTAATAACATATTTTTCTCCATCAACTCCTGCTTTATTTAGATTATCAAACATAAGCTGTATTTCACATTTTACTCTCTCATTATTAAATGTATAATGACCACTTATCTCTGTAATGAGATCAGTTAAATCCTTATCACTTAACACTTCTTCTATGCTAAGATTTACCTTATCTCCAACCATCCACTTTTTCCATCTTAAACTCTTTACTGCTTCCTCTTTAATAACTTTTTCAAGATTTGATTTTTTTGAAATAATGCCATGTTCATACAAATTATTTTCTACTTCTATTAGTTTTAAATATGCCTGTGTTTCTACGGATCCAAATTCAGGAGCTACATTCATAGCTGTTATTCCAAGTGCAGGATGCTCTAATAATATTGCCTCGTCAAGATAATCTCCGTTATGTTCCTTTAGTCCTACACTATATTTTTTAGCTATATCAGCAAGTTTTTTAGAATTTTTAGTATTAAAATTACCTACATTTTCGGTTAATCTTGTTAATGTACCAGTCTGTCCAACTATAAATGATGGCTTTGGTAAATTCCTTTTATCTAATTCTTCAATTAATGTTTTGATAAAAGTTTCATAAGCTTCTTCCGAAGTCAATCCTCCATTAGTCTCTTCTGTGCCCACTTCATAACTTATAGGTGGAAGATTTCTTTCTTTTCTTTCTCTTTCAACATATTCAATTAATTCTATAGTTCTCTTAAGTACAATTTCCATAGGAACTGTCTTACCTACAATATAAGGATCCTTTGTTGGATCTATATGCAATAAGTCAAATCCATTTATTAAATCTTCTAAATAAGACTTTTTACCTAATTCCATTGCTTCATTTTCTGGCAAATGAGCATTTCTCTCGTTATCCCTCTGCCATGGTCCACCATGATCTCTACATAAAAAATACAATCCATTAAACCCAACCTCTTCAGCTATTTTTTTTATATCTGAAGCAAAACTTTTTTGATCCCAATTACAAACATATCCTCCACCTAATTCCTTTAAATCAACCTGATTCCTACTTGCAATAAACATTAGTGGAAAATCCTTTTCTTTTGCTAATATCATTGATGCCTTAATAAGTGTTTTTGACATAGGACCTATCCCAAGTAATGTTGCTTTATCTTTTCCTTTCATATTTAAAGATGCTTTTACTATCTCAAAAATACTGATTTTTTTCATGATATACCTCCAAAGTATTAATTCAATTTAGTAAAATTTAATCGAGTAGGAGCTGAATAATTATTTTATTCAGCGTCCTCTCACACCACCGTACGTACCGGTCTGGTATACGGCGGTTCGTTAGTTTACATGC
>NZ_FUYH01000065.1 GCF_900167605.1 Caloramator quimbayensis | reverse complement strand
TGTGTTTTGCAATAATTAAATACAAACTTTTGAAAAAAATCTTTGCAACATCCGCATTACCATAATTGTAAATTAATTGTATTTCATTAATGAATTTTGGAGCCTCCAGCTGGGGCCGTCAAATATTAGTAAATGACTGTGATGGACCATCCTATCAAGTATAGCGTTTGTTAGCTTTTCATCGAAAAAAATACTGTTCCATTTACTGAATTCAAGGTTTGTAGTTAATATTATGCTTTTTTTCTCATAGCATCCTGCTATAACCTGGTATAATAGTTTAGCCCCTTCAATGTCAATTGGAATGTATCCCCATTCATCGCATATCAATAGGTCTACCTGGTCTATCTGTTTTAATAATTTTTTCAATGTACCATTATTTTTTGCATCTATTAGTTCGTTAACAAGTGCAGCTGTTCTAAAGAACTTAACCTTCATATTGTTCATACAAGCAGCAACTCCAACCGCTACTGCAAGATGTGTCTTACCTGTGCCTACTGGTCCATATAGTATTAAATTCTCTTTCTTATTCACAAATTCTGCACTTTTAAGTGCATCTATTGTTAGACTAATCGGTATTTCAATATGCTCAAATTTGTAGTTTTCAAAGGTCTTAATGACATCGAATCCTGCCTGTTTAAGATATCTATTTTTTCTTGTAGTTTCTCTATGCTTTATTTCTATTTCAAGCACTTTAGCAAGAAATTCTTCATGACTTTCAGCTTGTATAGTTCCTATACTTCTAACAATATTTGTCCCAAGTTTAAGCTCTTTGCAGTAATTTCTTATGTTATTTACTATTTCTTCGTTCATATTGCAGACACCTGCCTTTTGTACAGGCTATCATATATGTCGATGTCTGCTCGATATTCTTTAATGTCTGGGATATTGTCATTAAGATTTATTTCATTTATTGCAACATTTCCCACATTCTTAATTCGATAGTAAGTTGCAATAATACTGTCTATGTCTTTAACCCCATTATTTAATGTTTCTTCTATAGCCTTTTTTGCATTTTTTATTCCTAATTGTTCATCTCCTTCTATCATTTTCATAAGTGCTTTAATACTTCGTTTTTTACCTTCATAATCTTGGCTATCTATATAATCCTTCCAAACATCAGGTAACTCGTTAAAAAATTTTGTATATTTTATTGCTTTAGGCCTTCTTGATAGAGCTTCAAGGTAAGGATACCACTTCATCGACTCTTTATACTTATCATAAATTCTTTCATGAGTTACTATTGTTTTAAATTCCTTATTCATTATTATCACTTTGTCAGCTGTTGCTTTTACAATTACTTCTTCACCTGAATAAACTGGCGATGTTGAATAAAGATTAGTTTCAAACTCTGCCTTCCCATACTTGTCTGTTATTGCAGTTTTTATTCTGCCTACCTCAAATTCCTTTTCA
>NZ_FUYH01000066.1 GCF_900167605.1 Caloramator quimbayensis | reverse complement strand
ACCTCAAAATAGGGAGGGGGTGCAAGTTATTATATAAAATTTAATCAAATCAAGGGGTTAAGGTAAAAGTTTAACTAAAAGCTTTTACAAAACCTTAAATAGGGAGGAGGTGTAAATATGTTTTGGAAGCAGTTTCTTATTATATTCGCTTTAACTGCAATATCTTTAGTTATATTTTATTATATAAGAGCTACTATTTTAGTGAAATATAAAATTAATAAAAATTATTTTCTTGCAATACTCATAATTTTATTCATACTTCCATTGTTATTCTCAAAGCAATATGCATCACAGCAATGGATTTCATATATACAAGTTTTACTTGTATCCTTAACGTTTCTTTCATACATGGAGATTGCAAGAATAAATAAGGCTGAAAAAAACAAACCTGTAATCGGAAGACCAAAGGCAAAACCATCGAGAATTAAAGATAAGGAATCAAAATAGACTTCTTTTTATAGAAGTCTTTTCCACTATATTGACGTAATTTAATTATTGTGATAATATATTATTGTTCTTGCCGAAGTGGTGGAACTGGCAGACGCGCCGGTCTCAAAATCTACTTCGTGCTTTCACCCTTCGGTGTGTGCAAACCCTGATAATACGGGGTTCTTGAAAACAAAATAATTGTTTTGGTTTTAATATCCCTTCTAAATGTCCCTCCTAATTCTAAAGGTGGGTCAGGGAGAGGAAAATTAAAATAAACTTGCCGAAGTGGCGGAATTGGCAGACGCGGCGGTCTCAAAAACCGTTGGGTACTCCCCATGCCGGTTCGAGTCCGGCCTTCGGCACCATAGAAACCAATAGCTCTTAAAAACGCTGGCAGGCAGATTTGAGAGCTTTTTTCTTTTCTTGAGGTGCATTCATACTTGCCTTTCGCCTCCTTGCCGCATTGGCGTTCCTCCCGCTTAAGTGGGATATACGTCGATAATTGCATTGGCCGAAGCAACCTTCGAACTGAAATCCAGGTGGGTGTAGATATTCGATGTTGTAGAAATATCGCTGTGCCCCAACCATTCCTGAATCTCTTTCAGGCTGACTCCGTTGGCGTATAATAAGCTGGCGCAACTGTGTCGAAGGTCATGGAAACGTATTTTCTTCAGATTGTGGTTTTTTAAGACGATTGCAAAGTGCTGTTATTGTCAATAAAAATTCGGTTTTTTCCAAAGTTAGTTGAAATTAAGTAATAATACCTTTTGCTTAAGAAGTTCAAAACTGCAACGACCATA